>NZ_JBASYM010000052.1:0-7266 GCF_049277495.1 Sulfuricurvum sp. | reverse complement strand
CATTACACAAAACAGTTAAAAAGAGATACATTAGTAAAGCTAAGTGATGGAAATATGGCTGTTATCAGAGATAATGAACCATCCGTCAAACGAAAAGTAGAAATGGTAATCGAGGGTAAGCCCCAACTTATTCAAATTGAGTCTTACATGATTGTTGAAGTTTCTATCAAAGGGAAAGGTTGGCACACAATCACCCATACTGATAAAGAAAAAGAACGGCAGGCAACACAGGCATAAAATTCAGTTTATTGTTTTAAAAGTGACGCTTTGCTTATCATGTACTTTTTAAGGTACCTAATTCCAAGTATTACTTTTAAAACATCATAAATTACCTAGTTTGTGAATCTCTCCTCCGCCATCTCCATATTTAATACACTTTTTTCACATATCTTGTACTGACAACCAATAATTTCAATTGTTCCATCAAACTATCACGCAAACGATACAGTTCTTCCAATCCTTCCAAAATTTTGGAATATTCGCCCTGAGAATGAAGTTCCAATAATTCTGAGGCCAACTTATGGATTTCCTGATGAATTCGTTTGATCGTATGAAATGTCGGATCTTCACCATAGCGGGTAACACCGTCCGTGTCCAGCCATTTTCCGAAACGGCATTGATGGTGGTTTTGTGGGTTTAGGGCTTCTCTCTCACCTTTTAAAAACATCCCCGTAGCGGAAATCCACGCCCGGTGTTCAACCCCGGCATACAGTAAGGGCAAATCACTCAAATTGGCAGACGGCATTGTCGTCCATGCCGTATCAGGGTGCCATCCTTCTGCCCATGCGGGAAATTCAATTCCCGGCATAGGACGTGCAATTCCATATCCTTGGGCAAGATCACAGCCTAACTGAAGCAGCATTTCACCATGTTCCACCGTTTCGACGCCTTCAGCAATGACTTCCCGACGGAATGCGGCGGCCAATCCTATCACCCCCTCTAAAATTGCCAAATCATCCGGATCATCGAGCATATCGCGAACAAAACTCTGGTCAATTTTGAGTAAAGCAATCGGTAACCGTTTTAAGTAAGTTAACGAAGAATATCCGGTTCCAAAATCATCCAAAGCAAAATTCACGCCGAGTTCTCGACACTCTTCCATAACGCGGGATGCCCGGTTGATGTCTTCCAAAGCGCTGGTTTCCAATATTTCCAGCTCCAGAAAAGATGGGGGAACAGAAGGATGTTCCGATAAAACTTTGCGTAAACGCTGCACAAAGTTTTCTTGCTGCAATTGACGCGCACCGATATTAACACTGATTGGGAGTACCAAGCCCAAAGAGTGCCAGTATTCCAACTGGCTCAATGCCGTATTGAGCACCCATTCGCCAACGTCTACGGCAAGGGGATGATTTTCAATAATCGGCAAAAATAATGCCGGAGCTAAGAGCCCTTCTATTGGATGCTGCCATCGTATCAGTGCTTCAGCCCCGATGACTGTGCCGGTTCGCATATTAACCTTCGGTTGATAATAAAGGACAAACTCATCTTTTTTCAGTGCTTGACGAATACGTTCAAGACTTTCGTGATGTCCCCGAATATTCCGGTCTTGTTCGGTATCAAAGATATGATAACAATTCTTTCCGGCCAGTTTGGCCTGATACATTGCATTATCGGCTTGACGCAATAATTGATCTGCATCGACTTCTTCGGATTGCGGATAAAAAGTAATCCCCAGACTTGCCGATACTTGAAGCGAAAGGGTACCAATCGTTACCGGTTTTTCAGCAGCCGCAAGAAGTCGGGTAATCAAAGGGATACTCGCTTCCGTATTTTCCAAATCAACCAATACGGCAACAAACTCATCCCCGCCTAAACGGGCTAAGGTATCCCCATGCCGCAGTGTATGTTCCATGCGCGTTGAAAGAGCGACGAGCAACTGATCTCCGATATCATGACCATAAGTGTCATTAATACTTTTGAACTCATCCAAGTCAAGATACACTACCGCCAAAGGCTGTTGGCGCCGTAATGTTTGCGAAATGGCATTTTTCATACGATCACTGAGAAGGGTACGGTTCGGCAGAGACGTCAGGGCATCATAATGTGCAATATGTTCGAGATGATGTTCATGCTCTTTAATGGTCGTAATATCGGAAAAAAGTGCCACATATTGTTTGACATTTCCCTTCAGGTCATATACAGCACTAATCGTTAACATCTCGGCATACACTTCGCCATTCTTGCGACGATTCCAAATTTCACCGTACCAGTACCCTTTTTCCAACAGATCGTGCCACATTTCTGTATAGAATTTTTTTCCTTGCCGCTTGGAACTTAAGATACGTGGGTTAATTCCTAAAACCTCGTCACGGCTGTACCCGGTAATACGGCTGAAGGTATCATTAATATCAATAATTTTGCCGTTGGCATCGGTGATTAAAATTCCCTCACGGGCATGGGTAAAAACACTTGCGGCAAGATTGAGTTTTTCTTCTGCCTGCTTGCGTTCGGTAATATCATGGATAATGGAAAAAAGCAAAGATTTCCCTCCACTTTCAATCGGGGTTGAATGCACTTCAACATGACGCACTTCACCGGAAGCCAGCCGGTGGGAAAAGAGAAAATAGTTACGAGACTCATGAAGAGCCGACGCCATGTCTTCTCTGACAAACTCAGGTGAGTTTACATTGATCTGAGTAATAAGCATACTCATCAGCTCATTCTTTGAATATCCATAATATGCGGTGGCCGCTTCATTGGCTTCTCTGATTTTACCGGTAGCCGGATCGATCAGCAGCATTACAGAAGAATTTTTTTCAAAAAAGTCTCGGAACCGTTTTTCACTTTCACGAAGGTTTTCTTCGGCTTGCTTCCGTTCAGAAATATCACGGGTAACTGCCAAATGAAACGTTTGTCCGTTGTCCAGCATCGGCACCGCATGCGTTTCCAATAAACGACGTCCTCCATGCAGCCCGAGTACCTCATATTCCATCTGCATTGATTCACCGGAGAGTACCCGTTTGTGTAAATCCGCATAAGCGACTCGATATTCCGGAGCAATGACATCAAGTACAGGATAGCCGGCTACCTGATCGAGAAAATCCGCTTCGATCATTTTCAACCCTGCCGGATTCATCTCAATCAAGAGACCGTTAGGATCGATTATTTTGATGCATTCAGGCTCATTTTCAATAATAGAACGCATACGCGATTGGCTTTCGAGGAGTTTTCTATCGGATATCTTACGGTCAGTGATATCCCGTAGAAATACAAATATTCGTCCACCCTCATCATAGTGGGTCGTACTGATTTCAACATCCCAAAGCGACCCGTCCTTGCGGCGATGTTTGGTTTCAAACTGTTTATGTCCATGATCAATGATATTTTGAATATGTTCTGCAATATAGGAGAGGCTTTGCATGGCATCGAGTTGAGGAATCTGCATTGTAAGAAGTTCTTCACGTGTATAACCCGACTGCTGACAATACATCAGATTAACATCTAGAAGATTACCATTAAAGTCAATATTCCAGAAACCGTCCAATGTCGTTTCTAAAATATTCTGAAGAATTTTAGAACTCTCCTGCAGTCTCTCTTCCGTTTGTTTACGTATAGAAATATCATCGACCATCACAACAAAATAATCAACCGTTCCATCATCGCGGCGGATACAGCGTGAAGCCAAATGGGTATAAACGATATGTCCCTCACGATGAATAAAACGTTTGTCCATCTCATATTCATCCGCTTCACCGCAGAGCACCTGATTAAACTTTAATTCCTGTTCCGTAAGATCATCAATATGGGTAATTTCTGCCCACGTCATCTTAAGCAGTTCTTCTCTAGGATAGCCAAGAATTTCGCATAGCCGATCGTTCACTTCGATCCAGGCTTTTTCGGGTGAAGTTGAGGCCATCCCTATCATAGAACGTTCAAAATATGCACGAAAATGTTGTTCACTTTTATTTATGGTATCCTCTATCTCTCTTGTCTCAAAAAGTTGTACCATTTTCGTTTTATCCAATGTTGTAGACATGATCTCATTTCCTAATAGATATTAGTGTTTATAAGAAAGTACTATAATTATGCCCGTTTAACCTGAGTCTACTGCCAATCTGAAACATTCATCAATTTATGTATAATTTATACAAAAATTTGAGGATTGATAATGGCAACATTTATTACTGTATTCGTCATTCTCGCAGCGTCTTACTGGATTGTGATGATCATCTCTCGTAAACAAAAAGAAGTAGCCGAAAAAGAGCTATACCAAAGAGAGCAATTTCTCAAAGAGACTCAGTCACTCCTGAAAACCGAAACACCGTCTTACACAGTACCTCTTGCGTCCGAAATGGCTCAAACAGCTCCGGTCGATTACTGTGCTCAAGTCAGTAAGAATTTGAGTGAGCTTGGATACACGATTACCAAGTCGTCCAAAGCAGAAGGGATCGATTTGATCGGGTTGAAAGAAAAAGAATTATTATTGGTGCGGTGTGAAAGTACGCTGAAAGAGATACGACAATCCGATTTAAAAGGATTTATCGCTGATTGTTCCGTCTATATTGACAACAATCCGATGCTCACAGGACGATCGCTCGTACGATGTTATGCAACAAACCGTCCGATCACCGAAGAAGCACAGCGATATCTTCGAGAATATCCCATGTCCCTGCGATTATTTGAGGAAAACAATATTGCCAGAGGGTAAACCTGTTTACTCCCGACACTTGTGCTAAAATAGCACTTAGAATTAAGGAGCCTAAATGATTAAAAAATGTCTTTTCCCTGCCGCCGGCTATGGCACTCGTTTCTTACCTGCAACCAAAGCAATGCCTAAAGAGATGTTGCCGGTTCTGACCAAACCTCTGATCCAGTACGGTGTCGAAGAAGCGGTCGAGGCGGGAATGAATACGATGGCCATTGTTACCGGACGCGGAAAACGGGCATTGGAAGATCATTTTGATGTAAGCTACGAGCTTGAGCACCAGATCAAAGGTTCGAGTAAAGAGCATTATCTCACCGAAATCCGCGCTCTAATCGACAACTGTACCTTCTCTTATACCCGTCAAAATGAGATGAAAGGGTTGGGACACGCAATCCTTACCGGAGAGACATTGATCGGAAATGAACCCTTTGCCGTTATTTTGGCAGATGACTTATGCGATGGCAGAGGAGTAGGAGTTCTCAAACAGATGGTGGCACTCTATGCCAAATACAAATGCTCTATTGTCGCCATTGAAGAGATCGATCCGAGCCAAACCAACCGCTATGGAATCATTGAGGGAAAAGAGATCGAAGATGGCGTATACATGATCACTAATATGGTGGAAAAACCCGATCCTGCTGTCGCACCGAGCAATCTCGCCATTATCGGGCGCTATATCCTCACGCCGGATATTTTTCGTATCATCGAACAAACGGAACCGGGCAAAGGGGGAGAGATCCAAATCACCGATGCCTTGATGGCACAAGCCAAGAGCGGTATGGTTCTGGCCTATAAATTTAAGGGTAAACGATTCGACTGCGGGAGTGTTGAAGGATTCGTCGAAGCGACGAATTATTTTTACGAAAAAAGCAAACTTTAACTGTTATTGGCGAAATAATGTCCGATACCTTCCAATAAGCCATCAACCATCCATCGTTGATATTTCTCATCAGCGATACGGGCTGATTCATCAGGATGGCTGATATAGCCGACTTCCAAGAGCACTGCCGGCATTTGCGCCCCCACAAGAACCCAAAACGGTGCTTCACGAACTCCATTGTCATGGATATTCGGAAATTGCTTGCGCAAATTGCCCAATATCCCTTTTTGAACATCGATCCCCAATTTATTGGAAGCGATAATCTTTTCTTTATTCAAAAAACTCAAAAAACTGAGTTTCCCGTATTGTCCCATCTCGCCCATATCTTCAGAGTTTTCCAAAGCCGCGACCCGCATCGAGCGTTCACTTCGCGTCGGAGAGAGAAAATAGGTTTCCAGCCCCTGTGCCCCCAACGGATCAGAAGTTTTGGGGATAGAGTTGGCGTGAACGGATATGAATAGATCAGCCTCTTTGTCATTAGCAAATTTGGTGCGATCTTTCAGCTCGATAAAGGTGTCGTTACTGCGTGTCATATAAACGGTATACCCTTGAGCCCGGAGTTTATCGGCAATCTGGCTCCCGATTTGCAATACAATATTCTTCTCCATATATCCGTTGCCGACAGCGCCGCTGTCTTTACCGCCGTGCCCAGGATCGATCACAATAATTTTTTTACTGCGATCTTTGGGAGTTACCGTAATGAGCGGAGGCAATGCGGCAATAAGCGGAGGCTCTTCGACTTCCGGTTTTGGCAAAGCTGCAAGAGGCGGCGTTGCTTTGGGCGGTTCTAGCGAAAGATCAATATAAACCGTAGAACCTTGGGGGGTAGGTTTAATCGAAATTGCCTGATTATGCTCAATCACGAGACGAAGTGTTTTGGGATCAAATTGAGCTATCTTAACCCGGTTAATACTATGATGTTCCAAGGTTTGGCTTTTTGAAAGGGTGGAAGAAGCGATATCAACGATATAGCGAAATCGCTGTTTATCCGCCTCAATAATCTTTGACAGTCGTATTTCAGAAGGCTGAACAGGGCTATCAAACGAAAGTTCCAGACCATTGTCTTTCCATTTTGCATCAAGCAGACGATGACGCATTGTCATCGAAATTTCATCCGGTTTGGAAGGAGGTGCGGCCTTGAGCATTTTTTCAGGCGCAGGCGTCACAAATTTGCTCGCGATAAGAGCCGGCTTAAATGTTTTATCGTAAATCACCGAGGGAATAGGAGAAGATGCAGATGTTTCTGCCACAGCAGGAAGAGTAACACTCAGGTCAGTTTGTTTACCGATACCTTTGATTTTAAGCAAGTCGGCTTGATACTTGCTGACATCGATTCCAAGCTTCTCCCCGCCATGAACGATTCCTTCTAACGCTTCATTCGCCAAAGAACTGTTTTTATCCACGATGGCACGAAGATAGATGCTCTTAAATTCGTTGTAGCCGCGAAACTGCTCAATTTCATCGCTGCTTTCCAGCGCTTTTTTCGCCGATTCCAGCCGTGCGTTATTATTAGCACTGAGTGCAGACGTAAATAGTAAAAAAGCCAGAAGGAGAATACGAAGGAGCACGCTTAAACTCACTCCCCTTGGGTTAATTTTTCCATCAATTCTTTGACGGAGATGATTTTATCAATTTTATACCCGTTGCTTCCGGAGAAAAAGAGTCCGAGCTCAAGATTTCCGTTATACGCATCACTAAGTCTGTCCGCAATACAAAAACCGACCTCTTTGGCTTCTAC
>NZ_JBASYM010000051.1:0-75473 GCF_049277495.1 Sulfuricurvum sp. | reverse complement strand
ACATGGCTGGAGCAGCTAGCTTGCGACAAATCGCGTTCTACGGAAAAGGTGGGATCGGTAAATCTACTACATCTCAAAATACATTGGCAGCAATGTCACACTATTTCGATAAAAATATTATGATCGTTGGATGTGATCCAAAAGCGGATTCAACTCGTTTGATTCTTCACGAGAAAGCACAAGATACTATTCTTTCTCTTGCAGCAGAATACGGCACCATCGAAGACGTTGAGATGGAACAAGCTCGTCTTTGGGGTAAAGGTCTTTTTGATAAAGAAACTCCGGGCGGTTGGATCAACTGTACAGAATCAGGCGGACCTGAGCCAGGAGTAGGTTGTGCAGGTCGCGGTGTTATTACAGCGATTAACTTTCTTGAAGAAGAGGGTGCATACGATGAAGAAGGTCTTGACTTCGTTTCTTATGACGTTCTTGGTGACGTTGTTTGTGGCGGATTTGCAATGCCTATTCGTGAAGGTAAAGCACAAGAAATTTACATCGTAATGTCTGGTGAAATGATGGCGATGTACGCAGCTAACAACATCTCTAAAGGGATTTTGAAATATGCAAACACTGGTGGAGTTCGTCTTGCCGGTCTAGTATGTAACGCTCGTATGACAGATAAAGAGTACGATTTGGCACTAGAGCTTGCTCAACGCCTTGGAACTCAATTGATTCACTTCGTACCACGTAACAATATCGTTCAACATGCTGAACTTCGTCGTATGACGGTTGTTGAGTATAGCCCATATTCTGACCAAGCTCGCGAATACAAAGAGCTTGCTCGTAAAATCGTTTATAACGATATGAAAATCATTCCTACTCCAATCAGTATGGATGAGCTTGAAGACTTGCTCCTTGCATTCGGTCTCGAAGACGAAGTAGATGAGTCTCAAGTCGGTAAAGCTGCGCACGAAGCGTAAGGTATCCGAATGGTTCCTCTTTTGAGGAATCTTCAATGGCTGTCATAGAAGTTTCTATGACGTTTAACATCTTGTTAATAATGAAAAGAAAACAACAGAAAAAGGAGATTAGATGTTTGTATTAGGTTTTCACTTCCCAGCTTCAATGGGGAATATTATTCCGGACGATAAAGTTATCGAAAAATTGGCTGATGTTGATGTCAGTGACGTAAAAGAGATCAAACTTTTGATGGGTACAAAAGATAAAGATAAAGAGTGGATCAGCTACACCAACAAAGATACATTTTTGTTCAAAGCTATGGTTCATTACTTCAAAGAAGAGAACCCGAATAAAGAACAAAAATACATGATCTACATGAACCGTTACCAAATGTCTGCAATCTCTAAACGTGTAGATGCAGCTGATGATGAAACAATGAAATTGTGTCATAACTTAGATTCGATGGAACAATTCCGTATCGAAGTCGCGTAAGGAAGGGGTGTATTATGGGTCCAGAAACACTAGAAGCTAAACAAAAAGCGGCCATTGAAGAGATCTTAAAAGCGTATCCAGAGAAAGCGGCGAAAAACCGTGAAAAACATCTCGGTGTCGGATCTCCAAATGATGAAAATCAAAAAACCTGCGGTGATGTCCGCTCAAACAAAAAAACCGTTCCGGGTGTTATGAGCCAACGCGGTTGTGCTTATGCAGGTTCTAAAGGGGTTGTATGGGGTCCAGTTAAAGATATGATTCATATCTCTCACGGTCCTATCGGATGCGGTCAATACAGCCGTGCTGGTCGTCGTAACTACTACATCGGTGTAACCGGTGTTGATACGTTCGTTACCATGAACTTTAGCTCGGATTTCCAAGAAAACAACATCGTTTTCGGTGGAGATAAAAAATTGGGTAAATGTATCGATGAAATCGAAGTATTGTTCCCATTGAATAACGGTATCACTGTTCAATCAGAATGTCCGATCGGTTTGATCGGGGATGATATCGGTGCTGTTGCAAAAACAAAAGCGAAAGAGATTGATAAAACAATCGTTCCGGTTAACTGTGAAGGTTTCCGTGGGGTTTCTCAATCATTGGGTCACCACATTGCAAATGACACGGTCCGTGACTATGTTTTCGATGCAAAAGTAAACGTTAACACAAGCGATGTTGAAACGACTGAGTACGACGTAGCGATCATCGGTGACTATAACATCGGTGGAGATGCATGGTCAAGCCGTATCCTTTTGGAAGAAATGGGCCTTCGTGTTGTTGCACAATGGTCAGGAGATGCAACTCTTAAAGAGATGGCATTGACACCAAAAGTAAAATTGAACTTGCTTCACTGCTACCGTTCAATGAACTACATCAGCCGTCACATGGAGAAAGAATACGGGATACCTTGGATCGAGTATAACTTCTTCGGACCGTCACAAACTATCAAATCTCTCCGCAAAATCGCGGCGTTCTTTGACGAAAGTGTACAGAAAAAATGTGAAGAAGTTATCGCTAAATATCAACCGATGATCGATGCGGTTATCGCTAAATATAAACCTCGTCTTGAAGGTAAAACGGTTATGTTGTTCGTCGGCGGTCTCCGTCCTCGTCACGTTATCGGTGCTTATGAAGACTTAGGTATGGAAGTAATCGGAACCGGTTATGAGTTCGCTCATGATGACGACTACAAACGTACTAAAGAAGAGATTTTCCGTTCGACTGTTATCTATGATGATGTCAACGAGTATGAACTCGAAGCATTTGTTAAAAAACTTCAGCCTGACCTAGTAGCTTCTGGGATCAAAGAGAAGTATGTATTCCAAAAAATGGGTCTCCCATATCGTCAAATGCACTCATGGGATTACAGCGGACCTTACCACGGGTACGATGGATTCGCTATTTTCGCCCAGGATATGGATCTTGCGATCAACTCTCCTGTATGGGCACATTCAAAAGCACCATGGGAGAAAGAAGGCTGAAGCCTTCTTCCCTGCACTGAGCGAGCTTAGTCCGGCTCAGTTGCATTAAACACATACTGAGTTGGCTCTCGCAGCAGGCCCTTGCGCTTTTGGCGCTTTGAAAATTCCTTGCCTCGTATGAGGCAGAAAATTGTCTATACCAAGGAAAATAAAATGCAAGAAGTAGAAAAAATCGTAAACGGGAAAGACCTGTTTAAACGACCTGAGTACCAAGATGTACTCAAAAACAAAAAACAATTTGAGTCGTCCATGCTCGCTGTTAATCCTGCGAAAGTAGAAGAGATTGCTGAGTGGACTAAATCATGGGATTACCGTGAGAAAAACCTTGCTCGTGAAGCAATTACCGTTAACCCTGCAAAAGCATGCCAACCTCTCGGTGCGGTTATGGTTGCTCTCGGGTTTGAAGGTACTATGCCTTACGTTCACGGTTCACACGGTTGTGTAGCGTATTTCCGTTCATACTTTACCCGTCACTTTAAAGAGCCTACACCATGTGTTTCTGACTCTATGACAGAAGATGCAGCGGTTTTCGGTGGTTTGGTAAATATGAAAGAGGGTCTTAAAAACTGTGCTGCAGTTTATAAACCTAAAATGATCGCGGTTTCTACTACCTGTATGGCGGAAGTTATCGGGGACGACTTGATGGCGTTCATCATCGCTGCTAAAGAAGAAGATAAAGGTGAATTTTTACCTGAAGAATATCCAATTCCTTATGCGCACACTCCTTCTTTCGTAGGAAGCCATATCACTGGATACGACAACATGATGCACGGTATCATGTCTCAGCTTACTGAAGGTCAAAAAGGTGAAACAAAACAACGTATCAATATCATCCCTGGTTTTGAAACGTATATCGGAAGCCTTCGTTCAGTAAAAAGCATTGTAGAAGCATTCGGTACTGACTATATTATGTTGGGTGACCACTCTGATCAGTGGGACATGCCTGCAGGTAGTTACGAAATGTTCCAAGGCGGAACAAAAATTGATGACGCTAAAGATTGTATCAATTCAAGTGCAACAATCTCTCTACAAAAATATGCAACGTCTAAAACTATGAAAATGGTCGAAAAACGTTGGAAACACGCTGGTGGATACTCTAACCCGATCGGTCTTAAAGGGACTGATGAGTTCGTTATGAAATTGGCTGAATTAACAGGAACAGAAGTTCCACAAAAACTTAAACTAGAGCGCGGCCGTTTGGTTGATGCTATGCAAGACAGTTATCCGTACATGCACGGTAAAAAATTCGCTATCTGGGGTGATCCTGACTTCCTTCTAGGTGTTGTTTCATTCTTGCTAGAGATGGGTGCTGAGCCGACTCACGTCCTTTGCCACAATGCACCAAAAGGGTGGGAAGAAGAGATGAGAGCATTGCTTGATACATCTCCTGCTAAAGACAGCTTGCACGTATGGGCTGAAAAAGATTTGTGGGCAATGCGTTCACTTCTCTTCACTGAACCGGTTGATTTCATGATCGGTAACAGTTACGGTAAAGAGTTGATGCGTGATACTGGTACTCCGTTGATCTACATCGGATTCCCAATTTTCGACCGTCACCACCTACACCGTTACTCAATCAGCGGATATGATGGAGCGTTGAACCTTCTTACTTGGATCACGAACAAAGTTCTTGACCAATTGGATGAAGATACCAAAGGTATCGCAACGACTGACTATTTCTTCGACCTTATTCGCTAAACCTTTGTCCCCTCTGCGGGACAAAACTTCATTGTTTCTCGTCATTTTCCCCTTATCGGGGATTTTTTTGGTTGAGTTTTTTACGAAAGACTTAGTCAAACAAATAGGATGATTTATGGCTAGTGTTCAGGATAAATTAAAAGCAGAACTGATGGTAGAAATCTATGCCAGCATCGACCGTATCTACGATTCTATCGAACAGCATTTTGCGATGGATGAAATCCGCCGCGACAATGTGATCAAACACCTCAATATTTTAAAAGGCGAGCTCTATTTCGTAGTCAAGACGACACCTCTTTCCTAGTCAAAGCTCTTTCTTTGTGTCTTAAGGTTCATTTTTTTCTTATTCTTTCATAGTAACTTGGTATATCAACTACATAAAATGGGTTGTAGGACTTAAATTAGGATTTAAGTCGGTTGTTTTAGCTTTTTTATGATTAACATTGTTACAATGTACTAATTCAAAAGGGAGAATCATATGAAAAATGTAGTACGTACGGCCCTGATTTCCGGTTGTCTGTTTGGATCGCTGATCGGAGCAAATTTTGATGTCGGGATTTCGGGGTCTGATCGCGGGATATCGGGCTTTTCTCTTTCAATCGGAGACTATTATCGTGTTCCTGCTCAGGAAATCATCGTGATAGAACGTTCGGTTCCGGATGTTGAGACGAGTGTCATTTATTATTTGGCGCGCCACTCTCACCGGTCTCCCCATTTTATTTTGAATCTGCGATTGCGCGGGTTAAGTTGGTGGGATATCACACTTCGTTTAGGATTAGACCCGCGGACACTCTATTTCGTCGACAGTCGTAGACATTTGGGACCTCCTTATGGCCACTATGGGAGAAATCATCATCTCAATGATGCAGAGATTATCGATTTGGTCAATGTCCGGTTTCTCTCTTCCTATCACGGGATCAGCGTTGATGACGTAATCGATCGCCGCAATCGCGGACAGCACTATATGTATATAGACGATGATTATCGTATGAAAAAGTATAATCATATGAAACAGAAAGTCATTCTGCGGGAAAACCGATACGAGAATCGTGAACGTCAAATCCATCAGCGGGAAATACGTAATGAGAACCGAAACCGCCAATCCGTTCGAATGGAAAATAAAAGTGAAAATCGAACCAATCTGAAGAATAAGCATGAGAATCAAGGAAATGATAATCAGTATAGAAGGGATAGATAAATATACTGTTTCTTTTCTACACATTTTATTGTTTTGACTTCTAATATTCACTCTGGTTAGAGTGAATAGTTTTATAAAGTTTTATGATAGAAGTATAGATTGACAAAGGAGCCGAAAGTGCTGTTTATAGGCAAGATCACATTGCTAAAACGTACATTCTTTTGGCTTTTGTCAATTTCTGTTGTTACTTTTGTCACAATGATGATCATAGGGTTGGAAGTCCGTGATACGATCCGTGAAAACGGATTGATTCGTACCCATACTATTCTCACCCATAAAATCCGCGATATCCATACTTACACCAACCAGCGCTATTCTGCTATTAACAATCTTAAGCAGCTGGTATTTTTAGCATCTCGGCATCATTCAGTTTTTACCAAAGAGTATTGGGAATCCAATTCTATAGAATTGCGTAACGGCTTGAATGAATTTGCACTCAAGAATCAGTTTTATGATATTTTTGTCATCACCGTGCAGGGGGACATCGTTTATACGGTCAAGCATGAAAAGGATATCCACACGAATCTTTTCCACGGACCGTATGGAGACACGGAGCTGGCACAAGTTTTCAAAGATGCTTTGAAGTTGAAAGATCCTTATATCTCCGATTTTTATTATTATAAACCGAGTCACGATTTTGCGGCTTTTATGGCGAAACCGATCGTGGACAATGGCAAAGTGATCGGGGTGGTGGCAACCCAAATCGATAACAAAACCATACAAAGTGTCATTAATGATTTTTCGGAGCTGGGGGAGAGCGGAGAAGTATTGACCGCGATTAGCCGAAACGGCAAAATGATGAGTGCCAATACAACCCGCTTTGCGGATATCACCGCATATTCTTATTTTAATCCACAAAAAATGGTTCCGGTCGATCAGGCGGCTCTGGGAAAAACGGGAGCAATGTATACGATTGACCATTTGGGGCACAGGGTCGCGGCCGCCTGGGGTTATCAAGATGATTTGCGTATGGGTATTGCCGTCAAAATGGATGAATATGAAGTGCTCAAACAGTGGTATCAACAGATGACTACACTTTTTTTACTTTTTATCAGCGGAGTAGTTATCGTTATATGGATGGTGGTCATAGCCTTACGATCTTTTGCCAAACCGATACAGGAGTTGACGCAATATGCTCTGAATATTTCGCAGGGAAATTATAAAATCAAGCTTGCCAGCGAGGAGTATGACGTCGAGTGGAAGCTTTTGACGAATGCTTTTTATAAAATGACGATCGATATCGATCAGAAAATGACGCAGTTGAATGAACAAAATATCCTTTTGCAAAATCAGAAAAATGAGATCGAAGAGCTTAATCAGAATTTGGAATCCCGAATTCAGGAAAAATCCAAAAAGCTTCAAGAATATATCAATATTATTGATCATTATGTCATTACCTCTCAGACTGACCGAAAGGGAATCATTACCTATGTTTCCGATGCGTTTTGTAAAATAAGCGGTTATAACAGAGAGGAGTTAATCGGTAAAAATCATTCCATCATCCGCCATCCGGACATGCCCGACTCCCTCTTTAACGATCTCTGGGAAACAATCAGCTCCGGAAAAATGTGGCATGGGGAGATCAAAAATTTAAAAGCTGACGGCAGCTTTTATTGGGTAGATACGACGATTTCACCGAATGTTTTAGAGGGGGAAATAATCGGCTATACGGCAGTCCGATATGACATTACAGATAAAAAAATCATTGAAGAACTTGCCATTACCGATCCGATGACCGGACTCTACAACCGCCGTTTTTATGTTAAAAAGATCAATGAAGAGATGAACCGTATCAAACGTCACGACTCATCGCTTGCGTTGATGATGGTCGATGTCGATAATTTCAAGCTTTATAACGATACGTACGGGCATCAGGCAGGGGATGATGTGTTGACACAAGTCTCCAATGTTCTGAAATCGTATACTTCACGAAGCGGTGAGTATGCCTTTCGGCTGGGAGGGGAGGAATTTGGGGTCATTGTAAGCGGTATGAGCAAAGATGAATATGTTGATCTTGCCAATCGGATTCGCTTGGCCATCGAAGCTTTGGCCATTTTACATCAAAAGAACAATGCCGCTCCGTATGTGACGATCTCAATCGGAATCGCAGTGTATAAAATGGATTCGCTTTTCAAGTGTGAAGATCTCTACCGGGAGGCGGACATACAGCTGTATAGAGCTAAAGAACGCGGTAGAAATCAAGTCGTCATCCGTGACGAAGAATAAAATAATATAGTTACACTGCCACACTAAATGCAAATCTTTTTTCAGCAAAAAGTTTTACACATGTGTCAACCACTAAAGGGTCATACCAGTTTCCACGTCCGTGTTTTATCTCATCCAGAGCCGGTTTGATCCCCAATGACGCACGATAAGGGCGGTGGGAGGACATGGCTTCGACTACGTCGGCAACACAGATGATCTTTGCCTCAATGAGTATTTCTTCGTCTTTTAGCCCTTGGGGGTAGCCAGAACCATCGAGTTTTTCATGATGTTGTAAAATGATATCAGCGATCGGCCACGGAAATTTAACATCTTTAAGGATATTGTATCCCTCCTGCGGATGGGTTTGAATCAGCATAAATTCGATAGCGTTGAGTTTTCCGGGTTTGGAGAGAATTTCTGCAGGGATATGAATTTTGCCCAGATCGTGGATGATTGCGGCAAGGTGGATACCATGGATTTGTTCTTCGCTTAGATCCATTTCACGTGCAATAGCAGTTGCCAACTCGCTGACTCGATTTTGATGTCCGGCGGTGTAGGGGTCTCGTGCTTCTACGGTGGAAGCAATGGTTTGAATCGATTGTTCCAGACTTTGTCGAAGCAGCATTGCCTGCTGTTCATGAAGGGTATGGGTCCGTAGGTTGAGAATACCGTAGCCGAGGTCATTTGCCAGTTCCTCTAACAGTCTAACTTCTTCTTCATCAAAAGCGTTCGTATCTGAGGAATAGATACTTAAAGCCCCGAAAACCTTATCTCCTTCGATGAGAGGGAGGGCAATATTTGAGGCATATCCGCGGGAGAGTACAGCATCTCTCCACGTTGTAAATTCTGACTCGTCGGTAATGTTGCGACAAATTTGTGTCTGTCCACTGCGTATAGCTCTGGCAACCGGAAATTGCCCTTGTTCATTATCCGCCCATGTGGCGCGTTGCAGCCAGAAGGTATGCTCATGCATATCCGTCCATGACATGGGAGTGATGGTTTGTTCACTATCATTCTCTGCATAGCCGACAGCTGCATGCATGTATCCGCCATTTTTTACGATGATATCGGTAATATCTTTTAGCAGTGCATTTTCATCTTTAGCTCGTACCAATGCCAGATTCCCTGCTGATAGGGTTTTTAGAGCGCGGTTGGCGCGTTTTAAGGCGGTCTCGGCATGTTTCCGTTCGGTGATATCTCGAATAATACCGATCGCATTCAAACGACCTTCGATTCTGACTGCAGAGAGGGAGAGCTCTATCGGAAATTCCGTTCCGTTTTTTTTCAATGCGGCCAGTTCAAGCGTTTTGCCTATGGCAGGACCTTCTCCCGTTTTTTTGAAATGGCTGAAGCCTATCTTATGTGCTTCAAGAAACCGTGCCGGTGCAATCAGCGTGTGAAGAGATTGTCCTATCGCTTCTTTTGCAGAATAACCGAACATTTTTTCGGCTGCATTATTACAATACGAAATATTGCCTTGATCATCCATCATAAGTATTGCATCTTGAGCAGAAGCGGTGATACTATGGAACTTTTCCTCGCTCTCACGTAACGCCAGTTGTATCCGTTTGCGTTCGGTAATGTTTTCGAGTAGGTGGACAGAATACAGATATTGACCTTGTTCATCGGTTAAGGAATAAGCGCGAGAACGGAAACTAGAGCCATCAATTTGTATATCATCTTCCGATCTACTTGATCGTACATCTCCCATGGTTTTCATGCAGTGAGGCAGAGGGGAATCACTTTTTGGAAAGATCTCAAAGTAGGGATGTCCGATAATCTGGTTAAAAGGAAGTTCTGCAAGCTTCTGATAAGCAATATTACAGCGTAGAATTCTAAAATCTTTATCATGCATGAAGATCGGATCGTCTACCACATCCAATGCAGCTATCCACTCTTGATGTGCCTGTTCGATTTGTCTGCATGTCTCTTTGATTTGTTCAGCTTCTCGTCTGAGGTGGCGCTCTTCGGATTCGGCTAATGCACGCTGCGTATCTTTAAGTTCTTTCTGCAATTTTTCTATCGCACCGCTCATCGTTACACTCCATTGGGGATTCCACACAAAAAATTATCATTTGTTACCAATGATTATAGCACTTCTTGACCGAGATAAATGAGAACCTGTTAAAACTTATTAAAGTTGATCTTCGCTTTCAAACTCTTCAAAAAGACCGGATGCATCAACAATCTCTTTGTCCATTTTTTTGATCTCTTCGGCTTCTTCGATTTTGGCATATTCTTCTTCGACATACTCGATAAAATGCTCTATATCGTGTTCGGGTTGATAAAATTGCGCATAGCCTAAGGCAATTTCAACAAATTCTGCTCCGCATCCAAAATCAATTAACTGCTGTTTTAAATCCATGGGTTACCTTCATTCATTTATCGGTGACATTATAAAGAGGGATGCTTGATATTTCGAATGATTGCCGAAGATTTTTTCGATTTGTAATTGTTTTGTTAATAACAAACGATACACTGTTAGTAGAGTTACACAACAGCAAATGCAGGATGGAATCTTATGGTTACACTATACATCCATGATAAAAATCACTTTTTGACAACGAATTTGAGTGAACTTGACGGATTGCCGTCTCATGAGAAGATTGCCTGGATCGACATGTATCAGCCGACTTCGGATGAAATCAAACAGGTCGAAAATTTATTCGGAATCGGGTTCCCGACCAAAAACGAACGGGAAGAGATCGAATTAAGCTCACGCTATGTTGAAGATGATTTCCGCATTACCATCAACGCTTTCTTTTTTGTTTCCTTTTTTTTCGTGGACAATACCAATCGTCCCTACAATGAATCGGTGACGTTTATCCTTCAAAACGATATTCTTTTTTCGATCCGTGAGAAAGAACTTCAGACGTTTGAAACCATGCATACGACACTGATTAAATATCCTAGAAAGTTTCATTCAGGTTTTGATATTTTTATGCAGATTTTTGACATTCGGATCGATGCCGATGCCGATTTGCTCGAATATGCGGCTAAAGAGAGCGATGACATACGAAAAAAACTGCTGTGGGAAACGGGGGGGCAGTCGATCGAATTGCTCCAGAAAATATCGACTCTGCAAGAGTTCACGGCAAAAGTCAGACAGTCGGTTTTTGATAAACGGCGGACGTTGACCGCGATGGCAAAATCTCCGAAGCTCACCAAACCGCTGAAAGATCAGCTTTTTATTATGATGAAAGATCTTAATTCACTGGTAGAATTTATAACGATCGATGCCAATACGCTGGATAATCTCCAAAATCTCTTTTTAGCCCAGACCAATATTGAACAAAACAAAATAATCAAACTCTTTACCGTTGCAAGCGTCGTATTGATGCCGCCGACATTGATCGCCAGTATTTACGGGATGAACTTTAGATTTATGCCGGAACTCTCCTGGAGCGGAGGGTATCCGTTTTCTATTTTGATGATGGTTGTCTCCGGTCTTATCCCGTTGGTCTATTTTCGAAAAAAAGGGTGGCTGTGATTTTCTTGACCTCATATAATCCTTATTAGATCACGTAAGTATGATACTGTATTTGCAGTTTTAAACAAAAGTTGTGTCTATAAGTATGATTTATTATTATATACTTATAGCCTATGAAGAAAAGTAATTTTCAATTTATTTTAATTTCTTTTAATAAAGGAGATCGATGAAAGCTGTTGTAATGGCAGGCGGGTTCGGTACACGAATACAACCTCTTACTAATTCCATACCGAAACCGATGCTTCCCATCATGAATAAACCGATGATGGAACACACGATGATGAGTCTCAAAAACTTGGGAATCAAAGAATTTATTGTTTTACTCTATTTCAAGCCTGAAATCATCAAAGACTATTTTAAAGACGGAAGTGCCTGGGGTATCAATATCACCTACGTCGTACCTGATGATGATTACGGTACGGCAGGAGCCGTGAAACGCGCACAGGAGTTCATTGGTGATGAAAATTTCATTGTTATCAGCGGCGATTTGGTTACCGATTTCAATTTTCAGAAAATATTCGATTACCACAAAGCGAAAAACTCCAAACTCACCATTACCCTTACCTCAGTTGATAATCCGCTTGAATTTGGCGTTGTCATCGCCAATGAAGAGGGAAAGATTGAAAAGTTTCTGGAGAAGCCGAGCTGGGGTGAAGTCTTCAGTGACACGATTAACACGGGTATCTATATTATCGAGCCTGAAATCCTCAACTATATCCCGAAAAATGAAAATTTTGATTTTGCCAAAGATCTCTTTCCTCTTCTGATGCGTCAGGGCATCGATCTGATGGCCGGATACGCGCGGGGATATTGGCGTGATGTCGGAAATCCTGAGAGCTATCGTGACGTATATGACGATATCCTCAGCGGAAAAATCAAATTTGAGGTGGACGGCGAAGCGATCAAATACCCCGATGGAGTATTGATTTGCGCAGAAGACAACGGTTTGGACGAGAGTGTCGAAGTGATCGGAATTGTCGTCATCGGAAAAAATGTAACGGTGGAGAGGGGATCAAGACTAAACAATGTTGTCATCGGCGAGAATGTTACGATCCACTCGGAGTGCAAGATCCGAAATACCGTCATCTGGAACGATGTTGAAATCGGAGAAAATGCAAAATTGGACGGGTGTGTCATCTGTAACAACAACCATTTCGGGAAAAATGTTACCGCAAAAGCGGGGTTGATCCTGGCTGAGGGATGTGAGATCGGTGAGTTGGTGAATGTCGAAAAAGATGTCACGATCTGGCCGGACAAAGTGATCGAAAATGCTTCCATCGTCAGCCGAAGTGTCATTTTGGGAAGTAAATACAAAAATTCGATTTTTGAAAACGGAATGGTAATCGGAAAATCGAATGTGGAACTCTCCTGTGAAATGGCCACCAAACTTGCCGAAGCATTCGGCTCGCAGCTTCCCGTCGGATCGACGGTACTGGTTTCCCGTGATTTCAATAAAAGCTCGCGAATGCTCAAACGGGCTTTTTTAGGGGGTATTCTCTCCGCCGGTATCGATGTTGTGGATTACAATGCGATTCCTTCTGCCGTAATGCGCTGCAGCCTCTCTTCGAATGAGGGGTATGCTGCGGGGATACATTTTAATCAAAAGCTTGATGATCCCTCCAGCACGGTTATAACGTTCTATAATCACGAAGCGCTTCGGGTCAACAGCGAAGTATCCAAAAAAATCGAGAAAGCATTTTTCAAAGAATCTTTCCGCCGGGTCGATTATTCGCGTATCGGACAGATTTATCCCTCCGATCATAAGTATGAATACAGTCATTATAAAAAAGGGATGGAATCACTGCTGCAATCGCATGCGTTCAAATGCCTTGACTGCCGAATTGCCGTCGATATGCTGCATGGACAGGCATCCGAAGTATTTCCGGATATTTTAAAAGATCTCGGGGTCGATCATATTATGTTCAATGCCTATCCTGACGCACAGCGGCTGGAGAATATTACCGCACTCTCGAAAAGTTCCAATCAGGATATGGGCAGTATTATCCAAGCTCTCTCTCTGGATGCCGGATTTATGCTTTATCCCCATGGGCAGCGTCTGGATATACTGTGCAACAAAGGGATGCTTCTCTCGAAGCAGACGGCGCTCTATGTTGTCTTGTCATTATTGAATCTGGAAGCCCAAAAAATCGGTACGAAGAAAAGAGTATTTCTTCCTACATGGGCGGCGGATATCATCTATTTTGATCAGCTTAAAATTTCCCGTGGACAATATGCAAATTTCAAAGCGGAACAGATGAAAAAATACGATCTGATCGCAACGGGGGAGGGAAATTTCGCCTTTACCGAATTTGCTACCCACAGAGATTCGATGTATGCGACCCTCAAAATTATCGAAATGATGGTGAACCATGGGGTCCAGCTTTCGGATTTGATCGATGCACTTCCCAAATTTTTCTATCGCAGTTTCAAAGTTCCGTGTTCTCAGGCGCTGAAGGGGAAAATGATGCGGATGTTCCTCGAAGATGCCAAAGGGAAAGATTCGTCGACGCTTGACGGTGTCAAAATATGGCTGGCTAAAAACGATTGGATCCTAATGATTCCGGATCAGTACAGCGATCGTCTCAATATTTATATTCAGGCTGAAACGGACGAGAGCGGTGAAAAAATCTATGAGACCTACCGTGCAAAAATCGAGGAGTGGACCGTCTCAAAATGAAACCGCAAGCCCTCAACCTCTCCTTTTTCTGGCATATGCATCAGCCTGATTACCGGGGAAGTGACGGTGTGATGAAAATGCCGTGGGTATTTCTCCATGCAATCAAAGATTACTATGAGATGCCGTGGCTCCTGAGCCGCAATGCAGGGCTTAAAGCGACATTCAATCTTACTCCCACACTTATCGAACAGCTTCTTTTGTACCGCGAGCCGCTGAAGAATGACCATTTTCTTAACTTATGGGCATTGCATCCTTCATCGCTGGATGATTCGGACAAAAAATGGATTGTCAAAATTTGCAAGTCAACGCAGTATGAGACGATGGTCAAGCTATCCCGTCGTTTTGATGCGCTCTATCACCAAGAAGAGTATACACTCTACGAATTTATCGATCTTGAAGTGGTTTTTATCCTCGCATGGTGCAGTTCGTATTTACGTCAGGAAATTCCTTTGATCCGTGAACTGATTCAAAAAGGGTCCGGATATACACAAACGGATAAAGAGCAGCTGCTTGAAACATTGTGCCGCTTTATCGATACGATTCTTCCGTTTTATGCATCATTGCAAGAGCAGGGGAGAATCAGTGTCTCAACAACTCCGTACAATCATCCTATTCTTCCGCTTTTGATCAATATGGAAAATGCCCTAAAGGCAAATCCGCATACGATTCTCCCAGAAAGGTACCTTTCTCTCAAAGAGGATGCTCTCGTGCATGTCGAGCGTTCGATAGCCTTGTATGAAAAAATATTCGGTAAAAAACCGAGCGGATTTTGGCCAGCTGAAGGGGCCGTAGACGTAGAGAGCATGGCTATGTATCAACAGCACGGCATAGAGTGGATCGCTACCGATGAGTCTATCTTATTGAACTCTTTGGGGAAACAGAACCGATCATTGATTTACAAGCCGTATCGCTTTGATAAAGTGACGATCGGATTCCGAGATCACGCTTTAAGCGATCTTATCGGATTTAATTATCGGTTCAAATCGGGGCATGATGCGGCAGACCACTTTGTACATGCATTGGAACTGATCCAGCAAAAAGAACAGGATCCTACCGTTTTTATCATCGTGGACGGCGAAAATGCCTGGGAGTTTTATGAGAATAATGCACATGACTTTTTTACCGCACTCTATACCCGTCTTGCCAATCTGCCGTGGTGTACCACGGTAACGATGGAGGAAGTCTCTAAAAAAGAGGGGATGGAACCGCTAAAGAGATTGACTCCCGGCAGTTGGATACACGGGACGTTCGATACATGGTCAGGCCACAGCGAAAAAAACAGGGCATGGGAACTGATCTACGAAACACGACGTGATGTTGACCATTATCGCGGTACACTGACGGATGAGATTCGTGACAAAATTCAGTACCATTTTCTGGCATCGGAGTGCAGTGACTGGTTTTGGTGGTACGGTGATGATCACATGAGCGGTTTTTCGGATGAATTCGATGCTCTTTTTCGCAACCATTTAATTAGTATTTACCGTTTACTGGAGATGCCTCCCCCAACGGAGCTGTTTGAACCGATACAAAGTCATAAGGGGACCGCTACTTTCGCGATCAAACCGCATGGACCGATTTCACCGGTCATCGACGGAAAGACGAGCTTTTTTTTCGAGTGGCTTGGATGCGGCCGTATTGATGAGAGAAAACTCTATTCGACGATGGAGCGTGTTCGCGGACCGATTGATGTCATCCATTATGGATATGATGCGAATGCGGTATACGTAGCATTTGAAGGAAACATCGTTTTGCTGGATGTAGAAGAAACCAAGCTTATTATCACTATTGAAGAAACGGATGAAGAACTGACGATAGGGCTGAACGGAAAAGATAATACGGAAGATTGTATGTGTGCGGTCGATGAGAGGATTGAACTCTCTCTTTCACGAAGCTATTTTAAAACGTATACTATAATTCATCTTCGTTTTGAGATTGTTCGCAACGGGCAGATTATTCAGACTCTGCCGGAGTTCGGATCACTCTCTATTGATTTAGACGAGGTCTATGGACGTAACTGGTTTGTTTAGGAGTAGGGATGGGGAATAAGACGATACTGTTGTTTGGAATACATATGCATCAGCCGGTCGATAATTTCGGATGGGTCATCGAGCATGCGATTACGAGCTGCTATGAGCCTTTTTTCGAAGTGATGAGCCGGTATCCTGCATTTCGCTTCAGTGTCCATTGCAGCGGCTGGTTAATGGAACAGATCCAAGAACGCAATCCACAACTTTATCATCGTATTCAAGACCTCGCAAACCAAGGAAGCATCGAGTTTTTTAGCGGAGGCTATTATGAGCCTATTTTGAGTGTTATCCCCTCTGCTGACCGGGTAGAGCAGATTGAGCGTCTCAATGATTCGATCCAAAAAGGGTTTAACCAGAGGCCCAAAGGGCTTTGGCTGACAGAACGGGTGTGGGAATCTTCTCTTATCCCTGATGTAGTCCGCAGCGGAATCCACTACACCGTAATGGACGATTACCATTTTCAGTGTGCGGGATTTGATGAATCGGCTTTGGACGGATATTATATGAGCGAAGAGGGCGGAGTCGCGCTTGGACTGTTTCCCATCAGTAAAAAACTTCGCTACGCCATACCGTTTCTGAATGTCGAGAGTGCAATCCGAGCGATCAAATCGTATACCCGTGAAAAGGATTCTGCCGCAATTTTATTTGACGATGCCGAAAAATTCGGAATGTGGCCCGGAACGTATGAATGGGTTTACACCAAGGGGTGGCTGGAACGTTTCGTTCAGCGTGTTTTGGACGATGAAACGATTCAAACGATGCAGTATCGGGAATACATGGCGCAGAGTCATCCCCGCGGGATCGCGTATCTGCCGAATGTCTCCTATTATGAGATGGGAGAGTGGAGCCTTCGTGCCGAAAATGCCCTTAAACTGGAAGCATTTAAACATGAGATGGGATTTGAGCGATTTGAACAAGAAGGGATCAAGTTTCTCAAAGGGGGGATATGGAAGAACTTTTTTGTCAAATATCCCGAGAGCAACCGCATCCACAAACGGATGATCGAACTCTCCCATGCACGGCTGGAAGTAGCGGATAAAGCATTTGATACCGCCTTGTACAAACTTCAGACAAATGACCCCCTGTGGCATGGGGTCTTTGGTGGACTTTATCTCCCTAACCTCAGAGACAATGCTTACCGCTATCTCATTGAATGTGAAAATATCCGATATAAAAATACGGCGGCGATTCTCACTGACCAAAATGAACTCGACGGGTATGATAAGATCAAAACAGTGACTCCAGACCTGATATGGAGGTTTGATTCTGCGTGCGGGGGGCAATTGGTCGAATTTGATTCCCGTGCCGATTGTTTTAACTGGCAAAACACATTGACACGCCGCAAAGAGGCCTATCACGAGCGGATGTTTCAACAAAATACGGCGGAAGAGGAGCATATGGCAGAAGATGGGATCGATACGATTCATCATGTCGCAATGGTCATTGATCCGAATTTAGCCGATGAGGTCATCTATGATTGGTACCTTAAAAACTCGTTTGTCGATCATATCAGCGACACTCAATTCACGCTTGAGAATTTTCGCCGGTGTAATTTCCGAGAGTACGGTGATTTTGCCAATCAGCCTTTTGAATCGTCTATTAAAGATTCTGAACTCCATTTCTGGCGTGAGGGGGGAGTCTATTTCCCCGATAAAGAGAAAGCGAGATTGGAAAAAATCTATCGTCCGCTTCATCGCGGTCTGGACTTCGATATTACGCTTTTGACCAATTCGGGGGCAGAGCTCGTCTATATTCTCGAGCATAATTTTCATTTTTCCGATTATGACAAAGTACTGATGAATGATACGCCTCTGATGGAGTCGGGCAGTTTGGGCGAACTCAGCCGCTTGGAAATTACGGACGGAGTCCTTCAGAAGAAAATCTGTATTTGTTTGGGGACTGCCTGTGAATTCATGTACTTTAAATTGAAAACCCTTTCACAAAGTGAGCAGGGGCTTGATCTCACCGTTCAGGGGATCAGTATCGCGATTGTTCTTCCGTTTAATATCGGATTTTCTCTTTCAGGAAGGATCGAGGTAAGCGATGTCTGAAATACGGTATGATCGGCTCTATGACAATCATGTCATCATCGCTCCGGAGCGGCTGCACCATCCCGATTTTGCCTGTGTAATACCGGATGATCCTTCCCGGAGTGAGTGCCCTTTTTGCGAAGGGAATGAATCGATGACCCCTCCGGAAATTTTTGCGGTTCGTCCGGTCAACACTTTTTCGAATGAACGCGGCTGGCAGACGAGGGTTGTGCCGAACCTTTATAAAGCGGTGCAAATCGAAGCGCCTTATATCCATCATTTCGGACTTCATGAGTATTGGGAAGGGTTCGGGGCGCATGAGGTGATTATCGATACGCCGCAGCACCATACCTCAATGGAGGAATGGGATGATACCCAAATCGGATTGTGGCTGAAGACGTTGAAGCAGCGCTTCGGTGATTTGCGCCGTGATACCCGTATCGCCCATATCACCCTTTTTAAAAATGAAGGGATCTCCGGCGGATCGACACAGCCTCATTGCCATACGCAGGTAATCGGATTGCCGCTGATACCGAAACGAGAGCGTGAGCAGTTTTTGCGGGAAGTCGAGTATTATCAATCAACGGCAAAAGGGCTGATGCAATCGATTCTTCAGCATGAAGAGGAAGCCGGGGATAGGATCGTGGATCGGGAAGGGGAATTCAGTGCCTATTGCCCCTATGCGAGTGCGTATCCTTTTGAACTGATCATCAGTTCAAGCCAAAAAATCGGGCAGATCGACACCCTCAGCGAAGGGCATATCGAACAATTGTCCAAGATATTGTATCGGATACTCAAAAAGCTCAAACGCCAGTTGAGGATACTCCATTTTAACCTGAGTATAACGACTCCTCCGCTGCAATCTCTGCATGAGGGGATGGATATACCGGTGGACGAGGTACACCAATTTTCGATTCGTATCATGCCGCGTATCTATACTCATGGGGGGTTTGAACTCACCACGGGAATACTGATTAATCCTGTAGCGCCCGAAGTGGCGGCTAAATTGCTCAAGGAGGGTTGAAATGTCGAAAAAACGTCTGTTGTTCGCCGCAAGTGAAGTGTATCCCTTTGCCAAAACGGGGGGATTGGCCGATGTCGCGCATGCACTTCCCAAGGCTTTGACGGAAAGGTTTGATGTTGATGTCGTGATGCCGCTATACCAATCGATTGATCGGGAACAATACGCTATCCGCCCGATCGGGGAAAAATTTGAAGTGAGTATGGGCAATGCGGCGTATGAGGTTCAGCTTTTCGGATGTACCTATCAAGAGGTGCGGTATCGGTTTGTTTACTCGCCGCTGCTGTGTGAGCGTGAATTTTTATATGGTCCTCCGCATAGCGGGTATGAGGACAATGCCCTCCGTTTCGGCATCTTCAACTATGCTCTTTTAGCGATGATGCAAATGTCCGAGTACGCGATAGCCCATCTCAATGACTGGCAATGTGCCCTCGTGGCACTGTTGCTTCATGAACGTCCCGAGATTCATACTCGAACCCTCTTTACCATCCATAATCTTGCCTACCAGGGGACATTTCCCTCAGAAATCCTGTCTGATTTGGGGATCGATGAAAAATACTTCACGATGGAGGGGATCGAGTTTTACGGGCAGGTCAGTTTCATGAAAGCGGCGATCGCTTACGCTGATGCTGTAACCACGGTTAGCCCGACGTATGCGAAAGAGATCTTGACCGAAGAGTTCGGCTGCGGGCTGGAAGGTTTTTTACGGGCCCACCGAAAAAAGCTCGTCGGTATCCTCAACGGGATAGATACCGAACATTTCTCTCCCCAAAATGATACGGTACTCCTGACCCCCTATAGCGATCTTAAAGGGAAACGGATCAATAAGAGCGATTATCTCAAATCCGTTTCGCTCAAAGGAATCAACAAACCTTTGTTTGTATTTATCGGACGGTTCACCGGACAAAAGGGGATGCAAATTCTGATCGATACCCTTCCTAAACTTGCTGGATTGGAATGTAATGTGGCAATTTTGGGAGAAGGGGAAGAGAGTTACCGTGAAGAGGTGGAAAAACTCGCCCATGCGCATCGGAATGTTTATTTTCATTTCGGATATGACGAAGTCCAGTCTCACCGGATGTATGCGGCTGCCGACTTTTTATTGATGCCGTCGTTATTCGAGCCGTGCGGATTGAATCAGCTGATAGCGTTCGCTTACGGCGCCGTTCCGATCGTTCACCATGTGGGGGGATTGATCGATTCGGTCAAGCGGTTTGAAAAATTCGATCCCGATGCAAAGAACGGGTTTGGCATCGCATTTGAGCGTCCCAGCGAACGCGCATGTCTCCATGCAATGGCAAAAGCGATGGACCTCTATCAGGATAAGAAACTCTACAATGCCATTGTCAAACACAATATGAACTGTGATTTCTCCTGGACGGAGAGTGCCAAAGTGTACGCAGATCTTTATGATACGCTGAGCCGATGAAAACACTCACGATTGATATCGGCGGGACCTATTTACGCAGCGAGCTGCACAGCGGGTCTGAGATATTTTCCCAAACGATCCGCTCCGATGCCCAAGGGCTTCTCTCGTTTATCGAAGAGCAAATGGCTGCGCATCCTGATATCGGTTTTATCGGAATTTCGTATGCAGGGCAGGTTTATGAGGGGGAGATCCTTTCCGCCCCCAATATATCTATCGATGAACATCGGCTCAAAGCCGTTGTCGAATCACGCTATGATGTCACATTAGCGATCGACAATGATCTCAATTGTGCCATTATGGCGGAAGCGCAGCATTGGGGAACGGAGACTCTGTGTGCTTTGTATGTCGGTACGGGGATCGGTTCTGCCGTGATCGATGGCGGGAGACTGATCCGCGGAAGCGGAAATCTCTCTTTTGAGATCGGTCATATCCCTTATCGGCATGCACCGTTTGTGTGCGGATGCGGACGCTCTAACTGTATCGAGCTGTTTGCATCGGGGTCGGGGATTGCCAAATGGTGCACCCGTTTAAAAATAGATGAGGATCCGTTTTTAGAGCGTTTGAAACACTCATCCGATACAAATGCGCAGATGATCGTCAAAGAGTTTGAAACGGCGCTGCTAAGTGCCGCCGGGACACTGGTGACACTTGGAAATCCCGCTCTGTTAGTGCTCGGCGGCGGAATTATCCGTGAGAACCCTTATTTGCTGAAGCTGTTGCGTGAACGTCTGGGCGAATTTGCCCTGAGACCATCTCTTCAGAATCTGCGTATCGAGATCAGTGTGTTGGACAATGCTTCGATGGACGGGGCAAAATTATTACAAGAGAGACGTTATGGGTAAACTCAATATATTCCTTGCTGCATCCGAAGTGGTACCGTTTGCCAAAAGCGGCGGATTGGCGGATGTTACCGGGGCACTTCCGAAAGCATTACGGGCTATGGGGCATGACGTGCGGGTGGTGATGCCCCGCTATTACATCGTGGACAAGGAAAAATACGCGCTGAAACGTCTTGAAGGATCGCTGGGTGTTCCGATGGGAAATCTGGGCGAAGCGTGGGCGGATGTCTATGAGGGGGTTCTCCCGGGATCGGATGTTCCGGTTTACTTTATTGAGCATGAAGGCTTTTTCGGCCGTAAAGGGCTCTATGAAGAAGACGGATTCAGTTTCATCGACAACGATACCCGTTTTATCTTTTTTTCACGCGCCGTCATGCAGCTTGCCAAAAAACTCCGGTTTCGTCCCGATGTTATCCACGCTAACGACTGGCATACGGCCGCTATACCCGTCATGTTAAACACCCATTATGCGTATGATCCTGATTTCGCTTATACCGGATCGCTCCTGAGTATCCACAATCTCCAGCATCAGGGGAAATTTTACAAAGGTGCGATGGATGCCCTCGGTGTGGGATGGAGCCATTTTAATGCCCATGAACTCGAGGAATATGACGGTGTCAATCTCCTCAAAGGGGGAATCGTCCATGCCGATGTGATCAGCACGGTCAGCCAAAAATATGCGCAGGAGATACGGTCCCATGAGTTTGGATGGGGGTTGGAGGGACTTCTTAATATTAACTCATATAAACTCCATGGAATCCTGAACGGGGTCGATTACGAAGAGTGGAGTCCCTCCGTTGATCCGTTTATCGCACAGCAGTATGACCTGGGGGATATGGGCGGTAAAGCGGTGTGCAAAGCACAGCTCCAACAGACGTTTAATCTTCCGCAGCGGAGCGATATTCCTCTGATCGGGCTGGTCGGACGGCTCGTCGAACAAAAAGGGATCGAATTGCTCGCCCATGCGATCTGGAGACTTTTGGAGATGGATATTCAGATCGTTATTCTCGGGGCTGGGGAAAAATGGGCGGAACACTATTTTAGTGATATTGCCGGAAAACATTCCGATAAATTCGGCTGTTATATCGGCTATCGCAACGATCTTGCCCATCAAATCGAAGCAGGGAGCGATCTGTTTTTGATGCCCTCTTTGTTCGAGCCGTGCGGGCTCAACCAAATCTACAGCCTCCGCTACGGAACGCTCCCTATCGTCCGTGCGACGGGGGGATTGGATGATACGATCGAAAATTATTGGAATGATCAGACCCACGGTACCGGATTCAAGTTTTATGATGCAACCTCCGATGCACTGGTCGGAACCCTCCATTGGGCTCTAGACGTATGGCACAACGACAAAGAGGGATTTGAGCGGCTGCAGCGCAATGCTATGGAAAAACGGTACGATTGGGAAGGTGCGGCACGCGAGTATGATGCCCTTTACCGACGTGTCATACAAGGTCGCAGAGGCCAGCAAGGAGTCGATGAATGAGTCACCCGATCAGTTATGACGTATCCCGATTGAGTGAACTGGATATCTATCTGTTCCGTCAGGGAAACCACACCAAACTCTATGAGAAGTTCGGATCGCATTTTATGGTTCATGAGGGCAAAGAGGGAGTGTGTTTCGCCGTATGGGCTCCCAATGCCCACAGTGTCAGTGTCCGCGGCGATTTTAATGATTACTCTGTCGATGCGCATCCTCTGCGGTTGAGAGAGGACGGTTCGGGGATATGGGAAGGGTTTATCGAGGGGGTAGAACAGGGACTCACCTACAAATACCACATCGTCTCCAAATTCCATAATATTGTCCATGATAAAAGCGATCCTTTCGGTTTTTATGCCGAAGAACCTTCCAAGTCAGCGTCGCGTGTATGGAATATCGAAGGATACGGATGGGAAGACAGTGCTTGGATGCTGGATCGCCATGAGAATAACGCCCATAATGCACCGATCAGTGTTTATGAGATGCATATGGGATCGTGGAGACGCAAAGTTGAAGAAGATAACCGGTTTCTCACCTATCGAGAGCTTGCTGTCGAGTTGGTAGCGTATCTGAAAGAGATGAACTATACTCATGTCGAGTTTATGCCGCTCACCGAGTATCCGTTCTTCGGTTCCTGGGGGTATCAGGTCGTCGGCTATTTTGCCGCTACGTCACGATTCGGAACACCGCAGGATTTGATGTTTTTGATCGATACGCTTCACCAAAATGGCATCGGCGTTATTATGGACTGGGTTCCTTCTCATTTTGCCGTGGATATGCACGGGTTGATCAACTTCGACGGTACGGCTTTATATGAACATGAGGATCCGCGTCAGGGGTATCACCCGGAGTGGGGAAGTATCATTTTTAACTACGGACGTAACGAAGTCAAATCATTTCTGATCTCTTCGGCGATGTTTTGGTGTGACAAATACCATATCGACGGTATCCGAGTGGATGCGGTTGCCTCCATGCTTTATCTCAACTATGCCCGTAAAGAGGGGGAATGGATCCCTAACAAATACGGCGGGGATATTAATCTTGAAGCCGTAGAATTTCTAAAAAAACTCAATATCAGCCTGTATGGCGAATTCTCAGATATATTGATGATTGCCGAAGAGTCAACCGCCTATCCCATGGTGACCCGTCCGGTAGATGTAGGGGGACTTGGATTCGGTTTTAAATGGAACATGGGGTGGATGCACGATTCGCTCAAATACATGAGCTATGATCCTATTTACCGTCAGCATCATCACCACCAGCTCACTTTTAGCATGTGGTACGGGTTTGACGAAAACTTCATGCTCCCCCTCAGTCACGATGAAGTGGTCCATATGAAGGGCTCGCTGATCAACAAAATGCCCGGGGATACGAACCAGAAATTTGCCCATTTGCGTTCATTGTACGGGTATATGATGGCCCATCCGGGTAAAAAACTCCTTTTCATGGGGGGAGAAATCGCCCAATTTGCCGAATGGAGTTTTGAGCGGTCGTTGGATTGGCATCTGCTGGAAAATCCGCTGCACAAGGGATTGCAAAAAATGGTTTCGGATCTCAACCGCCTTTATCGGGAAGAACGCGCCTTGCATCTGTATGATGAGAAACGCGAAGGTTTCGAATGGATCGATGACCGCGATCATACCCATAACTGCATCAGCTTTGTTCGCAAGAGTGACATAGGGGATGAAAGTGTCTATGTCGTGTGTAACTTTTCGGATCAGACGAGAGAAAATTTTCCTTTAGGGGTCCTCGAAGCAGGGGAATATCGTGAGATATTTAACTCGCAATCACACTATTATGAGGGGTGGAATATCGGTAATGAAGGGATCGTTACAAGCCGGAATGAACCGATGCACGGACGCGAATTTTCCCTCTCTCTGAAACTCCCTCCGTTGGGGGTCGTTTATTTAAAGCGGATCGGTAACCAAAAAACAATTGATATGTCGATACAATAATCAGCTACGATACCAGAAGAGAAGAAACAATGATTTTACACGATTATGAATTTGATACGAGATATGCGACGAGTGTGGCTTATTTTTCAATGGAATTTGCCGTTCATCAGGCATTAAAAACCTATTCGGGCGGTCTTGGATTTCTGGCCGGTTCCCATTTGAGAAGTGCATACGATCTGCATCAAAATGTGATCGGTGTGGGGATATTATGGAGTTTCGGTTATTACGATCAATCGCGTAACGAAGACCGCAGTCTCAAAACGGAATTTATCCGCAAACATTACTATTTTCTGGAAGATTTAGGGGTGCAGGCAACCGTCAATATTCACGCTCAGGATGTCCATATCAAGGCATTTTATCTCCCTCCGAGTGTTTTCGGTTCGGCTCCGCTCATCCTCCTCTCTACGGATATACCCGAAAATGATTTTTTAGCCCGGACCATTACCCATAAGCTTTACGATGTGAACGAAGAGACCCGTATATCCCAAGAAGTGGTACTGGGGATCGGAGGGGTCAAAGTCCTCGAAGCGCTGAAACAAAAGATTGATATTTATCATATGAACGAAGGGCATGCCCTGCCGCTGGTATTTGAACTGTATGCAAAATACCGTGATATGGATCGGGTTAAATCTCAGGTTGTCTTTACGACCCATACCCCCGAAGATGCCGGCAATGAAAAGCATAACATAGAGCTGCTCCACAAATTCGGTTTCTTTAACGGACTTGATCTCGATACCGTCCGCGTAATCATGAATATGCACGAGGATAAGTTCAACCTTACGCTGGGAGCACTGCGATCGTCCAAAAAGACCAATGCCGTTTCCAAAATGCATGGCGAAGTGGCTAACCGTATGTGGCAAAGCTATGAGGGGGTCTGTGAAATCATTTATATCACCAATGCGCAAAACCGCCGGTTCTGGAGTGACAAAGATATGCTCTCCTCGCTGGACGAGCATGAAGACTATGCACTTACGGGACGCAAAAAACATCTCAAACGCACTTTGTTCAACATCGTTGCCGATCAGACCGGTAAAATGTTTGACCCTGACATCCTGACGATCGTATGGGCACGCCGTTTTGCCGAGTACAAACGTCCCGGACTGCTCAAACACGATTTTGCCCGGTTTAAAAAACTTTTGGAACGTGAAGATCAGCCGATTCAGGTCATTTGGGCCGGAAAGCCGTATCCGTTTGATACCAATGCCATCAACTCTTTTAATGAACTCATCCATATCAGCCATAAAATTAAAAATATGGCGGTACTGGTCGGCTATGAGCTTGAACTCTCCCGTGTCCTGAAAAAAGGGTCTGACATATGGCTCAATACCCCGCGTGTTTCCCGCGAAGCAAGCGGTACGAGCGGAATGACGGCGAGTATGAACGGTTCTATCCATTTTTCTACGAATGACGGGTGGCATCCGGAATTTTCAAGACATGCTATCAACTCTTTCACGATCCCTCCGATTGATCATACGACGCCGATAGAGGTCCAAGATTACGAAGACAATAAAAATTTGATGGATATGCTCGAAAACGAGATCATTCCGATGTATTACAATAAACCCGAACAATGGACCCAAATGATGAAAACCGCCATGGCGGATGTCATTCCCGCATTTGATTCGGGGCGCATGGTTCACGAGTACTATATAAAAATGTATAACTGCTGCGAATAAAGGAAAAAGGATGATCAGCAACATTATCACGATGTCAGGGGTCAAAAGTCTTAAAGACGTTGATGTATCCGGTAAGCGGGTGCTGATCCGGGTCGATTTTAATGTTCCGATGGATTCGCATTTTAACATTTCCGATGACAGCCGCATTCGTGCGGTATTGCCGACGATCAACTATTGTATCGATCATAATGCCTGCTCTATCACTCTAGTTTCCCATCTGGGAAATCCGAAAAACGGTCCGGAAGAGCGCTTCAGCCTCCGTCATGTTCAAAAACGGCTTGAACGCCTTCTCCAAAAAAAGGTTGAGTTCCTCAACGAACTGGACGAACTGAAAGTACAAAATACCCAGTGTTCGACGGAGAGAATTTTTTTACTGGAAAATATCCGTTTTGATGCAGGGGAAAAGAAAAACGATCCTGAACTTTCCCGCCGTTTAGGGGAACTGTGCGATATTTATGTGAACGATGCATTCGGTACCTCCCATCGCAAACATGCATCGACATACGGTATAACGGATTATGTTTCGGTGAAAGTCGCCGGTTTTTTAATGATGAGGGAGATCGAAGCTTTTACCAAAGCATTGGAAAAACCGGTCCGTCCGATCGCATTGGTCGTCGGCGGATCAAAAATATCGTCGAAAATAACCCTTTTGACGGCGGTAATGCAAAAAGTGGACAAGCTGATTATCGGCGGCGCGATGAGCAATACGTTTTTGCAGGCGCTGGGATACGATATGCAAGCATCGCTGGTTGAGTCTGATTATCTTCAGACGGCGAAAGAGGTGCTCGAAGAGGCCAAAGCCCATAACGTCAAGGTCTATCTTCCGGTCGATGTCGTGATTACCGATTCGATCGAACACCCGGTTGATATCCGTATTACGCCCGTCCAAGATGTGCTGGAAGGATTTCGTTCCGTTGATATCGGCCCTGCAACCCTTAAACTCTTTTCCGAAGCGATTGAACTCTCCAACACCATCATCTGGAACGGTCCGATGGGGATTTATGAGATCGACCGTTTTTCCAAAGGAACCTATAAATTGGCGACTGCCATTGCGGAGAGCTATGCGTATACGATCGTCGGGGGCGGGGATACAGCCGATGCGGTAGAAAAAGCGGGAGAGAAAGACAAATTCAGTTTTATCTCGACCGGAGGCGGTGCGAGTCTGGAATTGCTGGAAGGAAAAATTCTTCCCGGATTTGAAAAACTGGATCGTTGCGATATCCAATAATCCCGGAGCGGAGAGAGTAACCGCGATGTAATCGAGGATATGCATAATTCTCCGGCAACGATAATTCAATATCTTTGCCAAGGAGACAGTGTGTTAGATCGAACCCTGATGGAATCGGCACTCGAAGATATCGAGATTCTTCGAAAATATTTGTTGGCAGCCCGCGATGAAGTGGAAAGCGAGCATCCCCGCGCGCAAAGTCTTTTGAATCTGAATCAATACATGCTCTTGCGAAAAAAAGACCGCACGCCGCTGCAAGAAAAACTCTTTATGCTATCGCTCTCTTCGTTAGGCCGGTCGTATGCCCATGTTGCCGCGAGCATCGATACCCTTTATGATCAGCTCAGCAGTTCTCTGGGGCGGGAACAAATCAGCGAAGAGATGATGGCGCAATTTCATCATCTCTCGATTTCCGATTCCATAGCGATCGCGTCGAATAACAGCAAAGCCCTTTTCGGGGGGAAAGCCAGTTCCAAACTAAGCCGTCAAAGTACATCCGTTATGGTGACGCTCCCTTCTCATGCGACCCAAAACGACGGACAGCTGATCCGAGAGCTCGCACATGCCGGGGTGAATGTCTTTCGAATCAATACGGCTCATGACACTATCGAGACATGGAAAGCGATGGCCGACATAATCGGCCGCATTAACAGCGAACGCGAATCGGTAGAAAAGATCAAGATCTTTGTTGATTTAGCCGGCCCTAAAATACGGACAGGATCGATTCAAGAGGTAGATATCCCGATCATGATCGGAAGCAACAAGCAGGAGAAAGAGGTTCTGATCCGCTGCGACGACGCTGAAACCCGATCAGAGACGACAGACCCGGTTACCCTCGAAAAAATACCTGCGCAGATTGTGGTCGATAAAAAGTTTTTCAAAAAAATCACGAAAAAAGATTCGATCAAGATTGTCGATGTCAACCACAAAAAAGCGATGATCCGTTTGCAGGAAGTGAGTGATACGACAATGCGCGGTTTTATCAACAAGAAGGTATTCGTCACCAAAAAAACCAAACTCAAATGCGGTGAGTACGGGAGTAAGATTCTGAATCTCCAAATTCAAAAAGACCCTATCCGATTGTTCGTCGGCGATTCTCTGATCATTACGGAAAATGAGATTAAGGGAAGATCCGCATTGTTGGATGAAGAACGAAATGTGGTTTTACCGGCGATGATCGGATGCAGTGTCCGCGGGATGCTCGCTTCGCTCAAAGAAGGGGAAAACATTTTTATTGATGACGGAAAGATCGGTCTGGCCGTCGTCTATAATAATATCGATGCCGTTACCTGCAAAGTGGTAGTCTCCAAAGCGGGAGGGGTATTGTTGAAAGAGGAAAAAGGGATCAATTTCCCGGATACCTATATCCCGATACCGGCACTGACCCAAGAAGATCGTATCAATGCATTGTCGGTATTGGATTTTGCGGACAGTTTGAGTCTCTCTTTTTGCCAAAGTGTCGATGACGTAGCGGATCTCCAAAACCTGCTTTTGGAAAATGGCAGACCGGATATCGGGATCATTGCCAAAATCGAAACACGCCAAGCGGTCGCCAATATGCCCGAAATACTCGAACAGCTGCTCAAATCCGAAAAGAGCGGGGTGATGATCGCCCGCGGAGATTTGGCCATCGAGGTAGGGTTTGAGAATATGGCGTATATCCAAGAAGCGCTTCTGGATATTTGCGATGCGGCGCATTTACCCGTCATCTGGGCGACACAGGTATTGGAGAGCAAGATGAAAAACAACCTTCCCAGCCGTGCCGAAGTGACCGATGCCGCAATGGCGGGGAGAGCAGAGTGCGTCATGCTGAACAAAGGGGCTTTTGCCATTGATACAATCGATGTTCTGCACCGGATTCTGGATGATATGCATACGGTCTCCAAAAAGAACCGCCAGCTTCTTAAAAAAGAAACCCTCTGGTATTGATGCATAGCTATCCGCTTTAAGGAGCTTATTCTCAACAGACCTTTAGAATACTGCATATTTATTATATCTAGAGGGATGAGAATGACTTTGACCATTACGGATATCGCGTCGGATACCCCCAATCCTGCCATTATCAAACCCAATCCAGGTTTTCTGGAACAAGTCGGGGAAGAGCGCTTCCGGAAACTGGTGAGTGATCATTATGATTTGATTAGTCATAGTGCTATCGCATTTATGTTTCCGGTCGATTATGAAGAGGATTTTGCAAAAGTCAAAAAACATGCAGGGGATTTTCTGATCCAAATCTGCGGCGGTCCGGATTATTACGCCCAAACACGCGGAGACCCCCGTATGCTGGCCCGTCATGCACGGTTCCGTATTGATGCAAAAGGGCGGCAGGTATGGCTCGAATGCTATGCGGCACTTTTACCGGAACTCGAAAAAGAGGGAGTCAGCCCTGAGAACATACAATCGTTTTGGAACTATCTCGATAATTTTTCAAAGGTCATGGTCAATACCTAAACAAGCTTGGATACCGGATACTACTCCGAAAAGGGTGCAAACGAGTTGGGCTGTTGCTTAAACTGTAGTAGAATAGGATAATTTGTAAAACGGAGCACTAGCATGATAGAGCATACGACTATCACCGTTGACGGTAACGAAGCCGTCGCCCTCGTCGCCCATAAAATCAATGAAGTTATTGCCATCTATCCCATCACCCCCTCATCCCCGATGGGAGAGTTCAGCGATCTCTACAGTTCCAAGGGAGAAAAAAATATCTTCGGAACGGTTCCTGAAGTCTATGAGATGCAAAGCGAAGGGGGAGCGAGCGGAGCGGTTCACGGCGCATTGCAGGCGGGTGCTCTGACGACCACGTTTACGGCATCCCAAGGGTTGCTGCTGATGATACCGAACATGTATAAGATCGCAGGAGAACTTACCTCGACGGTCTTTCATGTTGCCGCCCGCTCTCTTGCGGCGCAGGGACTCTCTATTTTCGGAGATCATCAAGACGTCATGGGGGTACGCCAAAGCGGATTCGCACTTCTCGCTTCCAACTCGGTACAGGAAGCGCATGATTTCGCCCTGATCTCTCAGGCGGCTGCACTGCAGGGGCGTATTCCGTTTCTCCATTTTTTTGACGGGTTCCGTACCTCTCACGAGGTCAGCCGGATCGAGAAACTAAGCGATGAGGTGCTTCGTGCCATGATCGATCCTGATTTGGTCGCAGCCCATCGAAAACGGGGTCTGTCACCCGAGCATCCGGTACTGCGCGGTACGTCCCAAAACCCTGATGTCTATTTTCAGGGACGCGAAAGCGTCAACTCTTATTATCAGGCATTGCCGAAGATACTCCAAGAACAGATGGATACGTTTGCCTCTTTAACCGGCAGAAGCTATAAGCTGTTTGATTACATCGGGGCCGAGGATGCCGAACGTGTGATCGTCCTGATGGGTTCCGGTGCCGAAGCGGTTGAAGAGAGTGTCCGTTATCTCAATTCCCTGGGGGAAAAAGTGGGGATGATCAAGGTGCGGCTTGCTCTGCCGTTTGCGATAGATTCCTTTATCGAAGCGCTTCCACAATCGCTCAAAGCCGTCGCGGTGCTCGATCGGACGAAAGAGTCCGGAAGTTTGGGGGAACCGCTGTATCATGACGTCCTTACCGCATTGTTTGAAAAGCGTTCAGCACTCCCCTTTGGATTGCCGGCCATCATCGGCGGACGCTACGGTCTTTCGTCCAAAGAGTTTACCCCCGCGATGATCATTGCCATCTATGAAGAATTGGCAAAAGAGTCTCCGAAAAATCATTTTACGATCGGTATTGATGACGATGTTACCTTTACCTCGCTCTCCTACGATCATGATTTCATTTTGGCAAATCCTAACCAGTTTCAGGCCATGTTTTACGGGTTGGGCTCCGATGGAACCGTAGGGGCAAACAAAAATACGATCAAGATCATCGGAAATGAAACCGATTTTTATGCGCAGGGTTATTTTGTGTACGATTCGAAAAAATCGGGGTCGATGACGATCTCGCATCTGCGGTTCGGATCTGAACCGATCCGTTCGACCTATCTGATACAGGAGGCCGATTTCATCGGTGTCCATCAGCCGGTATTTCTGGAAAAACTTGATTTGTTAGAGAATGCCAAAGAAGGGGCTGTATTCCTCCTCAACACCCCATATCCGCGTGAGGAAGTCTGGCACCGACTTCCTCGTGTGACACAACAGCGGATTATCGATAAACGGTTAAAGTTTTATGCTATCGATGCCTACGCAGTGGCCCGGAAAAGTGATATGGGGAACCGTATCAATACCGTTATGCAGACCTGCTTTTTTGCCATCAGTGGTATCCTCCCGAAAGAGGAGGCGATCGCCAAAATCAAAAAAACGATTCAAAAGAGCTACGGGAAAAAAGGGGATCTGATCGTACAGATGAACTTCGCGGCAGTGGATAATAGCCTTGAGCATCTCTACGAAGTCACGGTACCGACAAAATCAGAGAGTACCCAGGAGCTGGAACCGCCGCTAAAGGGAAAATTGACGCCGTTTATCCGCGAGGTCATCGGCAAGATTACGGCGTATAAGGGTGATTCGATCAAAGTCTCCCAAATGCCGAGTGACGGGACCTGGCCGACAGGGACGACGCAGTATGAGAAGCGGAATATCGGACATGAGGTTCCGGTTTGGGATGTCAATACCTGTATCCAGTGTAACAAATGTGTCTCAGCCTGTCCGCACTCGGTTATCCGTTCAAATGTCTTTGACGCCTCCTATCTGCAAAATGCCCCGGCAGGCTTCCTATCCAAGGCTGCGAAAGGGAAAAAATTCGCCGAAAACGAGGTTTTCAACATCTCGGTAGCGGTCGAGGACTGTACCGGGTGTGCTTTGTGCGTCGAAGTATGTCCGGCGAAGAACAAATCGCAGACCAATCTCAAAGCAATCAATATGATGCCTCTCTCTCCGATAAAAGAGGAGGGGATTGAAAGATGGGATTATTTTCTCTCTTTGCCTAAGATGGAGCGATCGAAGCTCGATCATGACGATCTGAAAGAGTCCCAATTTCTTGAACCGCTGTTTGAATTCAGCGGGGCGTGTCCGGGATGTGGTGAGACCCCGTATATCAAACTGGCGTCCCAGCTTTTCGGCGACCGTATGGTGGTGGCGAATGCGACCGGATGCAGTTCGATTTACGGAGGGAATCTCCCCACGACTCCATGGCGAAAAAACGATGAGGGAAGAGGTCCGGCATGGTCGAATTCTCTTTTTGAGGACAATGCCGAATTCGGGCTTGGATTTCGCCTCGCAATCGACAACCATACCGATCGAGCAAGGGATTTGCTCGAAGGGTTGAAAGAGAGCCTTGAGGGTGATTTGGCAAAGACGATACTGGAGGCGAAACAGCAGGATGAAATCCAAATCAATCAGCAAAGAGAACGGGTAGAACTTCTCAAATCGGCACTTCACAGCCTGAGCAGTCCCGAAGCGAAAAGCCTCCTCGAACTCTCCGATTATCTCGTCAAAAAATCGGTTTGGATCATCGGCGGAGACGGCTGGGCCTATGATATCGGCTACGGAGGGCTCGATCATGTCCTCGCCAGCGGTAAAAACGTCAACATCCTGGTGCTGGATACCCAAGTCTACTCCAACACCGGAGGGCAGCAGTCCAAAGCGACCTTTACGGGTGCAGTGGCCAAATTTGCCGCAGGGGGGAAAGCCGGACTTCCGAAAGACCTCGCTGCGATGGCGATCAATTACGAAAACGTCTATGTCGCCAAAGTTGCCATGGGGGCAAACGATCAGGCGACGGTCAAAGCATTTGTCGAAGCCGAGCGGTATGAGGGTCCTTCCATCATCATCGCCTATTCGCATTGTATCGCTCACGGGTATGATCTGAAATATGGGTTTGATCAGCAAAAACGGGCCGTTGACAGCGGGCTTTGGCCGATATTCCGGTTCAACCCCGACAAGATCAAAGAGGGGGAAAATCCGATGAGTCTCGATTATAAAGGGCCTAAAATCGATGTGAAGGATTTCATGTACCGTGAGACCCGTTTTAGCATGGTAGAGCAAATGAACGGCGCCTCGGCAGGCACTTTCTTGGAGACGGCGGCGCATACGGCACAATCGCTCTATAAACGGTACCAGAATCTGCATGAGCGTTACGAACCAACCGACGGGGAGAAATAATGATGGATTTGACAACGACATTTTTAGGATTAAAACTCCGTAATCCCCTTATCGCGAGTGCATCGCCTTTAACCGGATCATTGGAGAGCATCAAAAAGCTCGAAGATAACGGTATTGCCGCGGTGATTATGCACTCCCTTTTCGAAGAGGAGATCAACCACGAGATTCGCCAAATCGACCATTTTTTGCAGCTGCACAGCAACTCAAACCCTGAAGCACTCACCTATCTCCCCAATGAAGTCGAATTTGACAATCTCCACTCCGAACATTATCTCGAAGAGATCCGTAAGGTCAAAGAAGCGGTCGATATCCCCATCATTGCCAGCCTCAACGGTGTTTCGGCGGGCGGGTGGATCAAATACGCCCAAAAACTGCAGGAAGCCGGCGCTGACGCATTGGAACTCAACATCACCTATATCCCGACATCGATGGAGATGGAAGGGCACATGGTTGAGCAGATGTACATCGATACGGTAGCTCAGGTAAAAGAGCATATTTCGATCCCTCTGAACGTTAAAATGAACGCCTATTTTTCCAATCCGGCCAACATGGCCAAACGGTTTGTCGAAGCGGGAGCCGACGGTCTGAGTCTTTTTGACAACCCGACGAGAGCGGATGTCGATATTGAACTGCTGACCTCGCTGCAGCGGGCGAATATCACGACGTCTGCAAATTTGAGCGAAACACTGCGATGGTGTGCGATTCTCTACCAAAAGCTCCCCTGTTCGCTCTGTGCCAATACGGGGATCCACAGTGCGGAAGATGTCTTGAAAGCGATCATGAGCGGCGCCGATGCGGCAGCCTTTACGTCGGTGCTTTTGATGAAAGGCGAAGAAGAAGTAAGTGTTATATTGAATAATATTAACGACTGGATGGAAAAACATGAGTATGTTTCGATTACCCAAATGAAAGGGAGCATATCCTTGGCCCATACCGATAATCCTTCCGCGTATGAGCGTAATTCGTATCGGTACGCATTGCAGCATTATCGCTGATGAAAGTAGGGCGCTTCGCCAGACCCGTCGCGAGAGACTCAAACGCAAAAGCGTATGAGGATTGGTATGTCAGCACATCGGGCAAGCAGCTAAAAAAGAAACTAACTTAAGGAGGTCGTTTTCAGGGGTTGCTGCCTGCCCGATATGCCCCGAAGGGCATGAATGAAGACTAGAATTTATAATCGAGCTGAAGCCAGATTTTTCTGACGTCAACGCTGTAGCCTGCAACATCGCCGGCTTTGAAAAAGGCGGCTTTGGCAAGACCGTTCAGCCCTTTGACACCCGGGACGGCATTGGTATAAAGCAGATCCCATTCGCTACCGAGATCACTTTTGCCGCTCATCGCCACATCCGTTTCGAAATCGTGGTAAACCACCATCGCTTTTCCAAAACCTGCCGCGGTGTATCCGAGGGTCGCACTCATATCGGCTAAACCGCCGGTAGGGGTTGAGGCGAGAAACTTGTCAGCCCATCCGTTAAAAGCATGCAGTGTCCCCAACGGAGCATAAAATGCCGTTTTACCGTCACCCGTCGTATGACCGCTCAAAAGCTCATAGCCTGCACCGGCAAGAATCCCGTTGATATTGGCAAGCGCATCGAGGTTATAGTAATCGGCATCGGCTTTGACGTCTTTGTGGGCATCATCGGTATCGCGTGACGCATCCCCTTGTGAAGCATATTCCGCACGATACGCAATCTTGGCAACCGATACCGGTACATTTCCTGTCAATGAGATACCGACCGTATCACTTGCCGAAGAGATCATATAGTCATACGCCGTTACTTTGAGCATATCGCTGACTTTGTACGATCCGTTCAAAATGATAGAATCGGTATTGGCGGTCGGAGCATTAGTAACACCTGCACGTCCCCATACATAAGCACCCGTCAGTGTCAGATTGTCAATCGTACTATCACTGATCACGGCAGCATCGAAACTCTGCATCATTTGACGCCAGTCGACCGAACCGATAAAACGCTGATTGTCGAGGTTGATCACCTGCCGTCCTGCTTTGGCAACCGTCTTGCCCAGTTTATACTGGAGATATGCCTGAGAGAAACGGGTTTGCTCCGGATCGACCACCGTTTCATAGCCAGTCATGCCGTTATAGGTACCGTCAAAATAATGCTGTCCGCCGATCGCTTGAACGGTCGTACCGTCCACTTTTCCGCTCAAACCGTCAATACCGAGCAGATTGGCTTCCACTCCGATGGTTGCCCGTACCGTAAAGGCGTTGGCGTCATTTTTGGCTGAGTTCTCAACCTCTACGTTTTCATAGCGTGGACGAACCTCACCGTTAAACTTCGCATTGCTCAAAAGGGAGAAACCCTCGTCGGCACTTAACCCCGCTGTAAAGGTACCGGCCAGTGAGAGAACGGCAACTGCTGATAATGTGATTTTTTTCATGTTTTTTTCCTTGTTGTTTGGTTGATTAGTCATCGTGTTTGGCAAATTTTGAATAGAGAAACTCGATAATCGCTTCGCGGCATCGGAGATACTCCTCATTATGCTGGAGTTCCAGACGAAGCCGCGGACGGGGAAGATTGACTTCCAATATCTCACCTATCGTCGCCTCAGGGCCGTTGGTCATCATGATGACGCGGTCACTCAAAAGGACGGCTTCATCCACATCGTGGGTGATGATAATGACGGTATTGCCTGTCTGCATTTGAATCCGCATCAGGTGATCTTGCAAATTGGCACGGGTCAGGGAATCGAGTGCCCCGAACGGCTCATCCATCAGGAGAACTTTAGGCTCGATGGCAAGCGCTCTGGCGATTCCGACACGCTGTTTCATCCCGCCGCTGATCTCTCCGGGAAATTTGTCTTTGGCGTGGTCGAGATTGACCATGTCGACATACTTCATGACATGGTCCCGCAGTTCAGAGGGGCTGAGATCGGCACCGAGCACTTTTCGTACGGCCATTTCGATATTTTGATAGACGCTAAGCCACGGCAGAAGCGAATGGTTTTGAAATACCACGGCACGTTCCGGCCCCGGTGCATTGATCTCTTTCTCTTCCAAAAACATGGCACCGCCGGTGATGGTGTCCAATCCGGCGATCATATTCAGCAAGGTCGATTTTCCGCATCCCGAATGTCCGATGATGGAGATGATCTCGTTTTCACGGATGTCGAGTTTGACATCACGCAGCGCCACATACTCTTTTCCGCCCCCTAAAGGGAAGATTTTGTCCACATGGTCAATGTTTAAATAGGGTTTTGCACTCATACGTGGCCTTTCTTTCGGTAATCAAAGAAATCGGCGATCACTCCCATGATGGCATCGAGGACAAGCCCGACGAGACCGACGATGATGATTCCGATAATGATGTGATGATAATTAAGATTATTGTATTCATCCCAAATCCAATAACCGATTCCGATTCCCCCGGTGAGCATCTCCGCCGCGACGATAACGAGCCAGGCGATTCCGAGCGATAAACGCATCCCCGTAAAAATGAAAGGGACGGCAACGGGCAAGATGATCTGAAACACTTTTTCAAAAGGGCTGAACTGCAGCACTTTCGCGACGTTCAGATAATCCTGGCTGACACTGCGAACCCCTAACGCCGTATTGATGATGATCGGCCAGATCGAGGTGATGAAAATCGTTGTAATGGCGGTCAGGTTGATGTCTTTAAACACAAAAAGCAGCAGCGGAAGCCACGCCAGCGGTGAGACCGGTTTAAAGATCTGGATATAGGGGTTGAGCGCGATCATGGCGTTGTTGCTCATCCCGATCAGCAGACCCAGAGGAACACCGACCAAAATCGCCAGTGCAAATCCGCCGAAAACCCTCTCCAGAGAATTCAGCACCTGCCATGCGATCCCTTTGTCATCTTCGTTATTGACGTAAAACGGATCGGCAAAGACCTCTTTGGCTACGTCATAGGTATCCGATGGGGTAGGAAACCCCTCGACGCTTTGCGCAAGCGCAGACCATCCGGCGATGATAAAGATCAAAACGATCAGAGGAAAAACGATGCGTTTAATCAACTCAGTAATTTTCGGATTCATGGTTATGCCTTATTTCACATACTTCGGATTGGCACATCCGGCCGGACCGTAAGGGCAGACATAGGCAGGCTGTGCCGTTTTGACTTTCCATTTATTCGCTTTTGCGAGAGCCGCTTTGGAGACTTTGGAATGGTTGACTTTGTTATCGAAGATGTAGTCCACCGCTTTGTTCGGATCGAACACTTTTCCGTCAATAAATTTATTGAACTGATCTTTCCCGTCTATCTTCCAGGCAGACGGCGGAAGGGTATATCCCACTTTTTTCGCTGCGGTTGCGAAAAGATCGGGACGGTAGACGCTCTCGACCGTTTTCTTCATATCGATCGGTTTGTCGATCTGTCCCCATCGCACCATTTGGGTGAGAAACCATAGCCCGTGACTGTAAAACGGATATGAAGCGTAATAGTTTGCAAAGACGTTAAACATCGGGTTCGGTTCCGTCGGTTTCCCTTTAAGATATTGGAACGTCCCTGTCATCGAGTTGTCGATAACATCTTTCGGGGCATACACGTACGATTTCTGGGACAAGATATTCGAAGCCTCTTTACGGTGCTCCCACGAAGCATCGAGCCATTTTTGGGCTTCGATGATGGCCATCATGACCGCCTGGGTCGTTTCGGGATTTTTATCGGCGAATATTTTGGTGGACATCAGCACTTTTTCGGGATTGTTGTTCCAGATATCGTAGTTGGTGACCAACGATGATCCGAGATTCTCCATCACGGCACGCTCATTCCAAGGCTCTCCGACGCAATAGCCGTCGATATTTCCCGCTTTGAGGTTGGCAACCATCTGCGGTGGCGGGAATACTTTAAGAGTTGTGTCCGCATCCGGATCGATTCCGGTCGAAGCCATCCAGTAGCGGATTTCATAGTTGTGGGTCGATACCGGAAATACCATACCGAATTCGAGAGGTTTGTAGTTTGATCCCTCTGCGGCATGTTTGGCATCGATCAGTTTTTTGAGAGATTCGGAACTGACGGGGCGTTTCACGGAATCCAGACCGTATTTCTCCATCTTTTCGATGACGTCGTTTCCGAAAGTGATCGCATTACCGTTGTAATCGAGGGAGAGGAGGGCGTACATCGGCGTATTGCCGCTGATCCCCAGGGTCGATGCCAAAGGCATACCCGCGAGGGCATGTGAGTAGTCATACTCGCCGCTGATCACTTTTTGCTGGATACCGGCCCAGCCGCCCCCTTCTTTGACAACAGTGACATTCAGACCGTGTTTGTCAAAAAACCCTTTCTCTTTGGCGATGACGATCGGCGCACAGTCGGTGAGGGCGATGAACCCGATTTTAATATTTTTTTTCTCCGGTGCCGCTAACGCAATTGAAGCGGCAGCCGAGAGCAGCAGCAGACTTTTTCCTAAAACATTCAAACCTTTCATGTGAAAGCTCCTTATTCAGATTAATTTATCTGAAATAATTGTAGACAAAAAAGTCTGAATAATGATCCAGTTATGTGATTAAAAAATAAGCACAAAGGTGTTTATTCTAAATTTAGAAGAAAATATTAGAGAAAATTAGACATCTAAAGGGTATTTAGGGTGAATCCCTGAGCGCCACGGCGTTAAAAAACTTCAAAAAGCGGGGAGAAAAGAGGAGGATTAAATGCGCTTCACTTTGCGGAGAGTGACATCATCGGTGATCTCGCTGAGACGCATTGCGGAATACATGGTGATCATCTCTTGGCGCCAAATATCCCATTGAGCATGGAGGGCACACGGTTTTTCCGATTCGCAGTCACCGATTCCGAGAACGCAGGAATCAAAAAAAGTGGTCCCGTCTACCGCTTCGATAATGGAAAGGAGCGTGATTTCCGAAGAGCTTTTAGCGAGACAGACCCCGCCTGCGGCTCCGCGCTGAGAGACTAAAATACCGGCATGGACCAGTTTTTGGAGAGATTTTGCCAAAAAGTGAAAAGGGAGCCCAAGCTCTCCGCTGATGGTATGGATGCGATGAAATTCACCTTCAGGTTTGGTTGAGAGCCAAACGGCGGCGCGGATAGTATCTTGGCAAGCGGAGGAGAGCATGGGAACCTTTTCTAAATAGTAGTGCTATTTTGACACATAAAGCCAAAAAGTCAAAGTTTCCAGGAATAAAAGAATAAAAAATCCGATTTTATAAAACATGACGGGAGAGCGTTCGATGAGCGGTGTCTCTTTCGTAAAGAAAGGTTTGACTTTATTAGGGGCTTTAAGCTCATAAAAAAACTCCGAATAGTGCGCATATCGCTGATTAGGATCGACCGCGATGGCCCGCATAATGATGGAATCGAGCCATAGGGGGATATTGTTGTTGAGTTTGACCGGACGTTTGGCCGTTTTGAAATGGGGATTTTGAAACGGTTCGATTTCGCCGTAAGGATATTTGCCGGTCAGAGCCCAGTAGAGGGTGACACCGATGGAGAATATTTCGGTCGATTCATTGATAACGCTTCCGCTGAACCGTTCGGGCGCGAGATAGGTCGGGGTTCCGGCACGGGAGTTGGTGGAAAAGATTTCGACAATGGATCCGAAATCGACCATCTTGAAATTGACACCAGAGAGCCCTTCATTTTTGTAAACGAGGATATTCTCAGGCTTGATATCACCGTGAACCAATCCCAGATGGAGCAGATGGGCTTCCGCACGGTGGAGAAATTTCCCCAGTTCGATCGCATTATCGACCGAGAGGGGGCGGTTTTTGACGTACTCTTTTAAATTGATCCCCTCAACGAGGTCCATCATATAATAGCGGACACTCCGCCCTTCGGGAATCCACGCATGTCCGAAAGCTTTGTGGGTGATCTGTTTGGCGGTCCATGCTTCGCGGACGAATTCGTCCAAGGCGTGTTCGTCATACGCACGCATCGGGAATTTCATGACATAGAATTGCCCGTACTTGCTCACTTTCCAGATGCGCCGGTGTTCCATCATCGGCGATACGAGGGTATATCCGTCGATAATGTCACCTTCATACAGCGATTTGGGGATGGGAAGATCGTTGTTTTTGAGTGCGTGAAGCGGATCGAGCGATTCGATACGAAAGATCTGCAGGCTCATATCGTCACGATCGTGCAGTTGGCCGTCTTGAGCGGCATGGTTGATGATCGTTCCTGCCCCTAATCCCTGATGTACCAGATCCATGAAATTGTTTTCATCGATCAGATTATAGACGCCGTCACTGCATAAGACCAGAGTGTCTCCGACGGCGATCGGGGTAGAGACGATATGCGGATCGATGTTTTCACTCATGCCGCAGGCTTGGGTCAGGACGTGCGACATGTATTCATCATCCATCGTATGATCGGTACTGAGGCGCTTGAAATTGCCGTCTTGTTTCAAAAGATAGATGCGGGAATCACCGAGATTGAGGGTATAGAGGCTCTCGCCTTCGATGACGGCGAGGCAGAGGGTTGTCAGCAGTTCGATCTGCCCGTACTGGGAAATTGACTCTTTAAAGAGGAGCCCGTTGATATGGCGGGTAAAGACTTCCATTGTTTTGGGAATATCCCACGCTTTTGGGCGGGCTTTGAACTGATTGATAAAAAATTTGACACTCTGACGGGCGGCGGTTCCGCCGCGTTTGGCACTGCCGACACCGTCGCACAATACCGATACGAAGAGTGCATTATCGATAATGGCATAGGCGCATGCGTCGTCTCCGGTCGAACCGGGTTTGGGGAGAATATTTTCACTTGATTGCAGTTGCAGCATGAAAACCCTTGATAAATTTTTTGATTTTACCCATTTTTTGAATTTCTCAATGAATCAGATACGGCCGCCTGCCGTAGCCCCCCAGGTCGTTCTCCAGCGCGTTTTGACCAGAGAGATACCCGATATCGCCACCATAACAAACCCGGCAAAGATCAAGAATCCGGCGCTATAGCCGTCAAACGCCCCCTGTGACCATCCGAAGGTCTTGATCAACGCCGATCCGCCCAATCCTCCGGCCGCACCGATAAGTCCGGTCATGATCCCGATGTCTTTGCCGAAGCGCTGAGGAACGAGCTGGAAAACCGAACCGTTTGCCATCCCGAGATTCGCCATGATCAAAAACATCACCGTAATCGCTGCCCAAAACGGCAGGTCGATCAATGCCGTGATCAGGGATAGAATCACAATGCTACCATAAAATACATACAGAGATTTTACCCCGCCCATTGTATCGGCGATGGCTCCGCCGACAGGCCGAAGCACCGCACCGGCAAAGATACAGAGCGCTCCGAAATAACCGGCCATGACTTTGACATTGTCTTCATTCAAAATATCCAGACCGATAGCGGACATATCGCTTTGATAGGTATTCATCAGATAGACTTTCATGTAATTGGCAAATCCGACGAATCCTCCGAACGATACGGCATAAAAGAGGTTAAACCACCAGGTGTCTTTATCGCGGAGCAGTTTCATATAGTCTTTAAACGTCTTCGGATTCGGTTTGTAAACGCTGGAAGGAGCATCTTTCGCCAAAAACAGATAGGCAATGAAGATAATACTTGAGAGTATCGCGCCGACGAGAAAGACCGACGGCCATCCCCAGATTTGGGCGATTTTCGGAGCAAACAAAAAGTCGATGACCACACCGATATTTCCGGCACCCGCAATCCCGAGAACGACACCCTGCAAACGCGGCGGATACCACTGACCCGCCTGAGGAAGGGCTACGGCGAAGGATGCCCCGCCGAAACCGAGACCGAGCGCAACCAACAACAATTGATTATAGGTGATGGCGTCTGATTGGATATACGCGAAAAACAGGGTGACAATAACGATCAGCTGAGACCCGAGAGCCGTCTTTTTAGGGCCGAACTTATCGACGAAGAATCCGAGGAGAATCCGCAGCAGCGCTCCGGAGAGTATCGGCAGGGCTAACAAGGATGCTAGCTGAGAATCGTTCAGGGCATTTCCGCGCAAGGAGAGCGTTTCATTGATCTCTGTCGCCAGTGGTCCGAGCATCGTCCACATCATAAAACTAAAGTCAAAATACAAAAAGGCGGCCAGCAGTGACGGCCAGTGTCCCTCTTTTTTTAATTCACCGAATTTCATACCCACTCCTAATTAGGATTATTTTGTCTGAATAATTGTAATCTTTTTAAATAACTTTCTAATCATTTTATTGATTAAAATATATACAGCACTGAGTATTTTAAAAAAAATAATCGAATCGGACTGAAAACGCGTAGTTACCTATTGATACAATTCAAGAAGAAGAGGGGCCGTACAAAGATAAAATCATATATAAATGATTATAAAGCAAGAGATTGGGTATATTATGAATAATTATAGCTTGGAAAATTGAGAGAGGTTTTCAATGTACCTGATGGAAAAATATTTTGACGACATTCGTGAATGTGTGAACGATTACAGTATCAATGTGGAGAGTTTGCAGTCCAATATCTCTGCCGACTACCTCTATACCTTCGCGATTAGCGAAGAGAAAAAACTTCTCTTAGCCCTTCTCCTTTCCACTACGGATGAGGAGATTGAAAAAAATACGAAGGAACTTGTCCATTTCACGATCGAAAATGATGTATCGTATCTTTTTCTCTACAGCGAACTCATCACGATCGTCCGCAGACTCATCGGCAATCTTGCCGAAAAACAAGAGTGTGACAATATCCATGAAATCAACCGTTTTTTTACCGATCATGAGGACCGGATCACCGATCTCTATATGAAAAAATTTTTAAATCAGCTCACCCTGAAAAATGAACTCCGTCTCTCTCATATCGCGCTGATGCCGGATAAAAAATTTATGGTACATTATGAGAGTCACATCCGATGGATACTCAACCTTATTGTCTATATCCAGCGGAATGAACTGGATGACAGCTATCCGGAACTCAATCCGAACCATTGCGAATTCGGACAGTGGATGCACAGCGCGTCCACCTCCTATCTGCTCACGACGGCGCACTTTAAGATTATCGAAAAACTGCACATCAACCTCCATGGCCTGGCTGCCAATGTGATCAACTATTGCAAGTCTAAGACCTTTCGCCCCGCGACGCTGATCCATTTGATGCAAAAGATCGATTATTATTCTCTGGAGATCGGAAATGAGATCGCTTTTCTCAATGAGATCGAAGAGAGTGCCAAAGACCCGCTGACCCATCTCTTGACCCGACGCCTTTTCAATAAGATCATTTTGAACAAACTCGATATTTCCAAAGCAACCGGAAGAGAGTTCGCGCTGATGATGTGCGATCTGGATCATTTTAAAGTCATTAACGATACCTACGGCCATGCGGTGGGGGACGTCGTACTGAAACATTTTTCAAGCTTGCTGGAGCAAACTCTCCGAAAATCGGATTATATTTTCCGTTTCGGCGGTGAAGAGTTTATGGTTCTTCTGCCGGTAACCAACAGTGAGGAAGCTCTGGTCCTTGCCCAAAAAGTGTGTGATGCAGCCGCCATGAGCGAGGTCGAGATCGATAATGTCTCAATCCATTATACGGTCAGTATCGGAACATTGACCGTTCTCGCAGGTACTGGGGTGGTTATCAATCAAGAGACGGTCGACCGCTATATCACGCAAGTAGACGAAAAACTCTATCTTGCCAAAGAACGGGGCAGAAACCGCGTAGAATAGAGAAAAATTGAGTATACTAGAGAATATTGCTAATGAGGGATACGAGAATTTATGCGTGAGACAATCGAGATTATTTCCTGGAATGTGAACGGTATCCGGGCCGTTGCGGAAAAAGGTGCATTTGAGTGGATCGAAGAGCGCCGGCCGCATATCCTCTGCCTTCAGGAGATCAAAGCCTTGCCGGAGCAGATCCCCGAAAACCTTTTTAACAGCCGTTACTCCTCCAGTACCGTCAACAGTGCCCTTAAAAAAGGGTATTCGGGGACATTGATCGCGAGTACGCTGGAACCGACGCATTATGATACGCGTGCGGACATCGATCTCTTGAGCGAAGGGCGCATCGTCGAGCATCATTATGGCAATATCGTCTTGCTGAACGTCTATTTTCCGAACGGCCAAAAAGACGAAGAGCGTCTGGCCTACAAGCTGGAGTTTTATGATCGCTTTTTGGACTACTGCCAGTCGCTTCGCGCAGAGGGAAAATCGATCATTATCTGCGGGGATGTCAATACCGCGCACCGTCCGATCGATCTGAAAAACCCAAAATCGAATGAAAAGACCTCCGGTTTTCTCCCGATCGAGAGAGAATGGATCGACAAACTTTTGGCACACGGCTACATCGATACGTTCCGCCATATCCACGGCGACAAAGAGAATGAATACAGCTGGTGGTCATACCGTTTCAGCGCACGGTCGAAAAACGTCGGCTGGCGTATCGACTACTTTTTTATCTCGGAGGATCTCGCAGAGTCGCTGGAAGATGCTTTCATCCTTCAAGAGATCACCGGTTCAGATCACTGTCCCGTAGGGATTCGGATCGCCATCGGATCACTCCGCTAAAAGATCCTCGACGTACTTTTCGATCTTCTCGGCGGCGGCCGTTGCTTTCTCATGGTAAACGACTTTGAAATAGGGGTCCAGCCTCACATCGGGGTCGAGATTGTTCAGCAGTGAGTGTTCGAACCACTGTGCATACCACGCGACATCCAGCACTTGCCCGCTCGTCCCGATGACGACGAATGCCTCGCACTCATCGATCGATTCCTGGAGCTTTGCGTACATCGGTGCTTCTTCCCCGAACATAACGACGTTATGACGAACCTTTTTGCTCTGGCACGCAGGGCATTTCGCATCGCTTTGGCTTTGGTACCCTATCTCGAAAACATTGCCGCACATCTCGCATCGCAAATGGGTAAGGGTGCCGTGGAGATGGATCACGTCAGGGCATCCCGCACGCTCCAGCAGATCATCGACGTTTTGGGTCAGGATGTCGATTTGGGAGGGGTATTTGTTTTTGAGCCGTGAGAGCATTTCGTGGGCACGGTTGGGCTGTTTTTCGCTCAGATCCATACGCCGCGCGTCATAGAAATCAGCGACCAATCGGGGGTTTCGGCTGTACCCCTCGACCGAACACACTTCCATCACGTCATACTCTTCCCATAACCCGTCACTCTCCCTGAAGGTACGGACACCGCTTTCGGCACTGAGTCCTGCACCGCTGAGGATAAGCACTTTTTTACGAGAAGAGGGGGGATTGATCTTTTCCAATGCGGATTTTGCCATCGATTCGAAGATTGTATACTCTTTTTCCATCAAGGCGTTTTCGACCAACTCGGCGAAGTCCTCATTGCCGTTAAGGAGGAGATCATTCGCCTGCTGCAAACGCTCGATTTCGGAGATAAAAGAAAAGCGGTCGATCTCATTTTCGCGGTACTGCCGAATAAGCTCATCCAAATCCTGGTAAAGAGTTTTGAGTGTGTTCTTATTAAGCATTACGCCGATGGTCCTGTGCGGAAATGGAGTTTTTAGCCTCGTATATCGAGTGTTTGCCCGAGTCCTGAGCCCGAAGAGCTTGATGTCGGTGTTGATTGTGAATCTGATGCTTGCAGTTGGTCTAAAAATTTCATTACGGCCTCATCCTTGAGTATGTATCGTTATATTTCTCTTGTTGCAGAGATGCCGATATATCGGCATAACATTAAAAAAGCTAAAGCGATTTCGAAAATTTATAGCGCCATCAGCGTCTGATACTCTTTGAGGGCGAAATCGTCGGTCATTCCGCTGATATAGTCGGTGATGAGCCGGACACGGTAATACCATTCCAAAATATGAAAAGATTCGACCTCTTCTGCCGCCAGTGATTTCACGTCGTTTTGATAGGCGACGATCTGTTTCGAGGAAATCCGGCGGATGAGCCGCATCGCGATGAAGCACTCGATCTTCTCATCACGGAGCAATGCCGAGAAATCAGCCGCACTCAGTTCCAAAATCGGTTTGTAGATGTCCAAGAGGCCATTGACGATCGTATACCCCTGAAGTTCCAGCGTTTGGACCTCACGATGTTGATAGATATATTTGGCAGAGAGTTTTTCGAGGATTTTGACCGCTTTATAATATTTGCTCTGTGTGTCGTAATCGAGCAGTGCGCAGTTGAAACGCCCCTCAAATATTTCTGCATGGTTTTCGACGTAGATATCCACGACATGAAAGACCAGCGATGTGACGAGTTTGGCTTTCATCAGGGTGAAAAACATATTGAACTGATAAGGCTCATCGTTCTCTTTTGCCTGGGTGTATTTCTCCTGAATCACTTCGAGCAGATAATGTTCCCCCTCGTCTTCACACGCTTTTTTGATGAGTTCGTAGACCTGATCGAGGTTTAGTATCCCTTTTTCGACCGCGTCTTCGAGATCGGCGGTGAGATACGAGATGTCATCGGCCGCCTCCATGATGTAGGTGAGGGGGAAACGGTGCCCCGGTGCGACGCCGAGGGTTTGCTGTACCTTTTCGATAAAAGCGTGTTCACTGTAGTAAAAGCCCGGCTTTTTCTTGAGATAACTCAGAGGATCTTCTTTGGGAGGTTTCTTTTCATAGGCGCCGCGGGTGTATTTGAGTACCGCGAGGGTTTGGGTATAGGAGAGGTTGAGCCGCTGGAGTTTCGAGATAACCCGTATCGCCTGCGCATTGCCGTCATAGTTGCAGATGTCTCTGGCAACGATCTCTTTGAGTGTCTGCGCAGATTCTGCGGTTGAGGGGAAGAGATCGAGCATCGGCAGCGCGTTTTCCCGCATCCATTTGTTGATCGTCTGTTCCGCAAAATGACCGAACGGGGGATTGCCGATATCGTGCAGGAGACTCGTCATCTCCGCCGTGGAGACGAACGCGTTTTCGAGCTCTTCGAGACCGTAGGTATCCAGCCCCTCACGTTTAAGCTTGCTGAGGATCGTCTTGGCGATAAACCGTGCCACCTGAGCCACTTCGAGTGAATGGGTCAATCGCGTGCGGATTGAGGCGTTAAGTTCGAGGGCGAACACCTGCGTCCGTTTTTGGAGCCGTCGGAATGCCGGTGCCGAGAAGATGCGTCCGCGGTCGCTTTCGATGGAGTAATCGAGGTTGTCGATGGGGTTGAATTCTCGGTCGGTCGTTATTTTTTTCGTGTAGTCAATCATGGATAACCTCTCTCAGTTTTTGATGCACCCTGACCATCGCGAGGGTATCAAGGCGGCAGTATTCGAGCAGGGCGCGGCGTATCCGTTCCTGCTCCTGTGGTTCCATTGTGGCAAGATTAGCATAGGCGTTCATCGCTTCGCCACCGTTTTGGACTCCTTCGAGCTGTTTGTAGGCTTGTTCCATCCCTGAGACGAGGGCAGGGAGGACATATTTGATCGAGTGTTTTCCTTTCATTGCAGGAACGGAGTAATACCCTTTTTGGAACGGCACCATCAGGTCGCGGAGGTTAGGAATGATACGTATGAGGTGTTCACTGAGATCGGGAAAGTTCTGGGCGAGTTTTTCGATCACCCCTTTTTCGAATACCATATTGTATGCCAGTACCGTAGTGTTATCGGGGATGTCATGGATTAGCTGTTGCGCCAACGCGTAGCGCGGATCAGCTCCTGAGGGTGCTAAAAACTCACGATGCTCCAGCTCCCCGTTCGCGTGTTCGATATGGAGCGAATACTGAAACGGTATCTGCTGATAGGGGCTGATACCTGACCACTGCGAAACAGATTGCTGAAACGTCTCGAAATCGAGATGGTAGATCGGATAGGCGAGGGTAGAGAGAAACTCACGGATCGCGTCACGGTCGATGTAGGTGCGCTGGCTTTTCCAGTTCTCGACCTTTTGCTGTTGGATGGGGGTCATTTTGTAGCTATCGGGAATCTCCTCGATCCGAACGATCCCCTGATCGTACAGTTCGACCTGATTTTTGCTCCCGAGGTTAAAGATATTAAAAACGGAGTAATCGGGGATGCTCCGCTGTACTTTCCAGCAGTAGTGCATCGCGTCGCACTCATAGGGATTCTTGCAGTGCTTGCCGATCTCTATGGCAGGTTCGTTCTTCCGGTCACTTAAATGCGCTTCAAACTCGGCTAGTTTGGCAGGGACACCGTCCATCAGGGCATCGACCGCTTCGCTCACATCAGCGATAGTAAAGAGGGCACTTAGATCGAGATCATCGCCTCGAACGTAGGATGTATCGATATGGACGACATAGCAGTTGGTGACGGTATGCCCGAGGCTCTCAAGGACGTAGCGTTGTATCGAGACATCGTGCAGATAGATATCCTTGACCTCCGAGGAGCTTTTGACCTCGTATATCTCTACACCATAGGGAGTAATACGGAGGACATCGACCATAACGACGATTCCCTCATGGATAAACGTCGCCTCGTAGATATATTCTAACCCCTCATCCATCCACTCCCGTGTCAGCTCCGCCATCCCTGCGAAGTTTTTCTCCATATAGGGGACTTCACGCCCGTTAGGGAAGAGGGCGCATGCCAGATCACCGACGATATTTCCCGTCTCGAATCGTGCCAGTGCGGTGGCATCGGGAGGTGTCAGCACCTCGGAACTGTACTTTTTCAGCCAGAGGGATTTGGAACATTGGATTCCGCGGGTGTAGAGAGATTTAGAGAGGGTCACAACCCATGCTCTCTTGCAAAGATTATTGCTCTATTAGTCTCATAAAATTCTTTGATTAAATCTTTTATCTTATTACTTTGTATAGTATTAGTACCAATCCATCCTTGATTTACCAATCGTATAAAATCTGAATTATTTAAATATCTTGGTGCATTATCATAAGATATTAAACGTCCACCTTTCTTCCCTTTTGGACCATTTGGACTTATTAAGAAGTTTGCGTAGTCTAAGGTAAGGTACATACCAGAAATTAATTCATTACCAAGAGCTTCAAATCCTTTATTGGGAGTAAGCTTCATCATAAATCCATTATTATTTAGTCTCATGTCTTTATCAGATTTTATGTTATTTGAACTAGTAATTCTTGCATTAAATGTATTCATTCTATTGATTTCTTCATCAAATTGTTTATTAGGTCTATATACGAATGAACCATCGTTTTCTTTTTCCATCAATTTGTATTGAATTAAAATGAATGAATCATATTTCATATTAAAATAAATTAAATCAACTCCAACAGTCTTTTCCAATGCATTTCTATTGGCATAAAAAACATCTAATCTATTGTTTTTATTTGTAAATGTAGTTTGTCCTTTAATATGAGTAGCTGACATTCCGGGCCAATTAAATAAATCGTGCTGTAACGCGTCTTCTTCGGATAAATATTTCTTTTTCAATCCTGTAAAAAATGTATTATCTTCTAGTCTATCACTATTGGTCGTAGTCCATGATTGTAGTACTTCATTTCTCAATTTATTAGAACCAGAAAAAATATCTAACGCAGTTCCTAAAGCGTCTTTTTCTTGTAAAAAAATATCTGTTTTTATTGAATCATTAAAATGTGTATGCATTAAATTTTTCTTATTTAATATAATATTTATATCTTCACATAGATTCGGTCTTAATTCCTTAATTATTTTTATTAAATCTTCGAAAGTTTTTTGTGTTAACCTCTCTCCATTTCCTTGGGAACTTTTTATAAAATAGTTTTGAATTCTTTTTTTCATCTTTTGATTAATAGAATCAATACTTATTGAATGTAAATCTATAATATCAATAAATTCGACTTTATTTTTAGAAGTAACTACTCGACTTCCTTTTTTAGCTAAAGAAATATAATCAATTGTTTCCATATCAAATGATAAGAATGCAATATCATACTCTTTAATTTTCCAATCTTCTACACTTAATGCTTCTGAAAATATATGTATTTTACTATCAGCATACGACTTAATTAAATCATTTCTTCTTGATTCGTCAAAAATAATTAAAAAGCCCTGTTTATTCATTTGATATTTCCTGTCTTTTATAATTCACTTAATTCTTTTATTTTTTTAGTCCATTCTTCTATTTCTTCAAAAGCCTCAAGTTCTTCTAAATGTGTTTTAGTGATTTTTTTGGATAATTCTGCAAAAATTCCTTTTTTTGTATGTTCTTGATTTGTTTTATTTTCTTTAACATAACGTTCCATATTAAGTTGATTTGACCAAACTTCTAACCAATCTGGATTTCCTGTATGATAAATTGTCTCAAATTGATATTTTTCCTTGATAAGCTCTGGATGCAGGTAATTTTCTAACTCAGCTTTTTTTGTTTCAACAGCATAATCAGCATTAGGTCTTCTATTGATCTTATTAATAAATTTACGGTACTTATTTCTATTTGATGGTTCAATTTGATTTGTATCACTGTCATATATATGAATTTCAGGTATATTTAATTTTTCTAGATATCGATTGTTAACCCAATGTTCCAATGTACTTCCACCTAGGAAAATCATTAAAATCGATTCATCATTTACATCAATAATATCTTTATATTCTTGAATATTTTGGTTGACGTTTTTAAAGAATTCAATGTCTGTATATCCTTCAAAGCAAACTACAACTTTAACTTTCTGAACATTTTCAAGATCAAGACTTGGTAAGATTCCTAAAGATTGTGTGACAGTTTCAAGCATTTCATCTTCATTTGTAAACTCTATAATTCTTCCACTTGTATCTCGGATTAAAGCTATTACATTTTTTGCTTCAACCATTTTTGCTAAATTTGGCGTATGTGTTGTTATAATCACTTGATGGTGTGGATGTTCAGAAAGTTCTAATATAGCTTCAATTAACATTTTTTGGTAATCAGGATGCTGAGAAGTCTCTGGTTCTTCTATTGCATAAATAACACTTTTATTTATACGATCATCAATCTGTCTTTCAGCTTCTGCTCGAAAGTAATTTAAAAGCACAAGCCGCCTAACCCCGCTACCCCGTTTATTTAATGGAATTCCATCACCTGTAAATGAAAATTTAAATACAGACTTCCATTCAGGCTCTTTTGAATAGTCAGGAGTTAATGTCGAAGCTATTGATGAATCCATTTCATTCAATTTGGCCAATGTGGCATTGCCAATAGATGTAATTTGATCTTTCATTAAGCGTTCGACTTCATCAAGTTTATTTTTGATATCAGGAATTTCTAATGCTTTTTGAATAGCAATATTTAAAGGGTTTTGGACGTCTTTATCACTATCCCTATTCGCTCGGTCTGATTGAAATAGAAAAAAGAGAGGTAATACTTGATCGATATTGGTTTTAAGATTTTTTGTGTCATCACCTTTATTTAAATCAAGCGTAATTGGAACCAAATCATCCTTTTGATCTTGTGTGAGTAAATAATCATGTAATGCTTGACGCATAGGTGCATTTGCATTTAGTTTGATTTCTTTATAAGTTTTTTCATCTAAAATATTTTCTAACTCTTTAACTTTAGTACGCAATTTTGCTTGTGTTAATGTTAAAAGTGGTTCATTCTCCCATACTTGTGGATAGTTGCATTGCAGATAATACTTCATACTTGTGGCTTTAACTGGTTTTGAACAGTCCCATTCTTTAATTAAAGTTAGGTATTCATTGTCAAGTAAAAATTCATCTGACAAGTTTGTTGGAAATGATGTATCTATAATAATTCGATCTGTGCTTTCTATTAAAAATGATATTTGTATTTGAACAATGGTGTCGCCAAGACTCTGTGCTTCAAGATTTAAGTCATCTTGCTGCAATTTTACTAATTCATTATTAAAAAAGATTTCGAGTGATTCCATAATTGTAGATTTGCCTACATCATTTTTTCCAATTAATACATTCATATCGCTATCAAAATTGATCGTGATGTTTCGGTAACTTCTAAAATTTTTTAGAGTTAGTGACTTGATTTTCATTTCATTTCCTTTTAAAGTTCAACTACCCGCTCAAACATCTCCTTGATCTCCGTTTCATGAGAGATCAAAAATATCTGCCGATACGATTCGCTGATCGTGTGAAACGCTTCCATAATCTGGATGCGCCGTTCCTCGTCTTGGGAGCCGAATACCTCGTCGAATGCCAAAAACCCGATATTGCCGCCGCCGCTGAGTTCCCCCAGCGTTTTGGAAATGGCGATGCGCAGGACGAGGTTGGCGAGGTCGATCTCTCCGCCGCTGAACCGCTCGATGGGGTAGCGTTCGCCGTCGTCGTAGATGTAGAAGTCGAACTCGGGAGAGACCTCGATGTGCTGATAGCGTCCGCGGGTGATGCGGCTATACATGTCGCTGGCGACTTCGCCGATGCGGGGGGCGACGCGGGCGTTGATGTGGGTTTTGAACTCACTCATCACCGCTTTGAGTTTCTCGTAGTCGTCACGGTCGTTTTCACGGGTTTTGAGGGAAGCGCGCTGTGCTTCGTCGCGTTTGATCTCTTTGTCGATCGCTTCGATGTCGCGGCGGATGTTGGTCTGCTCCAGTACGGCGGCGTTGAGTTCGACCCCTTTGGCATCTTTGGCGGTTTCGGCGGTTTTTACATGGACGGCGGCATCGGCGTGGGCTTTATCACTGTAGGTGTCCTCGGTGATGAGCTTCTGCTGTGCGGCGATGCTCTGGGTGTCGGTTTCTATCTGTACTCTGAGCTTCTGAGCTGCCTCGGTTTTGGCGGGGATCGTGGCGATGAGGGCTTCGAGCGCTCGCAGGGCGTCGACCTGTGGTTTCAGGGTGTCGCGCTCGGCTCTGAGGGCAATATGCGCTTTTTCATCGTAAATAATATTAACGAGCTGTGCAAGGGCGGCTTTGTTCGCCAGTCCGCGCGTTTCGACCTCACGGAACCGCTCTTGGGCTTTGGCGAGGTCTTGGGTCTTGCTCAGGAGCAGGGCGACCTGTTTGTCGGTCGTGCTTTGGCGCGTTTCGGCTTCGCTGAGGGCTTTTTGCTGTTGGGTCTTTTGCTCGTTGAGGGTGTTTAGACGCTTTTGCGCTTCGTCGATCTGGCGCTGATAGACGTCGATGATCTCTCGATGGAGCGAGCTGAGGACGGCGTCGTAGTTCTCTAACAGCGGACGGGTACAGACGGGGCAGGCGGATTCGGCACCCAGCTCGGTGATGCGGGACACTTTTTCCTGAACGCCGGCGATGTTGGTGCGGTTGGCGGTGATCTCGGCGGTGGTTCGGGTGATCTGCTCGCTGAGGGTGTCGAACGCACTTTTGAGGGTTTTGAAGTGAGCCTGCTCCTGTGTCAGCTGCGTTTTCAGCGCTTCGAGCGGTGCGATCTCTTTCGTGAGCTGGGAGACTTCCTCTTTTCGCTCTGTGTAGCTTTTGCGGAGCTCTTCCTGCTCTTTTTCCAGCCCCTCTTTTTTCAGAAACGCGGCTTTGAGGCTCTCTTGCTCGGTGAGCGCTTTTTCGAGGGTTTCGAAGCGTGTTTTGAGAGGGAGCTGTGACGTGTAGCGGCTCTGCTGGGCGTGGAGGGTCTTTAGCTCTTCATCGAGGGCTGTGAGCTGTTTTTGCTCCAGTGCGAGGGCTTGCTGAAGCTTGTCGAGCTGTTCGACTTTCTTTTGCCGTTCTTCTTTGGCTTTTTGGTGGGTGTCGAGAGCACTTTTCGAACTCTCGTAGGCGGTTTTCAGGGCGGCAGCTTCTTCTCCGAGCTGTTTGATACGGGTTTCGAGGACGAGGGCCGTTTCGCTCTTGGTTTTCAGATCCTCCCGGTGCGCTTTGAGTACCTCTTCGCCCAGCAGAAACGCCGAAGCGCTTTTGATATCGCGGTTGAGTTCGCGCAGCTCCTCGCGGATCATCTCTTCGATCTTGTCGATCTTCTCCAGACCGAGGAGTCGGCGCATCATCGCTTTGCGTTCGTCGTTTTTCATCGAGCTGAGGGCGGTCAGCTCTTTTTGGGAGGCGAAGACGGTGTGCAAAAACGCCTCTTTCCCCATCCCGAGCAGTTTCGTCACGGCGGTCGTCACCTCTCTGGCACCCGTCACGATGCTCTCATCCCCCTCTTTGAGGGTCGCGTAGGCGGTGAGGGCTTTGCCCCGGAATTCGCGGATGGCGGTGTAGCTTTTCCCCTCGATCTCAAAGTTCAGCTCGACTTTGACGCCCCCTGTGGTTCCGGCGGTCGGGATCAGCTCTTTGGAACCTTTGTACTCGCCGTACAGGGCGAAGAAGACGCCGTCAAAGATCGTCGATTTCCCCCGTCCGTTGCGTCCGAGGATACCGCACAGACCGCTCTCGAACGTGATTGCATACTCGGCGTAGCGTTTGAAGTTATGGAGTTTCAGCGATTCAAGCGTCACGGGTCACCTCGTCATAGCGTGCGAACAATGCCGCGACTTTGGTATTGAGGCGTGCGGCTTCCTCTGCCGTGGCGGTCTGCTCTTCCAAAAAGGCGCCGAAATACTCCTGCAAAGAGGCGGCGTTGACGCTCTCCGTCGCGGCGGAGGCTTCGCTCCGTCGGAACTTGCGCTGGATTTGGACGTTCAAGGCCTCGGGGAAGCATCCCTCGATGTCGCGGTTGGCAATGTCGATGGATTGGGTGGCGCTCAGGTTCTCTAAGGTGATGGAGAGGAGCGCTCCCTCAACGTCCAAAGAGGTGGCGAGTGAGCGTAATTCCTCGAATATATCCGCTGATGCTTGGGCATCGATGCGGAGGCGGTGGCTGGGGCGCAGGGTGATCGGGTGAAACGTCACATCAAGGCTCTCACCTAGGGTAATGAGGGCATACCCCTTGTCGTTGCGGGCATCGGCGCTGCTGGTCCGCTCGGTGGAACCGGCATAATAGACGTTGGGGTGTTTGCCGACGCTTCCGAAGCCGTGCCAGTGTCCGAGGGCGACGTAGTCCATTTTCTCAAACAGGGGCTCTTTTGCTCTGGGGTAGACCCGCTCGCCGTACTCCTCCATCATAAACTGCGCACCGACGGAGCAGTGGAGCATCATGATGTTGCGCTTGTTCTCATCCACCGAGGCTTCGCACTCCTCGATCGCGGCGAGATTGCCCTCTTCGTCGTTGATATGGGGGATGCAGTGGAAGGTTATATCATCGAACGCGACTTTCTCGTACGCCTCTTCGAATACGGGATGGATATGATCGAGCGTCCGCAGTGCGGCGAGGATCGGGGATGCGGAACGGGTGCGGGGGGTGGAATGGTTCCCCGCGATGATGATCGTCGGAATGCATGCGACGCTGAGCCGTTTGAGCTGCGTAAGACAAAAGCTGATGGCGCGGTTGGAGGGGTGAGGGCGGTGGAAAAGATCGCCCGTGTGGATGACGTAATCGGGTTTTTCCGCCACAATGGCATCGATCACTTGGGAAAAGGCATCGTAAAAATCGGCTTCGCGCTGATTGATTCCGGAGTCATTGACGACCTCAAGATCGTTAAACCCTAAATGGGTGTCGGAGAAATGGAGAATCCTCAACGCGTGCCTTTGGCGAAAAATATTATTTACCGTACAATAATGGTTTTTTGCTTAAAGGGAAGAATAAAGCGGCATCGATAATTTAAAGCCGTTTTTTCTGAATCGCATCGAGAAGGATTTCAAACCCTTCTTTACTCGATTTTTCGACATCTTTGAGAATCTGGACCCCTTCAGAGAGGTTTTTGCCCTCTGAAAAAATGGTGACCATCTTTGTAAGGCCCGTATGGACATTTTCATGGTGACGTCCGACTTCGCTGATCGTCCGTTGATCGTTTCCGAGGAGTGTGACCACTTCCGTCGAGAACCATTTGCCGAAACGGCAGCTGTGATGGTCGCTGATATTCGCTTTTTCATGGTAAAGAGCGGATTTGTACCCCTGGAGTTTCAGATTGATGTGATCAATTTTTCCATTGCTGATACTGACTTCGTTTGTGACATTGATCGTTTGGTTGAGGATATCCTGAGAGTTTTTATTGACAAAATCGATATTGGTCTGGAACTCTCCCAAGGTACTCATCACTTCCGATGCAAGTCGGTAGAACGTTTCGCTCGCTTCCGTCATCGCCGTAGAATTTTGTTTGAGGCCGCCGATGTTGACTTCGACCTCCTGCGTCGCTTTTTGGGTCCGCTCTGCGAGTTTGCGAACTTCGTCGGCAACGACGGCGAATCCGCGTCCGTGTTCTCCGGCCCGTGCCGCTTCGATCGCGGCGTTGAGTGCAAGGAGGTTGGTTTGATCCGAGATGTCTTTGATCAGGTTGATGATCTGGGCAATCGAGAGAACGCTGTCGTTGAGCGATGCGGTGTCGCTTTGTATATTACCGCTCATTTGCTGGATATTATCGATCGACTCAACAACAAAATGGGTCTGTTCGCGAAGTTTTTCACTGCGTATCGCTGTTTTGTTGTTGACTTCGTTGATGTTGGCGAGCATTTTGAGGTTTTCTTCCATCGTCCCCTGCAAAAAGTGCATTCCATCGCCATAGCTTTCGAGGAGGGTCGATAGAATTTCATCTTGGACTTTGGTTGATTTGTCGTTTTGAAGTTCACTGAGCTCATATTTACATGTGTTAAGAGATTCATGAACTTCATTAAGGGAACGTTTAAGGGCTTCGTTTTCGTCTTGAAGCTGTTTGTTTTTCTCAGTCAGTTCTTTGATTTTACCGGTGTTAAACATCACTATCCTTATTCTGCATTATTGCAGTACGATAACGGAAGATGTCTAAATCAATCATTATTTCTGCACTTTAAAGTATTGAGCAGTTGGTTGATCGAAGCATACGACGTGTGATAATAATGGGAAAAATCGGAATGATGAAAATATGAAAGTAAGATGAAGAAGTGAATGAAAAAAGTCAAAAGTGATTGTGACAGGAGGTTGGTTGCGGAAGCAGGATTTGAACCTACGACCTTCGGGTTATGAGCCCGACGAGCTACCGGACTGCTCTATTCCGCGGTATGAAAAGTTTACTTTTGTATGTCTATCTTTATAGGTAGAAGTTTAAATCTAGTTTGGTTGCGGAAGCAGGATTTGAACCTACGACCTTCGGGTTATGAGCCCGACGAGCTACCGGACTGCTCTATTCCGCGGTATAAAAGTGGATGGGGTAGAAGGACTCGAACCTTCAATCTACAGTACCAAAAACTGTTGGCATACCATTTGCCTATACCCCAACATTGTGTGTTGTGAGGCCGAAATTATAGACACTTTTGTTCATTTTGTCAAGTACAATTTTGCAAAACTGTTTTAAAAAGAGCATTGCGGCAATTGTGATTGTTTTTTAACCCTTTTACTTTATAATTAGTCCAAATATTACACAAAAGAGTTTTTATGTCAGCAGTCCAACGGGTTTTAGATGCGATCGAAGAGTTTAAAAAAGGCCGTATGGTCATTATGGTCGATGACGAAGATCGTGAAAACGAGGGAGACTTGGTATACGCTTCCGTATTTTCGACACCGGATCATGTCAATTTTATGGCTACCCATGCCAAAGGGCTGATCTGTGTCGCGATCAATCCGGGGATCGCTCAGCGCCTGAGCCTGGAGCCGATGGTCAAATCCAATACGTCCATGCACGAAACGGCGTTTACCGTCTCCGTAGACGCTACGGTGGCGACAACGGGTATTTCGACCTATGAGCGGGATATGACCATCAAGATCCTGGCTAACCCGCTCTCTCACGCGTCTGAGCTGGTGATGCCGGGGCATATCTTTCCTCTGATCGCCAAAGAGGGGGGAACACTGGTACGTATCGGTCATACGGAAGGCTCGGTCGATCTGTGCCGTCTTTCGGGGTTGGCGGAGTCGGCAGTCATCTGTGAGATCATGAAAGAAGACGGAACGATGGCGCGCCGCGATGATTTGGATCTTTTTGCGGCAAAACACGATCTGAAAACCGTCTATATTTCGGATATCGTCGAATTCCGTCTCGCCAATGAGACGTTGGTCAAAACCGTATCCGAAGACGAGATCGAATTTTTCGGCGTCCATGTTAAAAAGTACGAGTTTGCCGATCATCAGAATAACCGCCATACGGCTATCGTTTTCTACAAAGCGGGCGAAACGGCCAATGTCAAAGTCCATAATGTCGTCCCGGACATCGACTTGCTGCTCAACCAAAGCAAATATGCCCATCTGATCGATACGATCCAATATTTGAAGCACAACAGCGGCGTGTTGCTCTTTATCAATAAACCGCACCATCAGCAGATCAATATGAAAGAGTACGGTATCGGTGCTCAGATATTGAAATTGCTCGGGGTAAAACATATGCGCCTCATCGCCGAATCCAAAGTATCCGATTTCGCAGGTTTGAGCGGATTCGGACTGGATGTCATCGAGACGATCAATCCTACCGAATAACACGGATTAGGTGATCGTCCGTTTTTAAGGTTATTTTATTTAAAATGTATCGATTTAATGTTGTGGAGGAATAGATATGAAATTCAAAACAATAGCAAAAGCGCTGTTGATGGCGGGAATGTTCAGTTTGGTCGCCATCGAGTTTACCGGATGCGGCGCCGCACATACCGCCATTAAAAAACGCAACCTTGATGTGCAGACCAGAATGTCGGAAACGATATTCCTAGAGCCTGCCGAACCGAATAGAAAGATTATATTTGTGGATGTACGCAATACGTCCGATAAAGAGATGAACGTCAAAGAAAATATTATTGCGTCGCTCCAATCGCGCGGCTATACGGTTACGCAGAGCCCGCAGCAAGCCAATTACATGCTTCAAGTCAACGTACTGCAAGTCGGCAAGACCGATTTGCGCGGATCACAAAGTGCATTGGATGGCGGATTCGGCGGTGCGGTGGTGGGTGCCGGAGTCGGGTATGCGTCGCATAATTCCAACTCCAATGCCGCTATCGGCGGGCTGATCGGTGCAGCGGTGGGGGTTGTCGCGGATGCGATGGTCGATGATACCTACTACAGTATGATTACCGACGTTCAGATCCGTGAACGTCCGCTGGCGGGAGAAGTCGTCAAGCAGACCCAGGCGGCTACCCTCAAGCAGGGGAGCTCGACCACTGTCGCTCAATCGATACAGGGGGGCAATATCGAATGGAAAACCTATCGTACCCGTGTCGTGAGTACCGCGAACAAAGTCAATCTGGATTTTGCCGAAGCGCAGCCGGTGCTGGAAGATGCCCTCGGCAGATCGCTCTCAGGGCTTTTTTAATCTAATCTCTATCGTCCCTTGTCGGGACGGACTTCACGATCTGCCGACTCACTATCAACCCAATCACCATTCCGACACTGTCCGCAACAACATCTTCGATAGAGGCACATCGTGTCGGCAAAAAAGCTTGCACCAGCTCGATCAAAAGGGCATAGGCGAACAATGACGCGAGGATACGTTTCCAGGTGTGGGAAAAAGAGAGGCGATAGAGGAGCGTCAATACGCTAAAAGCGATGGAATGGTTGAGGAGATCGCTGATGGAGACGGCAGAGGGGAGACACGAATAATCAGGGATAACCGCGAGTACCGTTATCGCGCTTAATGCTGTAAAGAAAGCAGCGCGATAGAGGGGTATCAATTCTTCATAGCCTTGATAAACGATTCATAGATGTTTTCAAGCTGCAGATCCTGTTCCAAAATCTCCGTATTGTCCTGAACCATATAATGTTCCAAGACGGCAACACGGCGGAGAAGGTATTCAAACATCTCTTTGTTGATGTCGGGAAGTTTGTTATGGCTGAAGGGATCTTTATCCCGCCCTTTTTGGATGACGTGCGCCGGAATACCGATAGCGGTACTGTTATCGGGGACTTCGCGGACAACGACCGAGTTCGCTCCGATTTTAGAGTTGGTTCCGATCGTGATATTACCGAGCACTTTTGCTCCGGCACCGATAACGACACCGCTTTTGATCGTAGGGTGGCGCTTGCCGGCGATAAGGCTGACTCCTCCGAGGGTTACCCCCTGATAAATGAGGACATCATCTTCGATCACCGTTGTTTGACCGATAACGACACCGAAGCCGTGGTCGATAAAAACACGTCGGCCGATCGTCGCACCCGGATGGATATCAATATTGGTAAAAAGCTGATTTATCCCCATCAGGATACGAGCAATTGAACGGAAGCCGCTGCGGTAGAGACGATTGGAGATACGATACCAAAAGATAGCCCAGACCCCCGGATAGTTAAAAAAGAGTTCAATTCGAGAGCTGATAGCCGGGTCGTTTTTATAAACGTTCGAAAAATCTTCGGCTATTTCTGAAAAAAGTCCCAAATTCAATCCTTATCGAGTGGTTCGCAGGTACCCGTTTTGGTAGAGGTACATTTCTAGTTTTTGAAGTGTATCACTTTTTTCTTCTTCTGTCCTAAAATCGCTGGAAGCGAGTTTATTTTTAAGGTTGGTTAGAAGTTTAGAAGCGTCATAGCCGATATCTTCGAGGATATTAAGGACATTGTCCGACTCGGTAAAGTTTTCGATCTCATATCCCGTATCGTTGATGAGAATGGTACATTCGCTCGGGTGGGTGAAGAGATTGTGGTTCATCCCCAATGTCTCCTGATAGGCACCGACGTTGAAAAATGCGAGGAAATACTCCTCTTCGTCCAAATCGATGTCGTGCAGATAGAGGGGGGTTTCGGGTTTGAAACGGATCTCCCCGTCACTGTCACAGGTAATGTCCCACAGACTCGCAGCGCGGATCGCAGGAATATCGAGATGATCCAGCGGCATAATCGGGAATTGCTGCTGCAGTCCCCAGTAATCGGGGATACTCTGGAAAATAGAGCTGTTGATCAAATAGCGCTCCTGGAGCTTGACCTGAAGCCGCTCGATTTCCGGCATTGGGTTGTCCTGAGAGAGGTAGAGGGACTTTTTGATGATCTGATGCACCAAAATCTCGGCATTGGAACGGTCCTGCAAATCGATGTGGCCCAAGTTAAAGAGGGTGAGCAAGGATTCCATATGGTCGAGGGCATCGTGCATATACTCAATACACGTACGCGGCGAGAGGAGGGAATTCAGTTCCCGCAGTTCTTCGATCAGCGGAGGATTGTTCTCTTTGAGTTTCAGGGACTTGACCTGATAGTCATGGGAAAACAGCTCCAGAACCGGAGCAATCAACACGGAGTGGGATGCGACGATAAAACGGCCCGATTCGGTAAAGATATCGGGATGGGCAACCCCTTTGGCATTCATGATCTCACGGAGCAGGAAGACGACACTGTTGGAAAACTCTTCGAGGGTATAGTTCCGCATACGCGTCGAGGTGTGCTGTGAATACTCGACGGCCAAACCTCCCCCGATATTAATGGCACCGAGGTTGTCGGCACCCATTTTTTTGAGTTCCGCATAGATATTTCCCGCTTCGCGCAATACCCGTTTCAGCGGAGCGATATCCTGCATCTGCGAACCGATGTGAAAGTGGATCATCGCAAAATGTTCCAGCATGTTGTTCTCTTGGAGCATCAGCATCGCTTCGATAAGCTCCGTCGAGGTAAGACCGAATTTAGCGCTCATACCGCTGCTTTTTGCCCAGATACCGCTCCCCTCGGACTGAAGACGGACACGGATACCGATTTTCGGGACTTTTAAATTACACGACTGGGCGACATCGATAATCCACTCCAGCTCGCCCAAACCTTCGATGGTGATCGTGATGTTATGGCCCATCTGAGCGGCCATAAAGCCCAAGGTCACCATCTCTTCGTCTTTAAAACCGTTAACGGTGATCGGAGAACCGAGCGGAGTTTTCGCCATGGCAAGGGCTAATTCCGCTTTTGAACCGGCTTCCAAACCGTAGCTGTATTTTTCGCCGAGTTCAACGATAGCATCAACGGCTTCGGGAAACTGGTTGACTTTGAGCGGGAAAACGGCATGAAAATTACCGGTGTAATCATTTTCGAAAATTGCCCGTCGAAAATTCGAATACAGAGCTTCGATCTGCTTGCTGATCAAATGCGGGAATCGGAGAATAAGCGGACCGCGAAGATTGGTTTTACGTATTTGCTGCGTGATTTCAAGCAATGACGGGGAGCTTTTATAGTTGACTTTGATCTTCCCTTGGTCGATCATAAAGTTGTTTTCGCCCCAAATATCTATTCCGTACGTTTTCACTACATCTCCTTTATACATAAAAATCTTCCAAAGGGACAAGAGATTCGGTCTTTTCGACTAAATCTTTGACCCAGATACTGTTTTGAGCCAGTTCGTTTTCTCCGATGACCGCGCAGTAGCGGGCATTGATACGATCGGCACCTTTGAGATGTGCTTTGAGAGAGCGCGGTTCGTATTCGACGACCGCTTTTTGGGATCGGCGCACTTTTTCGGCACACAAAAGAACCGGGGAGAGGGCTTCGGCATCCATCGCTCCCAGATAATATCCTTCGCGTACACTCTCGGGCATAACGATCAGTTCCATCAAACGCTCGATTCCGAGGGCAAAGCCTACCGCAGGGGTCGATTTCCCATCCAGAAACTCGATCAGACGGTCGTAGCGTCCTCCGCCGGCGATGGCGCTTTGGCTCCCGATGTCATCGCTGACGAATTCGAATGCCGTTTTGGAGTAATAATCCAAACCGCGTACGAGATTGGTATCGATCTCATATGCGATCGCATGGTTGTCCAAGATCGTTTTGAGGGTGTCAAAATCGCTCTGGCAACCGTCGCAGAGGTTGTTCAAAAGCTTCGGAGCATTGACATACAAAATCTGGCAAGCTTCATTTTTACAATCCAAAACACGGATCGGATTGGTTATCTTGCGGCGCTGGCAATCACCGCAGATCGCATCATCGCAGCTCTCGATAAAACCGATCAGTTTTTCACGGTAAGCGGGCATACAGTTCTGATCTCCGAGAGAGTTCAGTTTCAGGCGATAGCCGATCCCCAGAGCTTTGAGGATATCGGCGACCATCATGATCATCAACGCGTCCTCATAAACCGAGTCTACGCCGAAACTCTCGACACCGAACTGATGAAACTCCCGCAGACGCCCTTTTTGGGGACGTTCATAACGGAACATCGGTCCGTGGTAGTAGAAACGGTGGATGCCCCCTTTTTTGTCGAGCTTTTGCTGGATGAAAGCTCTTACGACACCGGCGGTTCCCTCAGGACGAAGACAGACGTCATTGCCCCCTTTGTCGGTGAACTGATACATCTCTTTGCCCACGATGTCGCTGGACTCTCCGACGGAACGTTTAAACAGGGCCGTCTCTTCCAGCAGCGGAGTTTCGATATAGTGAAATCCGTATCGCTTGGCGATGGTGGAAGCAGTGGCTAAAAAATATTCGAATCGTTCATAATCATCGACGAGGATATCGTTCATTCCGCGCAAAGATTGGATCATAAGGCTCCTTTGATAAGGGTAGTAATTTCATTCGTAATTGTATCGATAGATTGTGTCGCATCGATTACATAGGTTTTGATTCCCAGCGCATACGCCGCAGCGATAAGGGCATCCTGGATCGATAAAAGGTAGTCCATACCCCGTGCTTCGATCGTATCGTGTTCTTTTTGGCTGAGGCGAAATGCGAGTGCTTCCGGGGTCAGTTTGAGAATAAAGACGCAATGCGGCAAGGTCCCGCCTGTCGCAAGACGGTTGAGCATTACCAGCGTCGATTCGTCGCACAGCTCTTGGACACTGGCGTAGGCCATGCCGGACACGGCAGAACGGTCGCTGATGATCAATCTATTCATATTGGGTAATATGATAGATTCGGTATGCTCGGCGCGGTCTGCCAAAAAGAGGAGCAGCTCGGCCGTCTTGCTCGTAAGGCTGCCGTGCAGAACCATGTTCCGGATCTCCATACCTACGGCGGTTCCACCAGGCTCTTTGGTAATCAGAGCATCGGGAAAAAGGGTGCGCAGGGCATCAATCTGCGTACTTTTGCCGGCGGTATCGATCCCTTCTATGGCTACGTACATGGTGTGGCCTCCGGCAGCGTACATGATTTCATACTCCAGATGACATTCTGTACGGGGATCGGGAGAAGATGCTCCGTCTTTCCGTTGAATTTCAACAAATTGCGCACGATGGAAGAGCTGATAAACGCGTGTTTGAGTTTCGGCATCAAATAGACCGTTTCGATATTCGGATCGAGAGAATTGTTTAAATATCCCAACTGAAGCTCAAACTCGAAATCGCTCACGGCACGGAGCCCCCGGATCAGAACGGTCGCACCGAGGGTGTTCGCCAGTTCTACGGTGAGATTGTCAAATCCGACGACCCGCACGCGTTCAAGATCTTTGACGGCGAGTTTGGTCATCTCAACCCGCTCATCGAGGGTAAACATGGGGCGTTTATCGCGAGAATCGGCAACGGCGATAATCACTTCGTCAAAAAGGCGAAGCCCCCGTTCGATAATATCGAAATGGCCGTTGGTTATCGGATCAAAAGTTCCCGGATAAAGGGCAATTTTATGCATTGTGATCACTCCAGCGTTTATAGAGATCGTTTGGTATACCGAGGAGATCGAACCACTTGCCGATCATAAAGTTTTCCATCGACTCCAAGTCCTCTTGATCGCCGTAATAGGCTAAAATCGGCGGGGCGATGATCACCCCCATCATCGAAAGCTTATGCATGTTTTCCAATGCGATCGGCGAAAAGGGGATCTCGCGCGGAGCGAGCACCAGAGTACGACGCTCTTTGATCATCACGCTCGCGGCACGGGTGATCAGATTATCGGCGATACCGCAGGCAATCTTTGCGAGGGTATTCATACTGCACGGGGTAATGATCATCGCATCGGCGCCGTATGATCCCGAAGCGACCGAAGCCCAGATCTCATCATTCTTATGGAGGGTCAGGTTTTCTTCTTTTTCCAATACAATCGTGGCGTGATCGGATACAATCAGATGTTTTTGTACCTCGGGAGGGAGGGCACGGACGAGTTTAAGACCCAAAGCCGCACCGCTTGCCCCGCTGATTCCGACGACTATTTTCATTGAAGTTCCACCCGTTTTTCTCCTGTCACTTTGGCTTTGGCACGTTTGCCGTCGCTTTTTTGGATTGTAATAATATCATAGAGTAACCCCTCTTGCGTAGCGGTAGCCACAAACTCCACTACGACCATCCCGTTTCGAACCTCGACGATCACTTTTTCATTTTTCAAAACCATCGGTACCTCTTCGATATTCCGGAGGGTTAAAACCTGACCGGCTTTTAGGACCGAGCGGAAGCGCGATGGATGATCGGGGAGGGAAGTAAGCGGTTTGTCCTTGAATGTTTGAAGCGGAATCGGCTTGAGAATGGTATTAAAACCGCTTAACGGCTCTTTTCGGGATACTTTTTGGTTCGTATGTAAAACCGGCAAAGTTGCTTGTACGGAGTAATCAAGGTAGCGTCGGACCCCCTCGCGGGTCAGAATATAAAAGGTCCCTTTCGGATGCTGGTAAAACCTCTCATCAAATACCCCACGTGTCTCTTTGCCCAAAGATTCGAGGTAGCCTCTGGGAAGAATCGTGATTTCATCGATTTGGATGGAAGGGTATTTTCGGATCAGCATCAATTCAAGCTGAAGTTTGAGAGTACTGAAATCGACGGCACTGCGTTTGGTAAAATTGACAAAACGTGTTTTGCCCAGCTCAATGATAATGCCGTTGAGTTCAAACGTTTTGGCAATGACTTGCGCATCGATCCGATACTGTGTTTTCCCCTCCGGTATTTTAAGAATCTCAAAACTCTTCGGGATATTCGGGAACAGATCTTGAGAATGGATGACGGGGTCCTCGAATTCATAGTTTTCTTGCAATTCAAAAGCGTTGAGATGGAGAAAAAAAGCGAATAGCAATAAAAGTATTTTCATATCTGAATTGTAACATAACGCTATTTGTTTTTCATTTCCAATGCCGTAAACCGGTTCAGGCGAATGTCTTTGAAGAGTTGCTTACGCAGGATATTCTGAGCTGTTCCTCTCGTTGATCAGGATAATCATCTCATCGCTGCTCAGAGGTTTAGATATAGATACGATTTGATTGTTTATCACTACCGATGGGGTACTTTTTATCCCGTAGGAGAGCATTTTTGAAATATCCGATGTTTTTTCAAACTCAACCTGGAAGTCAACGGTTTTAATCGCTTCCTCAATGTTCCCCGCAATTTCTCTGCACAACTCGCATCCGGTCCCGAATAAAATTATTTTCATTTCTGTGTCTCTCCTACGATGATATTGGCTCTTAGGATGGCTTTGTCGATGTGATCGACGATATTGGCATGACCGATCTTTTCGTCGATATGCGATGCCATGATAAACCGGTGCACCTGAGCGTTAACCCCGGAGAGGATGAGCTGTGTATCGGTGTGTGAAAGACGCTCGTGCAATATTTCCAATGCATGGAGTCCGGCGGCATCGATCAGCGGAACATACCGCATCCGTAAAATAAAGACCTTCGGCGGTCTTTCAAAAAGCATCAGGGTATCGACGAGTTTCTCGGCAACCCCGAAAAAGAGCGGCCCTTGGATCTCATAGACTTCAACCTGCGGGGGAATGATTTTGTGGGCTATCGAGTCGGGATCGTCTTCTTCGCTCAAGACGGCCCGAATCTGGGTAGATTTCATCATCTGATCGATGAAGAGAATCGAAGCGAGGGCGATACCCGCTTGAATCGCGAAATTGAGATCCACCAAAACGGTCAGCACAAAGGTCAGCAAGAGGACGATACGGTCCGTTTTCGGGGCATTCATGATCTCTTTGACATGTTTGATCTCGGACATATTCCATGCAACGACCATCAAAATCGCCGCTAATGCCGCGAGAGGTACTTTGACGATGAGCGGGGCGAGAAGAAGCATAAAAATAAACAGCCATACCGCGTGCATGATTCCGGCTATCGGAGTTCTTGCCCCCGCTTTGATATTGGTGGCGGTTCTGGCGATAGCTCCGGTGGCCGGGAGGCCGCCGAAGATACCTGAAGCGATGTTGGCGACCCCTTGTCCCAAAAGCTCCGCATTGGATTTATGGCGCGTTCCGGTCATACCGTCGGCAACAACGGCGGAGAGGAGGGATTCGATGGCGGCCAGGGTGGCGATCGTGATGGCATCGGGGAGCAAGAGCCGAAGCTTCTCAAACGTGATTTCCGGCAAAACGGGGGTGGGAAGCATCGAGGGAATCGCGCCGAATCTGCTTTCGATCGTTTCGACGGGAAGGCCAAAAGCCCATACGGCGAGTCCTGAGAGGATAACGACGATAATGGGGCCGGGGATATGGGGGATATAGCGTTTGGCGGCTAGGATAATCGCGATCGAAGCGAGGGCGACGATAACGGCAAAAATATTTGTTTCATGCAGATGGGCGACATAGACACCGAACTTGTCGATAAAATCGGGTGGGATCGTGGCGATGGAGAGACCGAAAAAATCCCGGATCTGGGAAAAGGCGATCAAAAGGGCAATCCCGGAGGTAAATCCGACAATCACGGGGTAGGGGATGAATTTAATCATCTCCCCGGCGCGGACGAATGCCATAATCATCAAAATGACTCCGGCCATAATGGTCGCAAGAACCAGCCCCTCATATCCGTGTTTCATAGCGACCGTCGCAACCGTCACGATAAATGCGGCTGTCGGCCCGCCGATCTGGTAGCGGCTCCCGCCGTGCGCCGAGATCAAAAAGCCGGCAACGATAGCCGTAAACAGACCCCGCTCAGGCGGAAGATTCGAAGCGATAGCGATTGCCATGGCGAGAGGAAGCGCGACGATAGCAACGGCAAGCCCTGCTATAGCATCAGCAAAAAAATCCTCTCTGCTGTAGCCTTGGCGTCTGAAAAGTGAAACAATCTTAGGTTGCAAAGAGTCATGAATCGAGCGCAACATTGCGAAAATCCCTTACAAAATAGTTGTGCGTAGTTTAGCACTTTTTGCGGGGAGTTAATCAGTCTCTAACGCTCTCTGCGTTATTATTTTAGATATTTTCTGCACACTGATCCTTCTGTTCCTCTTTTACGAATCTTTCTTCGTTTGGGTTTTCATTACACAGTACGGTTTTTTAAGAGCGGTTTTTGCATATTTGATCATAACAAGGAGAATTATGTTATTGATGTCAACCAAACAAGAGTGGTTCGGCAACATCCGAGGGGACATACTCGCCGGTATTGTTGTCGCTTTAGCCCTTATCCCCGAATCGATCGCTTTTTCGATCATCGCCGGGGTTGACCCTAAAGTGGGGCTGTATGCATCGTTTTCTATCGCAGCCGTCATCGCATTCGTCGGAGGGCGTGCGGGGATGATCTCAGCCGCCACGGGTGCAATGGCACTGCTGATGGTTCTGCTGGTCAAAGAGCATGGATTGCAGTATCTCTTGGCCGCTACCATCTTGACCGGTGTGCTCCAAATCGCTGCGGGTTATTTGAAACTCGGTTCGTTGATGAGTTTTGTCTCCCGTACCGTCGTGATCGGATTTGTGAACGCTTTGGCTATTTTGATCTTTATGGCACAGCTGCCCGAACTCACCAACGTGACCTGGCATGTGTACGCTCTGACGGCTGCCGGTCTCGGGATCATCTATCTGTTTCCCTATGTCCCGAAAATCGGTCAGCTCATCCCCTCGCCGCTGGTTAATATCGTCGTCCTTACCGCTGTCGTCGTATGGATGGGAATCGATGTACGAACCGTCGGGGATATGGGTGCTTTGCCCGATACTTTGCCTATTTTCTTATGGCCGCAGGTTCCCTTCAATTTGGAAACGCTCTCGATTATTCTTCCTTATTCGGCGGCACTGGCGGCGGTCGGATTGCTGGAGTCGTTTATGACGGCGACAATCGTGGATGATATGACCGATACCGACAGTGATAAAAACCGTGAAGCCAAAGGGCAGGGGATAGCGAACATCGCAACCGGATGTATCGGCGGTATGGCAGGATGCGGAATGATCGGCCAATCGGTCATTAACATCAAATCCGGCGGACGCGGACGCCTTTCGACGCTGATCGCCGGGGTTTTGCTTCTGATCATGGTCGTTTTTATGAGTGACCTGATCAAGATCATACCGATGGCGGCATTGGTCGCGGTGATGATCATGGTCTCTATCGGGACATTTAACTGGGGATCGATCAAAGGGCTTAAGACCTTGCCTCTGTCGACCAATGTGGTGATGCTCACGACCGTTATCGTCGTGGTATCGACCCACAACCTCGCTCTGGGCGTCTTCAGCGGCGTATTGCTCGCATCGCTCTTTTTCGCGAACAAGATCAGCCATTTTATGTACTGGGAAAAATCGTACGAAGAGACGAGCAGTACCCGTGTCTATAAATTTGTCGGACAAATCTTTTTTAACTCAGCCGACCGCTTCGCCGATGCCTTTGATTACAAAGAAGAGGTCCGAAACGTCATCATCGATGTTACGCGCGCCCATTTTTGGGATATATCCGCCGTCTATGCGTTGGACAAAGCGGTGATCAAACTCCGCAAAGAGGGCAAAGAGGTTGAAGTTATCGGGCAGAATGAAGCATCGCGTACGATCATCGACCGATTCGGAGTCCATGACAAACCCTCGGAGATCGAGAAAGTCATGGGAGGGCATTGACCCTTATTCGTGCGTCATGCTATGAATGCGGTGACGCATTTGAAACAGAATGAATCCGAGCCCAAGGGCGCAGACTGAAGAAAACTCAAATAAAAATGTACTTCCGACACGATCCCAGATGATCCCTCCGATACTCAGCGAGGCGAGCGTCGCAAATCCTATCGAGGTGTAATAGATACCGTATGCCGTTGCTTTCAGCTCCAGAGGCGCCGTATCGGAGATAATCGCTTTGGCCAAGGCATTGAACCCTCCCGCAAAAAAACCGTAGATTCCGAATCCGATCCATGTTCCCCAGATGCTTCCCGATGCCATGAACAGAGTGCCAAGTCCGAATGCGACGTATATCGACGCCAGCAGTGCCGGTTTGCCGTAACGGTCTGCCATTTTGCCGATGGGGATGGCAAAAAAAGATTGTGTCAGATTATAAAGGGCATAGGCAAGAGGGATCATGGCGAGGGCAAAACCGTTGGTTCCCGCTTTGAGGAGAAAGAAGGAGTAGTTCATGGCGACAAGACTAAAAAGGCTCTGAAAGCCGACGAGCCAATAAAAAGGAGTCGGCAGAGCCTCAGGGCGAAAACGCCGCTCACGTCTGGGGGTAAAGGGGGCATCGCTCACCCAAAAAATGAGGATCGCCATCGAAATCAGTCCCGGTATCAGACTGAGGGCAAAAATACTTCGGAATGTCTCCTCGCTCTCTCCCCAAAACCATAATACGCCAAATGCGGTCAATGACCCGGCCAGCGCGCCCGCTCCGTCCATCATCTTATGAAATCCGAATACAAATCCGCTTGCTTCTTTGGTCGTAAAGGCGCTGATCAGCGCGTCACGCGGAGCGACGCGGACACCTTTGGCCAGACGGTCTCCGATACGGACAGCGGCGATCATCGTCGTCGTCTGGGCAAAAAAAGCGAGGGGTTTGATGAGATTGGACATCCCGTATCCGAAAACCGTCAGCCCTTTGCGTTTTCCCAGCCGGTCTGAATAAAATCCCGAAAGGGCGATCAAGATGGCAACCCCGAATTCCGCCAACCCTTCGATAAGACCGATTTCGCTTTTGCTGGCATGTAAAAATCGGTCCATAAAGAGGGGAAGCAGGGGGAGAATCATCTCTGTTGAGAAATCGGTAAAAAAACTGTTGGCACCGAGGGCGACAATATTTTTGTTCAGCGATAATATTCGCATAGGACTCTTTTTTCTGAGTTTTCGTCTAAAAGAATTCTATCCTATCGTAGCGGTTAGTTCTCTTTATCGACGCTGTAGGCAAACATCGGTACAGAGTGAGGGTGATCATCGAAAAAGTGACGGATGAAAATAAATAATAAGTTCTCAATAGGATATAATACTTTTAAATAAAACATGTAATGGTGAGGGTGTTTTGATCCAAAAATTTATAGTGCTTATTCTTATTTTTGTTACTCATTCGTGGGGCACATCCCAAGCCACTTTCCCCAAAAATATCAAATCGATGGTATTGGTCAAAGAGAGTGTCATTCCAGGAAAAGATGTGGTCCTTCCCAAAGAGACCCCGATGTTTCTTCAAGAGACGGTTAAGATGTACAACTGGATCAATAACGGTCAGGGTACAAAGCTTAATATCTTTATCCCCCAAAATAAATTGACTCAATACAAAAAACACGGTCCTTACAGCGACGGAATCACTGCGGTTGCAATTTATGAGGATCAGGATATTATCTTCGTGACGGAGCATATAGCGGGGCAGCCTTTGTATGGTATTTATAACCGTAAAGGCAAAGATATCAGCGGTACCCATCCTTCCCTCTCGATCGACGCGTGCTATCGATGCCATGAAGGATATGCCGATATCTGTAAAAACGGAACGTGTGCGGTTCCTATCATCGGTGCATTTAAATAATGCGCCGTTATTCGATAACGACAAAGATTTTTGTTTCGCATCTTTTTTTGGTCATTGTACTGATAGTCGGGCTTTCCTATAAACATTACAACGATCAAATCGAGCAGTATAAAGAGAACATCGTCCAGGTTCACTCTGCCTCTTCTTACGCCATCGTCAGCACCTGCTCAGACGCAATTGCGGGAGAAAACTATGCAAACCTCCAAATGGGTGAATTTGTCAATGAACTCAAACGTAACCATAAGCTCCTCATGATGATGGTTGAGGGGAGAAGCGATTACTCTTCCGCTCATTATAAAGCTTACTATGATAAGAAAAAAGGGGAACTCTGGCGAGGAACATATCCTCAAAATTTTGAACAACAGACATCATCACAGATCGCTTCGCTCAAGGAACGTTTGAGTAATCCCTCGACCGACAAGGTCAAAATTGAATTTTTAATCGCACGTTTAGAGGATATGAAGCGTACCTATTTCCATGATCGTCACATGAGTGCTCAAATGGCAAACCAGATGGAACCTTTTTTAAAAACATCTGACACGACGGTCGATTTTGAAGCAAAACGACTTTATATTGCTTTGAAAACCGATAATAAAAACGGCGGAACGGTACACTTAGCCTTTGATATCTCAGAGATCGCATCGATTCGTCAGCGAATCTTAGATGATATTATCATGGAATCGATCATCGCATTGGCACTTTCTCTTATTGTTCTTGGGCTATTGTCGGCCAATATCGTCCGACCGATTAAAAGCCTTTCTGAATATTTGAAAGGGGACTTCGGTACATTAAATCCGAAAAATATCCCATCAAAAGAGCAAAGTGATGAGATTGGCCTCTTGGCTGGGAGTTTTTCGCAGCTCTTGGAACAGATGCAAGGGTATATTGCACGGCTTGAACAGATCAATAAAAATGATCCGCTTACCGGATTATTAAATCGCAGGGCATTTGACGAGATATTTGCGAATATGGACAAGCAGTTTGATGAACATGCAATTGGGGCTCTTTATCTCGATATAGACCATTTTAAACGCTATAACGATACCTATGGACATAACGCCGGAGACGTCGCCCTCCAAAAAGTGGCAAAAGCGATTGAAAACTCCCTTCAGCGTAAAGGGGATTATGCTTTTCGTTTAGGGGGCGAAGAGTTTGCCGTAATTATCTCAGCTGACAATGAAGCTCAAATGCTCTCCATCGCCGAGCGGATGCGTAAGAATGTGGAGGAGTTAAAGATAGAACATACCGAAAATGTTCCATACGGTTATGTAACGATTTCCATCGGTGCTAGTTTTGAAGAATACCATGAGGGGATCAATCCGAAAACATTGCTCGAACGCGCCGATAAAGCTCTCTATAATGCAAAAGCAGAGGGAAAAAATAGCGTTTCTATCTTTTCTTAGTCTCTTCGATAAACTCTTTTGCTTCATCTCCGCGCAGATAACCCGCAAGTCCAATCATTCCATCGGTAAGATAGCGACTTTTATACCCTTTAAGAGTCAAATAAATACGGGCCATTTCAGCACGATCATAGTGAGGGCAAACGGTAACGATCGTTTTGTTTTTATCGAGTTCGTTTAGACGGTCGGGCAGTTCATTAAGAGGTATTTTTTTCATAAACGGAAAACTCCAGATCGCTTGTTCCTCTTTAAAACGTATATCGACGAATTCAACTTCTCCCATTTTATAGAGTTCAACGGCCTCAAGACTTTTAATCTTCATTTCAGTACGTTCATTGTAATCGAAGCGTTTGAGGTAATGGTCGAATGTTTCGCCGCTAAGTGAACCTGCGAACAGAAGAATCGCTAATATTTTTTTCATATATTTCTCCTAGATTTTATTCTTGGCTAAAAACTGTTTTAGAGCGTCGGTCGTAAACCCTCCGATATGACGGTCGATTTCGCGACCCTGCGGATCGTAGACGATCTGTGTCGGGATCATCTGGATTTTCATAGCACGCGCCGCGCTACGCTCTTCTGCAACATTGACAAAAAAGATTTTTCGTTTGGGGTTGAGTTCCATTTCACGGTAGAGCAGTGCCCCCATCTCTTTACAGGCATTGCATTTGGTAGAACCCGCTTCGACCATAACCGTTTGCCCTTTGCCTATCTCTTGAAGGACCAGTGCATACGGGCGCGGTTGCAGTTCGGCGGAGAATAACGATGCGCAAAAAGCAAGAAGTGAAATGAGTTTAAACATGATAATCCTTTAAAATTGCTCGTAGGCAAGGGTAAAAAGATAGACTCCGATACCGATCAGGGCAAAGGAGAAGAGTTTGGTGATCCATCCGGTCATCAACGCGATTGTGGAGCTGGAGGCGACACTCTGGGCAAATCCCACCGATACCCCCGCCGCCAGAAGCAAGAGCGAATGCCCCAGCGCGAAGGTGAGGACAAGGGCATAGGCATACCAATCGGGGGCATTGGAGGCCACCGTGATGATCGCCACCAGAGGAGCCGAGGCGCACGGGGTGGAGACGAGACCAAACAGCATCCCGATCAAAAATGCCCCCACATAGCGCAGGGTGATGAGACGGCTCATCCAGCGCGATTTGTCGATAACCTCAGGGAGTATCCCCAGAGAATACAGACCGATCGCGATGGCCGCAATCGCCCCGGCGATATACGCTTCCAGCGGTGCGACGGAGAAAAAGTACCCCATTTTCGCCACCATATACGCAAGGATCGAAAAACTCACCGTCACCCCAAACGCAAACAGCAAGGAGAAGAGATAGGTAAAGACGACCCTCTCTCGCGCTGTGAGATGAGAACTCATCCCCAGTGCGCTTCCCACCAGCAGCGGGACGGAGATGATAGAGCAAGGGGCAATCGAGGTTAGGGCTCCGACACTGAATGCTCCGGCAAATACCAATGCTCCGTGGGTTTCGAGAAGTCCTAAGAGGAAACTTTCCATCTACTGCGCTTTGATCAGCTCTATGATTTCATTCACGCTTAGCACTTTGCCGGTACTGACGACTTTTCCGTCGATCACGAGTCCCGGAGTGCTCATCACACCGTATTCCATGATCTTCATGATATCATCGACTTTTTCGATTTGGGCAAACATCCCGCTTGTGGCGACCGCTTGTTTAGTCGCCTCTTCGAGAGTTTTACATTTCGCGCATCCGGTTCCCAAAATTTCGATTTTCATTTGTGGTCTCCTATTAAACATTCTTGCATCATCGGTGCGAGGGTCTCTGCATCGACGTCCCCCTCGATGGTGATGGTGGTTCCACCCTCGGCGGTCGAGAGTTCGATTTTGGCGATCTTTTGCATCAGAGCAGGATCGCAGTCACATTCGCACGCACCGTTGCGGCACGCTTCGATTTTAGCGCTGACATCATCGGTTTTAAAGCCCGATAGAAAGGCTTTGACTCCGCCTGTTTGGTTGGTCAGTTCGATTTTCATGGTTGCTCCTATAAAATAGTATTAAAAATAAATC
>NZ_JBASYM010000050.1:0-3910 GCF_049277495.1 Sulfuricurvum sp. | reverse complement strand
GTACAAAGCCTATCGGACTTTTATCATCGATTATCTGGAAAATCTCCCCCCGGTCAATTTCATTACCCTCTCGGGAAATACGGGGTGCGGTAAAAGCGACCTCCTGAATGAGCTGGACAACGTCATCGATCTTGAAAAAATGGCCAACCATTACGGTTCGGTATTCGGCGATGTTAACGGCGCACAGCCGAGCCAAAAAGAGTTCCAGAATCGACTCGTCCATGCCCTGTTCTCATTAAAACCGGATAGACGTGCCTTTGTCGAAGCCGAGAGTAAACGGATCGGAAAAGTCATGCTCCCCTCCGCACTCTACCGGCAGATGGAATCAGGATTCCGGATCGAGATCACCGCACCGATCGAGCAGCGTGTGGAGCGGATCATGCGCATGTACGACACGATGGATGAAACTTTTTTCCTGGAGCGGATGGAACGGATTTCCCCCTACATCAGCCGTGACGACAAAGCCTCCAGCATCGCCGCATTTAAAAACGGCGATCTCGCCGGCGTTTCGGAAATATTACTCACCAAATATTATGATAAAGTCTACAAAATTACGATCAAACCCGACATCAGCATCTGCAATGACAACCTCTCCAAAACACTCGAAATTCTCAAGGGAATACAAGATGAACAACAGCGCTAAGTTAACAAAATTTGTCCGTGCTTCGGGATGTGCCGCCAAACTTTCCCCCGGGTCGCTGGAAAATGTCACTTGTCATCTGAAATCGTTTCACACAGATTTGCTCGTCGGATTTGAGGGGAATGAAGACGCGGGCGTTTACCGGATCACGGATGATTTGGCGATGGTGCAAACGGTCGATTTTATCACCCCCGTAGTGGATGATCCTTTTGTCTACGGCCAAATCGCGGCGGCCAACTCTCTGAGTGATGTGTTTGCAATGGGAGGCGATGCTAAAACGGCTCTCAATCTCGTCGGATTTGACGGTAAAAACCACCCTACCGAAGTGTTAACCGAGATTCTGCGCGGAGGGCAAAGCAAAGTACACGAATGCGGAGCCGTTATCATCGGCGGACACACGATCGAGACCCCCGAGATGCTTTATGGCTTATCGTGTACCGGATTTGTCCATCCCGATCGGATACTGCGCAACAATACCGTGCAGGAGGGGGACCTCATCGTTCTCACCAAACCTCTCGGATTAGGGATTTTGATCACCGCGATCAAAGCCGATCTTTTAGAGGAAGCTGCCGTCATCAAAGTGGCCGAAATGATGCAAACCCTAAATTACAAAGCTTCCCTGATCGCACGGGAGTTTGATGCCCATGCCTGCACCGATGTGACGGGATTCGGGTTCTTGGGTCATCTGGCTGAAATGGGCGGAGGGAAGAAAACGATCGAAGTGGAAGCCGGTGCCGTACCGTTTTTCCCGGAGGCACTCGGAATGGCATCGATGGGAATCATTCCTGCCGGAAGCTATGCGAATAAAGAGTATCTCGAATCCAAAGTACGCTTTAATCGCGATATCGGAGCCGATATGGAGATGATCTTGTTTGATGCACAGACATCCGGAGGGCTTTTGATTTCTGCAAGCGCCGAAAATGCCAAAAAGATTGAAGAACGCTGTCTTAACGAAGGGATACCGGCGGCTATTGTCGCACAAGTCATCGCCAAAACCGATACCGATATTATTATAGGATAACACTATGCACAGACGCGAATTCATTAAAAAAACAGCTATCACCGGGGCAATTTGCCTTTCCCCCTCTTTTCTCAATGCCGATGCGGCAGCAGAGCCCAAAGAGGGCTCCGCTATCTATACTATCAGCTGGAAATTTGACCTCTCTCACCATAAAGATAAAGAGTGTGCCCTATGGGTTCCGCTCCCCTCGAATATCCGCGGATTTCAGCGCATTATCGCACTAGGAAACAACTGTGACGCGCCAGAGCATTTCGAAACGGACACCAACCGATACGAAGCCCAAACCTTTTATGCCCGCTGGGATAAAAGCACTGTGAGCAAGCAAGCCGAATTGAGTATTAAAATAGCGCTATACGACCGTCAATGCGATTGGAAATCCAAACGGATCTGCTCAGACATGATTGAACAATCCCAAGCATTCCTCGCACCGACAGCGCATCTTCCGACAGACGGAAACGTCGCCAAGATTGCAAAGATCATTATCGAAAATGAAAACGATCCCCTCAAAAAAGCCCGAAAGATTTATGATTGGATTGTCGCCAACGGCTACCGCGATGAAAGCGTCCATGGATGCGGCGTAGGGAGCCCAAACGCTATGCTCGCGCAACTCGAACGCGATGGCCGCATGGGAGGCAAGTGCCTTGATATGTCCGCCCTGTGCGTCGCGCTGATGCGTGCATCCGGTATCCCCGCACGCGAGGTGCTGGGAATCCGTGTCGGACCGTCCCGTTTTTCCGCCGCGTTCGGCGCGGGTGAGGAAATAACCAAAGCTCAGCACTGCAAAGTGGAATTTTTTATTCCGAGTATGGGGTGGATCCCCTGCGATCCTGCCGACATCACCAAACTGGTGTTCAAAGAGAAGATTGAAAAGAACTCTCCCCGCGCGCTCGAACTCTCCGATAAATTCTTCGGATTTTGGGAAAATAACTGGATGGCATTCAACCATGCGCGCGACTTCGATCTCTATCCCGCCAATACGCAAGGCACCCTCGATTCCTTTGGCTACCCATATGCTGAAATAGGCGGCGAATACCTCGATCCCTTTGATCCGGCATCTTACCGCTATACGATCCGTTCTAAACGAGGAAGCTGATGATTCTCGACTGCCGTGACATGGATTGCCCCCGTCCCGTACTGGAGACGAAAAAAGCGCTGGATGCACTCCCTGAAGATGCGACCCTCACCGTAGAGGTCAACACCCTCAGCGGACGCGAAAACTGCAAACGCTTCGCCCTCTCCCAACACTGTACCTTTACGGAAGAGGCGCTGAGTGACGGGGCGACACGGCTCATCATTGTCAAAGGCAACGGATATATCGAGCGACCCGCAGAAGAGAACCCGCTGGATGCCATGATGGAACAGGAACGGCGCAGTGCCGTGCTTGTCCTCTCCGGTGCATTACTCACGGCTCTTCTTTCCGCCTCATGCTGCATCGTCCCGACCCTTTTTATGGTTTTCGGAATCTCCTTTGCCGGAATCATCAACGTTGCCGCTTTGGAACCCTACCGATGGATTTTCACCTCTGCGGCAGTCGTGATGCTGAGTATCGGTTTTTATCGCATGGTGATCAAAAAACAGATCGAATGCGATTGCGAGCCGAGCCTGACCTCTAAAATTCTCCTATCGCTTTTCTGGATTCTTTTTCTCCTCAGCCTTGCCGTACTCTTCTATCCTTACTATGAAGGATTGATATGGGGAGAATAACGCTCAGTTTGTTAGTGTTAGCCACTTTATCCTATGCCCAAGTGTGGACACTCCACATCGGGGGGATGCACTGTATCGCGTGCACATTAGCCGTCAAAAAAGCGTTATTGAGCGTCCCGGGTGTCCAAGAAGCCAAAGTCAATTTTAAAAATGAATCCGCAACGGTAACTACCGATGAGACGGTCACCCTTCCCATGATGCAAAAAGCGGTTGAAAAAACGGGATATACGGCAACACACGTGATTCAAAAATAAAACCGCATAAATCGGTATTTTGGGTACAGTAAAAAAATCGTCTTTTGGAAGTCTGCAAATATGAGTATTATAGAGGGATATGGCGGACAGCTAGGGGTTCGAACCCTAGATAGGTTGCCCTATACACGCGTTCCAGGCGTGCGCCTTCGACCACTCGGCCAGCTGTCCATTGAAGAAAGAGTGAAATTGTACCAAATATAACTTAAGCGTGGGCCTAATAACCGTAACGATTTCTCGGCGGCTTTTTACGGGCTTGTTCTTTATTCACACGATTGCTGATATGTTTAAGCC
>NZ_JBASYM010000049.1:0-89741 GCF_049277495.1 Sulfuricurvum sp. | reverse complement strand
TTCGTCGTCAGCTCATCGAGAGAAAACGGTCCCACCATATCATAGGGCGCCTCCAGCCAGGCGACGCACTCAGCGGTGTCGATACGGCCGATCGTCACAAAATCGCGGATACCCAGAGTGCTGTTCCAAATGATCCATTCTTCATCTTCGATGGCGCTTGTGTATTCTTGCATACTCTCTCTCCTGTGTGGGATAAAAAGGTCTTTTATCGTAATGCAAAATATGTACTATGCCAATGGCCGCTGGAACGGTAAATGAATATCGGAGTGAAAAAGGTTCTCCATGGCACAAAACAGCACGCCCCCGAAGGTCATACTGCTCAAAGGCAACGGAGGGATCACGATCAACAACGAGATGATGGAACTGCTCACGATCACCCTCGCGCACGGATGTATCGGTCTGCCGCTGAAGGCGTTGTATGCCGAAAATGTCTATATCGTCGAAAACAGAGAGGCATTTTGGGAGATCCATAAACAGATCAAAGAGAAACCGTGCTGTTTCGTCCACGGTATCGACGGACTGGACGAAGAAGATCTAAAGCGGGTCTATGCACAGAACGTGACGTTTGTGTAGGTGTTGATATGTCCTTTTCTTTTTAGTAAAGAAAAGAACGAAAAGAAAAGCGCCCTCCCACCAGAAGAACGCTGGCGGTATGCTTGTGCCCTCCGGCACGCGACCTTGCTCTAGGTGTGGCGTGAGGGCAACATTATAGATAAATTTCCGTGATCCATTACCTAGAGCCGCTCCGAAGGCAGCAGTGCCGAGAGGAGCGCAGCGTTCTTGGATCACGGTATGCTCTTTTGGTATCTTTTCTCGCTAAAGAGAAAAGTACATAAGTTTTTGGCGGAATATAGAGTATTAGAATAGCGAATGCATGTGCTACTCTAGAAAACCAAAAGGGGTACAGTATGGAGTTTTTTTGTCAGGCGTGCGATTTCGTGATCGATGTGGAGATGATAGCGGAGCTGGATGGGGGAAAATGTCCCTCATGCGGCAAGCTGGAAGGATTTGCCACCGTACCGAAACACTCTATGCCGAACAGTGCGAATGCTCATGTTTTGAATGATTCGGATTTTTTAGAACGGGATTTCTAAACAACGCTGATGTGAGGTATAAGCGCACAAAAAATAGGAACAGGTTATTGATTGAATACCTGAGCATAATTTTTTTGCCTTATTCTTTTGACCAGAATGAATCTTCAGCGTCATTACCTCTAAGATCTATTTGTACTGGCTTTTCAATTTTTCTTAAAACACCGGCTTTAATAATTTCTCCTGAACGATCCTGCAAACGATACCAAGCTATTGCCGTAGCGCTTAGTCTAAGATGCTGTCCAGTAAAGATGTTTTCTTTGACGATTGAAAGCCCTTCAAGTTTAAGATCAATATCAAGAATCTTTGAATTAGCTGATCGCTTTGCTAAAGCAAGAAATTTGGCGGCTATTGGAAGTGGAGATTTATCACTTATCTCATTAGGCTTGATAATAGCAATAAACCCATCGACAAGCTTTCCCACAGCTGCGAGGTCATCATATTGTGTTTGTAAAAGTTTCTTTTTTGCTGGGTCTTTTTCTTTTTCAAGTCGCTTTTTTATCTCGGATAGTCGTACGTCTAATCGTCCTCTGTCACCAATTAATTTAAGCGCTTTGTCTCGTAAACTCATGAATTCTGTTGTATCAAGTTCTCCTGAATAACCAATCCCTAAGCTAATTAATTTTTTCGGGCAATTACTAGCCATAGCAGTAAGTAATAATGACTTGGCTTCAGGAAAATCTGTTTTGGTAACAGTAATATTTGTTTTGAATAGTGATGCAAGATCAGCAACAGCCTTTGCAGTACCTGTAGCTACGACAGCACCCATTCCAATTTCAGAAAGAAATCTTTTCCCAATATTACTATCTACTTCTTTAAGTGAGTTACTGAGAGCTTTTTGGTACAGCTCCAGTTGAAGGGATAGAAAATTTGCAGAAGTAATATTGGCAAATGTCTGTGCGTCATAGATCAGTGCAGTTTCATTATCGTCAATTACTTTACAAATAGAAGGTGCAAGCGACTTTGCAACATCAACGGCAACGATTAATCCTGCACTCCCAAAATTTTTTATGTCGAGCGATCCTGATAATGCTTCAATTTTAGTAGGTGGAATTTTTGCAAGAGCTTCCCCCTTTTCTGCTTCAGCTTCAGCTTTTTTTGCTTCAGCCTCTTTTTGCTTAATTGTAAGGTCAGAAAGCATTTCTGCTTCATGCTGAGTTTTCTTATATTCAGCAATATCTGCTTTGTTCTTTTCAATTGCTACTTCAAGATCAAGTTTGGCTTTTTCTTGTGTTAGAATTGCTATGTCTGTTTCAGCGCCTGCAGTGAAAGATACACTACTCACGATCATTACAGATTGAAAAATACGGTTAAGAATAAGTTGTAGTCTACTTTTCATTTATATCTCCATTCGTCATTGAAATAACTATTTATATATTATGCAGTAACAGGGTCTTTATATATATAAAGACCATTTGTATCTTTTTTTGTATTAAAAAAGTTTTGATATGGAAACATTTTTTGTTTCAGTATGACGACGAAAATCAATAATCCAGCATTAATCGCAAATCCGATTAAAACTGTTGTCTGATCATTTTGGCGAAGTAAATCTAACATACCTTTGACAAGTAAGAATGCAAGAAACATATACGCTCCGGCATTTTTTTTGTAGAGTAGATACAGCACTAACGCAGGCAATAGAAAACCAATTGTAAGCAAAAAAAGAAACCATGTCAGTGGTAAATGCATAAATTGAACACCTAATCCAAGCAAACCAACAAGAGTTAATAACCCATAAATGGTCATCAAAATTTTATTTGCTGTAGAATATTTTTCAGCGTATAGCTGTTCAGGAAAGATGGATAGAACACGTGAACCTTTTTTTTGATCGCCATTTCTACTGATGAACTTTGTAAACGCTTCATCTTTACCTATGCCATTTTTTATATCTTTTTTAAGTTGTTTCATAAATATTCCTATTGATCAACACAGATTTTGTGAAATATTATAAATAAAAATTCTTTTAATTTTTTTAAATTTTAAATGTTTTGGCGTGTATATCATCAGTCTGCATTCCCAACGAGGACGTTGGGAACGAGGGAAGATAGAGGATAATTCCTGTTAAACACAGGAATCATAAGTTATGAAAAAGTGAAGATTGAATACCTGACCCCTGTTTTTTTAGTAGCTCATCGATCCGGCGTTGACGAGGCCGAGGGAGAGGGAGAGAAATGCCATGAACGCACCCACGGCGACGTCGCCATTTTCGATGTGGTTTTTAACGTTGAAGCGGCCGCGCAGGCGCGTCAGGCCAAAGGCCAGCAGCAGCTGAATCCCCATGGCCACCGCCGCCCATGCGGCGAAATCGCTATAGGAGACGCTGTGGACCAGCGCGCTGTATAGGGGGATACACAGTCCCAGAACCGCGCCGCCGAAACTGAGCGCCGAAGCGGTGTTGTTCGACTCGAAGATCATGGCGTAATCGTCATAGGGGGTGACGAGGGCGTAGAGGAACAAAAAGAGGGTCATGATGCCCACTGCGGTCGCGAAGTAGAGGCCAAAAGAGAGAAAGTAATCGAGGAACATAAAGATCCTTCCGTATGGTTTTTAGAATGGTAGCGAAAAAGCGTTAACGCCGAGGGAGAGAACCGATACAACCCTTTCTTTTTAGTAAAGAAAGGGTCCCAAAGAAAAGCGCCCTCACACCAGAACGCCGGCGGTACGCTTGTGCCCTTACTCGCTCCCAAGCTCCAGTTTGGGAGTGTATAGCATCAGTCTGCATTCCCAACGAGGACGTTGGGAACGAGGGAAAGAATAGTTATTTTTTGATACTTGCATTCAAGTCATGAATGTTAGAAGAACTTACTGATTGACTAATGTTAATATAATTTATCAGCAGTGTTCCAGCTATCCCGATGAATGCACCTATTGATGCAACAATAATTTGGTCTTTATTACGCTGTAAGAAGTTTGGGCTTGCATTACGTGGCTTTGCATAAATTATAGAGTAATTTCTAAATTGATCCCTCATCCCAAAAAATGACCACAAAAGTGCAAGAAGGAGCAACATAGAATAAAAAATAATTTTGGAAAGATCTCCATTTTTCATATTTATGATTAATGGTACAAGACTTAACCCAATAGCACCACCACTTAATATTGAAGAGTGGTATATATATGTAAATTTTCGATTTTTGTTTGATAAATAATCTTTTATTTTTGCAATACATCCTTTTTGAATTGCTGAATCATCATCTGAATAAAGACCTATCCCATTGTTAGAAAACTCAATAGAAATATATGGATTCCTAGATATAAGTTTCATTTTATTGGTTGATTCGATGTTAAGCAATTGTATTTCACTAATGTTTTCTAATTCGTAGCTATCAAATTCAATGTAAAGTTCATTACTGACCTCTTTAAACATTTCTACCAATTTTTCTATATCATCAAGATATAGAGACATAGGTTTTAAATTCTCAATGATATGCTTTTTGGTTTTTTTCATAATATCAAAATTTCCAATGCTTTAAATGGAATAATTATAAACAATTAAATCTATTATTTTAATGAAAAATATTTCAGGAAGTGGATTCCCGCATGTGCGGGAAAAAGTTTGAAGTTGAAGAAAAATTACAGCGCTTTCGCCATAATACGGTTAAGACGCGCGATAAACCCAGCGGTATCGGCAAGCGTCTCACCTTCATAAAGTTTCGCTTGGTCTAGGAGAACATGCGCCGCATCGTCGATGAGGTTCATATCCGCTGAATCGCTGAGTTTTTTGATCAACTCATGGTTCGGATTGATTTGCAGGATCGGTTTCGGAGCCGGGAAATCCCCGCCCATTTGACCGAACTGTTTCATCATCTGCGCCATCATGTACCCTTGGTCTTCTTTGTCGACTTTCAGACATACGGCAGAGTCGGTGAGATCAAAGGTCGTTTCGACTTTCGATACGTTCTCACCCAAAGCGTTTTGCAGCTGTCCGACGAAGCCCTCTAAACCTTTGGCTTTCTCTTCGTGCTCTTTTTTCTCCTCTTCGGACTCTTCGAGGACGGCATCGGTGACGTTGACGAATTTATACTCGTTGTACTCGGTTACCATCGGGAATACGATCGTATCGATCTCTTCGTTGAGGACGAGAACATCGATCCCTTTTGCTTTGAAACGCTCTAGAGACGGAGAGTTTTTGAGCATTTGGAGAGACATTTTCGCGCTGATGTAATAGATCTCTTTTTTCTCGGCGTCGACACCCTCGACGAATTTGCTGAACATGACCGGCTCGGCAGCGTTCAGGGTGTTGAGTTTGAGAAGCTCTAGGATACGCTCACGGTTGCCCATGTCGCTGTAAAGACCCTCTTTGAGGACGTTTCCGAACTCTTTGTAGAACGCGTCGTATTTTTCGGTGTCGTTTTCAGCCACTTTTGCGAGTTCGCCGAGCACTTTTTTGACCGATGCGTTTTTGATCTTCGCCATGACGCGGTTGCTCTGCAAGATCTCACGGCTGACGTTGAGCGGAAGGTCGGCAGAATCGATCACCCCGCGAAGGAAGCGCAAGTACGTCGGCATAAGCTCTTTTTCATCGTCGGTGATGAAGACGCGGTTGATGTAGAGTTTGATACCGCTTTGGTAATCGACGCGGTACAAGTCCATCGGCGCTTTAGCCGGAACGTAGAAGAGGGTGGTGTACTCTAACGCTCCCTCGGCTTTGTTGTGCATCCATAGTAACGGCTCGGAGGAGTCGTGCGCGATACTGGAGTAGAAGTCTTTGTACTCTTCTTCGCTGATGTCGTTTTTGCTGATCGTCCAAAGGGCGTTAGCCTTATTGATTTGCTTGTTGACGACTTCGTTGTGACCTTTTTCTTCACCCTCGGCAGGTGCTACCCACTCCTCTTTGTCCATAAAGATCGGGAACGGGATGTGGTTGGAATATTTTTTGATGATGCTCTCAATACGGTGAGTTTCGAGGAATTCGCTCTCATCGTCTTTGAGGTGCATGATGATGCTCGTACCGTGAGAAGCACGTTCTGCAGGTTCGATATCATACTCAGATCCTGCCATGGAAGACCATTTGTACGCGTTCTCTTCTCCGGCTTTGCGGCTGATCACTTCGACTTTGTCCGCGACCATGAACGATGCGTAGAAACCGACACCGAACTGACCGATCAGGTTGGAATCTTTTTTCTGGTCGCCTGAGAGTTTTTCCAAGAACGCTTTGGTTCCTGATTTCGCGATGGTTCCGAGGTTCTCGACGAGATCCGCTTCGTTCATCCCGATACCGCTGTCGGCGATGGTGAGGGTTTTGGCCTCTTTGTCGATGATGATGTCGATACGCGGAGCGAAATCAACCCCTTTGTACGCTTCGTCGGTGAGGACGAGCATGTTAAGTTTGTCGAGGGCGTCGGAGCTGTTGGAAACCAACTCACGGACGAAGATTTCTTTGTTGGAATACAAAGAGTGAATCATTAAATGCAAGATTTGTGAGACTTCAGTCTGGAACTGATGTTTTGCCATGTGACTAATTCCTTTAGGTGTAATATTTTGAACTGTGATTTTAACGAAATAGTTTTAATAATGCAAGTAGTGTCAAGTAAGTTTAGTGTGTAAGACTAAACTTACTTTTTCTTCTTCTCTTTCTTTTCTTTTTAACAAGAAAAGAAACAAAAGAAAATCGCCCTCACACCAGAACGCTGGCGGTACGCGTTTGCCCTACGGCACGCGACCTTGCTCTTGGTGTGGTGTGAGGGCATTATTATTTTAAAAATTCCCGTGATCCATTACCTAGAGCCGCTCCGAAGGCAGAAGTGCCGAGAGGAGCGAAGCGTTCTTGGATCACGGTATGCTCTTTTGGTATCTTTTCTCGCTAAAGAGAAAAGTACATAAGTTTTAAAAAAAGTAGATTTAATATTTGATGTGGGTTAAGTATAGACCATTATGCGGCGCGATATCCGTAGAGTGGCGCTTCACGCAGTTTAACTGCTCGACAAGCTGTTCTTTCGTCGCTTTCCCCGAAGAGATACGGAGCAAAAAACCGACCATCAGGCGGATTTGCGAACGTAAAAAACCGTTTCCTTCGAAGACGAGGATGAAATAGCCTTTGTGGCTGTAGGCATAGGCGCGGTAGATGATACGGACATAATGATCCATATCGTTTCCGCTTTTTTTGAAGAGTTCGAAATTATGGGTCCCTTCGAAACATGAGATCGCATCGGTGATCACCTCGCGGTTGAGGCTGGGGACGAAACTGACGAAATTGTCTTCGAACGGGTTGGTCGTTCCCTCTTTGATGATGTAGCGGTAAATGCGTTTTTTGGCACTGTAGCGGGCATGGAACTCACTGTCCACAAACTCGATACGCAAGATTCGCATCGAAGAGGGGAGCTGGAGGTTGAGCATCTCTTTGAGACGCTGAAGATCAGTCCAAAAGTGGGGGAGATCGATGTGCATGACCTGATGGGTGGCGTGAACGCCGCGGTCGGTTCGGCCCGAGCCTTTGGGAGCCGTGTTGATCTTGAGCCGTTTCAGGGCGATGAGGAGGGTTCCGATGACCGTCTCATGGGTCGTGGGCTGCTGCTGGGAACCCATAAATGCCGAGCCGTTGTAGCTCAGCGTGATTTTGGCACGGTTCAAAAGCGTCTTCCGACAAGGCGCTGATAAAAGGCGTAGGTGACGATCAGCCATAGGAGGGTAACGACCCAGATGGCATGAAATCCGATCCATTGCTGGGTGATGATCGCGGCAGAATAAAAGGCGATAATGGAGAGAAAGAGCCACAGATAGATCCACCGTTTCTGGTGGCGTGCGTGGACGATCCCGAGGGCAATGACCAAAAAGAGGGAGATCGTCGGAAAGAGGCTCATCAGAGAGTTGGTGATCAGCCTTTGGTCTTTTCGTGCACGCAGTTCATCGTTTGTCCAGTAATCGATGACGTTTCGGTAAATCGTCTCGTCCGTGTCCATGACGTCATTGATATAGGCAATACGGAAAACCATTTTTCGGAAAAGATTGTCTTCGTAGCTGTAGCTCTCTCCATCATCGAGTTTAAGCTGCAATACCCCTTTGTTATTGATAAGTTCGGCTTTTTTAGAGATGATAAGGGTCTCGTCTTTCATCTTTTTGTTAAAGAGGACGACATCCCCGAATTTGCGGTTTTCGGAATCGCTGCTGTTGATAAAAAGCATCCAGTCGCCGAAACTGTGCCCAAACTCCGAAGCGGTGAGGTTAAATTTGGCTTCGGCTTTTTTATGGTCGACGAAATTGCTGGAAATGATCTTGATATACGGGGTGACGACCAAATAATCGACAAACAAGAGTACGGTGAGCAAGAAAGCCGGTTTGAACAAAACTTTGGCGATAAACATCGGAGATATCCCCAATGAAAAAACGACGACCATTTCGTTATCGTTGGAAAGCCGGTAGAGGGTCAGCGCGGCCCCGATGACAAACGCGATAGGGAGGGTAAAAAACAGCAGTTCGGGAAGGACGAACAGATAGAGTTTCCCCATCTCTATAAGCGAGAGCTGGATAACTGCCGTATAGGTGGCGAGTTTGATCATGAAAATAACCGACGCGATCGCGAACAGCGGCAAGAAGATCGAAAAAAACAGTAATGAAAGGTTTGAGAGGAGGTAGCGGCGTAATTTATCCATACAAACCTGCCAAATATACGGTAACGGTTGTGTCAAACATCAGTACGATCCAGCATCCCATCGCTAAAAAGGGGATAAACGGGAGCTGTTTGGAATCCTCTGTTTCCCCTTGGGTCAGCAATAACGCGGGGAGGGCTAACACGGCACCCAAAAAGATTGCGACCAGTCCCAGTTGGACCCCCAGCAAGGCACCCATTGTCGCAGCGATCATAATGTCGGCCTCCCCCATCGCCTCTTTTTTGATGGCGTAGGAGAGATAAAAACGGAGCAGGGTAAACCCTCCGGCAAACAGCAGGGCATTCGTAATGTTGTAGCCGAGCTGTTCGAGTGAGACGGCACTGAGCATCGCGACGGTGAGGGCGGAGAGATTGATGCTGTCGGGGACCATTTTATAGCGGAAATCGATTACAGAGAGGGCTAGGAGCAGATCAAAGGTTAACGCCACCCCAAAGGCCTGGAACGTGAGGCCGAGTTTGAGGGCGCTTAAGACAAATATGATCCCGCTGAGAAATTCGATAAAAGGGTATTGAACCGATATTTTTTCACCGCAGAAAGCACATTTTCCGCGTAAAAAAATCCAGGAAAGGATCGGGATATTGTGCCAGATACGCAAAGGGGTATTGCAGCTCATACAGTGGGAAGCGGGAAACGAAACGCTCTCATCACGCGGGGTACGCAGTATCAAAACATTCAAAAAGGAACCGATCGCCGATCCTAAAATGAAGACATAGATCAATTCCATCAGTTCAATCCTCCGAAGCGTCTTTCAACGGTTTTAAATTTTTTGATAATCGTTTCAAGCTCATCGGCACCAAACTCCGGCCAGAGGGTATCGGTGAAAAACAGCTCTGCATAGGCCGCCTGCCAAAGGAGGAAATTCGAGAGACGGTGATCTCCTCCGGTACGGATCAGTAAATCGATATCGTGGGTGCAATCGAGTGCCGATCCCAACATTTCAACCGTAATCGTACCATTTTCTCTCAAAGAGTTGACTGCCCGGACGATTTCGTCCCGTCCTCCGTAGTTGAGCGCGAGGCTTTGAATCAGGCCGCTGCATCCCGATGTCGCGTTTTGGACATCATCGATGACTTTGCGCAGCGATGCGGAAAACATTGACAGATCTCCGATCGGCTCAAAGCGGATATTCCCCTCGAGGTAGGTGGAACGTTCGCTTTTGAGATAGCGTTCGAGAAGCTTCATCAAAAATTCCACCTCGATTTTAGGACGCTTCCAGTTTTCGGTACTGAAGGCATAGAGGCTGAGACGATCGATTTCACTGTGGCGGGCGCAGAAAGTAGTGACGGCACGCACGGTTTCGGCTCCCTGCTCATGTCCGGCCGTACGGCTTTTCCCTCTTTTTTCAGCCCATCGGCCGTTTCCGTCCATGATGATCGCGATATGGCGGGGCTGATTGCTCATACGCGCGCCGCTTCATCCAAAAGCTGAAGAGAGAGGGTGAGTTTATCGTTAGTCGGGAGGGAGACAGAGCCTTCTGCGGTGATAAAATCGATACGGTTGGAATCGCTGCCGAAAGGGTTGCCCTCATTGATAATGTTCAGACAAACGGCATTGACCCCTTTGCGTTCCAAAAGGTTTTGGGCGTTTTGTGTTGCAACGGAGGGATCGGTTTCGGCTTTAAATGCGATGGTTTTGATCCCCTCTTTGTTGCAGGTTGCGAGCAGATCAACATTTTGTTTCATGGCAATGTTCCAATGCTCACCCAGCATCTCTTTTTTGAGTTTCCCGTTTTGGGGATGTACCGGGACGTAATCGCTCACCGCCGCAGCCATAAAAAGATAAGGTTCTTTTTGAATCAGTGCGATCGGCTCATCATGGATAAGAGAGGGTTTGGAAAGTTTCCCTTTTTTGGCGATACGGATCGAATCAGTGAGATATTCTCCCATCTCATCGGAACTTTCCACATCGATGGTATGGATAGATGCGGGGAGATCACCCTCAAATCGGGTAGCGATGAGATTGACATCGGCCCCTCTGAGAAAAAGTGCCGTAGCAAGGGCTGAGGCCATTTTCCCGCTGGAACGGTTGCTGATCGTACGGACGTCATCGAGTTTTTCGATCGTCCCTCCGCCGGTGACGATAACACGGCGGTCAGTCCAAAAATCGCTTTGGAGCAGGTTCCGGGCACTGTGCCAGAAAATTTCCAGAGGTTCTGCCATGGCGCCATCGCCGGTCACTTGGCATGCCAGCTCTTTGGTCTGGGTGGCAATGATCTCGTAATTGGCGATGGCAAGCATCTTTTGCGATGCCTGGATCATCGGGTTGTGGATCATGTTGGTGTTGGCTGAGGGGGCGATGAGTTTCATCCCCGGATAGGCCAGTGCGCATTGGGTGAGGATCGAATCAGCAATGCCGTTGGCCAGCTTGGCAATGGTGTTGGCCGTAACGGGGGCGATGACAAACAAATCGGCCCATAAAGCCATTTTAATGTGGTTGAAATCATCCGCCCAGGATTCGTTGGTATCGTCGAGCACTTTGTTGCGGCTGAGGGCTTCGAACGAAAGAGGTGCGACAAATTTTTTGGCGGCAGGGGTCATGATGACGCGTACGTCTGCGCCCGCTTTGATATACAAGCGGAGGAGTTCGAGTGATTTATACGCTGCGATGGATCCCGTCACACCGAGAAGGATTTTTTTGCCGCTGAGGAGATTGGTAGGTATCTGCATTATTTATCTTTTTTGAAAAATTTGGTAAAAAATCCGGGGATTTTTTTGATCGGTGTACGGCTGAGGAGAAGAATGTCGCTTTCGTAATTTCCGGACGTGACGGTCGTTCCTGCGGCGATCATGACATTGTCCGAGATCTCTACCGGGGCGACGAGCTGGGTGTCACTGCCGATGAAGACATTCTTGCCGATAATCGTCTGATATTTATTGACTCCGTCATAGTTACAGGTGATGGTTCCGGCACCGATATTGGTCCCTGAACCGATCGTTGCATCGCCGAGATAGCTCAAATGACCGGCTTTGACCCCGTTGAGCGTCGATTTTTTTACTTCAACGAAATTGCCGATGTGTGTCCCGTCGAGCTGGCTTTGGGGACGGATATGGGCAAGCGGTCCGACGTCCGAATCGCGGATGATGCTCTCTTCGATGACGCTGTGGGCTTTGATATGGGAATTGACGATGAGTGAATTGCCGCAGAGGCGGACACCGTTCTCTACGATACATTCCCCCTCAAATCGAACCCCCTCTTCGAGATAGATCGTTTCGGGAAGCTGCATGATCACACCCGAATCCATCCACCCTTTTCGGAGACGCTCCATCATGATCGATTCGGATTGCGCGAGGTCGAATTTGGAATTGACCCCTTTAAACTCGACCTCTTCGACGTTGAGAGGCGATATGCTAAGGCCGTCATTGCGCGCGAGGGCGATTACATCGGTGAGATAGTATTCTCCTTGGGCATTGGCATTGGAGAGCTTCGGAATATAGGTTTGCAAAACGTGGTGCTTGAACGCATAGACTCCTGCATTGACCGTTTGGATCTTTTTTTCGGCTTCGTCGGCATCTTTTTCTTCAACGATCCGCTGCACCTGGCCGTCTTCGATAATGACACGACCATAGCCTGAGGGGTTGTCCAGAGGGATGACCGACATGACGATATCCGCCGGATTCGCGAGAAACTTTTCGATCGAAGAGCGCTGAATAAGGGGCATATCACCGTTAAGGACCAGCACGTCTTCATATTTCGGGGAAATTCCCATCATTGCCCCGCCGGTGCCGGGAAAATTATCGGCATCCTGGGTAACAAAGGTCAAGCCGTCAAAATATTTTTCCATTGAGGCGATGACCGCTTCTTTTTGATGTGCGATGACGACAATGACGTCATCCGTAATTTCACGAGCGGCTTTGATGCTGTAATAGAGCATTTCGCGCCCGCAGATTTTATGAAGCACTTTCGCTTTAGGCGACTTCATACGGCTCCCTTTTCCGGCGGCGAGGATCACGATTGAGAGGCTCATAAAATCTCCTGTAGAATAATTGCTGTAATCTTATCAAATTTCCATTAATTTAATCGAGATACTCCCTGAAGTTGTGGTATCATAACCACTTTAAATAGCCCAATTAATTTCAAGGGATGTGAATGGATTTAGCTACGGTCATCGGATTGGTCTTGGTTCTAGCGTTGTTGGTCTCTGCTATGGCGATGGGGGTCGGCATCGGTCCTTATATCGATATACCTTCAGTATTGATCGTTGTGGGCGGTTCTATGGGCTCCTTGCTGATCGCCTTCAAAATGGAGCAGATGAAGAATTTCGTGAAAATCTTCATGGTTGCAATCAAGCCGACGGTCGACAACAAATCAGAAATTATCCAAAGACTGGTCAACTATGCGACCCAAGCGCGACGCGACGGAATTTTGGCTCTCGAAGCGGTTGCCAATGTCGAAGAGAACAAGTTTTTGAAAAAAGGGCTGTCGATGGCGGTTGACGGAAACGAGCCCGATACGATCCGTGCCCTTTTGGAAATCGAGATGGAACAGACCAATGAACGTCATAAAGGAAATGCTGCCATATTTAGTACATGGTCCGGAATCGCGGGAGCGATGGGGATGATCGGAACGCTGATCGGTCTGGTCGCGATGCTTTTGAATATGGCCGATCCGAGTGCGATCGGACCCTCTATGGCGGTTGCGTTGCTGACGACGATGTACGGGGCGATGATCGGTAATATTTTCGGCGGACCTATCGCCAATATCCTTAATATCCGTAATACCGATGAAGACGTAACCAAACAGATGATTCTCGAGGGGATTATGTCGATTCAAGCGGGTGATAATCCGCGTACGCTGGAAGCCAAACTTCTCTCATACCTCCCGCCATCAGAGCGGGTGAGTCAGTTTGACTCTTAAGGGACGGGAATAAATGGGTAAGAAAAAATGTCCTGACTGTCCGGTGTGTATGCCTGAATGGCTCGCAGCCTTCGGGGATCTGATGTCGCTCCTTTTGTGTTTCTTCGTACTTTTGCTCTCGATGTCATCGATGGACGCCAAAAAAGTCTCTGAAGCGATCGGCTCACTGGCCGGCGCGATGAGTGTTTTGGAAGGGGGGACGAAAACGGAGATATCCAAGCAGCGGATACAAGAGTCCACTCCTGTCGAAATGCAAAGTGAATCGAGTGAAGTCGTCAACCGTATTAACGAAGCCGTTGCCGAGATGAATGAGATGAAAGAGAAGGGCAAAGGCCCATCCGTCTCGCTCGAAGAATCTCAAGACGGTTTTGTCATTCAGCTTCCCGCTTCTTTGTTGTTTAAAGAAGGGAGTGCCAAAATCGAGGATCAAGATGCCCTTTTGTTTCTCAAACGTATTGCGATGATCGTTGATGAACTTCCGAACGACGTGGAAGTGAGTGTACGAGGCCATACCGATGATACTACCCCGGGGCGCAACAGTCCGTTCCGGGATAACTGGGAACTCTCTACCGCACGGGCGATTTCTGTCTTGGAAGAGCTGATGATCGATGGGATTATGCCCGAGCGTCTCCATGCGGCAGGCTTCGCACAGTACCGTCCGATCGCCAGTAATGCAACCGAAGAGGGACGAGATAAAAACCGACGTGTCGAACTCCATTTCTTCGGTACGAAAGTGGACAAAAAACCGGTAGTGGAAAATACCATTTTAGACCGAACAGGGGCAGCAGCAAACCTTAATGCAGCAGAAACCGCAGGGGCAGCTCCGGCATTAGATGTTCCCGTAACACCGACACAAGCGAAATAATGAAGCGTCTCTTTTATCTTTTACTCCTATTAACACCTCTGTTGTGGGGTGCTGATCCGCAGGTTCCGGCCATGAACTTTAATCTCACGGCTCCCGAATCTCCGGCAGAAGTGGTCAGTTCACTCAATGTCTTATTGGTTCTTACGGTACTTTTCCTGGCGCCGAGTCTGGTGCTCGTTATGACGACGTTTACCCGTTTTGTCATCGTATTCGGATTTCTGCGTCAGGCTTTGGGGACACAGCAAGTCCCTCCAACGCAGCTTCTTGTCATGCTTGCCCTTATTCTGACGGTGTTTGTGATGGAACCGGTAGCGACCAAAGCCTATGATGAGGGAATTAAACCTTACAGTGAGAATAAAATTTCATACGACGAAGCCTTTGAAAAGACGACCGATCCGTTTAAAAACTTTATGATCCGCAATACCCGTGAAAAAGATTTAGCCCTGTTCTTGCGTATTCGCCATATGGAAAATCCTCAATCCATCAAAGAGGTCCCGTTAACGATTGTCATTCCGGCATTCGTGATCAGTGAGTTGAAAACAGCGTTTGAGATCGGTTTTTTACTCTTTTTGCCTTTCTTGGTCATTGATATGGTTGTCGCCTCGATTTTGATGTCGATGGGGATGATGATGCTTCCTCCGGTTATGATCTCGATGCCGTTTAAAATTCTGGTATTTGTCATGGTAGACGGATGGAATCTGCTGATCGGAAACTTGATAGCGAGTGTTAAGTAAGTGAGTGTAAGGATAGAATGTGGAATGTGAATATTTTGGAATCTGCGGAAGCTGCCGCGATTATGCAGAGGGATACGAAGGGCAGCTGGAACGAAAAGTTTTAGCCGTACGAAACACCTTTAACCACCTCTATTCCGACGATATTACCGTTTGCTCCTCACCTTCTCAGCAGTACCGTTCCCGTGCGGAATTTAAAGTCTATCATGATGATGAAGGTTTGTCCTACGCCATGAGCCGTTTGGACCGTCAAGGTCCTTTGAAAATTACCCATTGCGGAATTGTCTCCCCTTTTATTGCCGAGGTAATGGACAAACTGCTTGCGGAAATCGTGGATCTCGGCATCGGTCATAAACTTTTCGGGATCGATTTTTTAACCTCCGGAGAGGGTGAAGTCGCTGTCAGTATGCTCTATCATAGACCTCTGGATGAGAGTTGGAAAGAGAATGCTCTGCTGCTGCAAGAGCGTCTGGGAATCTATATTATCGGACGAAGCCGTAAACAAAAGCTTATCCTTTCGCAAGATTACGTCACCGAAAAACTGCAAATACAGGATCGTGAATACCGTTACCTTCATATTGAAAACAGTTTCACCCAGCCCAATCCGCGTGTTAACGAGCAGATGATCGAGTGGTCTCTTGGCCAATTAGAGGGAATCGGCGGCGATCTTCTCGAACTCTACTGCGGGGCGGGGAATTTTACGATTCCGTTTGCAACGAAGTTTGAGAGGGTACTGGCGACAGAAATATCCAAAGCGTCTATCTATGCCGCCAAACAAAATATGGCGTTAAACGGTATTGAAAATATCGAATTCGTCCGTCTCAGTGCGGAAGAGTTTACTCAGGCGATGGACCATATTCGGGTTTTTAAACGGATGGAAGGGATCGATTTGGAGGGATACCGACTGAAAACCCTTTTCGTCGATCCCCCGCGCAGCGGTCTTGATGAAGCGGCTGTGGCCTTTGCGTCCCGGTTTGACCACCTGCTGTATATCTCCTGCAATCCTGAAACGCTATTGAGGGATTTGGAAGCGCTCTCTTTGACCCATACGATCGATGATATGGCGGCATTTGATCAGTTTCCGTATACGCATCATTTAGAGATGGGTGTGAAATTAACCAAAAAAGGGCTGGCGTGAGAGGACTTTTACTCAGTACATTGACGGCCGTTTATCTATTCGGTGCGGCGGAAGAAGGCGGAAACATACTGAGTGAAGTTGCGAAACTGCGTCAAAAATACGAAGAGTGCAGGGCCGGACAGAATACTGTTTTAGGGATTGATCCGAAATTACACACTCAATGTGAAAAAGATCGTGATGAATCTAAAGGGAAGGTCAGAGGATATGCCTCGCGTATCGCCAGTCTCGAAGGGCTGGTTCAGCAAAATACCAAAGAACTATCCCGGCTGAAAAAGCGAAATACCGAGATTGAACGTGAACTTTCCCAAAAAAAAGGGATTATTCAGAGTTTAGAAAAAACTGTGAACACGCGAGACAAAAAGTATCGAGAAGAGGCCGCACGCAACGAAATACTCACAGCACAGAGCAATACGGCAAAAGTGAGCCGTATTGAGCGCCAAAGTTTGACAAATGCACTGACAAAAGCCAAATTCGAAGTCGAGCGTTTAGAACAGTTGGTCTCTAAAACAACCAAAGAACGGACACGCCTGGAAAAAGAGTTGACCGAGGCAAGGGCTCAGGCGGACAAATACCGCAATGTTCGCCCTGTATCTGTCCCTAATGTCCAAGAGGTCAAAACCGTAGCAGTATCTTCCGATCAAAGCGGCAAAGTAAAAGCCCTTCAGGACGAACTTGCCAAAGCGAATGTCTTGATCGTTCAGTTGCAAAATAACGCGTCAAAAGCTCTTCCGAAAGAGAAGATCGTGACCAAAATCGTTGAACCTACCGATAAAATCGTTGCATTGCAGCGTGAACTTTCAGCGGCGCAAACGACGATAGCCAATTTGAAAAACAACAGCTCAAAAACGATTGTCAAAGAGAAGATCGTCGAAAAAGTCGTTTACAAAGACCGCCCAGTCGTGCAGGAAAAAATTGTGACGAGAGTCGTCGAACCGACCGAAAAGATCAACGCACTTCAGCGTGAACTTTCGGCGGCGCAAGCGACGATAGCCAATCTGAAAAACAGCAGTTCAAAAACGATTCTCAAAGAAAAGATCGTCGAAAAAGTCGTTTATAAAGAGCGGCCGGTTGAAAAAATTGTTGAAAAAGTGGTTTATAAAGATCGTCCTGTCGTTCAGGAAAAAATTGTAACGAAAATTGTTGAGCCGACGGAAAAATTGAAAGCATTGCAAGATAAACTGGCGCAGAGCGAAGCGCAAATAGCAAAGCTCAAAGCGCAGCCGCAAAAGCTGACAGTGCCTAAAGCGCCAAAATCGGCACCTCAAAATGATATTGCGCAGACAAACCTTAAAAAAAGTTCTGCCGTTGCCGTCTTAAAAGCTCCGGCAGTGTCCGCACCGGCTGTCAAAAAAGGGACTTCATCGGCATACCGTATGGCCGCCAATGCCCCTATCTACAACGCACCGGGCGGACATCAGGTCGATACGTGGGAAGAACGCCGATCCTTTACGGCAGGCAATCCATCCAACGGATGGGTCCATATCACGGGCTATTTTGTGAATCGTGTTTGGCAGTCGACGGCAGAGGGTGAGAATCTATGGGTAAAAGAGAGCGACGTTATTCGAAGATAAGGAGTTGTGTATGAACGGTAAATGGCAGCGTGTCAGTGACAGGCCTTGGCGTAGTCTCGCCGCTTGTATGGCATTATTCTGTGTTACAGTTCTTGCCATGGCCGATCAGCCCTCTTTGAATGAGGAAATCAGCAGCGAAAAATATTTTAACAACAAAGAGTACGCCAAAGCACTTCCTTTACTGCAGGATGAAGCAATCAAGGGGTTGAAACCTTCTATCTACCGGTTGGCCTACATGTACCAAAATGGGCTTGGTGTAGGGGTGAATTACAAAAAAGCAGCATTTTGGTTTCAGCAGGCTGCTTCGGAATACTCTTATACGCTGACTATGGAGAGTGAAACCCAAAAAGCAAAAAAATCTTTTTTTGAGAGACTTCACGATCAGATGAATCCTGCTACCAATAAAGAAGGTGCAGCCAATATTTTGCGTACGGTTGATACAAATACGTCTGAAACCGCAAAATTAGTGGATACATCCCTTTATGGAGATTTCTTCGGTCTGCGTCCTTATGAGACCAACTATATACTGCCTGTCGGCTATTCGACGCATAAATATCCTCGCCTGTCATCAAGCGTTCACCCCAACAACTATACACCCGAATATCTTGAACAATACGGCTATTATGGGGAAAATATAGAAACGGAATTTCAGATCAGTTTGACAAAAATGCTGATGTACAATATTTTGGGCTGGAAAGAATATTGGAGTTTTGCCTATACGCAAAAGGTGTGGTGGCAGTGCTACAGTGCTTCGGCTCCCTTTAGAGAGACTAACTATCTCCCCGAGATATTCATCGGTGTCCCTTTACCTCAGTCAATCAATCAGGAATACGGTTTGAAGCTTGCAAAATTAGGTATTCTGCATGAATCAAACGGACAAGACGGTTATCGTTCGCGTTCATGGAACCGCGTCTATCTCAGCGGGATATGGCAGTGGGAAAATGTGTTTCTTACGACGCGGGTATGGTACAAAATGGCTGAAAGAGAAAAATACGATGGTTACTATGAGGGAGAACCCAATCCGGCTACCGGCGAATATGAGCCGAACGTTTCGGGCGATGACAATCCGGACATCGAAAAATATCTCGGGTATGGAGATGTCAAACTAAAATATCTGTACGGAAAACACGAAATCGGGTCATTACTGCGTTACAACTTCGGTGCCGGAGGAAAGAATCGGGGGGCGATTGATTTTCACTGGTCGTACCCGTTTTTAGACTCTGAAAATACTTTTTGGTATGTCAAAGTTTTTTCCGGATACGGAGAAAGTCTGATCGATTATGATCGGAGTGTGACCAAGAGCTTATTCGGGTTTTCTTTTTCAAGAGAACTCTTTTAAAGTGCTCTTAATACCCGTCCCACGGCAATTTTGCCTCTTTCCATCCGAACATGAATCCGTTTTCCAGATTGTAGGCTTTGATCCCCTCTTTGGCGAGGAGATTGGCTGCCGCACTTGAACGCGGGCCGCTTCGGCAAACGAGGATAACGGAGTTTACATTGCTGAGTTTCATCGCTTTCATGACATCGGCGACAAAGCTTTTGTTAAATACCTCTTTGGCATCGTAAAGCTTTTGGGTATCGACATGCCCTTTCGTCTTATCGGTTTTAAGCTCAAATTCGGCACTTTTGACCCGATCTTCAACGGCTTTCGGAACATAAGTCCATTCATAGGCAGGGATATTGATAAATCCCTCTCCGTGCCCTGTATAGATAAACTCGAGTGTTGTACGAACATCGACGATGATTGCCTCACCTTTTGTTTGCATTTCACGGGCCTCAGTGGCAGTGAGGTCGCCTTCGTAAATATCTTCCGCCTCTAATGCGACACATGCGAGGAGGATAAGCAGTAGTTTTTTCATAAGAGTATCCTCTGGAAATAATAAATGAGATTGTATCTTGTAAAGATTATACTCAGATGAAAAAAATTAATGTATTATTATAAGAAAGCAATGAAGAGGCTATGGTAGAAACTATTCAGATTGTTTACGTGACGGATTGGATCATCGCAGATCATGATATATTGAATGAAGATCCTTTCGCAGAAGTACTGAGAAAGTTCGATATGGATGTCAGTATCCAAAGCGAACTGCCGGAGTTTTTTGATCATATCGATTTATTGATTCTTCATCCGATGCATATGGTTTCGGATATTTTTGAGACAATCAGCCGCAGTAAAATTCAAAATCCGGCCATCAAAACGGTCGTTATTTCAAGCGCGCACGGAAGCGACCTTTTTTTGCATGCCATCGATGTCGGTGTCGACAAATATCTCCTCAAACCGTTATTGCCCAGTGCGGTTAAAAAAGTCGTTGAACGCCTAATACGTCAATCGATCGAGTCTAAACAAGCACAAAAAGCCTTTCATCAAATCAATCTGATGTCGAGCGCCATCTCAAAAACTTCTATTTTGATCCGGATGGAAGAGAACGGAATGATTATCGAAGTCAATGAGCTTCTGTGCAAGTTGCTGAAATGCCAGAGTGATTTGATAATCGGCAAACATTGGATGCGGTTTGTCGAACGCCGATTTTGGCTTTTTTTACGTACCCTCGTCCGCGAACGCCTAAAAGCGGGAGAAATTTATCGGGGAATTATCGAATTGGTGAAAACCGACGGTGATTTGATTACGGTCGATGTAACGATTTATGCTGTCCTAGGCCGCCATGGAGAGATCGAAGAGGTTGTTTGTATCGGTCAAGACGTCAGCGAGATGAACCGAGCGATCGTTTCCAGTATGGAACAGCTGATTGATCAGGATACTTCGCTGGCCGTGTTATTCGATCACCGTCATGAAGCGATTCTGATTAATAAAAAATATTTGGATTCAAACGGCTTTAAGAACAACGAAGAGTTCTTTTCTTCCTGTGCACTCTGTATTTGGTACGCTGAAACCTCTGCAGGTTTGGAACCGATTACCATAACCGGAACCATCCGAAAAGAGGTATTGGAGTCGATCTTCACACGGGTTTACAACGGGGAGATTGACGGACGTCTGGTTATGGAATATCTCGGCCGAAGCAAGCAATTCTTTACGGTCCACATCAGCTCAATGCCTAATCCGATCATCCGAAACGAAAATTATCACATCCTCTATTTCATTGATGTCACTCCGCTAGAGAGGCTCAAGGAGGACAAAATCAATGATGCCAAGCTCATGAGCGTAGGACGTTTGTCCGCTGCGATTACGCATGAGCTTAATACCCCGATAACCTATATCAAAGGGAATCTCGAATTGCTCAAATGGGAGTGCGAAGAGAAGATTCCGGATGCGATGGAGCTGTTCATACCGATCGATGAGGGGATTGAACGGATTGAATCGATTGTCAACTCTATGTATGAATTTGCCGGAACCGGTAAAGAGGAGATGAAACCCTGCAATGTCCATATGACATTGATCTATGCGCTTCGTATTGTCCTTAACCGTTCAAAACATATCGTTCCGATTCGTATCAATGGTGAAGTCATGACACAGACGACGGCATATGACCTTCAAAGCTGTGTAACGATGGGGATATCGACCCGTCTGGAGCAGGTATGGATCATTATTGTGAATAATGCACTCGATGAGTTTGAAAAAGGTATGTTATCATACGACAATCGTCGTCTTGATATTCGTTTTACCTGTGAAAAAGAGAAAATTGTTATAGAAATTGCCGACAATGCAGGGGGAATACCGGAACCCATGTTAGAGGGCATATTTGATTTTGCCGTCGGAAGCGAAAAAAAGAAGAGTATGGGGATCGGGCTCAATGTGGCCAAAGCGATTATCGATAAACATGGCGGCAGTATCCGTGTGCATAATGAGAATCAGGGTGCAGTATTTGAAGTGACTTTAAGAGTATATGAGGAGAACCGATAGATGTTTTTTGGTGCAGAAGCGAGAAAATATAAAGAAGAAGCCGATCTACTGCGTGTTGAACGGGACATTTTAGCCTCTGAGCTGGCACTCTACAAAGAGATTGCCGCTATCAGTGACAAAGAGGCTGTCATTGTTTTGAATGAGAACAATGATCCGATCTTTTACAACAGCCGTGCGGATGCAATCGCAAACAAAGAATCTGTTGTCAATGAACTGCGAAAAGGATCGACCGAGATTACGGTCGGAGATTGTGAAGCATCGGTTGTGAAAAAGAACTTAAGCAACGGGGCACAAGGCTTTATCCTGATCAAAGCATCCATTGTCGGCGGCGGCGAAGACGGCGGTTTGCTGCAAATGCACCAAGCCAGTATCAAATCCTCACTCGGCGCTACGCAAAAGGTTTTTATCGATATTCTTGAGAAACTGAAAGAGATGATACAGCAATCTCGTGAAACCTCAGAAGGTTCGGATGAGGGGCTTAAGATCGCCAATCATGTGGATGATGATATGAATAAATTGGCGGAATTGATGGTGGGGACGATTGAAACGACATCGAACCTTGTTTCCCGTTCACATGAAGTCTCCAGCGTTGTTTCTTTGATTAAAGATATTGCCGACCAGACCAACTTGCTGGCGCTCAATGCAGCGATTGAGGCGGCACGTGCGGGGGAACACGGCAGAGGCTTCGCCGTAGTTGCCGACGAGGTACGTAAACTCGCGGAGAGAACCCAAAAAGCGACAAAAGAGATTGAAATCGTCATCCAATCGATGCAGCAAGATACGAATGAGATCGAAACCGCTACGGAAGAACTTTCGGGAATCGTCTCCAGTACAAAAGATGGGGTTTCTCAGGTCAGTGACCGAATGGCGATTTTTCAGCGCAATTCATCGCGAAGTGTCTATGAGATCATGGACATCAGTAACTATATTTTCAGTAATTTGGCAAAAATCGACCATGTTATCTATAAAAACAATGTTTACGCCTTCTTATTCGGGCAAGAGAACGATTTCAAACCGGTGGACCACCATAACTGCCGATTAGGAAAATGGTATGACGGCGGAGTGGGGAAAGAACAGTTCGGAATGTTGAAATCGTATTCCCGACTTGAGGCTCCGCACGCGACAGTCCATGCACAGGCAAACAGTTTGATCGCCGATTGCGGTGACGGTAAAAAACTCTGTTCACGTACGCAAATCGAACAGCGGATCAAGACGATCGAAGATGCCAGCCGTGAAGTTTTTGCCGCATTGGATACTCTCGTTACGGAAAAAACGGAAGATTTAATGGGTAAAGCAATCAGTCAATTATTTGGAGAGATGAAATGATACGTTTGATGATTATCGATGATGAGACATCGATCGGGACCATGTTGGAAAAAGCGCTGATGCGTTCGGGGGACTTTAAAATCACCTATATTGATAATCCGCTTACCGCGCTCAGCCGCTTTCGGCCAGGGGATTATGATGGGGTATTGCTGGATATTATGATGCCTCAGAAAGACGGTTTGAGTGTCCTTGAAGAGATAAAAACCAAAGATCCTGAGTGTGTCGTTATTATGATGACGGCGTATTCAACGCTGGATAAAGTGCTTCAAAGCCATAAAGTCGGTGCAGACCATTATCTCTTGAAGCCGTTTGATTCCCTCTTAAATGTCGAGAAAAAAGTGCGTGAACTGGTGAAGTCTCGTTCCTAATCGTAAAGGGGAAAGTTTCCCCTTTTTTTTTGGTCCGAAATTTTATACATTAGTAATTCGGTATGGATACTTGACAATAAGAAATATCTATATTAAGATTGTGAAAAATTAAGGAGAACACAATGTCTCAGCAATGTCCTTTGATCTTTCGCCAAGTTGATGCGACCGTTACACGAATCAATACATTTTTTGTAATAAGTTCGATTATCGCATTTTTAGCAACACAAAGTGTCGCGATTTTAATTTTACTGATTATTGATTTTATGCTTCGATTATATGGATACAAACAATTCAGTCCTATTCAAAATCTCTCACTTCTGATTCAGCAAAAATTCTCTTTGCCGGTGAAAATGGAAGATGCGGGAGCTAAACGTTTGGCCGCACAATTCGGAGTAGGATTTACCGTAGCCCTTGTGATCGCGTCATGGGCAGGGGCAAATTTGGCGGCAGCTGCTATTGCCGGAATATTTCTCTTCTGTGCGGCTTTGGAACTTTTATTCGGCTATTGTATTGCATGTAAAATATATTATATAGCGAAAAAAGTCTATCCCCGATGGTTTGAGTAATGGCAGCCCTCTCGTCCAAAGCAATCTATGGGCTTGCTGCAATGCACGTCCTCTCTCATGCGCCGCATAACAGAGCGATGCAGGTACGGGAAATTTCGGCAATGACACAGATATCCCACGGTTATCTCGAACAGCTCCTCTCCATCTTGCGACGCAATAACTTAGTAAGCAGTATCCGCGGAGCATCCGGAGGGTATAGGCTAGCACGCCATGCACATGAAATCGAGGTCATTGATATCATCGAAGCGTTGGAAGGGCCGTTTTACAAAGTCGAGGGAAATGTAGGATCAAGCTTGATTCTGGAATATTTTTGGAATGATATCGAAGCAAAAATGCGTGCTTTATTCGGAATGAAGCTTTCCGAACTCGATCAAGCCTATCAACCCCACTTTTACGAGATTTAATGACTATTTTTTAAAGATGCTTCCCAAAATCCCGCGGATTATGGCTCGACCGAGCTGAGAACCGATGGCACGTGCAGCCGATTTGGCTAAGGCTTCGGCAGGACTTTCTCTCCCTCTTGGGGTTTCTCTTTCCACTTTTCTCTCCGCTTTCAATCGCTCGTCTTCCGCTTTTTGCACGGCATCCTCTTCACGTCGCTGCGTGAGATATTCGTAGGCCGATTCACTGTCAACACGCTGATTGTAGGCATCTCCGACAATCGAAGTTTTCATCAACTCCTGCCGTAGCTCAGTGCTGATGGGACCGATATGTGAAAAAGGAGGGATGATAAGGGCACGCCGGGTGATACCGGGGATTCCTTTTTCATCTAAAAACGAGATCAGCGCTTCCCCGACTCCCAGCTCCATCAAGGCGGTTCTTTCATCCAGGGTTTCATTATCGCGCATTGTATCCGCTGCGGCACGGAGAGCTTGCTGATCTTTCGGTGTGAATGCGCGAAGGGCATGGGCGATACGGTTTCCAAGCTGCGCGGCTACTTTTTCGGGAATATCATTAGGGTGCTGGGTGATAAAATAGATTCCGACCCCTTTTGAACGTATCAGACGGACGACTTGCTCGATTTTTTCCACCAGAATGTCCGGTGCATCATTAAAAAGCAGATGAGCTTCGTCAAAGAAGAAAAGCAGTTTCGGAGCCTTGGTATCACCGGCCTCGGGGAGAGCTTCAAACAGTTCCGAAAGCATCCATAATAAAAGGGAAGCATAGAGTTTCGGGGTATTGATCAGCTTGGTGGCATCGAGGAGATTAATCACCCCTTTTCCCTCAACGGTCTGAATGAGATCATGGATGTTCAGCATCGGTTCGCCGAAGAGCATATCCGCCCCTTGCGATTCGAGTGAGAGGAGGGCGCGTTGGATCGCACCGATCGAGGCACTGGAGACATTGCCGTAATTCAGGCTCAACTCCTTGGCACGCTCTCCGATATTTTGGATCATGGAACGCAAATCTTTGAGATCAAGCAATGCCAGACCTTCATCATCCGCTACTTTAAACGTAAGATTCAAAACACCGCTTTGGGTTTCATTCAATCCGAGCAGTCTTGAGAGGAGCAATGGACCCATGTCACTAATGGTCGTGCGGACCGGGTGACCGTTTTCGCCCCATACATCCCAAAATGTGACGGGAAATTGTGTATAGTCTGCTTCAAGTCCCATCAGCGAAAGTCTTTCGGAAACTTTTGGATTGTTTCCGCCGATGGAAGCGATTCCGCTTAAATCCCCTTTGATGTCGCTGACGACACAGGGGACGCCGATTGAGGAAAAACTTTCAATCAGTTTTTGCAAAGTGATGGTTTTTCCGGTTCCGGTAGCACCGGTGATCAGACCGTGCCGATTAGCCATAGAAGGGAGGAGCGTGAGAAAGGTATCGGAGGATTTAGCGATGGCTTGCGGATGGGACATAAAGCTCCTTTATCTTCGGGGACTGCGTTGTGCTTCAATCAGACGGCGGTTTTGCATCATGATGGATTCGATTTCCTGTGCATTTTTATTCTGGAATGACTGTTCGCCATGAAGAGCGCTTTTAATATACACTTCATTATAAAAGTCTTCAAGGGTAGACCCTTTGGTTTTTGTAGGGACATATTGATGAAAACTTATTTTAGGTTTTGGAGTATATTTTGCTAAAAGTGTTTCTCGAATTTTATGTTTTTTCATCGTCTTCTCAATCTAAAGATTAATTTTTTAAGGTGTCTAATCATAAGCAAAATGTGTACCTAAAATCCTTCATTAACGACATACCACAGCCGTTCAACTTCACGGTCATCGAGGAATAGTGTCGATGCATGGGTATAAAGCCACTCCAGACCTTTCGGATTGATTGAGAGGGTATGGGAACAGTTGGTATGTGCGGGTAAAAATGCCCGTATCAGTGAAATATCCTCTTCAATCGGAAGATCACAAAAAAAACAGTTAAGCTCCCGATGCAAACGCCCCTCGAAATCAAGCATACGGACATACGCTTCGATGGCGACACGTTTCGGATTTTGATCCTTCCAGCGGATCGATGCATCGTTTAACAGCGCAAAATAGAACTCGCCTATGGATTCGGAATCTTTAAGATGGGGATAAAAAAGGGCAATAAACTGCTGCCATAGCCGAATCCGCTCGTATTGTCCCATCCAAGGAAATCCCAAATGGATAACATCCCGCAATCGTCCGATCGACGTTTTGAAAGAATATTCCGCTTCGAAGTCAATTTTAAATCCCATATTGATGGGACTGTGGCGTGCACCGTAGAAGCGATAAAGGGTCTGTAAGCTTTCCTCCGATATGATAGTAACAATCATATCTTCTTCGCGTGCACGGGTAAGTTTGATGATGAAGCCCTGCATTTTTGGTTCTACTCTTACACATTAATTTCAAAATTACTTATGAATATCTACTATTTTAACCTTTTTTAACCTTACAATTGTTAAAATAAGAAAATTTCATCTCCTTTAAACTACTTATGTTTAAAAAGAGATTAAAAAATAACAATTTGCCGAAATTTTCTGGTGAAAGGTGACGATTAGAGTGGAATACCAAGACCTATTACGATCATTTAAAGATAACTGCGGATTTGGTTTGATTGCAAACATCAAAAACCGTCCTTCGCATGAAAATTTAGAAAACGCGATTACGGCGTTAGAGCGGATGATGCACCGCGGTGCAGTTGCAGCTGACGGGAAAACGGGAGACGGAAGCGGATTGCTTTTATCGATGCCGCATGAGTTTATGCGTTCAGCCGCACAAGAATCAGGGGTAGAACTTCCTGAAATGTACGCAGTTGCCGTTCTTTTTGTGGATGATGCTTCTCAGTTGGAAAAATTTGAACAAATTTGTACCGGAAATGACCTCAAAGTTGTTTTGGACCGTTGCGTACCGGTCGATACGGATGCGCTCGGAGAGCAGGCACTCGCCTCATTGCCGGAAATCCACCATATTTTTATTACCCCTAACTCTCTTATGGCGTCACAGCGTTTTGATGCCTTGCTGTATCTTAGCCGCAAAGAGATTGAACACGCTTTGGTAGAGAACGGCGATTTTTACATTGCGTCGATGTCCTCAAGTGTTGTTTCGTATAAAGGGCTTATTATGCCTACCCATATTAAAGAGTTTTATACCGATTTACAAAACGAAAATTTTAAAATATCATTTGCACTGTTTCATCAGCGATTTTCGACGAATACACTCCCTAAATGGCGTTTGGCACAGCCGTTTCGTGCGGTTGCCCACAACGGTGAGATCAACTCGGTCGAAGCAAACCGTTTTAATGTAGCGGTAAAATCCGAATCGATCAAAAGTGAAGTCTTTACCGATGAAGAGATCGCACGGCTTCTTCCGATCCTTCAGCCGGGCGGTTCGGACAGCGCAAGTGCCGATAACTTTTTTGAATTTTTGATCATCAACGGAATGGATTTTTTCAAAGCGGCACGCGCCGTCATCCCGGCACCGTGGCAAAATGCTCCGCACATGGATCCGGAGCTTCGTGCGTTTTATGAATACCACTCCACTGTTTTCGAAGCATGGGACGGTCCTGCAGCATTTTCACTGACCGACGGACGCTACATCGGATGTGTGCTTGACCGTAACGGTCTCCGCCCGTCAAAATATATCATTACCCATGATGATACCCTTCTTATTGCAAGTGAGTACGGTGTCATCGATATTCCTGAAGATCAGATCAAAGAGCGCGGACGTCTTCAATCAGGACAAATGATCGGACTGGATCTGAAGTTTGGAAAAGTGCTTAAAGATGAGGATATTAACCAATACCTCAAATCGTCCAACCCGTATATGAAGTGGCTAAACGAGCATATGATCTATCTGCAAGAGCATGTGGAAGAGCAGTATCGTGTATATGAAGAAACTTCGCCTGAGACTTTGGTAGCACGCCAACGCTATTTCAATATCACCCAAGAGGTGATTGAGCAGGTGATCGAGCCGATGATGCGCGATGGGAAAGAGGCTGTCGGATCGATGGGGGATGATACCCCATTAGCGGCATTCAGCAGTGTTCAGCGTAATTTCAGCGACTATTTCAAGCAGCGTTTTGCCCAAGTAACCAATCCTCCGATTGACCCGATTCGCGAGAAAGTGGTGATGAGTCTCAATACCGGATTCGGAGAGACACACAATATTCTCGATGAGATCCCCTCTCATGCCAATCGTCTCAAAGCAATTTCGCCGATTATCCTGCGGGAAAAACTCGAAGTATTGAAATCGTTTGGAGATAAAAAATCGCCGCGTTATCAGTCTTACTATACAAGCCGAGAGTTTTCAACACTCTATACCGGCGGGCTGAAAAATGCTCTGGAAGCGCTTGTGGATGAGATTATCAAAGCGGTACGCGAAGAGGGTATCCGTATCCTTATTTTGGATGATAGCGGGTTGGATCAGGAACACAAAGCGATTCCGATGGCTATGGCTGTCGGTCGGATCAGCCGTGCCTTGTTGGATGCCAAAATCCGTCATCTCGCATCGATTGTTGCCTGTACGTCTGAAGTGATCGATTCCCATGGCGCAGCGACATTGATCGCATACGGCGCAAGTGCTATCTATCCGAGTCTGCTGTTCGCTACGGTCACATCCCGTGCCAATCGTAACGCTAATGAGTTCAGCACCTCCGAATCGTTCAAATCGGTTCACCATGCTCTCAACGGGGGACTGCTCAAAATTATGTCAAAAATGGGGATTGCAACGATTGCGTCGTATCGCAACTCAGGACTTTTTGATGTTATCGGCTTGAGCAAAGAGATTGTTCATGAGTGTTTCGGCGAATCTCACGCGATGATTCCAGGACTCACCTATGCGGATATTGATGAGCGTTTGTCAAGAAACCACAAAGAGGCATTTGAACAAAACGGGTTTAATCGTATTTTCCCTCTTAAAATCGGCGGATATTACAAATTTTACAATGGACAGGAACACCACGATTTTAACCCTGATGTGATCCATGCGATCCATCGTGTTTCTAAAACCGGGAAGCGGGAAGATTTCGATAAGCTCAGCGCATTGGTCAATAGCCGCGGTCAAAAATTTATTCGTGATTTCTTTGAGTTCAAATCGGATCGTTCTCCTATCGATATCTCTGAAGTGGAACCGAAAGAGGCTATTTTCAAACGCTTTGCTTCGGCAGCGATGTCTCTGGGATCGATCTCTCCGGAAGCGCATGAATGTATCGCGGTTGCGATGAATACTATCGGTGCGCAAAGCAACTCCGGTGAAGGGGGAGAAGACGCGGCTCGTTTCGGCACGCTCAAAAACTCTAAAATCAAACAGGTTGCATCAGGACGCTTTGGGGTAACTCCGGCGTATTTGCGTTCTGCGGAAGAGATCCAGATTAAAGTAGCCCAAGGGGCTAAACCGGGTGAGGGTGGACAGCTTCCTGGTCATAAAGTAAGCGGTTTGATTGCACGTCTTCGTTATACGATGCCGGGTGTGACACTCATTTCACCTCCTCCTCACCATGATATCTACTCGATCGAAGATTTGGCGCAGCTGATCTTTGATATGAAACAGGTCAATCCAAACGCAAAAGTGGCGGTCAAACTGGTTTCTTCGGCCGGTGTCGGAACAATTGCGGCGGGTGTTGCGAAAGCGTATGCCGATAAAATCATCATCTCCGGCGGTGACGGCGGTACCGGTGCTGCACCGCTTACGTCGATCAAATTTGCGGGTAATCCATGGGAACTCGGTCTATCCGAAGCCCATAATGCACTCAAAGTTAATAATTTGCGCGGATTGGTTCATGTTCAAACGGATGGCGGTCTGAAAACAGGTAGCGATATCGTCAAAGCGGCATTGCTGGGCGCAGAGAGCTATGCGTTCGGTACGGGGGCACTCACCATCATCGGATGTAAAATGCTTCGTATCTGTCACGTGAATAAATGTTCGGTGGGTATTGCAACGCAGAATGAAAAACTCCGAAGTGAGTATTTCGAGGGGACAGTAGAGCAGTTGATCAATTACTTCACCTATTTGGCCGAAGATGTCCGTAAAATCATGGCGCAACTTGGTTACAAAACGATGGAAGAGATGGTCGGGCGCAGTGATTTGCTTGGCGTTATCGATACCGAATTTGCGAAGAAATTCGATTTCAGTTCTGTATTGCATCGTGAAGAGGGATTTAATACTTGCCAGTTCCCTTCAAATGAACCGTTTGACTCTAATGAATTTGAGAAAGATGTCCTGGCTGAAGCGATGGATGCGATCAAACATCCGGAACGACCGATTAAAATCGTTCGTGATATCTGTAACTTGAACCGCAGCTTCGGTGCCCGTATCAGTGGTGAAATCGCTCAATATTACGGTGATTCAGGACTCAAAGATAATACGATTAAAATTAATCTGAAAGGGATCGCAGGACAAGCCCTCGGTGCATTCTTGATCAACGGTGTCTCTATCCGTTTAGAGGGTGTCGCGAACGATTATATCGGTAAAGGGATGCACGGCGGTAAAATCGTCATACGTTCACAAAACCAAGGCGAGCGTTACAGTGCCGGCGGTAACACCTGTCTTTACGGTGCGACAGGCGGTAAGCTCTTTATCTCCGGTTCCGTGGGTGAGCGTTTTGCAGTACGTAACTCGGGTGCTCTCTCGGTTGTAGAGGGGACAGGGGACAACGCGTGTGAATATATGACCGGCGGAGTTGTCGTTATCCTCGGAAAAACCGGTATAAATTTCGGTGCAGGTATGACCGGAGGATTTGCATTCGTCTATGATCAAGATCACAGCTTTGTTGAAAATGTTAACCGCGAGCTGATCGATGCGCTTCGTATCGATACTGACGACGGAGATGAGGCACGTCATTACCTCAAGCGTCTTCTCAAAGAGTATGTCGCGGAAACTGAGAGTGAAATGGCGCAAGAATTGCTCAAAAACTTCCGTATAGAAATTCGAAATTTCTGGCTTGTCCGCCCGAAAAATTTAACAAAATTGCCACTCAATCCGGATAAAGGGGACTAATTAGTATGAGAGAATTTTTAACGATTGAGCGTATCGACCCCACGAAACGCCATGTTTTACAGCGCCTGAAAGATTTTAGCGAGATTTATGAGCCGATGGGATCAAGCGACGCATCCTCACAGAGTGACCGCTGTATCCAATGCGGTGATCCGTTTTGTCTGAACAAATGCCCGTTGCACAATTATATTCCTCAATGGCTCAAAGCAGTTGCGGAAAAAGATCTGAAATTTGCGTTCAACCTCTCCAATGAACCATCACCGTTTCCGGAAGTCATGGGGCGCGTATGTCCTCATGATAGACTGTGTGAGGGGGACTGTACCCTTAATGACGGACACGGAGCGATTACGATCGGTTCGGTAGAAACCTTTATCAACGAAGAAGGGTTCAAACAAGGGCTAAAACCTTATTTCCCGGGGATCACTACCGATAAAAAAGTAGCGGTCATCGGTTCCGGTCCTGCAGGCCTTTCAGCGGCAACCTATTTGCTCCGTTCGGGCATTTCGGTTACGATGTATGAGCGAAGCGACCGTGCCGGCGGATTATTGACCTACGGTATCCCTAATTTTAAGCTCGATAAAAAGATTGTGGAGCGCCGCGTCAATTTATTGGTCGAAGCGGGACTGAAACTTGTCCTTAACTGCGAAGTGGGCAAAGATATCGAATTTGATACGATTGCAGACCAGCATGATGCGGTATTCATCGGTATCGGTGCCACCAAAAGCAAATTGGCGAATATTTCGGGCGAGAATGCTTCGAATGTTTATGTATCAATGGATTATCTCACGGCGATACAGCGTAAAAACTTTGGGCTGTCGTATGAGAAAAAGTTTGACTTCAAAGACCTCGATGTTGTCGTTGTGGGTGGCGGTGATACGGCAATGGACTGTGTCCGTACCGCAAAACGCGAAGGGGCAAAAAGCGTTACCTGTCTCTATCGCCGTGATGCGCACAATATGCCGGGATCCGTCAAAGAGTACAAAAATGCGATTGAAGAAGGGGTCGAATTCGTGTTTCACGCCTCTCCGAAAGAGATCATTTTAGGTGAAGGCGGCAAAGCTGTCGGAATCCATATGGCTAAAACGGTTCTCGGTGCGAAAGACGAGTCCGGACGTCAAAAAATGGAAGAGGTCAAAGGGGGCGATTTTAACGTCAACGCCGATGTCATCATCATGGCGCTCGGGTTTGATCCGGTCGTTCCGCCGTTTTTAGCCGAAAACGGTATTTCGGTCAATAATTGGGGCGGCATCATTGTCAATGATAAACATGAAACGACCACTCCGGGGATCTACGCGGGCGGTGATTGCTATCGCGGTGCCGATTTAGTCGTTACAGCAGCATTTGACGGACGAGAAGCGGTGCGATCGATCGTCAAATCTCTTCTGGGTTAATGGACGATTTTATCCAAGCAGCCACTCTTGCATGTCAAGAGGTCAAAACACTGATCAAAGAGGATAACTCCTCTTTGTATACTCTTCATAATCGAGGTGCAGGCGGCGATATCAGCAGCGGTATCGATTTAAAAGCGGAAGCGATCTGCTATCGCCATCTTTCTTCTTTCGGCTCGGTATTTTCCGAAGAGAGCGGCTGGATGGACAGTGAATCGTCGATTACGCTGTATCTGGATCCGATCGACGGAAGCGATAACTTTGCTTCCGGATTTCCTTATTACGGTATTTCTATTGCCAGAATCTGTGAGGGCAAACCGACGGAATCCGTTGTCTGTAATCTCGCAAACGGCGATCTCTTTATCCGTACCGAGGATGAGTATTTCTGTACATCGCTCCAAAATCCTGCCGAAAAATTCGAAATACTGATAAACCCCTCATCCAAAATCGGTCTCTTTGAAAAAGCCGCAGAGCACCCGGATCTGATTCGAAAATTGATGGCAAAAAAGCTGAAATTTCGTTCTCCGGGAGCGCTGGCCCTCTCATTGGCGTATGCTCCTTATGTGAAATATGTGCTATTTTTGGGTACAATGCGACCTTACGATATCCAAGCCGGACTCCATCTCTCGAAACATCTTCATGTGTTTCAAGACGATCGGTATATCCTGATCAGTGCGGATAAAGAGATTTTTGAGCAGATACGTTTTATTGTAGAAAAGGAATATTTTTGAGTCTATTTAACCTGTTCGGAGACTCCGAAAAGAAAAAACAACCCACCAAAAGTGAAGCCCCGTCTCACTGGGTCAAATGTCCATCTTGTCAATCTTTGATGTACTATAAAGAGATTGAAAAACAAAACCATGTGTGCCCTAAATGCGGCTTTCACCTCCGTATCGGCGTCAAAGAACGTCTTGCCCTTATTGCGGATGAGGGAAGTTTTGTCGAATTTGACGGTAACCTCCGCCCAACCGACCCGCTTAATTTTGTGGACAAAAAAAGCTATGTGGCGCGTGTGGAAGAGGGCTATGCCAAAAACGGAACCTATTCCTCCGTTGTGAGCGGCGAGTGTACTATTCACAGCGTTCCTGCACAGCTTGTCGTATTTGACTTCAACTTTATGGGCGGATCTCTCGGCTCGGTTGAGGGAGAAAAAATTGTCCGCGCCGTCAATCGCGCCATTGAAAAACGTATGGGACTGATCATCGTCAGTGCCAGCGGCGGTGCTCGGATGCAGGAGAGTACGTTCTCTTTGATGCAGATGTCGAAAACCTCTGCGGCATTGGCAAAACTGGCCAATGCGAAGCTTCCGTATATTTCCCTTCTTACCGATCCGACTATGGGGGGGGTGAGTGCTTCATTCGCTACCCTTGGGGATATTATCATCGCTGAGCCGGGTGCATTGGTCGGATTCGCAGGTCAGCGGGTTATCAAACAAACCATCGGTTCGGATCTTCCTGAAGGATTCCAGCGTGCTGAGTTTTTACTTGAAAAAGGGTCTATCGACATGATCGTTGAACGCAGTGAACTCAAAGAGACTCTGAGCGATATGCTCAAATTCCTTATTCCCTGATAATGAAGCTTTATGCCCTCTGTGATGCCGATATGCTTTGTCAAAACGAGGTCGGTCTCCTCGCATTTGCAGCGCGTGCCAAAACATTAGGGGCTGAAGTTCTCCAATACCGCAATAAAAATGCAGATATCGCTACGGTCAAAGCAGATCTTTTAGCCCTTCGCCAAGTCTGGGAAGGTTTTTTACTCATTAACGATCATTATGAATTGGCACCTTTTTGCGACGGTGTTCACATCGGGCAAGAGGATTTATACGCGATCGACCCCGATCCGCACCGTGCCCTCAAGATTTTAAAAATGGCGGTAGGGGAAGATAAAATTATCGGTCTCTCCACCCATAATGCAAAAGAGATCGAGATTGCCAATACTATGGACCTCAATTACATCGGTTTAGGGGCATACAGAGCTACTTCTACCAAGTCCGAAGCAAAAGTATTGGGTGATGACCTTGATCTGATGGCCTCAGCGTCCACCCATCCAGTCGCTGCTATCGGCGGAGTCACTTTGGAGGATCGTTTCCAGCATGTGACGTACCATGTCATCGGAAGCGGATTGTTATGAACATCTCCATTATTTCGATAGCGAAAAAAGAGCGCTCCCTTTATGAGCCTCTGTATCAAGAACAGATGAAAATGATCTCCCGTTTTGCGAAACTGGAAGATATAGAACTTTTTCCGAAAGAGATCGTCAAAGCCCATACTATCAGTCCGGAAGCATCCCAAATCGCTTATTCCAAACTTCTTTCTCCCATGTTGGGTAAAAATTACTCGATTGTGTTGCATCCTGAGGGGAAAAAAATGGACAGCTTTGCATTTAGTAAGCTTATAAGTGATAAAATTTCGTTGCAATTTTTTATAGGCGGAGCTTATGGCTTTGAAAAAAGCTTTGTAGAACAATGTGATAGTGCCATCAGTCTGTCCGATTTGACGATGAGCCATAAAATCGCGAAAGCCGTTCTATTAGAGCAGATATACCGTGCCTATTCACTGTTAGCAAACCATCCGTATCACAAATGAGGAGCATCGATGAGAGACCATGAGTTGCAGTATTTCGAGGAAATATTGCTGACGCGTAAAGCTCAGATAATCAAAAATATTACCGGTGTCGAGAGCGAAATGAACCAGTTGCGTGAGATGGAACTGAATGACGAAGGTGATTATGCCTCTGCCAGCAATGATAATATGGTTGAAAATGCCATAGGGTCTCAACAAATGCATGAGCTTGAAGAGATTGAAGCCGCACTTTTTAAAATCAAAGGTAAACAATACGGTATCTGTGAGATGTGTGAAGACGATATCGGTTTTCAGCGTTTGAAAGTCAAACCGCATGCAAAATATTGTATCGTATGTCGTCCGATCGTTGAAAAAAACAAACACTAAAGGGGAAGAAAATGCAATTAAAACGGTACAGTATCGCATCACTAATCTTGATGATTCTAGTCGCTGCCGCGGCTTATTCAATCGATAGCGAGTCAATTTCATTTGATTTGTTAGGGATGCATTTTCCAAACCTTCCAATTGCATTTTGGGTGATTGTTCCTCTTATTATCATGTACCTTGCCAGCCTAATGCACATGGGTGTCTATGCCCTGGTGGGGAATTTCAAACTTCGCCGTTTGAATAAAGACCATGAAAAAATGATCGATGCACTGCGTGACGCACTTTTAGGGGTCAGCGAGCGCAACTATGTCTATAAAAGCGATGCCTATAAACTGATGGGCAAATTGATAGATCATGCGTTGATACTTCCGTATGAAACTCTCCGTTCCATCGGCAACGAAAAAATCGATGAAGCGCTTGCATTGATGCGGGATGTCAAAGAGAAGAAGAAAGTGGATATTAAAAAATTCCACTTAGCATCTACGACATCCATTGTCATTCAAAACAACCTTAACCGTTTTGAACGCGGTGAGATCGATGCGGACAGTATCCTCTCCCGTCCGGAAAGCTACGGTGAGATCGTTTGTGCCAAAGCGTATGAAACGTATGTTAAAACGGCATCCGTCGGCTCCATTATGAAGTTCAAGCACCTCTTTACCAAAGCCTCTTTAATTGATTTTGTCCAACGTATCAATGCGGAAAACGGTATTCAAATCGCTAATGAAGAACTCATTAGTATTTTTAACGCACTGAAACTCAACAGCAATGACTGGATCGATCTCACTGCCGCAATGTCTAAAAATATGCTCCCTGAACAGCGTATCCGTTTGTTTGAGATGCTCAGCGAACAGTGTGATGATGCGATGGAAGGGTATTTATATACTCTGTATGATTTACAGATGATTGATACGGCCAATGAAGTCCTCAACAATACGGCCAACAATGATTATCAGATTTTCAAAGCCTATCGTGATCTTAAACGTGCCAATAAACATTATGACATTCGAATCTTTTTACACCGCAGTTGCAATTAATTTACTTCTTTCGTTATTCCCGCAGATGGCGGGAATCCACCCAAATATCTTATAAGGTCAGATGGTTATGACTTCCAAACTCTCTTTTGATACCCCTGTTTATGCTCTAGCTCCTCTCGCCGGATATACCGATCTGCCGTTTCGCAATGTCGTCAAAAAATTCGGGGCGGATTTGACCGTCAGCGAGATGCTGAGTTCGAATGCACTCGCCCACGGTTCTTCCAAAACGCTCCGAATGCTAGAACGCAGCCCGAATGAAGATCCCTATTCGGTTCAGATCGCAGGTTCGGAAGAGGAGATCGTCCGACGTGCAGTGGAGATACTCAATACCCAAGACGATATCGATATCATCGATCTCAATTGCGGGTGTCCGGTACCAAAAATCGTTTGTCACGGTTCGGGAAGCGCACTGCTCAATGATTTGCCGCGGATGGCGCGTATCATCGAGACGATCAAAAAAACCTCGAACAAATCGACCCTCAGTGTCAAAATCCGTTTGGGATTTGAATCGAAAAACCATATCGAAATCGCGAAGCTTGTTCAAGAATGCGGCGCTGATTTCCTGGCCGTACACGGACGCACACGAGCGGGGAAATTTAAAGCGGCGGTTGATTATGACGCCATTGCCGAGATCAAAGAATCCGTATCCATCCCCGTGATCGCCAACGGAGATATCGATTCATTTGAGAAAGCGCAATGGGTCCTCGAACATACCAAAGCCGATGGCGTCATGATCGGACGCGGAGCCGTCGGCGCACCGTGGATCTTTCATCAGCTCAAGACCGGAAGCGCCTCCGTCGATCCTCTGATCAAACATGCGATCATCATGGAGCATTTAGACGGCATGGTGAGCTTTTACGGTGCACGCGGCGTAGTGACGTTCCGCAAACACGTCCATACCTATTCAAAAGGGTACGAGGGGGCATCAGCGCTCCGTGATCTCGTCAACCGTATCGATGACCCCGTCCACTTCCGTGCCGTCGTGGATGAGTTCTTTCTCACCCACCGTCAGATCGGCGAGGGGTTTAAAGCTTCCGATATGGCGTGTGAGTGCTAAGGCACCCACTGCCTCAAATTCTATCTTTCTCTTCTTCTTTTAAAGTAACCCTCTTATTATAGTTTTTCGTTAGCCTCTTTTGCTACAATCGTCCTCAAAAAAGGGTCTAGGGAATGACTATCGATTTTTACAATGCCGGAATGAATGCATACAGCACAAAACGTTTTGAAGAGGCGTATGAGTGGTTTAAGAAGGATGAATCCGATCCCCGCTGTTTGTTTGCCTTGGCAACACTCTATTACAACGGGCAAGGGGTAGAACGGAGTTTTGCAAAATCTACGGAATATTATACGATTGCCGCGGAAGCGGGAATCTTGCCGGCTCAAGTGAGTGCCGGATTCGCCTATGCGAATGCGATGGGGGTTCCGGAAGATTTCGATCGTGCCGCCTATTTCCTCAAAATGGCTGTCGCTCAAGGCGAACCTGCGGCGAAAGTGACTCTGGCGGAAATCTATGCCAAAGGATTCGGCGGCGGAAGCCGTAAAGAAGCTGCCGTATTGATCAAAGAAGTTTTGGCGTCAACAGGCGGAGAAGAAGCGTATGACATCTATTCCCGTTACGAATTGCATAACGTATAAACAAGGTTTTTAGGGTCGGTACAATAATTGTATATACAGACTCAAAAAGGCTGCCTATGTCACCGTTACCGGATACTCTCAAAGTAGGGGTAGAATCGATCGACCGAAGACATGAAGAGTTCTGGGAACTGTATGAGGCACTCAAAGCTTCCTCAAATGAGGAGTTTGCCTCTCTTTTTGAAGGCGTTATACGGCATACTCAGGGACATTTTGCCGAAGAAGAGGCGGATATGGCCGCAATTGAATATGCGAACAAAAGCGAACATGAACAAGAGCACAGAAAAGCGTTAGAAGAGATGAACTATTTTAGCGAGAAAGCAAAATGCGGAAAGCTGATGTTTGCAAAAGCGTATGTCAACGAACGGCTTCGTGACTGGTTTTCCCAACATCTTTTGAATATGGACAGTGATCTGGCCAGGGTAATTACCCTGAGCCGTCAATAAGCTCCGGAAGCTTTTTCTTTGTACGAATCAAATGCTTCGTCTTGAATGGGAGCGAGCTGAAAATAGCTGTCCAGTTCACGGTGCTTGGATTGCAGGAGCGTTTCGAAATCGTTTTGGGTGACCGGGACATTGTCCTGGAACTTATCGAGGATAAGGGTATTGTTCCCTAGCAGGACTAAATAGCTCATTGTTCCGTAATCGAGCATAGCGACGCTGTTGGTGGCGTCAAGACTTTTCTGGAACCTTATATGAACCCCTCCCATCTCACCGGATGTCTTAATCGGTGATACGGGAGAAGATTTGGCTTCCGACGCACTTTTTTTATTAAAGAGCCACGGAGTCTTAGGCTCACTGTGGATCGTTTCGGCACGTTTGGCTATATTTTGTTTCAGCCAGAATAAAATTCCGATTCCGATCACTAAAATAGCGATGACGACATAATAGCTTTGTTCGAACTCCGAACCGCTTTTGGTTGGAAGTCCCGTGGCTACCGCCGTTTCATCCACCGGTGAAGTCTGCCCCAGGTTGTTGTTGACTGCGGGACGCATAAAACGAAGGCGCAGACCGTACGAATCGGACGTTTTGGATGCTTGCATGCTGACTTCAGGAGAGACAAGCGCCACGATTTCAATATTTTCCCCCTGAGGTGCGATGGTAAGCTTGCTCAGGTATTTAGAGTTGACATTTTTCACTATCGGTGTTTCGATAGAGGCTTCTTCGAGTTTGATGACAACCGTATCGTTGTGGCGGTTTTGCCGAAGAACCCCCTCGTAGGGGGTATCAAAAGTCAGCATGACATCAACGCGGTCATTACGGTCATAAACGTTATAGCTTAAGACTTTAGCCCCCCACAAAAATGCCGGGAGGAGAAGGAAAAGGATTAAATATCTCATAGTCTCTCTTTAGAAAGGTAATACAGGACAGCGCTCGAGTCGAGAACTTCATTGATCCGTATCGCCAAGTTTTTTTCATATACCATAACTTCGCCTTTGCCGATAATACGGCGGTTCACATAGGATTCGACACTTTCGCCGGCCGGTTTGCCCAAATCAATGACAGACCCTTTTTCAAGTTTGAGAATATCTCCGAGGGAAAGGGTCGTTTGTCCCAAATCGGCGACAAACTCGACTTCCATATCGAGTAATCCTTCATAATCCATCCAGGAGAGCTCTTTGACAGCATCATACGGATGATCTTTGTGAAGTAAACTTTCCGCTGTTGTGACTGGTTGATCCATTGTTTAGAGCCTTTTTAATGCAATTATCATTTCCCCGTTCTCAACACTGAGCCGCTGTATCTCTTCGGGGTCGCCTTCGTTCGCCTCACTCGGTACGAAAAAAGGGGTCATAATGCTCATTGATCTTTCATATGATTCTTCCGCCAATACTTTTGCACTTCCGACAATCATATTGGTCGTTTCCAAGAGCATATCGATAAGAGTCTGCTCGTCGCTGCCGTCTTCTCCTAAAAAAGCTTCGGTAATGGCTTGAATTAGAATTGCATCACAGCCTATATAGGCCCGGTGCAGGGTGCCGTCATCTGCTTCAATGTCAATATAAGCAAGAAGTGTTCTCTTTTGCGGAACATTCGCGATTCGTTCGGATGGCAGGCGCAGTTGGTGAAGGCAAAAGTTCTCAGCTGCTTGGACTATGATCGGTAACATCGCATTCTCATTTCAGGTATGTAAGTATGAGAATTGATTATACCGTAAAATCAGGTGATCGAAAAGGGGGTTCGTTGAAGCACTAAGCGAGTATAATCGCGCGACACAATAGTTGGTAAAGTAGAAATATGACAGTTGAATTAGCCCTTTTAGGAATCGGTGTCGGTACACTTTCCGGATTTTTCGGAATCGGCGGCGGAACCGTGAGTGTCCCGATTCTCCTTTATCTGGGGTTTGGCATTAAAGAAGCGATCGGCATATCGGTGATGCAGATGGTCGCAGGCTCGTTAATGGCGGCCTGGATCCATCATAAAAAGCAGACCTATGTCGCCAGTGAGATCAAATATTTCGGATACGGCGGTGTTTTCGGCGCGATAGCCGGGGGATTTTTGGTCAAAATCCTCGATGCAGCCGTCTTGGAATGGTTCTTCTTGGGTATTGTTGCGTTCACATTGGGAAGACTCGCTTTCTCTTCGCCTGTCCCGACACGGCCTGAGGTGGTCAATCGACCTCTTTACAGTGCAATCGGTGCGGGTATCGGAGTTTTTTCGGGGATGCTCGGTGTCGGGGGATCGATTTTATTGACGCCGATTTTGGTCAGTTTTATGGGATTTCCACTCAAAAAGTCTTCAGCCGTCGGGCTGTTTTTTGTGATGTTTACCTCTGTTTCTGCTTTTTTGACCCTTTTGTGGCTGGGCGTTGTCAATATCCAGGCAGGATTGATAATGGCATTCAGTTCACTTTTAGGGATTATTTTGGGTATTTGGCTGTTAAATAGAGTCAAAGTAACCCATTACAAACAGATATTGGTTGTTTTTTACATCATTATTTTTGCCATTACGGCATATAAACTTATTGCGGGATAAAGACTTATGGATATGATTAAAATTATTGGGGCACGAGAGCACAATCTCAAGAATATTTCACTGGAGATTCCAAAAAATAAGCTCATTGTCTGTACCGGAATCAGCGGCAGCGGTAAATCGACATTAGCCTTTGATACCCTTTATGCCGAGGGTCAGCGACGCTATATCGAGTCACTCTCTTCCTATGCACGGCAGTTTTTGGACCGTGTCGGGAAACCTGATGTGGACAAGATCGAAGGGCTGACTCCCGCGATTGCGATCGATCAGAAAACAACCTCCAAAAATCCCCGATCAACGGTCGGAACGATTACCGAGATTTATGACTATCTGCGGCTTTTGTATGCCCGTATCGGGATACAGCACTGCCATCTGTGCGGTAAAAAAATCTCCAAAATGTCGGCTCAGGATATTATCGACCAGGTGCTCAAACTCCCGGAGGGGGCTAAAATCGTTATTATGGCTCCGCTGGTGCGGGAGAAAAAAGGCTCATTCACCGATATCCTCGAATCCCTTCGTCATAAAGGGTACGTCCGGGCAATGATTGATGGGGTCATGGTACGTCTGGATGAAGAGATTGACCTCTCCAAAACTAAAAAACATACACTTAAAGTGGTGATTGACCGTCTGATTATTAAAGAGGACAACCACGACCGTGTCGCACAGGATGTCGAAAAAGCGCTCAAAGAGAGTTACGGCGAGGTAGAGATCGAGATTCAAAACCATGAAGAAGTCGATATGCACGAGAAGCTGATCCACTACAGCGAACACAGTGCCTGTTTTGACTGTAAAGTGAGCTTCGATCCGCTAGAACCGCTCTCATTCTCATTTAATTCACCTAAAGGTGCATGTTCGGAGTGTGACGGCTTGGGAATCCGCTATTCGCTTGATTATGAGAAAATCATCGATTCGGAGCTTTCGGTTGAAAAAGGGGCGATTAAAATCGTTTACGGATTTAATAAAGGGTATTACTTTACGTTTCTCAAAGCATTCTGTATTGCGGAGGGGATCAGTATCACCGCTCCGTTTTATACCCTCGAAGAGTATCAGAAAAAAGCGATTCTCCACGGCAGCGTCAATGAAGTGGAATTCAAATGGCAAGACCATCCGATCAAACGGATATGGCCGGGAATCGTCCGCATCGCCTATGATATTTTCAAAGATGAAAAAGATCTCGCCGACTATATGTCCGAAAAACCGTGCAATATCTGTAATTCCCACAGGCTGAAACGGGAATCTCTCGCGGTTCGCGTTGCGGACAAAGGGATCGGCGATGTCATCTCGATGCCGCTCAAAGATTCGTATGCATGGTTTGCCGATCCGAAAACTTTTGAAGGGCTGAGTGATCAAAGTACGATGATCGCCGCTTCGATTTTGAATGAGATCCGCGAGCGTCTGTTTTTCCTTTTTGATGTCGGATTGGGATATCTTTCTCTCAGCCGTGATGCCCGTACCATCAGCGGAGGTGAAGCCCAGCGAATCCGTATCGCCAGTCAAATCGGGAGCGGTTTGACGGGTGTCATGTACGTTCTGGATGAGCCAAGTATCGGCTTGCATGAACGCGACACCCTCAAACTCATCCGAACACTCCGCTCATTGCAGGAAAAAGGGAATACGGTGATCGTCGTCGAACACGATAAAGAGACCATCGAAAATGCTGACTTTATCGTCGATATCGGGCCGGGTGCGGGAAAATTCGGCGGACATGTCGTATTTGCCGGAACCCTCGAAGAGATGAAAAAGAGCAATACCCTGACCGCAGATTACCTCTCGGGAAGAAAACAGATCAAATATTTCTACCGCCGTCCTCAAAAAGAGTGGATGTCGATTAAAAATGTCTCTCTCAATAATATTAACAATTTAAGTGTGGAAATACCGCTTCACAATTTTGTCTGTGTGACCGGAGTCAGCGGCAGCGGTAAAAGCTCTCTGATCTTGCAGACCTTGCTTCCGGTGACCCGTGAGATATTAAACCATGCCCGTAAAGTAAACCGTGTTGCAGGGGTAGAAGTGGACGGACTGGATAAACTCGATAAAGTCATCTACCTCGATCAAAGCCCGATAGGACGAACCCCGCGTTCGAATCCAGCGACCTATACCGGTGTCATGGATGAGATCCGGAATCTGTTTGCCAAAACCAAAGAGGCACAAATCCGCGGCTATACCGCATCGCGTTTTAGTTTTAACGTTAAAGGCGGACGCTGTGAAAAATGTCAGGGTGAGGGGGAGATCAAGATCGAGATGCACTTTTTGCCGGACATTATGGTGAAATGTGATTCGTGTCACGGGAGCCGCTACAATCTGCAGACTCTGCAAGTCGAGTACAAAGGGAAAACGATTTCGGATGTACTCAATATGTCCGTCGGCGAAGCGTTGGAATTTTTTGCTCCGATCCCGAAAATCAAAGTCATTCTGCAAACCCTAAGTGATGTGGGACTCGACTATATTACACTGGGGCAAAACGCGGTTACCCTTTCCGGCGGAGAAGCGCAGCGGATCAAACTGGCCAAAGAACTTAGCCGCCGTGATACCGGAAACACCCTCTATATCCTGGATGAACCGACGACCGGATTACACTTTGACGATGTCAACCGTCTGACCAGAGTCCTTCACAATTTTGTGGAACTGGGGAACTCGGTTCTCGTTATCGAACATAACCTTGATATGATCAAAAACGCCGATTATATCATCGATATGGGACCTGAAGGGGGCAGCGGAGGAGGATTGCTGGTAGCGATTGGAGATCCCGAAACGGTTGCCCGCGATTGGGAAAAAACCGGAAGTTTTACCGGAAAATATTTGGCTCTTGAGTTAAATAAGCTATAATACACCATAATTGCTTCTGATAGAGGATTTTGAATGAAGAGTTCGATAATAAACAGTATTAAATCTTTGCCTCCGCTACCGAAAACGGTCATCGATATGCAGCGGGTTTGTAATGATCCAAACTCCTCGATTCATGATCTGGTCAAAACCGTAGAAACGGATCCGATGATTGTTGCCAACTTACTGAAAGCAGCGAATTCTCCGCTCTACAGTTTTCGTCGCGAGATCAACAATGTTTCCCAAGCGGTATCTTTGTTCGGGATGAGCATGACCCGCTCTATCGGATTGGGTAATTCGGTTCGCAAACTGTTGAACGTCGATATGGAACCTTATGGAATTACGTCGGATCGTTTTGCTGAAATCTCGTCGATGCAGGCGGCTTTGATGCAGGCGTGGTACATGAAGATCGATCGTGCCAAAGCGGATAAACTTTTTTTAGCGGCATTTTTGCAGGAAACAGGAAAAATTATTATTGCCAGTGATGTAATCCAAGAAGAGTTAGCGACAAATTTTAAAGCGGACATCGATTCAGCGATTGATATTGCCAGCGTAGAACGCTCTTACGTCCAAGAGACGACGGCAAGCGTTACCGCGGCGATCTTTACCCATTGGAATTTTGACAAAGAGTTTGTGGAGATGATCGAATTCTCCGATACCCCTGATGCGGCACCCGAAGAGGTCCAAGAATATGCCCGAGCTCTTAATGTCATCAAAACAATCATCCCGATCAATGATCCATTCGGCGATCACGGGGTTGCTTACGGTCTTAAAAAAGCAGAAGCTGCCGGTTATGACATCACAAAACTTCAAGCGGCGATCGATTCGATTCTTGATAAAATCAATACGAAATAAAGTCGATTAATGGCACAGCCTGTTGTTACCATTATTGACACTTTCGGATTTTTCTTTCGCAGTTTTTATGCTCTTCCCCCGTTAACGAACAAGCATGGTTTTCCGACCGGTCTGTTGACCGGATTTGTCAATTTCATCGCTTCCCTTCATAAAGACCATTCGAGTGATTACCTCATTTTTGCCCTTGATGCGAAGGGACCGAGCTTTCGTGCCGAGATAGACCCGAACTATAAAGCCAACCGTTCCCCCGCACCGGAAGAACTCATCAAACAGCTTCCGATTGCGATTGATTGGATTGATAAAATGGGGTATAAATCGCTTTCCATGAGCGGATACGAAGCCGATGACATGATCGCTTCGGTCGTTCGGCAAGCACGTGCCCACGGCTTTCTTGTCCGTGTCGTTTCCCACGATAAAGACCTCTATCAGCTGATTGACGATGACCGGGTCGTACTGGTCGATGCGATCAGCAAAAAAGTGATGAACGAACGCCACTGCGACGAAAAGTACGGCGTTCATCCGCGTCAGTTTATCGATTATCAATCCTTGATCGGAGATACGGCCGATAATGTTCCCGGTGTCAAAGGGATCGGAAAAGTGACGGCTCAAAAACTTCTGACGCAGTTTGGAACGCTGGATGAGATGTACAGCCGTCTCGAGGAAGTTACCCCTGTGCGTATCCGAGGCCTTTTGGAGACTTACCGCGACGATGCTTTCCGCTCACGCGAACTGGTCCGTTTGAAAGATGATGTATTTGATACGCTCGATTTTAGCGAATTTTCAATGCATTTTGACAATCCGTTTCTCCCGATCTATGACGATTTGGTCCATTATGAGATGAATGCGGTGCTGCGTACCCTCAAAGCGAAAGCTCTTTTTGAAGAGACGCAGCCGACGGTACCGCTGACGACGGAGACGATTGCAGCGGTTCACTGTGATACTCCGGATGGGTGTACCGTGCTGATTGATTCGGATGAAACACTGGCAGCGATGATAGCCTCGATCCCGGCGGATGCGATGGTGGCATTTGATACCGAAACGACGGGACTTGATCCTAAAAGCGACCATTTGGTGGGATTCAGTTTCAGCATCGACGGCAAAACCGGATATTATGTTCCTATGGCCCACAGCTATCTCGGGGTCGGGGATCAGGTGAGTGCCGAAGCGGCCAAAAAAGCGATTCTCTCTCTTTTTGAACGGCGTGTCATCGGACATAATATTAAATTCGATCTCCATTTCGTCACCCGCTTTTTGGAGGTGGATCGTTTAAATATCCATGCCGATACGATGGTTCTGGCATGGCTGACCGATTCGGCACGCTCACTTGCGATGGATAACCTTGCCCATTCCCTTTTGCATCATGAAATGATCCATTTTAAAGATACGGTGAAAAAAGGGGAAAACTTTGCCTCCGTTGCGATTGAAGATGCGTGCAAATATGCCGGAGAAGATGCCTACATCACTTACCGTCTGTATGAAGTTCTCCGTGAACAGCTGCTCCTAAAAGGGGGTGATGAAGCGCTTCGGGAAGCATTTGATATTGAATTTCCTTTTACCCTGACCTTACTCGGAATGGAGAAAGAAGGAATCGCCGTCGATACGGCGGTACTGGAAGTATTTAAAAAAGAGGTAGCCCACGAAATCGCTTCGCTGACCGAACAGATCCACAGTGCCTGCGGGAGTGTATTTAATCTCAATTCCCCTAAACAGCTCGGCGTGATCTTGTTTGAGACCTTGGGGCTGGCGCACGGCAAAAAGACCAAAACGGGGTACAGTACCGATGAACAGGTATTGGAAGGGCTGCGGCATGAACATGCCGTGATTCCGATGCTTTTGCAGTACCGTGAATATCATAAGCTCTATTCCACGTATATCGAACCTTTGATCGCCTTGGCGCAAAATGACTCTGCCTCACGTATCTATACGTCGTTTGTTCAGACGGGAACGGCAACGGGACGGCTCAGTTCTAAAAATCCGAATCTTCAAAATATCCCCGTCAAAACGGCGCTGGGAATGCGAATACGCGAAGCGTTTGTGGCAGCGAAGGGGAAAAAACTGATCGGCATCGACTATTCGCAAATGGAATTGCGTCTGCTTGCCCATTTTAGCGAAGATGCAGTCTTGGTAAACGCCTTTAACGAGGGGCATGATATCCATATGCAAACGGCCATCGCTCTCTTTGGCGAAGAGGAAGCACCCGCCAAGCGCAGTATCGCAAAGACGGTCAACTTCGGGCTTCTTTACGGGATGGGATCCAAAAAACTCTCGGACACTCTGGGTATCACGACGAAAGAGGCCAAAGAGATCATCGAACGCTATTTCGAGACCTTTCCGAGTGTCAAAGGGTATTTCAGCGGCATCGTAGAACAAGCCAAAGAGTTGGGCTATGTGGAGACGCTTTTGCACCGACGTCGCTATTTTGATTTTGCCAGTGCGACCCCGATGCTTAAAGCCGCGTATGAGCGCGAATCGGTCAATACGGTATTCCAAGGATCCGTAGCCGATCTGATCAAACTTTCGATGAATAAAATCGATGCAATGATCCGAACCGAAGGGCTGAGAGCTAAAATGCTTCTTCAAATCCACGATGAACTGATTTTTGAAGTAGATGAAGATATGGCCGAAGCCTATGCCGTCCGCTTTGTAGAGGTGATGGAACATATTTCACAACTGCGTATCCCGCTGAAAACATCGATGCATATCGGGAACCACTGGGGTGAGTTGAAATAACTCTCCCAATGCCAAATCTCCAATCCGTCACTAATTTTGAGTACAATCTGCGTTCAAACATCTTTTAATAACAGGAGATTACTATGGTCGACAAAATTTTAGCCAATCTCGAAAAATCCAACTGTGCGATCGACAACACTTTTATGCAGGCCGTCAGTGAAGTTCTCCATTCGCTTGAACCTATGGTTCACGGTGATCCCCGTTTGGAGACCTATGCGATCTTGGAACGTTTGGTGACTCCGGATCGGATCATCCAGTTTAAAGTCCAGTGGGTTGATGATCAGAATCGGGTTCATATCAACAACGGCTACCGTATCCAGTTTAATAATGCCCTTGGACCTTACAAGGGGGGACTGCGATTCCATCCGAGCGTATCGATCGGCGTTTTGAAGTTCTTGGCGTTCGAGCAGATCTTTAAAAACGCGTTGACTGGACTGCCCCTCGGCGGTGCCAAGGGGGGAAGCGACTTCGATCCCAAAGGGAAAAGCGATTTTGAGATTATGAAGTTTTGCCGTGCCTTTATGCGCGAACTCCACCAATATATCGGTGCCCGTATCGATGTTCCGGCCGGAGACATCGGTGTCGGATCCCGGGAAATCGGTTTTTTATTCGGGGAATACAAGCGTATCAGCCGCAACTATGACGGTGTCCTCAGCGGCAAGCCCTATACGCTGGGCGGTTCGCTGATGCGTCCGCAGGCGACGGGTTACGGTGTCGTCTATTTTGCCTCGGAAATGTTGAAAGAAGAACTGCATGAATCACTCGAAGGTAAAATATGTGCGGTCAGCGGCGCCGGAAATGTCGCAATCCATACCATCGAAAAACTCGAACATTTCGGCGCGAGAGTCATTACCTGCAGTGACAGCGAAGGGACGATATATGACTCTCGGGGAATCGATCTCAAAGTGCTTAAAGAGCTCAAAGACGAAGAACGGCATCAGTCCTTAATCCACTATATCGATTTTATCCCCTCCGCAGTCTATATCAAAAAAGAAGATTATCCTTCTGGCGGGCATGCGGCGTGGAGCTACCCGTGTTTTGCCGCATTCCCGTGTGCGACACAAAATGAGTTAAGTCTGATTGATGCGCAAATGTTGATCAATAACGGTGTCCGGGCGGTGGTTGAAGGGGCAAATATGCCGACAACGCCCGATGCGATCGATCTTTTCCAAAAGGAAGGAGTGCTGTTCGCACCGGGCAAAGCGGCCAATGCCGGAGGTGTCGCGGTAAGCGAGTTTGAAATGTCACAGAACGCCTCCATGGAAAAATGGGACTTTAATAAAGTAGACCGCAAACTCAGCGAGATCATGCGCCATATTTATAAGCGGATATCCCTAACCGCCAAAGAGTACGGGCAAGAGCGGAATTTTGTCGACGGAGCCAATATCGCCGCCTTTAAACGGGTGGCGGAAGCGATGCTTCTTGAAGGGGTTTGATTGTTAATATAAAATTAACAAACATTTACCGAAGAACGATTACAATTGCACCATATTATACAGACAGGTTTCCGAATGAATAAAATACTCTCCCTTCTCGGTTCCATGAAAACCATGGCGGTTCTCATGCTCATCTTTGCCGTTTCCGTCGGCTATGCTACCTTTATCGAAAACGATTATGGGACAATGACGGCCAAGGCTGATATTTATAATGCACGTTGGTTTGAAGTGCTGTTGGGGCTTTTGGCTCTCAATCTCTTTTTGAACATCATCAATTTTAATATGGCTCGACGTGCCAAGATCCTCGTATTTACCTTTCATGCCGCTTTTTTGATTATCCTTGTCGGTGCCGCAGTGACCCGTTATTTAGGATATGAGGGAGTCATGCATATTCGTGAAGGGGAGCAGAGCAACGTGATCGTGAGCGCTGAGCCTTATATCACCTTTAACGTCCATAAGGGAGAGAAAACCTATTCGTTCCAAAAGAACCTTTTTCTTTCTAAACGCTCTTCGAACAATTTGGAGCGGGATTTAGAGTTTGACGGTGAGAAAGTCCATGTTAAACTCGACAGCTATATGGGTGATGCCACCTATGAAGCTACCGCCGATCCGAAGGGCGAACCGCTCTTTAACCTGATGGTGACCGGAGCCGAAGGGGCACAGCAAGTGTCGCTTAAGCGAGGTGAATTTGTTGAAGCGAACGATGTCGTGATCGACTTCGAATCGAACAAAAAGTTCGACAAACCCGTTGTCAGCCTGAGTGTTGAAGGCGAGAAGCCCTATATGACGGCTCCTGAGGCTCTTGCTACGCTCAGTATGGATACGCAGCAATCTTCCAATCTGCTTCCGGGCAAGCATGAAATGACGAAACGTACCCTTTTCCAAACCGCGCAAAGCGGATTTGTAATGCGCGGATTCTTTCCGAAAGCATCCATGCAGCTCGTTTCAAAACCTGCAAAGGGTCCTATGATGAAAGGCCAAGATGCGCTTACGCTCAGCTTTACAAGCGGCGACAAAAAAGAGAGTGTCGTTGTCCTGGGTATGCCGGGTGAAGTCGGAGAAGCTAAGCAGGTCGTTATCGGGGATACCGCTATCGATGTCGCCTACGGCTCGATCGAACGGAAGCTTCCGTTTGCTATCGGCTTGCGTGATTTTGAACTTGCACGTTATCCGGGGTCCATGTCGCCTGCTTCGTATGCGAGTGAAGTGACGGTGCTTGATCCTGCCAATCAGAAAAAAATTGACTTTCGTATTTATATGAACCATATTCTCGATTACCAAGGGTACCGTTTCTTCCAATCTTCATTCGACCAAGATGAATTGGGAACCGTTCTTTCGGTGAACCGTGATCCGGGAACCTTGATTACCTATATCGGGTATTTACTCCTTGCTATCGGAATGTTTGGGGTACTGATCGTGAAAAACGGGCGTTTTAATGCTCTCAGCGATAAACTTAAATCCCTTAATGCCCATAAAGCGGCGGCCGCTTTGGCTTTGGCTGTCATGATGTTAAACTCGACGAATGTCAATGCGGCAGATGCCGAAAATCCGGTGATTGTCACGGCCAAAGCGTTTGATAAAGCCCATGCAGAGAACTTCGGTCGCCTAATCGTCCAAGATGCGAGCGGGCGGATGAAACCGATGGATACGCTTTCGCATGAGATTTTGGCAAAACTGAATCGCAACGCTACCTTTTTGGGACTCACGTCAAACCAGGTTGTCCTCGGGATGATGCTTCGCCCGGATGCATGGCGCGAAATTGCGATGATCCGTGTCGGGGATAAAGAGATCAACAAACTGATCGGACTTCCGGAAGAGGCCAAAACAGCGGCATTCTCACAGTTTTTCGAAGCCCCGGATGAGTTGAGCGGATATAAACTCTCAAAACTGGTGGATGAAGCTACACGAAAAGCTCCGGGCAAACGGGATAAGTTTGATAAAGCCCTTTTACAGGTAGACGAGCGTGTCAATGTCGCGTATATGGTCTATACCGGCTCACTGGTCCGTATGTGGCCGATACCGGGGGATAAAAACCATAAATGGGATGCGACGATCGATGCATTGCAAAGCCTCCCTCCGAAAGATTCTGAAATGGTTCGGCTGATGGCCATCAGCTATTTCGGTTCCATCGACGAAGCGATGAAAAGCGGTGACTGGTCTAAAGCGGATGAAGCATTGGCCCGTATTGCAAAATATCAGCGTTTTGTGGGTGCGAGTGTCTATCCTAACGATACTAAGACCAACGTCGAAATTATCTATAACAAATTCAATATTTTTGAACAGTTATGGCCTCTTTATTTCGTGGTCGGATTTACGTTGCTGATCCTCTCTTTTATCAAGATACTCAAGCCTTCTTTTAAAGAAGAGATCTTTACTAAAATCTCTTTCGGATTGCTGGTCCTCTTCTTTGTTGCGCATACGGCAGGGCTTATTATGCGATGGTATATTTCGGGGCACGCTCCGTGGTCCAACGGATATGAGTCGATGATCTATATCGGATGGGCGAGCGTGTTGGCAGGATTTATCTTTTCACGCAAATTAGTCATGACGATGGCGGCTACGTCGATCATGACCGGATTGATCCTTTTTGTCGCCCATCTAAACTGGATGGATCCGCAGGTGACCAATCTGGTTCCGGTACTCCAGTCGTACTGGCTTGCCATCCATGTCGCCATGATTACGGCAAGTTACGGTTTCCTAGGGCTCGGTGCATTGCTGGGGATGATCACGCTGATCCTCTTTATTCTTAAAAAACCTGAGAATTCAAAAAGACTAAACCTTGCGATCAAAGAACTGAATGCAATCAACGAAATGAGCTTGATATTTGGTTTGGTACTTCTTACGGTCGGTAACTTCCTCGGGGGAGTATGGGCCAATGAGAGCTGGGGACGCTATTGGGGATGGGACCCGAAAGAGACATGGGCATTGGTGACGATTCTCGTTTATGCCGTCGTTATCCACCTGCGCATGATCAAGGGGGCCTATACCGATTATATCTTTAGCGTCGTTTCCCTCGTCGCATTTACCTCTGTGTTGATGACTTACTTCGGGGTGAATTACTACCTTGCGGGGATGCACTCGTATGCGAAAGGCGATCCGGTACCGGTACCGGATTTTGTCCCTTGGACCTATGCGGTCATCGCCATTGTCATCGCTTTTGCCTATCCGAAGCGGGTGACAAAATAGCATGACAGAGGCGTTGAAAGAGCTTTTTAACGCCTATAAAAATCTCCCCGTCGGGGTGATCTTCTTCAAACAAAAACAACTCTTCTTTATCAATGAACATCTGCGCCATATCCTCCTTTTAGGGAATCTCCCCGGGGATGATGTCGTTCAGATTATCGGCAGTATGCTGAACCTCGAAAATCCCTCCCATCTTGCTTTGCATACGTATTTATCGGAAAACGATTTTTTTTGGTATCGTGACCGTATCGTCCAAATTGAACATTCCGAATATGAAGATATGACGATTATCGTATTCACGCGGTTAAACGATAAAGCGATCGAAGCCGTAGATTCCTTGCGATCACTTCGTCAAATGAGAGAAAAAAACAATCTGCTCTCTACCGATATAACGGACCAAGATATCCATAAACTGCTGACACAGAATTTGGGAGACTATACCAAGGCTTATATCCCTTCTGTCGTTCTGTATAAAGGGATACCGATCAAAGGAAATATTCGGGTCAGTGCGATTGAAAACAATCAAATGAAGGTTCAGGTGGAGAAAAAGCAGCTGATTACTGCACAAAACGGTGTGGAATGGCTGTTCGGAATGAAACGTGACGTGATGATGTCTTCTACACTCAGCGGGTACGATCTCTCGACGAATGAAGTGACTCTGAAAAATATTCGTCCTATTTCCCACGGATTTCATCAGCGTGCCCTTATTCGATACCATGCGGATAATCATGACAGTATGCGTATGGAAATCAAAGGGAAAGTGTATCGGTTTACCGTGCGGAATCTCTCTGAAAAAGGGATTGCGGTAGAAACCGATAACTCTGAGGCTCTGATCGCATTATCGACGTTGGGAGCAAAAACAGTCTATATGGATATCACCGTCAGTTCCAAACCGATCAAAGCGATGGCGACATGGCTTTATACGATTCCTCTTGAGGAGGAGGGGAGAGGAATGAAAGTGGTTTTTATGATTCAGTATGATGCCCATAACATGAGCGTGCTGCAGGAGTGGCTGAATGCTCAGCAGCTCCATTTGATCAAAGAGGTTCGAAGTTTTATTCAGATGCTTCCGGCCAGTACCGTCCAAACACCGCCGGAGTGGGTTATTTAAACCACCCCTTTACTTTCTCGAAGGTGGATTCAAACACAGACTCATGCGGTTTGGATTCGATACCGAAACTCTCTTGGAGCTTCAGCAAAAGATCCTCTTGTTCGGAACTGAGACGGTTAGGGTAGGTGAGGTGGATTTGAGCGATCAAATCCCCTTTGCCGCGTCCGTGGACATCGGCGACCCCTTCACCGCGGAAACGGTACTGCTGTCCGTCTTTGGTTCCGGTTTCGAGTTCGAGGGTCACTTCGCCGTTAAGTGAGGGGATCGTAATATCTTCGCCCAAAACGGCTTGGGTGAAAAATACCGGTACTTCGAGGTAGATGTCGTTTCCGTTACGGATAAAGTGGCTGTCTTCTTCCACTTCAAACGTCACGTACATATCGCCTCTGACACCGCTTTTGCCGGTATTACCGCGACCTGAAACGCGCAAACGGTTCCCCGTATCGATTCCGGCCGGGATCTTGACCGTAACGCTCTCTTTTTCCTCGGTGTAGCTTTTGCCTTTACAGTCAGGACATTTTTCACTCGCCATCGTCCCCTCGCCGTGACATGCCGGACAGGTTTGAGAAAAGGTCATGAACCCCTGACGTACGTAAACTTGCCCTTTGCCGCCGCATTGGCTGCATGAGGTCACTTTGCCCTCTTTAGCTCCGGTCCCTTTACACGTCTTACACGAATTTTTAGTGGTGAATTTCACCTCTTTTTCGCATCCGAATACGGCCTCTTTGAAACTCACGCGCATCTCGACACCCATATCGAGCGGGAATTTATCGCTCGGAGCACGCGATTGTTTGCGTCCGCCTCCGCCGAAACCGTTGAACATCTCTTCGAAAATACTGCCCAAGTCATCGAATCCGCCGCTGCTTCGGCGACCGCCGCCGCCTTGCAGCCCTTCTTTTCCGTAACGGTCATAGACCGCGCGCTGCTGATCGTCGCTGAGGACTTGATACGCTTCATTACAGAGTTTGAACTTATGTTCCGCCGTCGGATCGCCCGGATTGCGGTCGGGATGATAGAGTTTTGCCATTTTACGATAGGCTTTTTTGATCTCATCCCCGTTAGCGCTTTTACTAACTTCTAAAATTTCATAATAGCTCATTTCTTCCACGCATAGACTCCAAAAACATATTTTCGCGCAATTATACCATGTCAAAAAGAGTGTTAGCTTAATTGAGTCACTTAGACTAAACTATTTTTGGCACAACCTTTGCTACAATACGTCCATGAAACGTTCCCTTGAGAAATTTAACCGCCTTGTGGATGCATTGCAGCAACTCCCGACGATCGGACAGAAATCCGCGACACGTCTGGCGTATCACATGGTAATGCATGACAGCTTCGGAGCACTCAAACTCGCCCATGCTATCGAAAATGCGATTACAAGCTTAAAAAAATGCCGATCGTGCGGCGGGCTGAGCGAAGATGAACTGTGTGCGATTTGCAGTGACGAACACCGCAACCATGAAATCCTCTGTATCGTCGAAAATGCCAAAGATATTTTGACGTTTGAAGAGAACGCCCTTTTTGACGGACGCTATTTTGTCCTTGATTCCCTCGAAGAACTCGATCTCGCACACCTGCGCGGCGTCGTGCAAAGCGGGATCAAAGAGATCATTTTTGCCCTGACCCCTTCGATTGCGAATCAGGGGGTAATGCTCTATATCGAAGATAAACTGAGCAGTTGCGATGTCCGTTTCAGCCGTATCGCGCAGGGGGTTCCGACGGGAGTGAGTCTGGAAAATGTCGATATCCTCTCCCTCACCAAAGCGATGGAAGATCGCGTCAGTATTTAAATCACATAAACTTTTTCGTTCTGCTCGTCGCCTCTGCATGGCGCGGATCGTCCGGCCAGTAGTGCTTTGGATAGCGTCCTTTTAGCTCTTTTTTGACATCACTGTACGAACCGTTCCAAAAGCCGACCAGATTCCGTGTTACCTGTATCGGACGGCGGGCAGGGGAGAGCAGATGGATCAACAGCGGAATTTTGCCCTCCATGATGCTCGGATGCTCACACATTCCGAAAACCTCCTGAATCCGTACCGCCAGAATAACCGCTTCGGGATCGGAATAATCGAGTGCGATGCTGCTTCCGGTAGGGGCGGTAAAATGGGTGGGCAGCAAGATGTCCAATCGCTTCGTCTGCTCCCAGGTGAGCTGAGAGGAAAGTATCGCGTAGAGATCGAGGGATTCACACTCTTTGAGTGAGCTTTGGGACGTGAGATGGGGTGAGAGCCATGTCTCTAAAGAGGCCAGAAGCGCTTCGTCGCTAAAATTGCCGAACGATTGATCCGGATTATAATGATGGAGGGCTCGGAGACGCTGAAGCAGCGAGAGGGCTTTAGGTGCGCTAAACAGCGTCTGCAACCCTTGTGCTCGAATCCCCTCTATCAGGGCTTGTTTGAGCGATGCAGCGTCGGGATTGGGAAGAGGGCGCGATTCGATGATGATCGCACCCAGACGACGGAGCTCTCGGGCCTCGACCCGTTTTGACTCGCTGTTCCAGAGAATCGCTTCTTCGTTCATAAAGAGTTCGGGATTGTGTGTTTCCAATAGATCGATGTCCAAAGGAGCACAGCGGTAGATCCGTGCCATCGTCGCATCTCCGTCACTCTCAGCAATCACGAGCCACTCTTCGCCATACAGGTCGTCATCGCGCGATAAAACCGCTTCTTTTCCGTTGCTGAGGAGATATTTATCCCCTTTTTGGGTGCGCAAACGTCCGATCCGGTCGGGATAGGCGAGGGCGAGTAAAAGGGCGATCATGGAAGAGGGAAACTCCGGCGACAAACGCAGGGAGACCTTCAACCGGTTCGAAAGTTCTTTCGCCGTTTTCAGGACGGCTTCGGAAGCTTCTGCCAGGGTAAAAGAAAGAGGCTTTCCGTGGAGCCGATCGCTCAGAACCCAAAACCGTTCCCGGATATCGGAGCTTCGCTGGACGGTTCGGGAAAAGAGATCGCGTTCGCTCAGCAGGGATGCGAGGAGGATCGCTTCGCTTTGGAATCCGAGAGCTTTGGCCGTTACGATCATGTGTGCGAGCCTCGGATGAATACCGAGCCCCATGATTTCTTTTCCGTGGGCCGTGATGTTCCCTTTTTCATCGGTCGCACCGAGAGTCCGTAAGAGTTCCATTCCGTGCGAAAGTGCTTTTCGCGGAGGCGGATCGATCCATGTGAGCTCCGAATCACCCCATGCACTGAGTTCGAGGGACAGCGGCGTGAGGTCGCAGACGCGGATTTCGGCTTCTTTGTGGGGGGTGAGGGCATGATGGGCGCTCTCGCTCCAAAGACGATAGCATGTGCCGCTGCTCAGGCGTCCGGCTCGTCCTGCACGCTGCGCTGCGGAGGCACGGGAAATCTTTTGGGTCACGAGACGCTCCATCCCGCTTCGAGGATCAAACGTGAGTACTTTTTCCAGACCCGAATCGACGACGACGGTAATCCCCTCGATGGTTAGGCTCGTTTCGGCGATGTTGGTGGCAAGGACGATTTTACGTTTCGAAGAGGGGGCAATCGCCCGCTCCTGGTCGGCTTTTGAGAGCTCGCCGTATAGCGGGGAGATGAGGATGTCCATTGGTGAACAATGGTCTCTCAACAAAGCTTCGAGTGTTTTGATCTCACGGGTTCCGGGCAAAAAGACGAGGATGCTTCCTTCCTCTTTCTGGAGGATGCTTTGGAGGGAATTCATCAGTGCCGGAACGATCTTTTTAGCCTCTATCGGGGGAGAATTCGGCGGCAAATGTTCGATCGTGATCGGATAGCTGCGTCCTTCGCTGGTAATAAGGGGGGGATGATTCAAGAGCGTTTGCAAGGCATCGGTGTCGAGTGTTGCCGACATCACCAAGATCTTGAGATCTTCCCGGAGAAACTCCTGAGACTGGAGTGCAAAGGCGAGGGAGAGATCGCTGTGGAGGTGCCGCTCATGGAACTCATCGAAGATAATGAGGGCAATGTGTTCAAGGGAGGGATCACGTTGGAGCATTCGGGTCAGAATACCCTCGGTGACAACGAGAATTTTGGTCTGTTCTGAGACCTTCTTTTCGGCGCGGATTTGATAGCCGACCCGTTCCCCTACGTTTTCACCCAATAGGCTTGCCATCCGTGCCGCGGCGCTTCGGGCGGCGATACGGCGGGGTTCCAGCATAATGATCTGTTTTCCCTCTAGCCACGGCTCTTCCAAAAGAGAGAGCGGGACAACGGTTGTTTTTCCCGCACCCGGAGGGGCTTGGAGGATGAGACGGTTCGAGGAGCGAAGGGCGATCCGAATCGCTTCGGTCACCTCATGGATCGGCAGAGGGGCGGTGTTCACTTAGGAGACGGGTTTATCGATCTGTTTCGTAGCGGTAGTCTCCACACGGAGAAGACCCGCAGCGGTATAGACATTGCGCGGGTTCCAGAGGATCCATCCGCAGCTTCCGAAGTCTTCCGCCGCACGGATCTGGTCGCGGATCTCTTTGTCTCCGTAGATTCGGCGGTCAAACGCATAATCGCGGAAGGCTTGGAGCCATGGGCGATATGAGAGGGGAGAACCGCCCGATTTTTCGAGGGCTTTGTCTAGAGAGTGTTTAACGATCTCATAGTTTGCCGCAACGGGATTGGTAAATCCGGGAATCCCCGCATTGAAACCGCTCGGATAAAGCATAGGAGAGAGATAGTCTACATACGGTGCCATCGCATCGACCCGCTGGCCGATCTCGATATCGGCATTATGCCAGCTCACGTATCCGAAAATATCGGCAGAGATAAAGACATTGTAGGGAAGCAGACGCGTTCGTGCACGCTCCAAAAATCCGGTGATGGTTTTGACCCGCTCGGCTTGGGTGTTTTCGACGGAAAATTTAATCCCTTTACGGTCAGGAAAACGGATGTAGTCGAACTGAATCTCATCGAAACCTGCCGCCGCACTCTCTTCGGCAATGGAGATGATGTAGTCCCATGCACCTCTTTGGGAAGGGTCAAGCCAATAAAGACCCTCTTTGTCTTTGAACATGCTACCATCGGTTTTCTTCACTCCCCACTGCGGATTGGCGGTAACCAAAGGGGTGTCCTTGAAACAGACGATACGGGCGATAGTGTAAATTCCCTCTTTTTTCAAATCGGCGATAAACTTGGGAAGGTCTTTAAACAGAATGGTTTGTTGTGCACCGATTTTGTTGGCGGTCGGATTGGCCGTTTTGTAGGCGATCTGGCCGCGGTCCATTTTGATATCGATGACGAGGGCATTCACTTCGGTCGTACGGATGATCTCTTTTGCGTTGCGCATGATATTGCCGTTGGTTGCTCCGAAGCTGGAGAGATAGATGGCTTTCGGAACCACGGTATCGAGGTACATTCTGCCGCCGCTTTTGTAAAACTTGCGGTTATATCCCAGTGCACGGACACCGATATGTTTAGATGAAGGGACGGTGAATGTCCCGTTGGAGTCGGTACGGTACTCTGTAGAGTTTGAAATGACGATCGCATTGGCAATCGGTTTTTTGGTGATGCTGTCGAGGACGGTACCGGTTATTGCGGCACCCCATGTTAATGCCGATAATGCTGCTAAAAGCACAATTGCTCTCACTCTTTTCTCCCTGTTAAATCAATTGCCGTATCGTAGCAAAAAAAATACCATAAATGGGAGGGTTGAAGCGATAAAATGTTAATATATATTAACAAGATACCAAAAAGGTAATATTACGATGTCATTTACGACTTTAGGGCTAACTCCCCACCTCCTCGATACCCTCGCAGAAAAAGGGTACACTGAGCCGACTCCGATTCAGACTCAGGTCATTCCTCTCGTATTGCGGGGACGCGATATCCTCGGAGCCGCACAAACCGGTACCGGCAAAACAGCCGCATTTGCACTTCCGATTATCCAAAAACTATGTGCTGTGGCCGATGCAAAACATTCCAGTGCACGCGCTTTGGTGATCGTACCGACACGCGAGCTGGCATCTCAGGTCGCATCGGCCATCGAGACGTATGCAGAGGGGCTTGAAGTCACGTGCATCGCCCTCTATGGCGGAGCGAACATGGCACGCCAGGCCAAAGAGCTGGGAGAGGGTATCGATATCATCGTCGCCACTCCGGGACGTTTGATCGAACTGAACAAGCAAGGGCATGTCCCCCTCTCAAAAATCGAATATTTGGTCTTTGACGAAGCCGATACTATTTTTGATATGGGCTTTATCCGTGAAGTGGGACAGATCATCGATCTTCTCCCTCTGAACCGCCAGAATATGCTCTTTTCGGCAACCCTGACCCCGGCTGTAAAACAGTTGAGCGAGAAAATTCTCAAAAAACCGCTTCTGGTGGAAATCGACAACCTAAAAGCTGCCGACATGACATTGCGTCAAGTCGTTCATCCGGTCGAAAAAGCGCGTAAAAAAGAGCTGTTGTCGTTTTTGATCGGCTCAAACAACTATCCTCAGGTCCTCGTCTTTACCCGTACCAAAATTGAAGCCGATGAGGTGAGCAAAGAACTGACCTTAAGCGGTTTGAAAAATGTCGTGATTCACGGCGATAAAAAACACGGTGCCAGAGACCGTGCACTCACTGAGTTTCGAGACGGAACCGCACGCATCCTCGTCGCGACCGATATTGCCGCACGCGGTTTGGATATCGAAGGGCTTCCGGTCGTCATCAACTACGATATTCCCCACGTCAGTACCGACTACCTCCACCGTATCGGCCGTACGGGCCGTGCAGGAAACGAAGGGTTGGCGATCACGCTTCTCTCCTCCGCTGAGCACCACTCATGGGAAAAAATCATCGCAATGCTGGGTAAAAATGTCGAAACGATTCTCGTTGAGGGATTTGAGCCTCCTGCAAGCGAAGGACTTTTGAAAACACGCGGCAAAAGCATGAGCAAAGATATCGAGAAAAAAGGGAAGACTGCCGGAGCTTTCGGTAACAAGCGTAAAAAAGAGCCGGTTCAGTCGAAATTTGCCTCTAAACGGGGACCGCGTGTCGCACGCGATGACCTCTCTGGTAATAGCAATACAGGAAGAGACAGCGCTTTCGGCAACTCTAAAAAACCTTCACCGAAAAAATCAGGCGGGCGCGGAAGATAAACATAAATAAATTAATATAAATTTTTATAATCTATAAGATACAATAGCCAACCCTAACTCTATTCTCAGGAGAAGCTATGCGGTATCTTGCAATTTTTTTCCTCATAATGGTGTTGAATGCAGACGCCGGAATCATCCGTAACTGGATCGACAGCCGTCCAAATGTAACATCTCCTGCCCCAATGAAAAAACTCTCCGACATTATTTACGGGGTCGACAAAAAACAAAAAATCGATCTCTATCTCCCGTATAAACCGAAAGATGCTCCGATCATCGTCATGGTCCACGGCGGCGGATGGCATACCGGAGACAAGAGGTCGGATAATGTGGTGAGCAATAAAAGAGATCGATGGGTACCCAAAGGGGTGATCTTCGCTTCTATCAATTACCGTCTTCTTCCCAAATCAGGTCCGTTAGAGCAAGCCGATGATATAGCACAGGCTTTAGCCTATATCCAGATGCACGGATCGGAGTGGGGGGGAGATACATCGAAGATCATTTTGATGGGGCACTCGGCGGGAGGGCATTTGGTGAGCCTCATCTCTGCGCATCCTTCGGCCTATTCTTCCCGGGGGCTCAAGCCATGGCTGGGGACGGTGTCGCTCGACAGTGCGGTGATGGACCTGCCGATGCTGATGAATACGCGCCATTATGATCTCTACGATGAAGCTTTCGGAACCGATGCCGCGTATTGGGAAGCGAACTCGCCCTATCACCGTTTGCAGCGGGATGTCAGTCCGATGCTGCTGGTATGCTCAACCGAACGCCCCGACAAGCCGTGTATCCAAGCAGAACATTTCGCTAAAAAAGTGAAAGAGCTCGGGGGAAGGGCAGAGATCACGCCGCAGCCTTTAACGCATGGAGCCATCAACGACGAGCTCGGGAAGTCCAATGGCTATACCGATAGGGTAGAACAGTTTATGGTCTCATTAGGGATTAAAATTTAGAGGCGATAGTTGCTATCGCCCCCCTTTATCGGCTAAAGGGGAGCCGTTGAGGAAAGATATTAAAGATTAGTGGCTTTGGTGAAACTCTAAGACCTCTTTGATCTCTTCCGGAGTTGCTTCATGGATATCCAAAACCGTCCCCTCAAAAACGAGGTCCATTCCCGCGAGCGGATGATTGCCGTCCATTGTGGCATGGTCTCCATTGATTTCGGTGACGGTATAGATGATGACATCATCAGAATCCTCTTCAAAATATCCATCCAGTTCCATACCGACACTTACCTCTACCGGCAACTCGCTGAGTGCTTCAGAAATAACCAGGGAAGGATCATACTCTCCGAATGCCTTATCCGCGGACAGGGTGATTGTAAACGACTCTCCGACGCTTTTCCCTTCTAACGCTTTTTCGACCGTTGGAAAGATGTGGCCGTAATTACCGTGGAGATAGACGAGAGACTCCTCTTCTTCGTGGAGAAGATTCCCTTCGGTGTCGTTGATATGATAGTCGAGAGTGACGATACAGTTTTTGGTAATGGTCATGAGATTCCTTAGGGTAATGGTATAAGAATAGGGTTGAATGCTTTGGTCGAGATTATAGCGTGTCCACCCACACGCAGTTCTGAAGCCTCGAGTGAGCTGAGTACGGTACGAACGACGGAGGAACCTACGAGGAGGGTGACGATCATGGCCGGGAAATCCTCCTCGATTTTGAGCACCTCTCCGATAAGCTGCAGTTTTCCGCTGAGCGTTTGGGGGCTGAAGAACTCCATAGGAGGACAGATCCGTTTGATCTGCCCCGATTCGATTTGTGCCAAACGGTCGGAGAGTTTGACCGTCTCGGCGATGTCATGGCTTACGAGCAGCGTCGTGACATCGAGCCGATTATGGAGCAGTGTAAGCTCGTCCTGGAGTTTTTGGCGCATCAGAGGATCCAGTGCTGACAGCGGTTCATCGAGGAGGAGAATCTTAGGACGGCGCACTAAAGCCCGGGCGAGTGCGACCCGCTGTTTCTGACCCCCTGAGAGTGTTGAGGGGAGGCGGCCGGAGAGAGCACTCAGTTCGACGAGTTCGATCAGCTCATCGACGTTGTGACGCTGTTCGGCGGATTCTGCGGCAAAGAGAAGGTTCTCCCGTACGCTCATTGTAGGGAAAAGGGCATAGTCCTGGAAGACAAATCCGATGCTCCGTTTTTGGGGAGGGAGATTTATCTTTTTCGTACTGTCAAACCATACCTCGCCGTCGACTTCGATCACTCCGCTATCGGGTTTTTCCAATCCGGCAATGAGGCGCATCAAAGTCGTTTTTCCGGCTCCGGAGGGACCAAAAAGGGTAAGGAACTCACCATCATGGATTTCAAGTTCAAAAGTCGCCTGCAGTATCCCCTCTGCGGTATCGAGCTGTTTTGTAATATTAAGAAATATCATCGAATACCGCCCAGCGATTTTTTATTGAGAGTATAGACGAGAAGCAGTATCGCAAAGGTGACCGCAAAGAGGGTGAGTGCGTACTGGTGGGCTAAGGTATAGTTGAGCGATTCGACCTCGTCATAGATCGCGATCGACGCGACGCGGGTCTCGCCGGGGATATTTCCCCCAATCATGAGGATGACTCCGAACTCTCCGACCGTATGGGCAAATGCGAGGACGATCCCGGAGATAAGCCCATGCCGGATACTCGGGAGGATCACCCGTACCATCGTCTGCAGTTTCGATTTTCCGAGGGTATAGGCCGCTTCAAAAATAGAGGGAGGGACTTGAGAGAGAGCCGATTGGATCGGATGAACCATAAAGGGGAGGCTAAAGATGACCGAACCGATGACAAGCCCCTCAAAGCTAAAGGCCAATCGTATCCCGTGCTCCGTCAGAAAACTGCCGATAGCCGAAGCGGGGCTGTAGGCCAAAAGGAGATAAAACCCCAAAACCGACGGCGGCAATACGAGAGGCATAGAGACAACCGTTTCGAGGACACTTTTAAACCGCATACGGCTAAAAACCAGGAACGAGGCCAGGGGGATGGCAATAACCAGCAAGATCAGTGTCGTAATGGAGGCGAGTTTAAAGGTCAGCACCATCGTGCTGATGAATTCAGATTCCATGCGTTCCTCGCAGTAATGATATTTCGCTCGGCTGAACCATCCACGAGACTTCGTCGCCTTCACCTATCGCGAGGGTATCAAACGTCAATGTCGGCACGAGTGCCGTAATCGTCGTCTCTTGATAGGTAAGGATGATCTGGGAGAGGACGACTCCGCGCTCTATAGTACGGACAACCGCGCGCTGTGTATTTGCCGTTGCGGCAATGAGAGTTTTGGAGAGGATCACTTCGGTCTCTTTGAATGCCAAGGTAACGGGGGTGTTCAGCAAAACATCCTCCTGCGAAGCTTCGGCGAGAAGAAGGTAAAAAGTGTCATGATTGACAGCAACCCCTAAACAGGAGAGATGCTCAGAGGAGGTAACGGAGGTGATGGTGGCATTTAAAAGATTCATAGCGGCTCTATTATAACTTTGATATCGGCACTTGGTGCGTTGTAAGGCGATGAGGTGACGATCATATCGACTCCGGAGCCCGCATATTCGGCAATATTTTTCACGCTGATCCCTCCGGTGGCGATGAGGGTGATATAGGGGTAGTCGTTTCGCAAAATCCGCACCGCGTCGGAGAGTTTGGTGAGGGGCATTTTTTCGAGCTGGAGAATGTCGGCCCCCATCGAGGCGAATTTCAGCGCCTCGGCAATGTCTCTCGCTTCGATGATGATTTTTTTCTCCGGATTGGCTTTCTTGACCTGCTTTAGCGCTTCTTCAAATGCCTCGTTGCCCGGAAAAAAGATTCGGTGATAGTCGAAAACGAGAATCGATTCGGAGAGTCCCAGCCGGTGCGCGACACCGCCGCCGGATTCGACGGCCTTGATGGCGATTTTTTTCGTAAACGGGGCTGTCTTACGCGTTGTGGCGACCACTATATCAGGATTGATACTACGCGCTAACAGCACCGCTTCGCGGGTATAGGTGGCGATGCCTCCTGCATAATCGAGAAGGTTCTGGACGCTTTTCCAGATGCGGTGGATATTTCCCGCTTCCCCCCGGGCTTCGAGGAAAACACTTTTCGGGGGGACAAGGGTACCGGATTTGACGTATCCGTCAATTTCCAGACCGTACAGGCCGCATAAGCGTATCGCTTCTTCGGTACAGGAAGCGACGAGAGGGCGCTCACGCGTCGCGAAAGTGATCCGGGCACGCTGAGTATCGATTCCGAGGCTTTTCGTCGTTAGATCACCATAGGGGACGTCTTCGCAAAGGAGAGATTCGAGCTCGTGATCGCTGAGAGTAATCATTTGGCGGTCTCCCATCCGATAAATGCCCAGTTGACAGCGCGGGGCTGAGAGTTTTGAGCGATGATCACCTCTTTATAATACTCTCTTGCTTTACGTTGATGTTCCTCTTCGAGACTTCCGATACTCCAGATCAGCGATTCGACGAACTCATCTTCGCTTCCGATCCGGACACTTCCCCGTCCTGTTTCAATGTAGTCGATACGGGGGAGATACCCCTGAGAGTACAGGATGATCGGGATGTACCAGTAATCAGGTTTTGTTTTGATCTTTTTACCGATGTAATCGAGGATACTCATATCGACGAAACTTCCCCCCACTTTGTAGGTGAGATAGCATCCGCGGCGCGCATGGGAAGACATTTTTGAGAGTGCGGCATCGACATCGGAGACCTCCATGGATCTTGAAGCGACGACAATATCGATCGGCGGCAAGTGGCTCCAGTCATCCTCCCAACCAATATGATATGTTTTAATATTAGTTACCCCTTCGCTCGCCGCATAAGCTTTTAGCTCTTCGAGCATTTGTGCGGAGAAATCGATCGCGATCACCTCTTTGACCCGTTTTGCCAAAGGGATAGCAAGGGTACCCGGCCCGCATCCGATGTCCAAAACCACTTCATCTCCGGTAATGTTCATACGGGAGATAAAATCGTTCACGTAGGGGCTGTTAATGACGGAGGCTGCCATATCGGCTGATTTTTCGTCCCAGTCGCTGCTGGTTTTTCCTTTGAAATCCGTTGTGGCTTTGTGTTCACGGTACATCGCAGCAAAATCAATCGGTTCTAAAAACATGGTATCTCCTAAGTTTATTATTATACTGAAATATCGGGGAGATCGACTCTCCCCGGCGGATCAAATTTTACGCACGGCAGGGGTTAGAAGGTATAACCGATATTGGCGAAAAATTCTCGTCCGGCAACCGGGAATCCCAAATCGTACTGGACGAGTTTATCGGTGAGGTTTTTGATACCGGCTTCCGCGGTGATATGTGCCGTCGGTTTATAGATCGCTTTGAGATCAAATGTCGTAAAGGAAGGGGTGATGATATAAGAATAATCGGTGATTTGATCATAAGCCCCCTTGCGGAATTTCATATCGCCATAGAGTGCAACATTCGCTCCAACATCGACTTGGGTATAAGCAAAGAGCTGATGTCTGGGGACATCGGTCCGTTTAATACTTTCGTCCGTTCTATTTTTAACACTGATATACGAGTAGTTGCCGCCGGCTTCGAGGCCGTCGGATTGGTAGTTGAACTCAGCTTCCACTCCGCGATGATCAAAACTTCCGACATTTTGGTTTTGCAATAGCCCTGATGACGTATGCAGAACACTCTGGATGGCATCATCCACACGGGTAAAATAACCGTTTAATCGTGTGGAGAAAGCACCGAGATTTTTTTGGTAGCTGAGTTCGTAATGGGTGGCTACTTCGTTATCAAGGTCCGGATTCGGGACATAGCTGTTGAATTTACGCGAATAGCGGTCCTTCATTGTCGGCATATAGGTTTTTCGGGAGATACTGGCACGGATTTTGGACGTGGCATCCGGGGAAAAAACGACAGCCGCTTCCGGATTGAAGGCACTTTGGGTTCTGAGCGCAAGCATGTCGATATAGGCGGTATTGGTATCATAGATTTTGTCTCCTTCACGGCGGTCATAACTGAACCCTCCTAAAATTTGCCACTGCGACGAGTGGGTGTAGACATCTTCAAATCCGAAGGAAACAGTATGGTCTTCGTAGTTTTCGCTCATCGTTTCTGCATCGGTTGTTTTGCTGATATCGTATCCCTTGTGGACATCTTTTTTATAGTTGGCGGCGGCGGTGAGGAAATGTTTATCCAATTCAACACCGTACTCGAGACGCGCCCCGGCACTGTAATCGTCGTAGCGGCTTTTGAAGGTCGAGCCGAAACTATTAAAAGTGGAATAGGTGTTGTTCGCATAGGAATAAAGAGAGTTTTGGAACTTGTCATAATAGGCAAGCGCTTTTAGATAGCTGTTTCCAAAGTTCTTTTGTCCGGTGATAAAGAGAGACTCTTTGTCCCAATACGGCCAATCCCAGTATCGGACGCTGTTGTATGCGGAGTTGGTACTCGGAGGTTGTTGCTTTTGAGCGTTTTGGTTGGAATAACCGATCGCGATTTCGCTTCCGTCATCGGCAATATATCCACCTTTAAGACTGATTTTGTAGTCCTCGGATTGTGAACGCAGCCGATCCCCCTTAGGTTGAACACTTCCGGCGACGGGAGAATAATCATCGCTAAGGCTAAAATGGCTTTGATCGCTGTACACGGCACCGAGTTGAGCGTAGAGATGATCTTGACGTGTTCCGATATTCAAGGATGCTGTCTTGCGGGAGAGTGCGGTATCGCTGTCGAGTACCATTCCCGCTTTGATATCCCCTTCGAGTGCTTTTGTCGGACGTTTGGAGATGATATTGACAACGCCCCCCATCGTATTGGCGCCGTAGGCAATCGAGGAAAACCCTTTGGCTACATCGATTTGGGCAATGTCTGATGTGAGGAATCGGTCATAGTCAAAGTTTCCGTCATAAGGGACATAAACAGGAATACCGTCGATGAATACACCGACGCGTTTGGCGTCAAATCCGCGTATACTGACGGTCGTTTCGTTTCGGGCTCCCATCATTCCCAAACTGACACCGCTGGTGTTGTCGAGCGCATCGGCAACGGTTTCGGAGTTTTGCTTGGCAATGGTTTCTGAGCTTATCGTTTGCTCAAAGGGGCTATCTTCGAGGGGTGTATTGAGAACATTGATCTGTCCTAGAGTAAAGGTATCGGCCAGTACCGCTGAGGCAGCCAGCGACACGAGTATCAAGTGTTTCGTCATGTTTTTTCCTTAAGTCAGATATGGGGTCGAATGTGGGTATTGAAAACGTTTAGCATTGCGCGGTTTTGAGATGCACAGGCGGATGAAGGTTTTAAGATGAGATGGACATCGGGGAGCTCCTTTTGAATTGTTTTAATGGTTTTGAGACATTCTATATACGTTCCGAGTATGGCATTGTCAAAAAAATTTTGACCGTCAAAAAAGGCTTCACGCTCTGATAAAATGGCGTCGTATTGCTCCCGGTTCCATTTCGGCGGCGGGATCTCAGACGATGCGGCACGCATCGATTTGACGAAATGATCGACGGAAGGGCGGGCGATGCGGTAGGCATCATCATAGCTATCAGCGACACAAAAGACCCTCATTAAGACGATCTCCGGATGGATACCGGCAACCCTGTGATAGAGCTTTTGGGCTTCAAGGCATTCATCCAGACTCGCTCCCTGAGACATTAGCAATCCATATCCATGACGCGCGGCAAAACGGATCGTATCAGGATTGGCAAAGGTGGCGACGAAAAACGGGATCCGCTTTTGAAGCGGTTTAGGTTGGAGATTTGGATTCTCAAAAGAGGTAAATGTTCCGCGGTAGGTTGGATTTTTTGCATGCAATAGTTCGTCGATCGCTTCGGTGATCTCAAACATAGCATTACGAAGATTGTCGGGATCACGGCTAAAATATTTGGTATCGGGTGCGAATCCCCCTTTGGCAAATCCGGCATTGATCCGTCCTCCGGAGAGATGATCCAACACGGCGATACTTTCGGCAAGACGAAGCGGATGGTAAAAAGGGGCCAAAAATCCAGCCGTTCCCAGTCGGATACATCCGGTACGTGCCGCTGCATAGGCGATCATCGCACACGGGTCCGGGATGACGCTGAATCCGTTGAAATGGTGCTCACCGAACCACGCCTCATCAAAGCCCAATTGATCGGCAAGCTCCACGAGGCGCAGCTGCTCCATAATACTCTCCTGAACATTGCCTTCGAAATGTTCGGTAAGACAAAAGAGACCTATTTTCATGACTGTTTCCCGAAAAAAAGTTTAGTAAACCGTTGGGTTTCTTTCTCCAGAGAACCTGGAAGAAGATCGGGATAAAACGAGTGGATAAGCCATCGAATCCCCATTAGACGCATAAACGACGGCGGACGGGTGATATAGTTGAACGGCAGGGAAGGGACGGAGAGAATATGTCCGGTTTTGACTGCACGAAGGGATTGCCATTGCGGATTCGATCTGACTGAAGCCGCAAAAGCATCTTCCATCGCGATAATGACATCCGGGTCGGCGAGGAGAATCGTTTCCAACGAAATTTTCTCCATCCCGTAGTTGGAACTCATCGTACAGTTGAGAGCATTTTTCGCCCCGCTGTAGGTAAAAGGTTCGAGATGAAACGATCCGGTACACTCACTGGAAAGACCGTCCAGACTTTCGGCGAAGTAGTAACGGACATTTTTGCGTTGATCGAGTTGTCCTTGCAGCGATTGGATAAGTCCTAAGGTCTCCCGGGTATAGATAATGAGGTCTTGGGCGCGCTTCATATTTCCCGTAAGCTTGCCGTAGAGTTGGAATTGGGTGATTAAATCGTTAATCGATTCGTTGTGAATCATCAGGACGGGGATACCGAGCATTGTGATTTTTTTCAGTTGACTCTCAGCTCCCGTCGCTTTGCCCCACATGAGGATGACATCAGGTCTGATGGCGGCCAAGTTTTCGAAATTCGGGGTTTGTCCCTGACCGAAATAGCCGCCTGCTACAGGTTTGGATGCGGCAGCACCGACGAAAGGTTTTTGCTCCTCTTTGAACGGTGTGTTGAGGGCAGCTACGAGGGAGGGATCAAAGGCCAAGAGACTCATCGTCAGCGGAGGGGAAGCAGCATAGATTTTGGTCACTTTGTCGGGCAGTTGTACCGAACGTCCGTAATCATCGATAATGATGCGGGCTTGGGCAATCGTGCCGGTCAGTAGAAGAGCTGTAAATAGGGCTAATAATTTCATCGGAGTCCTCGGCTAAAAGTTGGGATGCACCATATACGGCGGTTGTGGGTGATGAGGTCGGCATCGATGTCATACACTTGTCGTATCATGGGAGAGGTGATTACGTCATCGGGTGATCCGTCAGCGACAATCTTTCCATGGTTCATCACGACGACACGGCTGGATACCATGAGGGCATGATCGGGGTAGTGGGTCGTCTTGAGAAAGGTATACCCCTGGGAACTGAGCTGAGCGATAAGTTCCAACAGACGGATCTGGTTGCCATAATCAAGACCCGACACCGGCTCGTCCATGATAAACGTATCGACCTCCTGCGTCAGGGCGCGTGCGAGGAGCACCATCTGTTTTTGTCCTCCGCTGAGCTGTCCGAACGGTCTTTCCGAGAGATGATCGATCCCTATCCGAGAGAGAGATTCAAAGGCGATATCGCGGTCGTTAGCGGAGGGGACGGCAAAAAGCCCCAGTTTCGAAATCCGTCCCATCATCACCATCTCCAACACGGAGTAGTTGAACGGGACATTATGATATTGGGGAATATAAGCAATATGGGATGCGATTTCTTTGTGCGAATAGTTGTGAATCGATTTATGATTGAGCCATACCTCTCCGCGATGGGCGCGTAAAAGTCTGAGCATGATTCGGATCAGGGTGCTTTTCCCGCAGCCGTTAGGACCGAGAAGACTGACCACTTCACCGCGATGCAGGCTCAAATCAACTCCCTCTAAGACCGGACGTGTCGGATAGGAGAAGTGCAGATCATTGACGGTGAGAATAGGATTTAGTTCCATGCTGCCCTCGCATTTTTGAGTACGATAATAAAGACGGGAATACCGATGAGCGATGTGAGGATACCGATAGGGATCTCGACGCTAAGTGCCAATCGCGAGACGGAGTCGGCCAAGAGTAAAAATATCCCCCCTGCGAGTGCCGATAAAGGTAACAGCAGCCGATGGGACGGTCCAACTGCCATACGGATGATATGGGGGATGATAAGACCGACCCAACCGATGATTCCGGCCATGACGACCGAGAGAGAACTGGCAAGCGTGGCTAACACTATTGCGGTGAAACGGATCAGAGGAACATTGATTCCCAGCGCTTTGGCCTCTTCATCCCCGAGACTGAGAAGATCGAAATATTTCGAGAGGAGGATCAGTCCGCCGATACTCAAAAGCATCGGAACACTCACGAGCAGCACTCCGTTTAAATCAGCCATCGTGAGGCTTCCCATAAGCCAGTAGACGATTGCGGGGAGGGTGCTATAGGGATCGGCGGTATATTTGATGATCGAGAGGAGTGCGGTAAAGAGCGAACCGCTGATAACGCCTCCGAGTACGAGCATAATAGTCGAACGGGAGTTTGTCACCATCGATCCGATCATAACCGATACCGCAACGGCAACAAAACCGAAGGTAAAGGCCAATATTTGAACGACATACCAATGCTCGCTAATGAGCATCCCCAGCGCCGCACCGAACGATGCCCCGGCTAAAACACCGAGTATCCCCGGTGAGACGAGTGGGTTGACAAACATGGCCTGAAATGCCGCTCCCGATACGGCGAGAGACGAGCCGATCAAGATTGCCAGAAGGACACGCGGAAGACGGATCTGTATGATGATGTTATCGAGCAGGGCATAGGTATCGTTGCCGATACCTCCGAATAGTTTAAACCGGAAATAATCGATCAACGTTGAAGCGTCGATTGGATATTGTCCCCAGAGTAATGATAAAACGGCAAGTATGGCCAGCAGGGCCGATGCACCGATTATCCAGCCGATAGGTTTGAGCGAATTCATCATATTCCTTAGAATTTCAGGTTTACACTGCCGAAAAGCCCAAACGGTGCTCCGGTCTGATAGGTACTTGCCGTTCCGGTCGCTGCCAAAAAGTTGTCGGCGGCATTGATAGTCGCGATGTATTTTTCATTGGTCAGATTAGTTGCCGTAAGACGGAATAGGGCATTGTGGGAACCCATGAACTCTCTCATGCGGTAGGCCAAATCAAAATCGACAACGGTAAAGGGATCCACTTTTTGGGTATTGGCGACATCTCCCCATCGGCTGGAGGTGTAACGGGCACTCGGTGTGAGTGTCCAGTCACCGACGTGATATGAAAGAGCCGCTTTTGCCATATATTTCGGTGCATCGGGGAGCTGTTTCCCGTCCGTATTAACGGTTGTGGTTGCACCGCTTTGGAAGTTTTGGGTAAATTGATAGCGGTTGTACGAGAGTCCGAGCAAAAGTTCCAACTGTTCATTGATCGGACCGTAAGCGGAAAACTCCGCCCCGTATCCGAGGGCATCTCCGATATTGGCGGGATAGCTGACACCGAATGAGGGATCATAAATATTAGCCTGTTTATTTTGGACGAAAGAGACAAAAAGGCTCGGGTTGAGAGTGAGCCCTCCGAGGGTTGTTTTGACCCCTATATCGATGTTGTCGGAAAGTTCCAAATCGAGTTTGTCCCACAGTTGCTGCAACGTAACATTCTGTGCGACAAAATTAGCACGGTTGGAGAGGTAGGTCGGAAAGAGGTTGACGTCAAACCCGTAGGTGCGGGAATAATCGATGTATCCTGTGGTTGAGGGAGTCATCGCATATCCAACATAGAGGGACGGGATGAACGTATTAAAGGTCTTGGCTTCGACGCTTGCCCAGGGATCAACCGCTGTTGAGGCAATAGCTGTATCGTAATCAGAGCTGGTCGCAGCCGTGGCGTTAGCGGTATGGCTTTTGAGCGAACCGAGCTTGAACGACTGGTACTGCGCTCCGGCAACATAGGTCAAACGATCGATCGTACCGCTGATCTGTGCGAACGGTGCTTGGAGAACGTGGTAGTCGTTATCGGCGAGGACACCGTAGCCGTCATATACCAAATTTCCGTTTACCACTTTGTATTTTATCTGATCGCTCGGAGGCCCCGGAGGGAGCTGTTTGTGATACCAGTAGCCGATTTTGGTTTTCAGTGCCTCGGAGAAGGTGTGATCATAAGCTGCGGTTGCACCGTAGAGATCATGATCCATGCGCCAGTTCATGACACGCTGTTTGGCCGCGACGGTATCGAATTTAGAAAACCAATAGCTCCCCTCGTCTTTTTTATAATAGGGTTTGATGGTGATTGTATCGTTTGTTGTCGGTCTGTATTCAAAATCCCCCAAAAGAGAGCTGGTGATAAAACTCTGCTTGTTCCAGTCGTAATAGTTGACGTCATTGGATGCTGTCGGCTGAGAAGAGGCAAAATCTTTGTTAAAGTTGGCTCCCAAATCGCTTGCTTCGGCATAGGAGAGGTTGTAATAGTTGTGATGATTATCCGAGTTGCGGATGGCGGTGATTTTGGCTTTAAATGCATTATTAGGCGTGTAGGTGACCCCTACGGTGCCGTTGAGCCGTTTAAGATCACCTTCCCCTTTGGTTTTATCGTTGGAGAGATGGGAAAACGAACCGAATACCGCCACATCACCGATCTTTCCCGAGTCGAAACGGACAAAGGTACGCATAAAATTATCACTTCCGAACGATTGCGATACTTCGGCTCCCGCACGTGATCGCGCAGAGAGAAGATTCATATCGACTTTACCGATGAGACTTGAAAAACCGAGGTTCTTATCGACGGGAAGGTACCCTTTGAGCAGATCGATCGAGCTGACATTTTCCATATCGAGGAGCTGTTTTCCCCCTCCCGGATTACTGGAGATCGGCATGCCGTCGATCATATAAACTCCCCCTGGACCGCTTTGGCTTTTTCCGCGGATACGGATAGGGTCATGATAGGACGGTTCGTTGGATCCCGCAGGATCGACAGGGGTAAAGTTTACCGACGGCGAATAGGCGATAACGCTGTAAGGGTTCATATTCGCTTGAGTCGAAAGCGTCGCAATGCTTTTGCTCGTAAAGGTCTGATTGGCGCTGCTCAGATTCGAATCGGCAATCATGCTGTCCCCGTCATCGAGAGTATCGCTGATCATGATGCGTTCAATCCCGATCGGATTGGCGGCAAGGACCGCACATGCAGCGATCGAGATCATAAGAGGTGAGAGTTTCATTGGTTGGCTCCTAATAGGTTTTTGGTTTGTTCATCACTCAGGTTGACACGTAAAAAAAGATTGTAGAACTCTTTTGTACGTTTGGTCATATTCGCTTTGTATTCGTTAGGGTGGAACTTTTGAGCGAGCCACTGTATCCCTAGAACACGCATAAAAGAGGGCGGACGGTCGATCCAGTTAAACGGCTGAATCGGTACCAGGTGGATACGTCCGGATTTGACGGCACGGAGGTTATGCCACAGCGGATCAGAGGTGAGATCCGTATAAACGGAGCTGTTTTGAACGATAATCACATCGGGATCGTAGGTCAGAAGTGTTTCAAATGTGATTTTTTCCAATCCTAACAGGCCGCTTTGTTGACATTTATGGACATTTTCCCCTCCGGCAAAATTGAGCGCTTCGATATGGAACGATTGATCGCATTCTGTTGAAAGCCCGTCAAGCCCTTCGGCATAGTAATAGCGTGTCGGTTTTGCTTTGGAGACACGGTTGTGAACCTCGCTGATTATCCCCTCGGAATATTTGGCGAGGACAACGCCTCTTTTGTGCTCCCCGATTGCATCCCCTGCGAGACGAAACGCACGAGGCATATCGTTGATCTTTCGAAAGGGGATCATAAAGGTCGGAATATTCGTTTTGGCGATTTCCTTAGCGACGGTTTGGACCATCATGTCGTCTTGCCACAACAAGACGAGTTGGGGCTTATAGGCCATGAGTGTTTCGAGATTGATACTCTGTCCTCCGCCGTGAAAGGATCCGATAACGGGGAGTGAGAGAAACTTTTGAGACAAAATTTGCGGATCTGCACCGTTATTAGCGTTTTTAGCCTTGAAATTGAGGCCGATCATTTTCTCAGGGTTGAGGGCATAGAGGAGATAGTTCATCGGCGGAGATGAACCGAAAACCCGATCCGTTTGATCGGGCAGGGTGGCAATACGGCCATCCATATCCGTGAGCGTTTTGGCATGAAGCGTTAAGCCGACCAACGGTATGAGCAGTAAAGAAAAAAGGGTTCTCATGGGATTTCCTTAGGATTTAGTTAGTGAAAAGGCGATGGGTATTTTTAGATACGCCGTTTTCGGGAGCGTCGGATAGTCCCCGCTTAAGGAAAGGACGGTTTGGATCGCTTTCGTATCGAGCAAGGTACTTCCGCTGGAGGAGAGGATCTCAGCTTTTTCGACCAGACCGTTCGGTCTAAGGATGAATGAAACCGTTACCGTCCCTTCTAGCCGCAGTTTCCGTGCAATGGACGGATAGGTGAGTGAACTTTCTATCATGGCTCGTATGCGTCCCAGTGTTGCTCCATTGATATCTTCGGTTGAAACGTTCTTTTTTGGTAATTCGCTCGTTTTGTTTAGTGATGATGTGTCATGAGGAGAATCATTTACAACAGGTTTTTGAATCGAATGAAGCGATTCTTGGGTTGGTGGTTGTAGATCCGATGGAGCAACAACGGGACGCACAGGAGAGGTTTGAGGCGCGGACGCCTCAGAAGATACCGCCAAAGCGGAGGACGGTATCTTCTGAGGGGTCGGTGTATGGGTACTCGTTACGGATTTATCTGTTTTTGAGGAACGATCGGCCGGTTTGTTTTTTGCATTATTTAGATACTTTTCAGAAGCGGCCAGAGGAGAATAATCGGCTAAGGATATCAATACCGGTTCCTCTTCGAGAGGGACAGAAATAGGATTCTGCACCGAAAAATAAAATGCCGTCGTGAGAAGAGTCGCGTGTACGGCGAGTGATGCGGCAAACGATTTGATTTTTAATACGTAATTATTATGTTGTATCTTTTCTGATATAACGATAGGGTTAAAAAAAATCATTGTTTTCTCCAGATACCCGAATAGGGATGGCGTTCGATCGGAGCAACGGTCGTTCGCCGATTGATCATACGGATGGAGAACGGCTCGATCCAGTTCCAGAATTCTTCGATACATTCTTCGGGCATAGAGAGGTCATTGATCGTTTTTTTGTACATCATAAGCCATATTTCTCTCCCTTTTTCATCGATAGTGATGTGGAAGTGGCGCATGCGAAGTGCCGGATGGCCATGTACGGGTGTGTACCCTTTTTCTCCGCCGAGTGCTTCGACAAAAAAATCGGCCGTCTTTTCCGTTGCAAAGAAAAACATCGCATCATCGCGCGGGAAGAGGTCCCCGATTGCACTTTTACGCAGCAGACCGTGATGATAACGGACCATGGTGCGGATATTTTCTGCACCCCACTCTTGTAAGAGACGGACAGAGGGGAAAGGTACTTCGGGATAAACAAAATCGATTTTGGCTTCTGCCGTATGCGGTGTCATGCTCGCAGGCTCAAACGGCTTCGTTCCGCAGGCGTTAAACATTGAAACCGCTTTTCCATCAGACATTAAGAGATTCATCACATTTCCTTTCATATTTTCAAGTTGTACCCTAATCTTAATAAGCCATCAGAGGAGATGACGGGGGCATTGAATAACCGCAGACAAACCATCCCGTCATCTCTTCTCATGACCGATTTGACCCGGAAGGGCCATTCTGACTAAAAACGGTAGTTGGCTTCCAGACGCATTTCACGATTTGAGGTATCGGTGATACTTGCGAGCGTTTGTGTCGCATTGGTTGCATCAAGTTCATTGTTTTGATCCATTAACCTTGCTTTTAACTCCGTTCCTTTCCAGCTCCCGGAGAGTTTATAGATCATATCAAGATTCCATTGGCGTGTATCGCCGTTGCCGTATAAACGATTCGTCATACTTTGATAGGGGGTTTTGCTCGGATCGCGGTTGTAGAAGGCATAGCTGATCATCGTAGTGACACCCGGAAGCAGTGCATTCCAGTCATAATCGAGTTCGGCTTTATACGATTTGGTATTCGCATTCCAATCGGTTTGGGTCATACTCCGGGTATACCCTTGTGTCGGGAATCCGCGCCATGGTGCGATGATATCGGCATCAGCACTTGTCTGTGACAGTGCCAGCAGCAGTTTTGCGGCACGATAATCGGCGGTCGTGCGCAGAGCCCATAAATGTGAATCGATGCTGTTGTCTGAATCACCGTACGCGGTTGTCCCGATAATCGTACCTGCCCCTTTGTCATATTGTTTTAAATAGCGCCCGCCGAATCCGAGGATGACATCGCCCGCTTCGACTGCATAGTTCGCTTCGAGGATTAGTTCATTGACGAGATCCGGCCAGCGCATAGCCCATGCCTGAAGTTCGAGATTGTCGATAGACTTATTCTTCACACCGAGAATCGTGACATCGGGTGCATCGCCGCGGGCATCACCGCTCAGAGTCGTATAGTAATGGGTATCGTAGTATTTGCGAATATTGACCGGAGTATCCCCCGTATCGGTCATATTGCTAAAATAGCTTGAGCCGCGTTCTTTGATCGCATCGGCGTAATCGATTTGGACAGTCGTATTGAGAAGGTCGTTAGAGACGAAATCGGCTCCCTCTACGGCGATAGGGATCATTTTGGTATCATTGGGGGTAATCCATGGATTCGTCATCAAAAAACGTCCCGCTTTGACTTTGCTTTTCGCAATATCGTATTGCAAATACGCCTGTGCCAATACGGCATATCCGTCACCGTATTTACAGGTTGCGGTTCCGTTATCTTGGTCACGGCAGAAGAGATCTTTGGCGGTAGCGGCATTGGTGCCGTCTTCGGCATCGGTCCATCCTCCGGGGTTTTGAGTCGTATACATTCCCGCACCGACGCTGAAACCGTACAACGGTGCCGTTTTGTAGATCAGACTGCCGCCCACAGCAAAGCCGGTCGCACTGTATTTGGCATCATTGTCCCAATCGGTGGCAAAATACTGGGCTCTGAGACGACCGTCGAGTTTTCCCTCTTTAAATGCAGAGGCTAAATCATCCGCTGCATTTGCAAAGACTGCTGTCCCTAAAATAAGTGCTGTTGCAAGACTGAGTTTTGTCATTTGATATCCTTATGTATTTTTTGATATAACGGTAGTTAAAAAAATTGATTGGCTATATTAGCCGCAATGGCGCCTCTGCCGAGGCACAGATATTATTTCTTCGGCAGCCCATACCCGCCGGCTTTCAAAATCTCTCGTGCTTTCGCCGAACCCATAAATTTGAGAAACTTTTTAGCGGCGATCTGATTTTCCGGTGAACCGTTTTTCAGCCCTACCATAGCCTGATCGATCGTGTTGTACGTTTTAGGATCGATTTCGACCCATTGGCCCACATTTTTCATATCCGGCGAGAGGGCGATCGATTTAGCGATAAATCCTACATCCACCGCTTTGGTCGAGACATAGTTTCCTACCTGAGAAATGGACTCGGCCGTGATGAGTTTCGAAGCCACGGCCGTGTCAACCTTGTAGTAGCGCATCGTATTCATCGCTTCGATCCCGTACGGTGCGGTTTTAGGATTGGCAATGGCAACTTTTGTGACTTTCGGATCAGCGACAACCGCGACCCCTTTGGAGAGATCCGCCCCTGTATTGCTCCAAAGTACCAGAGAACCGAATGCATATATTTGAGGCGGAGTCGTGGTGTATCCGCCTTGAGCGAGTTTGGCCGGATATTCGACATCCGCGGATAAAAATGCATCATACGGTGCACCGCTCATAATTTGCTGTGTCAGTTTTCCGGAGGATGCGGTGATGACTTTGACGTTGATACCGCTTTCGGCGCTGAATGCTTTAACGATGTCGGTAACGGCATATTTCATATTGGCTGCAGTGGCAACGGTGATCGTCTGTGCGGCAAGTGCCGAAGCAAAGGCGAATGAGGCAATGAGCAGTTTTAACGGTTTCATAATAAGGGTTCCTTTTGGATTAAATTTTAGAGCATTCCGATAATGACGCTGGAGGCTTTGAAAATCGCATAGATCTCATCGTCTTTTTTGATCATCAGCTCCGTGCAGGAATCATTGGTGATGATGGCAGTCAACGTCGAATTGCCGATTGACATTTTGATTTCGGCATTCACCGCACCGGGGATCACTTCGGTAACGACGGCACGCAATACGTTTCGGGCGCTGATACGCAACGGTTTTGATTTTGCCAAAATAATCGAACTTGATTTGATCAGTGCATAAGCGCTGCTACCGATCGTGATTTCGAGCCGTTTGACCGATTCATTGGTGAGGGTAGCCACGATTTGTTCACTTCCGATGGAGAGAACGACTTCAGACTGCACGGCACCGGTGATAACGGAATCAACGGTACCGTAGAGTGTATTGCGGGCAGAGGTTAACATGAAAACTCCTTGTGTCTTTTATGATATAACGATAAATTCAAATCTATCTGTGCAAAAACGGTTCGCAAGAAAGTACGACAATTTCGTTATGTTTTGTAAGATATAACGGTATTATAAAATAAAAGGCTTAAATTTGTCCGATATTGACGCGTGGGTTACAACCCGATAATAATATGGCTAGGGGAGATCAGAGCGTAGGCGTTCATCCCCTCGGAGAGCTTTTTCGTATCTTTGGGATTCATGAGGGCTATGAGTTCGGTAAAGAGATCGAGTGCGAAGGTGATCTCATCCGTTTCATCCTGCGATTCGATACGGCTGATCGTCCCTTTCAGAGCGTTCATCGGTTCATCGCTTTTTGGGGGATCAGTAACGATAGTGACATCGCTCGATTTGATGATGGCGTAGAGATCGCATCCAATCGTGAGTCCCATGTTGCGGATTGATTTGAGGGTAATGACAGACTGGATCGTATGGCTTCCGGTCAAAGAAAGGGTGAGGACACCGTTGAGCCCTCTCTCTTCGATGCTGACAAGGGTCGCGGGGAGCTGATTACGTGCGCTGGTAGTGAGAAACGTTCGGCTGAGGATTCGGGCGAGACGTTCGGGATCGTCTCCCGCTTCGGAAAAGCGGTCGATAAACTGGCGGTGAAGCTCGTTGAAACGGTGAAACGTCGCGATGAGTTCGCGTGCATAAGGGGTGAGTTTCGTCCCTCCGCCCCCTTTGCCTCCCGTAAGACGCTCTATAAGCGGCTGATCGGCGAGGGCATTCATCCCGTTGATCCGTTCCCATGCCGCTTTGTAGCTCATTTTCATCTCTTTGGCGGCGGCGTTGATCGATCCGGTTTTATCGATTCTCTCCAGCAGTTCGATACGGCCGGCACCTAAAAAACTCTGCCCCTCTTTGGTGAGCCAAAAGCGACCGTCAATTTTCATTAGAGGCTAAAGCTTTGTTTCATAGGAATTTCAATGGCATCTTTATCAAATTTCCCCTCTAAAAAGAGGTAAGAGGCCAATACCCCTTGTGCTAACAGCATATCGGAGCCGTCTTTGTACGGCAGGCCGCTGATTTTGATTTCACGTAAAAACGGAGTCTCTTTGCCGTAGATGACATCGATTGCCCCTTTGGAGAGGGAGAGCAGTTCGGTGAGGAGAAGTCGGGGAATCGGGAGCTCGTTATCGTTTAGCCCTGCCGAAGTCGTATTGATGATCAAATCATACGGTGCGGCAGTAAAATCATCCCACGTACAGGCATCGAACCCCTCTGTCAAAAAATACTCTAAACGTTTGTGTGAGCGGTTCAGGATGCTCGGAGTGATCCCGCCTTGGCGCAGTGCGATCGAGAGTGCCCGTGCGGTTCCTCCCGCTCCGAGGATGAGAGCATTTTGCAGCGGACCGAAAGATTCGATCGCGCGCATAAAACCATCGGCATCGGTGTTGTAACCGATCAGTTTTCCCTCTTCCAAAACGAGGGTATTGACCGCTTTGATGGTATGGGCGATACCGCGCACTTCATCGCATTGCTCATAGGCGGCTTCTTTGTGCGGAACGGTGACGTTGGCACCGCTGAGTCCTTTGGCGTAGAAAACTTCCCGCAGTTTGGCTCCGTCGCTCAAGTGGGTACGTGAATAGCAGGCACAGACATTCAGCGTCTTAAAAACGCTGTTGTGCATCAGGGGTGAACGCGAATGGCTGATGGGATCACCGAAGATGCTAAAGAGTCTCATAGCGGGTCGACCAGATCGTTCAGAGTGCTGGTGAGTGCGCCGAGTTTGTTGGCGACTTCGAGGTATTCGAGTTCATGGACCGAGTCGGCAACGACTCCGGCACCCGCTTGCAAGACGACAAAATCGGGTTTGATGAGGGCGGTACGGATCGTGATCGCACTGTCCATATTGCCGTCAAATCCGAAATAGCCGATCGTGCCGCTGTAGAAACCGCGCTTGACACCCTCATACTCTGCAATGAGTTCCATCGCCCGTATCTTAGGGGCACCCGTCATCGTTCCGGCGGTAAATGTTGCGGCTAAAAGGTCGAACATATCTTTGTCATCGGCGATCTGGGCATGAACGTCGGAGACGATATGCATAACATGCGAATAGCGTTCGACGTGCATCATCTCTTCTACCTTGACGGTTCCTGTTTTAGCGACCCTTCCGACATCATTGCGTCCCAAATCGATCAGCATCAAATGCTCTGCCAGCTCTTTGGGATCGGAAAGCAGCTCTTCTTCAAGTTCAAGATCCCGTTTTTTATTGATTCCCCGTTTGCGTGTTCCGGCAATCGGACGAAGAAGGATATCCCCGTCGCTGAGGCGGACCATGACTTCCGGTGAGCTTCCGACGATGCTGAAATTCTCAAATTCCATCAGATACATATAGGGAGAGGGATTTTTAAGTCTCAAGATGCGGTAAAAACTAAACGGATCTACTTTTGCATGGCGGATATAGCGGTTGGTCATCAGGATTTGGAAGACATCCCCGCTTTTGATCATCTCTTTGGACTGGTCCACCATCGAGAAAAATTTCTCTTTGGAAAAGATGAAATCTCCCCCTTTGTCATCGAGGATCGGTTTGAGAGGAGTGTAGTGATAAGACGATTTGAGGGTCGTTTCAATCTCTTCAAAACGGCCTATGATCGGTTCCAAACAGCTCAAAAGGGTAATGGTCGCATTTTTGTGCGAGACAACGAGGGTCAGTTTAGGGAGGATTAAATCCATATCCGGAATTTCTGTTTGATCGATAAGATTGCTCATCGACTCTTCGAGAACATGCTCGAACACCTGAACCATATCGTATCCGATATAGCCGATAAACCCATCGATATAGCCTACTTTTAATTCACGTGCGCGTTCACGATAGGCATGCTGATCGAGTGCGGCATAGTAGGTTTTTAAAAAATCGAAGGGAGAAACATCGAGATGGTTGGATTTGCCCTCGGCGTCGATATAGGTTGTCGATTTTTGGCTGTAGGTGAGGCGCTCACGTGCACCGATGATGATGATGGTGTAGTTGCCCTCACTGTTTCCGGCACTCTCGAATAAAAAAGTAACTTCAGAAGGGAAAAGGCTTTTGGCCTTTTCATAGACAGCGATAGGGGCGAATTGATCGAGAGAAAAATGGCGTGAAGTGATCACGTTACCCCTTTGTTATGTATGCGCCGGATTCAATATTGCGTTTGACGGTTCCGAGGACATCGCGTGCCGCCTTTTCGCCTTGGAACGGTCCGACCAATACCTTGGTTTTTTCACCGCTCGGTGCAGTGATGTATTTGAGACCGCTGGCATTCAGACGGTCAAATAGAGCCTGATTAGGCTGTTTGGTAAAAGATCCTACCTGGATATAGTAGGTACCTTCGGTGTCGACAGCTTTTGCCGCAGGTTTGGCGGCAGTTTCAGCGGCAGCTTTTTCGACCGGTTTTTCCGCAGCTTTCGGCGCCGCTACGACAGCTTTTTTAGGCTCAGTCGGTGCTGATTTTTTGATCGTAGGGGTGTTGACGACCGGTTGAACAGCTTTAGGAGCAGCTTCCGCTTTTGGTGCCGTAACAACAGGTTTCGGTGCCGGTTTCGGTGCAGCTTTCGGGGCACTTACTACAGCCGGTGCTGACTGAACCGCCGGTTTGATCTGCTCGACAACAGGTGCCGGTGCAGGCTCAGGAGCGCTTTGGAAAGACTCCTGCTTGATCTTTTGGGCAATTTCTCCTAAATCCGCAGAGGCGCTTGTATTTCCCCCCTCTTGAATCACTTCTACCGGTTCGAACAACGGATCATCGATCACTTCGGTCGGGGACGAAGGCTCAGGCGGAACGGCTGCATGCGGTGCTTGTTCATCACTTTGGGTTTTGAGTGAATTCATGATGACCAAAACAATGATCAGGATCAATGTCAGTGCGGCAATCGCTAGTAAAAGCTTTTTCGTGCTAGACCCCGATCCGCTTTTATTCAAAATGATGTCGTTGAGTTCGTTTTTTTCTTCCATTGTATATCCTTAAGATGGTGCTAACTTACATGTGTTTCGACCACGAAGCACCACGCTCTTTAGCGTACACTTCGTAGGGAAGATTGAGAATATTGTATTCCGGCGGCAAATCAAGGGTGGGAAACATTCTCCACTGTTTTGGTTGTTTTGCGGCTAATTTCATGGAAATCATTTTACCCAGTTGATTGGCTTCTTGTAAAGTGGTATGCCCTTTATGGATATAAACATGCAAATGCCCCGGCGTTTTGGTCTCAAAAGCGGTAAAGTTGATAAAACCCTCTTCGCGAAGAAGCAGTTGGGCTTTATGGTAAAAACGCTGCGGATCGGTTCCGTTGTAGTCGATGATAATATTTTCTGCTTTATCGAATTTATTGATCAAAGAATGGGCAACGGTGATCTGTTTTTTCAGATGCTGATCGATGACCGCTTGTGTCAGCGTTTTATCGATTCTCTCGTATTTATTGAAAAAAGTACGCCCTTTAAAATCGATTTTATCAATGACGTTATCATGCTTCAGCCAATAGTGGTCTGAAATCATTTTTATCAATTTCATATCCATCGATGTCATGGGCGGGACTCCTTAATAAGTTGACTGTTTGTAAATGATAAATCCGCGCGCTAACGTTTTGAGCTCTTCTTTGATAGCAGCTTGCTTCTCTTCGTTTTCGATATCATCCAAAACATCGGCGATTCTGTTGGCGATGAGTTCGAATTCTTTCTCTTTCATTCCGCGTGACGTCAATGCAGGGCTTCCGATACGGACACCTGAAGTGACGAACGGTGAACGTGTTTCACCCGGAACGGTATTTTTATTGACGGTGATACCGGCACGGCCGAGAGCCGCATCAGCCTCTTTTCCGCTGAACGGTTTATTCAAGAAAGAGACCAGAATGAGGTGATTATCGGTACCGCCGCTGACGATATCGTATCCGCGCTTCATCAATACGTCAGCCAAAACGGCCGCATTGGCTTTCACTTGCTTCGCGTAGACTTTCCATTCGTCTGAAAGGTTGTATTTGAATCCGACCGCTTTTGCCGCGATAACATGGACCAACGGTCCTCCTTGAAGAGCAGGGAAGATCGCCGAATTGATTTTTTTGGCGATCTCTTCGTCATTGGTCATGATCATACCCCCGCGAGGACCGGCAAGCGTTTTATGGGTAGTCGTAGTAACAATGTCCGCATACGGGAACGGGCTAGGGTGTTCACCCGCGCAGACAAGACCTGCGATGTGGGCGATGTCGGCGAACAAGATCGCACCGACCGCATCGGCGATTTCGCGGAATTTAGCGAAATCAATTTCGCGTGCATAAGCAGATGCACCGCACACGATGATTTTTGGCTGAACGATTTTCGCGATATCCATGACACGATCGTAGTTAATACGGCCGTCAAGTTCTACACCATACGAAAAACTGTGGTAGTTTTTACCCGAAAAGCTTACTTTTGAACCGTGGGTCAAGTGACCGCCGTGGCTGAGATCCATACCGAGAAGTTTGTCGCCTGCTTGAAGAAGCGCTGCATACACGGCACCGTTCGCCGATGAACCCGAGTGAGGTTGGACGTTGGCAAAGTTACAACCGAAAAGTTTGCATGCGCGGTCAATCGCGAGTTGTTCTACACCGTCTGCATATTCGCATCCGCCATAGTAGCGTTTTGCCGGGTAACCTTCGGCATATTTGTTGGTAAACACACTTCCCATCGCTTCCATTACGGCAGGGAGGGTGAAGTTTTCAGAGGCGATCATCTCAAGGTGATCACTTTGGCGCTCTAGCTCTTTTTCACACAGGTCAAAAATTTCGCTGTCAAATTCTTTTAAAAAACTCATTCTTCTTCTCCGTTGTTGGTTTGGTTGTGTTGGATCGGTTTCATAGCCGGGAAAAGCAAGACATCCCGGATAGAGTGCTGATTGGTCAGCATCATCACAAGGCGATCGATTCCGATCCCTTGACCTGCTGTCGGTGCCATTCCATAAGAGAGGGCAACGACAAAATCTTCATCCATTTCATGCGCTTCATCGTCTCCGGAATCTTTAGCAGCCATCTGCCCTTCGAAACGCTCGAGCTGGTCGACCGGATCGTTTAACTCGCTGAAGGCATTGGCGATTTCACGCCCTGCGATAAAGAGTTCAAAGCGGTCGGTCAGTTCCGGACGGTCATCGCTGCGGCGGGCAAGCGGTGAGATCTCGACGGGATAGTGGGTAATAAAGGTCGGATTGATCAGTTTTTCTTCCACGAATGCATCGAAAAGTTCCCCTTGAAGCTGTCCGAGGTTCAGGTTTGCCTTGGCTTCGAGATTGTTTGCTTTTAAGTAGGCCAAAATAGCCGCTTTGTCGTTGACAATCTCTTCCGGAACACCGCCGATAACGCTGAGGCTTTGTATCAGTTCAATTTCTCTAAATTGGTCGAAATCGACTTCAAACTCGCCGTATGGGAGACGCTTCGGAAGATCGAGGTGATCGAAGAGGTATTCAAAATACTCTTTGGTCAGATGAATCAGATCTTTATAGGTTTTATACGCCCAGTAAAATTCGATCGAGGTAAACTCAGGGTTATGGGTTGCATCCATCCCCTCATTACGGAAGTTGCGGTTGATTTCAAAGACCGCTTCAAATCCGCCGACGATGAGTCTTTTGAGATAAAGTTCCGGTGCGATGCGTAAATAGCGGTCAATTCCGAGTGCATTGTGATGGGTGACAAACGGTTTGGCATTGGCTCCGCCCGCGATAGGGTGCATCATCGGTGTTTCGACTTCCAAAAATCCTTTGTCTTCGAAAAAGCGACGGGTCAGGCTGATGACTTTGGAACGGATGTGAAACGTTTTGCGTACTTCCGCGTTCATGATCAGATCGAGATAACGCTGTCGATAACGCATCTCTTTGTCTTGAATTCCGTGGAATTTTTCAGGCAACGGAGAGATCGCTTTGGTGAGGATCGTTAGGCTGTCGGCATGAAGCGAAAGTTCTCCGTGCTGAGTGATAAACGGAAATCCGCTGACTTCGATGATGTCGCCCACTTCGATGAGTTTTTTAAACACATCATTGTAAAAGTTCTCAGGGAGATTGTCACGAGCAACGTAAATTTGAAGCATTCCGCTTTCGTCTTCGATTTTGAGGAAGCTTGCTTTCCCCATAAGCCGATAAAGTTTGATGCGGCCGGCAACGGTGTAATGGCGGTTCTCATCCCGTTTGTCTTCGGTTTGAATCAAATCAGAGTTGACGTTATGAAATTTATCGATAGTTGTATTACGGGACGAGTTGTTTGCATACGGATCAATTCCGAGCGCTCTTAATGCGTCGGCTTTTTCGATTCGCTGCTGTACGTATTGATTTTCGAATACCAATGGTTTTCCTTTCTTAATGTTTATTTCGGAGATTTTTCTTGGCAGTTTTTACAAATACCGTAAATCTGCATCGAGTGTTCTTGCATGATAAATCCAAGCGCCTCGGTTATCTTTTTCTGGCGCAGTTCTATTTCATCATCGACAAACTCGGTAATACTGCCACATTCGGTACAAATAACGTGATCATGGTGATCTTTTGCCCCTAATTCATACTTTTTGCCTTGCGCACCGAAGGAGAGAGAGGTGACCATATCCGATTCTTCGAGAAGCGAAAGCGTACGGTATACGGTTGCAATACCGGTGTTGAGCTCAGGGTGCTTTTGCTGGATCAGATGATGAAGCCCCTCCGGTGTCAGATGCTCATCCGAGTTGTACAGCATCTCTAAAATGACTTCTCTTTGAATGGTGAATTTGAGTCCGTTCGCTTTTAATAATTGTTTGAAGTCACTTAAGAGTTTATTGTACTCGATCGTTCTTTCCGTAAAGTCGGTATACGTATTCATCGCTTATTTCCCCTTTTTGGAATCGGGTGATTTATCCGTTTTTTCATCTTCACTGGATCCGTTGGTATCACTCTCATTGGTGTCACCTACCAGCGATGTGACATCGTCCGTTTCGATATGCAAAATAAAATTGCCCGTCGCAAACATCGGCTTGTAGAAAATGCTGTCTTTCATTTTGTCTTCAAAGTTTTCACGGATAGCGGTAACGCTAAAGAGGGCATAGACAATAATCGAAAGGATAAAGAAAAACTTGCTGCTTCCGATCATGAAACCCAAGATCCGGTCAAGTGGTCCCAAACCGCTCAATGCGCTCAGTTTTTTGAATCCTGCCCCAAGTGCAACCATCAGAAGCCAAAAAATCCCTAATGCAAAGATAAATCCGACCAAATTGACGGCGGTAGCCGATTCAAAATGGAAAAGGTTGTCGCTAAGGATATTGCCGATGTAACCGCCGAGGTGGGAAGCCACATACACTCCCCCGACGATTCCGGCCAAACCGAAAACTTCTTTGGAAAAACCGTTTAAAAGCCCTTTCAGTCCTAATAAAAGAACGATTGAACCAACTGCAACGTCAAAATAATTCAGATCCATTAAAACTCCATCTCTAATCGGTCCTTACCGTTGTTTTTCGCCCGATACAAGGCAATGTCGGAACGTTCGATAATCGCATCGATCGTATCCCCGTCAATAATTTGTGTCAAACCGATGCTGAGCGTAACCGCTATCTGCTGATTTTGAAACAGCGGCTTGTTGTTACGGCAGAGGTTAAGGAGGCGTTCGGCGACGAGCCGTGCGCCTTCGGTATCCGTTCGGTTAAGGATAATAATAAACTCTTCTCCTCCGAAACGGTAAACACGATCTCCCTCACGCAAGGTTTTTTTCAGCAGTTTGGAAATAAAGATGAGCACTTTGTCTCCGGCGATATGGCCGAATTTGTCATTGATCGATTTAAAATTATCGATATCGATCATTAAGGCAAAAATCTCGAAATCCACTTTCTCTTTTTCGAGAATGAGCTTTAAATGTTCCTGCAGCGCGTATCGGTTGTATGCTTTGGTAAGAGGATCGAGAGATGTTTTCACTTCCAGGGTTTTGACTTGTGCCAAAAGGCCTTGAATCACGTCATTGGCGCGTAAAACTTCATCACTCAGATGGTTTTGGATATCGCTGAATTTTTCGGTTATTTTTCCCAGATTGATCAAAGTGCTGCTGTTGGTTTCTTCTAGAAGTTCCGCCTGCTGTTCGCTGATTTCTCCAATTCTCTCATGGGTAAGCGAGTAAGAGGCGATACTCTTTTCGGCAAGATCTTTGTACTCTTCTGTCGTATTGCCTCTGTAGGCGCGAAGATCATATTCTCCGGTTACATACGATTCAACGGCTTCGTGCGTCGCCGTAGCGATAAGTTCGGCGAATTCGGCAGGATTGATGGTCGCCTGACGCTTACTGAGCGACTCTAAATGGAATGAGAGTTCTTTGCAAAAATTCTCTAATAAAGGGTTAGCTTGGTTGGTTTCCACCATTTCACCTTGTTTTATTTAATTCTGAATGTTAGAGAAAAGCCCTTTTTTATGCGTAAAAAGGGAAAAATTGAACTCTATATAATTGATGCCATTATACTTTTTCAAACATAAATCTAACTTTTGCTTCGCTCAATCAGTCCTCTTTTAGGATAAAAGGATAAAATTCGTCCACTAACAATATGGTGCGAGAGCACGCAGGAGATGATATGAGCACATGGAGCCGATCTAGCTGGAGAGAAAAACCGATCAAGCAGCAGCCAACCTATCCGGATGGAACCGTTTTGGAACAAATCGAATCACAGCTTCGTAATTATCCTCCTCTCGTTTTCGCAGGTGAAGCACGTACCCTCAAAAAAAGTTTGGCAGATGTCTGTGAAGGTAAAGCCTTCTTACTTCAAGGCGGTGATTGTGCCGAGAGCTTTTCGGAATTTCACGCCCACAACATTCGTGACACGTTTAAAGTCATGATGCAAATGGCGGTTGTCATGACTTTTGCCGGAGGGGTGCCTGTTGTCAAAATCGGCCGTCTCGGCGGACAGTTTGCAAAACCTCGTTCTTCGGACATGGAGACAATCGAGGGGATAAGCCTTCCGAGCTACCGCGGAGATATTATCAACGGCGTCGATTTTACCGAAGCTGCCCGTGTTCCTGATCCGCATCGTATGGTTCAGGCCTATAACCAATCTGCGGCTACTTTGAACTTGCTCCGTGCATTTGCTTCGGGCGGATTGGCCGATCTGCATCAGGTGCATGCATGGAATTTGGGTTTTGTCGGACAGAATGAGATGACGAAAAAATACGAAGAGTTGTCTCGTCAAATCGATGATTCTCTCCGTTTTATGGCAGCCTGCGGCATCACTTCCGATACCTACCGAACGTTGCGCGAAACCGATTTTTATACTTCTCATGAAGCACTTTTGCTCAACTATGAAGAAGCGTTTACCCGCCAAGACTCGTTGACCGGTGAATGGTATGATGTCTCTTCGCATATGTTGTGGATCGGTGACCGAACCCGACAACTTGATGGAGCCCATGTTGAGTTCATGCGCGGTATCAATAACCCGATCGGGGTTAAAGCAGGGCCTTCTATGGATCCTGAAGATTTACTCCGCCTGTGTGATATCCTGAACCCGAACAATGAAGCCGGACGATTGAATGTTATCGTTCGTATGGGCGCGGATAAAGTAGCGGACGGTATGCCTGCCTTGATCCGTGCAATCGAACGTGAAGGGAAGAAAGTATTGTGGAGCTGTGACCCGATGCACGGAAACACCATCACCAGCGGCGGGTATAAGACTCGTCCTGTTGATTCCATCCTCAAAGAGATGAAACAGTTTTTCCAGGTCCACCGTTCTGAAGGTACGTATGCGGGAGGGGTTCATTTGGAGATGACCGGTAAAAACGTTACCGAGTGTTTAGGGGGATCGTTTGAGATTACCTCTGAAAATCTAAAAAGCCGTTACCA
>NZ_JBASYM010000048.1:0-3402 GCF_049277495.1 Sulfuricurvum sp. | reverse complement strand
GTATCTCTTTTAAACTGTTTTGTGTAATGTTCTTTCATGATGATATTGTATCTCCTTTTTTATCAACTCTTGACTAAATAGAGACTATTTCAGGTGTGAATTTTTTTATCCGAAACCTTTGCCAATACCGTCTTGATAGGATTTTGTGTTTCCCATTCTCAAGCGTGGAGTTAAATTCTGAAGTTTTTTCTAACAATATTTATATTGCTTATAGGGATCAAAATTATAAAATAGTGGACAGATAAAGTTAGGTTTTGGGTAGGTAAGAAAATTTCGGGTTTTTTTTGAAAAAAGCTTAAAAAGTCCCTAAAAAGGCACTTGTGGCGGACGAGGAGAGATTCGAACTCTCGGTACCGTTGCCAGTACGTCTCCTTAGCAGGGAGGTGGATTCAGCCGCTTTCCTACTCGTCCATTTTGTAAGAGGGCGTAATTATACGGAGAGGTAGATAACAAGCACCTTAAATTGGTGCTTGTCTGGGTTAAATTGCCGGAGAGTTTTTGGGTGTGGCGATGATTTGATCTAAAAGAGCTTGTAATTGCATTGCAAGAACCTCATTCGAAGCTTTTGCCTCGGCAATCTTTTCTTTTAGTTTCACAATCAGTTCGATTTTTTCCATAAATTTCATGCAGACTCCTCGCAGTGATTTGTTCAAAACTAGCAAAGAGTATTCCAAAAAAAATCAGCTTGACGGCAATAACTGAAGCTCGCTTTTAATAGCGTATGCACTGGTGCGCATGCGCAGTATCCGTTCGTATCCGATCTCCTCATACGAAGCGGATATCAATTCAAAATAGTGTTTGTGATTATTGAGGTATTCAAAGAGCGGTTTTTCTATCACGGTATCGAGATAGAGTTCTTTGATGATGTTTTGGAGATGTCGGTTTTCAGACAGATATGCTATTTTCGTTTCTGTTGAGGGTTCCTTGAGATAGCGGTTACGCATTCTGTCTAGATTTTTGTACGCTGTTATGAGTTCATAAAGCCCAATTTGATCAACCGCGAGGATAAAGAGTTTTTCGTGAGAACTTTCAAACTGATCGTATTGCTGAAGTTGTTTAAGTCTTGGGGAAAATTTTTGGGATAAAAGGGTCGTGTCTTCTTCATACTGGGATAATATTTTTTCGACTTTGGCGGTTGGATAGCCATCTTTTCGGTGTTGGGCGAGTTTGGTTTCCATCGCGGCAAATGAACCTCGCATGGGTGCGATCGATTGTGTATCTCCATGGCGGATGATTTGACGAAGTGAATGTTCGCTGTTTGAAAAAAGTCCTTGAATATCCTGTGGCATTTTCTCCGTTGGCTGAGCGGGATGCGGCTGAATGACATTAGATGTAAAGGTTGCCCAAAAAATCCCCGTTCCCGCCAGCAGAACTGCCGGGATGAGAAGTAAAAGTTTTTTCATGATGATAGACCCCGTAATGCTGAGATAGTTACGGAAGTTTAGAAAAAAGAGATTACAACGATATTACGAATATATTATAGAATTCGGAGTATTTTTTCCACCACTTGAGCCGGATCAGATGCTTTGTAAATAGGGCGTCCGACGACGATAAAATCAACTTTTTCATTGTGTGCTGTTTCAATAGTGGCAACTCTCTCCTGATCTCCGGCATCTTCGCCGAACGGCCGTATACCGGGTGTGAGCGTGACAAAGGAGTCACTGGTAAGAGATTTGATGGAGGCGCTTTCATAGGCACTGCATACGACACCGTCCAGACCTGCTTCATGCGCATCCTGTGCAAAGCGATCGGCTTTTGCGGCGATACTCTCAGAATATACATGATTAAACTCAGACTCTTCAAATGAGGTGAGGGCTGTGACGGCGAGGACGAGAGGGCGGTTTTCATAAGGCTCGAGACGTTTCATTACTTCACGCATCGCTTTGCGGCCCGCAGAGGCATGGACATTGAACATATCGACACCCAACCCCATAATGGATTCAGCCGCATCGGCCATGGTATTGGGAATATCGTAGAGTTTGAGGTCTAAAAAGATTTTAAATTGGGGATTGATGGTTTTGATCGCATCGATAAAAGGCTTGCCGTCACGGATATAGGATCGCAGTCCTACTTTGAGCCATAGGGGGTAGTCTTTGATTTTTTCGACGAGCGCTAAGTTTTCTTCTTGACTCGGGAGATCAAGGGCGACACAAAGTTGCATAAGAGACCTTTGGATAAAGTGCAAAAGTATAACAAAGCTTAAGTTTATTGCTCATTATTTTTGTGTTAATAATTCATTGAGGAAAAAATCTTACAATGTTTCAAGATTAAACTCAAAAGGATTGTATATGAGAAAGAATTTTATCGCCGCTGTTTTAGCCGGATTGCTGATAGGTTCAACAGCAGTATCGGCAGCTGTATACAAAGTGGATGTTTCCCATTCGAATGTAGGCTTTAAAGTTAAACACATGATGATTAGTACGGTAACCGGAAAATTCGCTAATTTCTCAGGAACGTATGATCTGGACAAAGGGCAGTTTAAAGCGCTAAGCGGTCACATTAAAGCTGATTCGGTTGATACCGGGATCCAAAAGCGGGATGACCATTTACGAAGTGCAGATTTTTTTGATACTGCCAAATTCGGAGATATTACATTTGTCATGACGAGTGCTACCAAAGATAAAATGACGGGAAACCTAAGCATCCGAGGCATTACGAAAAAAGTAACACTTGACATCGATATGGGGGGAGTTGTTGAAGATCCATGGGGTAATCAGCGATCCGGTTTTGTATTGACCGGTTCGATCAACCGTAAAGATTACGGTTTGAACTGGAATAAAGCGATTGAAGCCGGTGGTGTTGTCGTCGGAGAAGAAGTTAAGCTGGTCATTGAGGTTGAAGGAATCGAAGAATAGTTAGAATATTTTAATAAAACTGTCCCTTTTGGGACGGAATCCGTCTAAATCATTAATCTTTAATCCCCGTTGTTGTCCCCATACCACGAGTGACTGGCATTTATATATTTTGGCATAATCGCATAGATAATCGATCATTTCACGACTCAGATGCTCACATCCGTTGTAGGTAACAAAATCATCCACGATCAAATGCCGTCCCAACTCCAAATTCTCCCGTATACTTACCCCTGCATAGACCTGTAGCTCTCCGCGCTGATAAGCACCGATAGGGCGGTAGTCTTTAGGATACTGAGAAGTGATAAAAGCGTCAAACTGATCCGAAGTGAGTTCCGGTCGGAGGGTTGTGAGGAGGGCGAACCCCTCGACAAGCTCTGATGCGGAGAGTTCTCGAAATTGCAAACTAGTTACCTAAAGAACTTAGTTGAGCGTCAATTTTACCGATTTTTTCTTCGGCATCGGCAAGTCCGTTACGATTTTCAGTAATAACGGCTTCGGGCGCATTGGCGACAAAACGCTCATTGGAGAGCATTCCGCGCAGTTTATC
>NZ_JBASYM010000047.1:0-58571 GCF_049277495.1 Sulfuricurvum sp. | reverse complement strand
GTTCAGCACTGATAATGCTGCGCATCGTGTTGATGTAAAATAAGGGGTTTAGTATGGCAAGTATCATGGATAAACTCATCACAATCGCATTAGTGGTTTCTGCAGCGGTAACGTTGTGGGCGGTGATAACACCAAATCACCTTTACGTCGGTTAAGGGTAGCTTTTGTTACTCTCACGAGGGCTAGCGGCCCTCACCCTCACCATTTTATTCTCACTCTCTCTCCATGCTGAATATTTATATAAAGATGATGTTGTCAAAAATCCTCAATTTTCCGAGCAAATCAATGCTATCGGTGCGGAACTCAAAGCTAAAACGGGCGTATCGCTTTATTTGGTAATGGTACGTGATACCGACGAAAATCAGAGTATTGCCGATTTCGAAAAACAACTCTCAACAGAGCTCAAAGAGCCTGCGGTAATTATGACGTTTATCGAACTTAAACAAAAAGTTGATATTTTGGCACGCCCCGTCTCTTTATACGAATATTTTAACAAATCTCAGGTCTTAAGCCCGAATGCAACCTTCATTGGCTCCGTAGTGAGTGCCGTGATGTTTGCACGCAGTTTTGACGAAGCTGCAGAATTAATTAGCAACAGAGGCGGGACAGTGCTGCCAATTTTGGCAGAACGTGCCAAGGGTGCTGAAATCGTCTCCAAATACTCTGTAGCAATGTTTAACGGCTATTCGGATGTCGCTGAGCAAATTGCTGCTAAACATAACGTTACCTTAAGTTCATCAGCGGGTAGCGGAAGTAAAAACTTCATTGATATTTTGCGAGTCATTTTTTACGGTATCATTCTTTTTGCTATCTTTAAATATGTACGTGGGAAATTCTTACGTAAAAAAGAGGGAAAAGAGAATGTTTAAAAACCCCGGAACAAAGTGGCCGATTATCATTGCAGTTTCTATTGCCGGTGTTATCGGTGCTTGTGTATGGACGATAAAAGTTGCACTCAATAATCCGGTCGAATTGTCCAACTACGGGATGCAAGGGTATCATGAGTATGATGCCAATGCGAACGAAATTATCAATGCTAAGATTGCCTTCGATCAAAATTACACGATTGCCTTTTTAACACCTCAGATCAGTGAAAAAGGTTCAATTCTTGAATATAAAGTGAGTGATAAATCGGGCAATGCCGTTAATGATGCAAAAGTTGACGTCATCCTCACACGTCCGGATATTAAAGAGTTCGATATGAATCTCAGTAATCCAAGCGTGGCAGAGGGGAAATATACTTTTGAGCCTGTCGATCTTCCTAAAGCGGGTCGTTGGGATATCATGGCAAAAGTCTCTGTCGGAACCCTGCAACGTTACTACAACCTCAAAGCGGATACTCGTAACCCGGTTATTTCCGAGTTTTAATCTTCATTACTATATCTTCTCCCCTTTAGGGGAAATTCACTACAATATCCATTATCCACGTTTTATAAACTGACCTATTTTTTATTGCTTAAAACAAGAACGGGTAAATGCAGCACAATTGAGGTAAATTTCGAATGAACAGAGCATGTATCGTATATCCTACCGCGCGATGTATTCGTGAAGCGGTTGCCGCTTCGCAGGAGTGTTTTCTCCCCGCTATGATGAGTATGGGAGAGTTTCTTTCGCGTGCGTATGTATCGGTCGGAAAAATAGCTCCGGATGAGGATTTACGTCTTATAGCGATGCATGAAGCGAGCGATTTTTCGGCTTTTACCGCCTTGAATATTGAACGCAATTTTTTCAGTTTTATTCAAAATTCGGAGTACCTGTTCCGTTTTTTCGAAGAGCTTTCTTCCGAAAAAGTTTCCGTTGAAACACTGCAATCCGTCGATGTGTACGGGGAGTATGAAGAGCATATCGCCATTCTCAAAAGATTACGGGAGCGCTATCGCGAGATCTGTCTACGAGAGGGATGGGCGGATAGGATATTCAGTTCGGATACGGTGACGCTTCAGAATGACTTTTTGTCTAATTTTGACACGATTACCATTGTGGTAGAGGGATATTTGAGCCGTTATGAGATTGCATTGCTGCAAGAGTGTGTAAAACTTGTCAGAGTGGACCTGCTTTATACGACAACCGCGTACAACCGCAAGATGACGGCACGGTTTGAGGAGATGGGATTTAATCTTCGGGAAGGGAAAGAATACCGTTTGTCTCTGAGCGACGCAACGATTGTCAGTGAACAGCCTCTATATCAAAATCGTGATGTTGTATGCGAAGTGTTTCATACGCGACTTGCCCAAATCGGATTTATAAAAGCCTCGGTCGAAGCGTTTGTCGAAGCGGGGATTGCTCCTGAAAAGATTGCCGTCGTATTGCCGGATGAAGGGGCGGCGCAGATGCTAAAAGAGTTTGACAGCGAAGGGAACTTCAATTTTGCGATGGGTGAACCTTTCAGCAATAGCGCTTTGTATCGGGATTTGGAGAGTATTACCCTCTATTTGGACGAGGCCAACGTCTTGAACCGTGAGCGTATACGAAATATTAAATCCGCAACAATCGATTGGTTCCGACTTCATTATCCCCAAAATTTTCATTTTTCACAGCTTGAAGCGCTATTGGAGATACTCCTTGCAGAAGAGAGGGATGATGAATCGATCGAAGTGATCCGAGATGAATTGCACCGCTTCATCCATCTGCGCGAATATCTCGAAAAGATGGATTTTAGAGCGGTATTCCGGATTTTTATGAATCGATTGCGAAATCAGACCATTGATGATACACGGGGCGGAAAAGTCACCGTAATGGGATTGCTGGAGACGCGGGGTGTAGCATTTGAGGGGGTCGTCATTATCGATTTTAATGAGGGGTATGTTCCGCATAAAAGCGAAAAAGATCTTTTTTTAAATACCAAAACACGTGAATATGCCGGATTGCCGAGCGCACATGACCGGGAATCGCTCCAAAAGCATTACTATTCCATCCTCTTTAACCGCGCCAAGAGGGTCGTAATCGGATGCGTCCAAAATGCAGAATCGGTACCGTCGCGATTTTTGCTGCAATTGGGGATTAAAAGCACGCCGTCGCTTTATCGGTACGAAGAGGTACTGTTTCCCGCCGCGAGTTTCAGCGATCGGGTTGTGGAATCGATCGAGGGGGAATACGATTTTACAGCGAAGCCGTTATCGGCGAGCGGGATTAAAACCTTTCTGACCTGCAAGAGACAATTTTATTATCGCTATATTGCCCGCCTGAAGGAGCATGAGTTGCCGCGTGATTTGTCCCAGGAACGGGATATCGGCAATGAATTGCATAATGCGCTGGAGAGACTCTATAGCGATCATGATCGGTTTGACTCTGCCGTGCAGATCAAAGAGTCGCTCCGCACGTTATGGGATGATGCAAAAGTCGATGATCCGCTGGAGCGTCATATGAAACGTCTATGGCTGGATAAACTGGAGCCTTTTTATGCACATGAGGTGTCTCGCTTTGATTCAGGGGTTCGGGTTCTCTATAACGAAAAAGAGGTCAATGTCGTCGTAGAGGGGATTACTCTGACGGGGCGAATCGACCGGATTGATGAGCATAGCGGCGAACTTGAAGTCATTGACTACAAAAGCGGCAAATATCCCGATACGGACAAAGAACCAAAAGAGGGGGATGTCGATTATCAGCTCAGCGTTTATGCCCTTTTAGCCGGAGAGCTAGGCAAAGTAAGAGGGTGCGGCTATTATGATCTGGGAAAAGGGGAATTGAAAACCGAGCAGTATCTGGAGGCCAAAACGGCTAAGCTGCGCGAATTGCTCGCTCAGATGGCGTCTCAAAAAAGCTGGGAGTGGGAGATGTGCGAGGACTTGAACCGGTGCCGCTACTGTCCGTATGTCTATATGTGTCACCGGGAGGTTATGCGTGGAATTTGAACCTTTTTTAGCCTTTGAGGCGAGTGCCGGCAGCGGCAAGACGTTCAACCTCGTCGTCCGTTATCTGAGTCTTCTGTTTATGGGAGAAAGTCCATCCTCGATTGTGGCGTTGACCTTTACCAACAAAGCGGCCAACGAGATGCTGGAGAGGGTCATCATTACGCTCGAAGAGCTGCCGCAGCGAAGTGAGCTAGCCCAAATAGCACGCCTAAGCGGGATCGACGAAGCGACGATTTTAGAAGAGCGCCCGAAGGTGCTGGAGCGTTTTTTACGTTCCGATATCCAAATCTCTACGATAGATAAATTTTTCGGCCGTATTTTACGAAAATTTGCTTTGAATGCAGGGCTGATGCCCACGTTTAAAACGATTCAAAATCACCATGAGACCAAATTGCTTGAACGGTTTTTAAACGAAGTAGAGGTGACAAAGTCGGTCGATGCGCTGGTTCATCTGTCGATTTTAAGCGATAAGCGGCTCGGCGATTTGTTTACGCTCCTCTCCGGACTCTATTCCAAATACAAAGAGCTGGATTTGGATGCGTATGAGCGGGTCAGTGTTCCGGAAGATTCGATAGCGATTGCGATGGATCTTTCTCGCGAGCTCTCAACTCTGATGCAGACGAAACCCCTCAGCGACCGCGCCCGTAAAACGATGCAGATAGAGAATTTCGAGTCGCTGCTGGAAAAAACATGGCTCACGAAGCCGAGTTTGGAGTATTGGGATTTTAAAAAAATCTATGAGCCGTATATGGATGAACTCCTCCACGGTATCCAAAAAGCGGTTGCTTCTCAGATGCGCCGTCGGGAGATCCTCTACTTCAAAGAGCTGTTTTCAATCTTGAAACTCTACATCAAGAGCCGTCAGGCCATGTCGGTGCAGAGCAATGAGCTCAGTTTTGATGACATTACCCTCAATGTCCATACTTTGCTGCGGGAGAAGCTGGAGAGCGAATTTCTCTATTTTCGGCTCGATTCCCGTCTGAAACACCTCCTTCTGGACGAGTTTCAAGATACCAGTGTGATCCAGTTCGATATTCTCCGTCCGCTGATTGAAGAGATTCGCTCCGGCGTCGGAGTAAACGAGGGGGGGAGCTTCTTTTTCGTCGGGGATGTCAAACAATCGATTTACCGTTTCCGCGGCGGGGTGAGTGCATTGTTTCACCAAGTGGCCGAATTGTTCGATGTACGGGTAGAACCGCTGCGGGTCAATTACCGTTCCCGAAGTGAGATCGTCAATTTTGTGAACAGGGCATTTGATGGGAAGATCAAAGGATATGTCCCGCAAATGTCTCCGGATGCCTATGCCGGCGGATATGTGGAAGTGATCACAACCGCTGACCTTCTGGAAACCTTAGGGGCTCGGGTAGCGTTTTTGATCGAAAAAGGGGCGGTTGCGGAAGAGATCGCGGTTTTAACGGCAACGAACAAAGACGGAAGTGCGGTAGAAGAGTATTTAAGTGCGCATGGGTATGACGTGGTGACAGAGACCACCGCGCGGCTCATAGCACAGCGGAGTGTGCGTGCGATTATTGAATATTTGCGCTATTGCTATTTCGGCGAGGAAATCTACCGCTCGAATTGTGCCGCGTTACTAGGACTGGAGAGCGGGAAAATCGAGCGCTCATCCGTCATCGAGATGGATACGGCAGTGATCGCATTTGTCCGCAGGTACAAGATCGCCGATAAAAGTGCGTTGATGTTTATCGAAGTGCTTCGGGGATATCGGGATATCGAAGAGGTGGTTTACGAGATCGATCGACTGGAGACGTCTTCACCGCAAAGCGATCTCAAGGGGATCCGTATCATGACCGTCCACAAATCAAAAGGGCTGGAGTTTGAACATGTATTGGTAATGGATCGGCTGGGGAATGCCCGTTCGCATAGCGATTCCATTGTCTATGAGTATGAGGGGGCACAGCTTCGGGGACTGCATTATCGGATAAAAGGGCGTGAAGCTCTCGACCCGGTCTATGAAAAAGCGCTGGAAACTGAAAAAAAAGCATCGGATGAAGATCAGCTCAATGCTCTCTATGTTGCCCTTACACGCGCTGTCGAATCGCTGATCGTCATAACCAAAGAGAAAAGTTCATGGTTCAGTCCCTTGGAACTGTCGGTGGCTGAGAGGGGTGTTTTGGATATCGAAGAACGTCCTGTAGAACCGGCAGTATCGCAAAAAACATTGAATTTCAAAGCGCTGCAGTTCGGACGGCAGGAAGAGACCCTCCGTACACCTAAAGAGGCGACGCATGATTATGCAGCGGTTCAATTCGGATTGGCTCTGCATTATACGTTGGAGATGATGGGTGACTTTACGTCCGTTTCACTCGATTCCGCACTGGAGTCGACGCGCAACCGCTACGGCGCAGTGCTGCAACGGGGTGCTATGGAAAAGATCCAAGGGCGTATTGGGAAGTTACTGGAAGACGAAACGTTTCGGCATCTTACGCAGGGTATATGGCGCAAAGAGCAGATGATACGCCATAAAGGCGCTCTCGGCGTCATCGATCTGTTGGTAGAGAAGAAAGACGGATGGGTGATTATCGATTACAAAAGCGGTCGTGAAGAAGAGGAAAAGCACCGTGATCAGATACGTCGCTATGTGGAGGCGATCCGCTCTTTGACCGCCGGTGAAGCAGCCGGGTATCTGTGCTATCTTTTGGAAGACGGAATAGAATGGATAGAGTGCTTATAAAAAACTTAATTTAAGCAGACTATAAGTTTATGCTGGTACAATTGCGCCACTATTTATAGAGACTTTAGAAGGAGACTCAAGATGAAATTTACTAAAATTGCTTCACCTGAGCAAATCGACCGTAAATGGGTTTTGATCGATGCAGAAGGGAAAACATTCGGTCGTTTGATGACTGATGTTGCTGCCCGTCTTCGCGGAAAAGACAAACCTTATTTTACCCCAAATGTTGACTGCGGTGACTTTGTTATTATTATCAATGCATCTAAAATCGTCATTAATGGCGGCGGAAAATTGGCTACAAAAGAATACCACACGCACAGCGGTTACTTCGGTAGCGTTAAAAGTGTAAAAATGACAGAGCTTTTGGCGACTAACCCAGAAAAACTCTTTAAACTCGCAGCTCGCGGTATGCTTCCTAAAACAAAATTAGGTCGTGCGATGTTGAAAAAACTAAAAGTCTATGCAGGTGCTGAACACCCACACTCTGCACAGATCGCTAAGTAAGGATAAACGATGGCAAAAACGTATGCAACCGGAAGAAGAAAATCTTCGATCGCTAAAGTATGGCTTGCTCCGGGTACAGGTAAAATCACTGTAAACGGTCTTTCTCTCGACGCATGGCTCGGTGGTCTTGAAGCGAAGAAATTGCGTGTTACTCAACCGCTTTCTTTGACTAAACAAGATACATCAGTCGATATTACTGCGACAACTACCGGCGGTGGTTTCTCAGGACAATCGGATGCACTTCGTCATGGTATCTCTCGTGCTCTTTGTACGTTTGATCCTGCATTCCGTGTTGTTTTGAAACCGTACGGTATGCTTACTCGTGACTCTCGTATCGTCGAGCGTAAGAAACCGGGTAAACGCAAAGCGCGTCGTTCTCCTCAATTCTCAAAACGTTAATCGTTTCCTCCTCAGGCTTTCTGGGGAGTTCTTTCCTCTTTCTCTTTATCACAATTATATAGCAATCTAAAATTATTTATTCATTTTTATTATACTTTAAGCTGCCGCTTATAAATTACCCAATAGAATCTGCGATGTTTTTAATACAAGGACTTGCAAAATGTTTTTCGGAAGTGGCCATAGGCAGATAGAGGTAGAACCTCTCAATGCAAAAATTGCAGAATATGAACGGGAAAATGAGCAACTGCGGTACGAGGTAGAGAGGCTGAAGGAAGAAAACAGCCGTTTCAATGAAAGTGCTGCCATGTCGGAACTGGTCCGTCATTTGACGGATGAATTGACCAATGCGTGCCAGCGTGATTTGACGATATTGCAAAAAGATCTTTCTGAAAATGTCAAAGAGCTTGAAGAGATTGAAGTCCTTAACAAAGACAATCATGCCAATGCAAATGAGATCAACGAAGAAATTGCAGCCCTCCTTCAAACACAGGAGGAACTGATTGGCAACATTACCGAAAACTATGGTTCGGTTTCTCAGTTGAATGAGAGTGTCGGGTCGATTTCTCAAGTGATTAACCTGATTAAAGATATTTCCGACCAAACCAATCTGCTTGCTCTGAATGCTGCAATCGAAGCGGCACGGGCTGGGGAACACGGACGCGGATTTGCCGTCGTTGCCGATGAAGTGCGAAAGCTGGCCGAGCGTACCCAGAAGGCGACTCAAGAGGTGGCCATGAGCGTGCAAAGTCTCAAACAAAATGCGGTTGAAATTCATGAACGCTCCAGTGTTATGGAGAGTATTTCATCGGTGTCGAATGAAAAGTTGGAGCGTTTTCGACTGGCATTGATGGATCTTGGCTCCCGTACAGGAGCCATCCATAACGACTCTACCGATGTCCTTTATTCTGTCTTTATGGTTCTTGTCAAGCTTGACCATCTCTTATTTAAATCAAAAGGGTATAAAAGTGTCTTTACCCTTAAAGTTGAAGAAGAATTCGCCGATCATCATCACTGCCGTTTAGGCAAATGGGCTGAGGGGGGCAAAGGGTCAGAAATATTCGGATCAACATCCAGTTTCAATAAATTAGAAATGCCGCATAAAGCAGTCCACGACAATATATTAGCCGCAATTAATTGTGTCAAATCTAATACATGTGTTCAGGAATCGGGAAATATCCGAAAATATTTTTCCAATGCGGAATCCGCAAGTCAGGAAGTTATTAAAAGTCTGGGTGATATGTTGATGGAAGAGCGTCAAAGCCGGCAAAGACTTTAGTCTCTTGTCCGGTTGCTATTTATTGGCGCGAAAGAGTTTTTTGTTATAGATATCATCCATCACGGTAACAAAAGCGAGCGCGTCTTTTTCGAGTTCGACATCGTGTTCAACAGGTTTGAGATGTTCACCTTCGTAGATAAAGGTCAATGGCTCTTTGTTAGGTTGAATAATGGCTACTTTGTTATGATCGCGCAGGGCAAAAGTATCATTGAACATCATCAGTGAAACTTGGCGCAGTTTATCACTGTAAATCGAATGTCCCAGAACAGGGTAGGTGAGATCAACACCCAGCAGATCGAGGGCTGTTGCCAAAACATCCGGCTGAGTTGCGATTTGGTCAAATTTCTGCGGTTTAAGACCATCCGTAATAATCAATGCGGGAATATGGAACATATTGACCGGTACCAAATCATCCCCGTAGACACGGATATTATGGTCGGCGACGACGACAAAGACCGTATCTTTGTAATAGGCCTCTTTTTTAGCCAATTCAAACAGTTTACCGATAGCGAAGTCGGCATATTTGACCGCATTTTTGACGCTTTTACGCGGTTCCCCTTTAATAAAATCAATTTTTCCGTCCGGCAGTTCGAACGGAGAGTGGTTCGAAGAGGAAAACATCACGCTGACGAATTTCTCCCCGTTGGCCGAGTAGGATTTAAACTTCTCATTGGCTTTTGTCACCAAATCTTCATCACTGACTCCCCAGGTACTGACAAAGGCTGGATTGCTGTAATCTTTTTGTTCGATCACTTCATCGAAGCCGTTACCCATATACCAGCTGCGCATATTGTCGAATCGCCCCTCTCCGCCATAAATAAAACATGATTTGTATCCTAAGGGTTTCAGTAACGATCCCACTGTGAAAAAATCGCTTTGGGACTTGTTTCGTTTGACGACTCCTTCCCCGGCAATCGGCAGCCATCCTGACGTCATTCCGGCAAGGCCGCGGATACTGCGGGTCCCATTGCTGAACAGGTTGGTGAATGCCAAACCTTCATGCGAAAGTCTTTCCATATTAGGTGTTACGCTTGTCTCTCCCCCGCTGAATCCGACAAACTGGCTGCCGAGCGATTCTTGGATAAAAATGACGAGATTTTTAGGTTTTGGAGCAGGAAAATGGGTTGGTTCCATGCGGCTGAAAGGAATTTCGCCTCCCAATGGAATATTGAGTTTTTCGGAAACTCTCGCATAGGCATCTTTTAAATCAATCTTGCCGTAGCTTTTGATCAGATCCCCTGATTCTTTGGTATAGCTGTAATAAGCATATCCGATGCCGTACAGGGAGTTTTTGGCGATCTCATTGGCCATCCGGTTGGTACTGTAAAGGGCATCAGAGATATTGGCGGGACGGTGTCCCAATGAGGAGCGGATACCGATAAAAAGAAGGGCCGCGATAAAAGGGAATAAAAGCATCCGTTTCCATAAGGGAGTTTGAATCGCTTGAACGAGACGCAGAGGCGAAAATCGAAGATAAGCCCAAGCTGTCATCACTAACATCAAGAATGCGGCGATGAGCTGCAGAGGATACTCTTTGAGGATCATGGACGATACCTCTTTGGGGTATTTCAGGTATTCAACAAAAAGATAGTTGGGGCGGACATCGTATTGTGCAACAAAAGGAAAAGTGGCATTTTCGACATACAGAGCTATTAATAAAAAAAAGAGGACGTAGCCGTTGATCAAACGACTGACAGCTTTAGCTGCTATTTGCGGCGTGATAGCGAGTAGAATCGCCGGAATGATCAAAATAATCGAGGTCGCCATCGTGTCGAGTTTCAACCCGTACAAAAAGGATAAAAGGGATTCAGTGAACGTAATATCGCCTAGCCGGTCAAAATAAAGACCGTATAACCCAAGCCGTCCGAGGAAAAAGAGTGCGATAAAGAGGAAATAGATTTTGAGAAGTTCTCGGGTCATGTAGTTTAATCCCTGATAAAATGATGTGAAGTTATAACACAGGATTGCTAACAGTTTGAATTAGCCGCTTATTATCTATTAGAGCTTATAATTCCGTCTTTAATATGGGAGAACATATATGTTCAATTGGTTTAGGACTCCTCGCAGTAGCTGTACAGTTACGATTGCGGTTGCATTATTTTTGGTTATTTTTGCAAACGGGGCATTTTTCAAACATGTATTGGAAGTGTATCCTCCATCCGGTGGAAATATTTTGTTTGTTCTATCCGTCGCGATTGTACTGCTGTGCGTCACGGTGATTACGCTGACCCTTCTTGGCTGGCGCAGTACACTTAAGCCGGTCCTGATCGCCGTTTTGCTGGTGACGTCGATGGCCGCGTATTTTATGGATGCTTATGACGTTGTCATCGATACGCATATGATTCAGAATATGCTGGAGACCAATGTTAAAGAATCTGCTGATCTGCTGAGTTTCAAACAGCTTCTTTATTTTATCTTGTTGGGCGTGATCCCCTCGGTGATTGTTTATAAGATACCGATCCTTCTTGTGCCGCATAAATCGACCATAATGGGCAAGGCAAAAGTGATCGGTATCGCATTGGGTATTATCGCTGTACTTATTTTTTCATTTAGTAAATATTACACTTCGTTTTTCCGGGAGCATAAACCGCTCCGCTATTATGCAAATCCTACCTTTTATCTCTATTCGCTGGAATCCTATATCCAAAAAACATTTTCTCACCCATATACCGGACTGACGCATATCGGTGAAGATGCCTCTATCACAGCCACAGGGGAACCTCGAAAGTTGATGATTCTTGTGGTCGGTGAAGCGGTACGATGGGACCATTTCGGCTTGAATGACTATTCGCGTGATACAACACCGCTGCTTCGCAAAGAGGATGTCGTTAACTTTACCCAGTTTACGTCATGCGGTACGGAGACGGCAGTCTCGGTTCCGTGTATGTTTTCCTCATTTGGACGGGAAGGTTATGAAAAAGAGAAAGCACTTCATACCGAAAATGTGTTGGATGTACTCAACCGCGCCGGAGTCAATATCCTCTGGCGTGACAATAACTCCAATTCCAAAGGGGTGGCAGATCGGGTAACGTACGAAGATTATCAGACCTCAAAAAACAATACGGTTTGCGATGAAGAGTGCCGTGATGAGGGGATGCTGTTCGGATTACAAGAATACATTGAGGCCCACCCGAAAGGGGATATCCTGATCGTACTGCATCAGATGGGCAACCATGGTCCCGCATATTACAAACGCTATACCAAAAAGTATGAAAAATTTACCCCGGTCTGCAAGACCAATCAGCTCGAGCAATGTACAACGGATGAAATTACGAATGCGTATGACAATACGATTCTTTATACCGATACGTTTTTGAGTCAGGCGATCACCCTTCTAAAGGAAAATGATGATCGTTTTGCGACCGGAATGTTTTATTTGAGTGACCATGGCGAATCGTTGGGGGAAAATGGTCTTTATTTGCACGGATTCCCCTACGCCATTGCACCCGAAGCTCAAAAACATGTTCCGGCGGTGATGTGGTTCGGTAAGCAGTTTAAAATCGATAAATCTAAAATGATGGCAAGCGCCAAGCTTCCTCAAACCCAAGATTCACTCTTCCATACTCTTTTGGGATTTATGGAGGTCAATACATCGGTTTACCAGCCGGAACTTGATTTATTGCATGTCGCCCGCTAAAAATATTGGGGTGACCGCCCTTGTATTAGCCGTGACAATCCTTTTTTTCGGGTTGAGCGGAATGGATATATGGGTTCAAAAACATTTTTATAATCCGCTGACGCATCGATGGATACTCGATAGCGATAATGCAGTTCTTCGATTTATTTTTTATGACGGGATTAAACGTCTTTTGATTATTGTTGCGGTTCTTTTGCTCTTTGGACTGATACTGGGGTGGAAACGTCCCTGGATGAAACCGTATCGGCGAGGATTGATGATTGTGGTGTTATCTTCGATTACCGTTCCTCTTTTCGTCGGTTCGTTAAAAGCGGTTACCAATATCCCCTGTCCTAAAAATCTTGATATCTTTGACGGAACCTATCCTCATACCTGTGTCTGGGAAAAATATTCAAGCGAGTTTTGTCACACAGAGAAGCAAAAGTGTTGGCCGGCAGGGCATGCAAGCGGAGGGTTTGCTCTACTGTCTCTGTTTTTTTTATTTCAAACCCGAAAAGCCAAGCTGGCAGCGGTTTACGGGGCAATGGTGATCGGCTGGAGTATGGGGACGTATAAGATGCTGATCGGAGATCATTTTTTAAGCCACACCACGATCACGATGATTCTGGCATGGCTCATAATTTTGCTGATTGCACGGACCGTTGACTATGGGATAGAAAAAGGCAAACCGGATTAGGCGGTATAGCTATCTTTGAGCTTCTATTTTTGTATGCATTGATGCATAATAGTAGCGTATTTTATATGAGTTTTTAAAATGCTATAATCCTATCAAAAAAATAGGCTGAGATTGAAATTTTTACTCCTTATTTTGCAGAGCGTATGGCTGATCGCTTCGACGCTCCACCTCAGTGCCTCCTCCAATCCCGCGCGGCTCAATCCTCTGATCGCGACCGATTCCGCAAGCTCGTCCATTGCCGGATTTTTGTTTAATTCATTGGTGAAATACGATGAGAGCGGACAGAAAATTATCGGCGATCTGGCGGAGTCGTACCGCTTTGTGACACCGACCGTCATAGAGTTTAAACTGCGTCACGGAGTGAAATGGCATGACGGAAAATCGTTCACTGCCCGTGACGTCCTGTTTACCTATGAATTGATTCAATCTCCGAAAACGATCACCCCTTATGCGTCTGATTTCAGGGTTATCAAAAAGGTGGCGGCGATCGATGATTATACGGTGCGCGTGACGTATGAAAAACCGTATTTCAAAGCATTGGAGATCTGGATGATGGGGATCGTCCCGCGTCATATCCTGAGCCGTGAAAACGATATTATGGGTTCTTCCTTCAACACGGCCCCTATTGGAACCGGACCGTATGTCCTCAAAAAACTGGAGTTTTCCAAACAGATCGTTTTGGAAGCGAACCCCCATTATTTCGAGCATCGCCCTAAAATAGATAAGATCGTATTTCATGTCATCAGTGACCCGATGACACGGTTTTTGATGCTGAAATCGGGACAAATCGACGTAGACGCCTTGGAACCGATGCAGTATGAGCGGCAGCTGGACAAATCGTTCCATAAACGTTTCGCCACGTTGGAGCTTCCGTCGCATACCTATACGTATCTGGGGTTTAATCTCAGACTTAAAAAATTTCAAGATCCGAGAGTCCGTGAAGCGCTCTCCTTAGCGATTGATCGAAACGCCTTGATCGATGTATTGTTTTTGCGGCACGGCAAGGTGTGTACCGGCCCTTTTTTACCGGGAAGCAAAGGATTCAATGACCGAGTCAAAGCACCAGAACGCAATCTTGCGAAAGCCAAAGCCCTTCTTCGGGCCGCGGGCTATAATGCATCGCATCCGTTGGAATTTGAGATCGCTACCTCCAATTCCAACGCTATCCGCCCATATGCCGCCGAAATTATGCAGCGGCAGCTGCTGGATGCGGGGGTCAAAGTTACCCTTCGGGTGATGGAATGGCAGGCTTTTTTGAATACGGTTGTATCGCCCAGAAAGTTTGAGACCGTTTTGTTGGGCTGGTCGCTCTCGCTCACCCCCGATCCGTACGCACTATGGCATAGCGATAGTGACGTACCGGGTGGATTTAATCTTGTCGGATACCACTCGTCACAGACAGACAGACTGATAGAAAAGATGGAGGGGTCCACGGATCCTGAACGTATTGCCGCATTGCAGCGGCAAATTTTTGCGCAGATTGCCGGGGATAACCCCTATCTGTTTTTAGTCATTCCCAACGCAATCAATGTCTACAGCCGACATATTTCGGGCATAAAACCGAGTATTAACGGTATTTGGGAAAATTACATCGATTGGGAAAAAAATGAAAAACAGTAGGCAATTTTGGGCTTTCCGCCGAGGACATTGTGCCCCCTGCGAGTAAACACAGCGTTAGCGCAGCCAATCGGGATACATTCTGATGGCGTTTCTAAAAGGATATGAATGAAGCCAATAATTTTATTTGATTTAGACGGGACATTGATCGATTCTACAGAAGCGATTTTGGAAAGTTTTTATCATTCGCTTAAGGTACATGCCTTGGGATTGGAGGTTACCGATTCCATGATAACTTCGCAGATAGGGCATCCGCTGGAAGTCATGTTTGCCGGAGTCGGTGTCGACAGTGGGTTAATCGAGACACATGTGCGTACCTATAAACTCTATTATCGTGATATTTCCCGCCAAAAAACCTTTCTGCTGCCCAACTCTCTTGAAGCCATACGGGAAGCTTCGGAATTTGCGAGATTGGGAATCGTCACGACCAAAACGGGGGTGTACTCACGAGAGCTTATGGAGCATTTCGGTGTTATGCATTATTTCGATGTTTTGATCGGCTTTGAAGATGTCGAAAATCGCAAGCCGCATCCCGAACCGATTCATAAAGCGTTGGAAAAAATGGAAAAGAGCGATAAGGGAATATGGATGATCGGAGATACCCGGCTTGATGTAGAAGCATCTCATCGTGCCGGGATCGAATGTGTAGCGGTTACAAGCGGATATGATAATGCGGAACAATTATTAACATTAACAGATATTATAAAATCTGATGTGCTCGAAGCGGTCCGCTACATCGCTCAGCGGGGATGAAAGTAACAGTTTTCCTTTCTATTCGGAGCTCATGGAAACTGAAAAGCTACATTTAAGAGCAACTTTCATAGAATACACGTATTGATAAAATTCAACTTAAACTTAAGTCAGAGGGAGATTTCATGCTAGAAATTCGATGGCATAGTCGAGCCGGACAAGGTGCCGTAACAGGTGCAAAAGGTCTAGCAGACGTTGTATCCACCACCGGTAAGCATGTTCAGGCATTTGCGTTTTACGGATCAGCGAAACGCGGAGCAGCTATGACGGCGTATAACCGCGTCGACGATAAAGTGGTTATGAACCACGAAAAATTTATGAGACCTGATTACGTTTTGGTTATTGACCCTGCATTGGTATACGTAGCGGACATCACGGCGAATGAAAAAGATAATACTATCTATATTGTTACGACCCATATGAGCACGGATGAGCTTATTGCTTCTCAGCCGAAGTTGGAAGGGAAAAAAGTCTACACCGTAGACTGTATTAAAATAGCCCAGGAAACGATCGGAAAAGCAATTCCGAATACACCGATGTTGGGTGCATTGATGAAAGTATCAGAAATGTACGATATCGAGTTTTTCAAAGAGAGTATGGTGAAAGTTCTTAAAAAACTTCCCCAAAAAATTATCGATGCTAACATGATCGCGATTCAACGCGCGTATGATGAAGTGAAATAAGGAGCACATGATGGAAAAACAAGGATGGGATGGGTTCGAAATCGGTGCCATGCTCCGATCATTTGACGGAGCGACACGGGATATTGCAACAACGCTTCCTGAAAATCGCCCTTATTCGGTATCAAATTCATTTACGGCCAGTGTCGCTGACTGGCGTATTGAAAAGCCTTTATTTAACAAAGACTACTGCATCGATTGTCAGTTTTGCTGGATCTATTGTCCGGATATGTCGATTATCGCCCGCGATAAAAAAATGATCGGAATTGATTTTGATCACTGTAAAGGGTGCGGAATCTGCGTCGAAGTATGTCCGACAAATCCAAAGTCATTATTGATGTTCCCGGAACAGAAAGATGAAGAAGCTGCCCTTGCCGAATGGCCTAAAAAAGAGAAAAAAGACCAATCAGAAGAACCAAAGGAAGACTAATGGCTGATACTATGGAACTACGCGATATTGAAGTCTGGGATGGTAATATGGCAGCAAGCCAAGCACTTCGTCAAGTGCAGGTTGATGTTGTTGCCGCTTACCCGATTACTCCATCGACTCCTATCGTAGAAAATTACGCCGGTTTTACGGCAAACGGCTATGTAGATGGCGAATTTGTTATGACAGAATCTGAGCATGGTGCAATGTCATGTTGTATCGGTGCCGCAGCTGCGGGCGGACGTGTAGCGACTGCTACCAGTTCACAAGGTTTCGCTCTCATGGTTGAGACCCTTTATTCTGCATCAGGAATGCGTTTGCCGATCGTTCTTAACGTCGTAAACCGTGCTATCGGTGCACCGCTGAACGTAAACGGCGACCACTCTGATATGTACATGGGTCGCGACAGCGGTTGGATTCAGCTCGATTCGTATTGCCCGCAAAATGCGTATGATTTGAACTTTATTGCTTTCAAAGTATCGGAAGATCACGATGTCCGCTTACCGGCTATGGTTCACCAAGACGGGTTTATGACATCCCATACAGCGCAAGGTGTTCACACTATCAGCGATGAAGACGCTTTCAATTTCGTCGGTGTTTATAAACCGATGAATGATATGCTCGATCTTGACCATCCGGTAACCCACGGGGTACAAACGGAAGAAGATTGGCATTTTGAACACAAAGCGCGTCAGCAGCATGCTTTGATGACAGCGGTTATCCCTAAAATCCAAGCAGCATTTGACGATTTTGAAAAATTGACAGGCCGTAAATACAACATTGTTGAGTCTTACGATATGGAAGATGCGGAAGTGGCAGTCGTCTGTATGGGTACATCGGTTGAAACGGCACGTGAAGTAGCTGAAGAGATGCGTGCGCAGGGTATTAAAGCAGGTGTTGTCGGTATTCGTGTATTCCGTCCATGGCCGTTGGAACAACTTGCGGCAGTGCTCAAGGATGTAAAAGCTATCGCAGCATTGGATCGTTCAAGCCCGCATGGTACCGTAGGGGCCCTTTTCAATGAAATTTCAGGGACATTGTTCAATACGGATACGAAAGCGGTTCTGACGAACTACATCTACGGATTGGGCGGACGTGACTTGACCAAAGCACACTTAGTGAGTATCTATACAGATCTCAAAGCAAACGCGGATGCGGGTAAAGTTACCACTCCATTGCAACAGTACATCGGTCTACGCGGACCGAAACTCTCTTTTTTCTAAGGGGCTCCTATGTCAGAAATTAAAAAAATTAAAAACCTCAAAGATTTTTCCACTTCGGCGGATCGCTTTGAAGGGGCCAACCTTCTTTGCCCGGGCTGTGCCCACTCGATTATTGTTCGTGAAGTCTTGAACGCAACGAACGATGATTTGATTCTTGCGGCATCGACAGGATGTTTGGAAGTTTGTACGGCAGTTTATCCGTATACTTCATGGGATGCATCATGGATCCACATCGGATTTGAAAACGGTTCGTCTGCGGTAGCAGGTGCGGAAGCAATGTATAAAGCGCTTAAAAACAAAGGGCGCCTAAAACAGCCGGATCGCGTACCTAAGTTTGTTGCTTTCGGCGGAGACGGTGCAACTTATGATATCGGTTTCCAATGGATTTCAGGATGTTTCGAACGCGGGCACAACATGATGTACGTTTGTTTGGATAATGAAGTCTATGCAAATACCGGTGGACAACGTTCATCATCTACACCGATCGGTGCATCGGCAACGACGACTCCTGCCGGACGCGTGAGCTACGGTGAGAAGAAAAACAAAAAAGACATGATGGGAATTATGGCGGCACACGGTGCTCCATACGTCGCGCAAGTCGCTCCGAACAAATGGAAAGATATGGTCGCAAAAATCCAAAAAGGATTTGCAGCAGAAGGCCCGGTTTTCATCAATGCGATGTCGGCATGTACAACCGAGTGGAAATTTGCACCGGAAGATACAATCGCGATTTCTGATTTGGCAACCGATTCATTGGTATTCCCATTGTATGAAATCATTAACGGTACAGAGTTGAACATCACTTACCGTCCGAAAAATATTATCCCGGTACGTGATTACCTCGGTGCGCAAGGGCGTTTTAAACACCTTTTCACCAAACAATACGAATACCTTCTCGATGAGTGGCAAACACGCGTCGATAAAGAGTGGGAACGTCTTCAGCGTCGGGAAGAGGCTCGTGTCTAAAGACACGAACCCTCACGCCTTTTTCACCTCTTTTATACAACCGTTTCTTGGAACTCTCTTTGCTTTATCACTGTCAATAAAACAATTATGGGATGAATAATGTATCGTATGACTTACAATCACACCGGAGTGACCGGATGTTCAGCGCGCGGAATAGCCAAGCGTGAAAGTGAGCAGGAACTGCAAGAACTGGCAGAACAGCTAAAAGACTCAATTTGCAATGTCCGCATTGAAAAAATTAAAGACGAAATAGATAAAAACCTTCCTATGGGAATATTCGTCAATATGAAAAAACTCCGTTAGCTTATTTTCTAACTCCATCATGGCGTAATAAGAATTGGCTTCACTCTTTCTTTCAGGCTCCTATATATAATGCTCTGACGGAGATCGCGGAAATAAAATATTTTTTTTTATTTTATACAATTATTTTCTCATAAAACATTTGTACCATAGTCTGTGAGTACAAAAGAAAGGAGTGGTAATGTATAAAAAAATATTTCTAGGCCTCTCATTAGTGTTGGTAGGAATCATTTCAGCCATCATCATAAGCGGGTCTTTGTTTGCGAAAAGTACCGTAGAGTTGGCAGATGCTCAAAAAGATGCATTGCTTTTTATGTATCAGGAGGAGAAACTGGCACGTGATGTGTATATAGTTCTCGGGCAGAAATATCCGGCGGCCAATACTTTTGCAAATATTCAGCTCTCAGAACAGCAGCATATGGATGCCGTCGAAAAGCTCTGTGTGAAATACGGGGTTGACATCTCTCAAGTGGATGAATCGGCTATCGGTGTTTTCATCTTGACGGATCTTCAAAACCTTTACAATACACTCATCGCACAGGGATCAGTCTCATTGGATGAGGGGCTAAAGGTTGGGATAACGATTGAAGAAAAGGACCTTACCGATATCGTGACCTATGAGGAAGGGATGCCGGATGATGTGGTGAAAGTATTTGAAAATCTGCGCGCGGGTTCATTGAACCATCTGAATGCCTTCCAAACTGCTCTTTTAGCTGCAGAATGATTGTCTCTTTTGCAGTACAGCATAAGTGTACTGCAAAAATGGGGCAGACCGTATCCATAAAATTTCCAACTAAGTGATTGGGTGTTGTATATTCAATATTCAGTACTCAAATACTCAGGCAATTAACACTTCACTAACACTCTAATGTTATATTTTTCAATCATAAAAAAAAGGTCAAACATGAAAAAAAGTATCAGAGTAGCCATATTGGCACTATTTGTTATTGTAGGGTCCTTGTACGCTAAACCTGCTACGTCTGGCGGATTGACGGATACACAAAAAGCGTCACTGCTCTTTATGTATCAGGAAGAGAAAGTAGCGCGGGATGTGTATATTGTTCTCGGACAGAAATATCCGACCGCAAGTACTTTTGCGGATATTCAGCTCTCAGAACAGCAGCATATGGATGCCGTCGAAAAGCTCTGCGTGAAATACGGGGTTGATATCTCCCAGGTAAACGAATCGGCCATCGGTGTTTTCGTATTGCCTGATCTGCAAAACCTTTATAACATCCTGATCGTTCAAGGATCTACATCTTTGGTAGAAGGATTGAAGGTTGGGATTGCGATTGAAGAGAAAGATATTACCGATATCGTCGCTTATGAAGAAGGAATGCCTGCTGATGTGGTGAAAGTATTTGAAAATCTGCGTATAGGTTCGTACAGTCACCTGAGTGCGTTTCAAGCTGCACTCACCGCTGCACAATAACCGATCCTGATGCAGTACCGTTTGGTACTGCATGATCTCTCATCCCTTTCTACTCATAAATCTATTATCCTGCTAAAATAAGTTTTCTATACTTTAATCAAACAATAATATCATGTAATGGATGCCTTTATTAGGCGAATAATCAAACTTGATAATTCAGAATTCTCCGGAGTCGGAAGATCAATCAAAGGATACAGAATGGGTCAACGCTATTTTCTTGTACTCGATGCGGGGACGGGAAGTATCCGTGCCATAGTCTTTGATACCCTGGGAAATCAAATCTCTGTTGCACAGTATGAGTGGGAACATATCGCTGAAGCAAATGTCACAGGATCGATGGGATTTGATTTTAAGAGCGGATGGGAGCTGGCCAAACGGTGTATCCGCGAATCGATTGCCAAAGCACAAATCAACCCTTCGGAGATTGCCGCTATATCGGCATCGAGCATGCGGGAGGGGATTGTTGTTTATGACGGTGAAAAACATGAGCTTTGGGGTGTCGCAAATGTGGACAGCAGAGCAGGGGAGGAAGTCGCCTATCTCAAAAATACCTATCCGTCATTGGAACAGGAGAGTTACGCCAAGAGTGGCCAAACTTTTGCCCTCTCAGCCGCGCCGCGCCTTTTATGGCTGAAAAACAATCGCCCGGCCCTTTATGAAAAAGCCCGATTTTTTACGATGATCAGTGATTGGATACTCTTCAAACTGTGCGGAGAGTTGGCGTCTGAGCCTTCCAACGCGGGAACGGCGGGAGCATTTAGTCTGCAAAACCGTCATTGGGAAAAAAGCGAGTTCGAGCAATGCGGGCTCAACGATTTGTTTGTTCCGATACGCGAGAGCGGAGAGATTTTAGGAAATGTGAGTGCCCAAGCCTCAGAGGAGACGGGACTGAGCCGCGATACGCTCGTTGTGATGGGGGGCGGTGACGTTCAAATCGGCACAGCCGGATTGGGCGCTTCATCTTTGGGCGATGCGGTAGTCTTGGGGGGGAGCTTTTGGCAGCAGGTAGTCAATATCCCCAGCGATGCTAACCTCGCTCAGGATATGTTATTGCGAGTCAATCCGCATGTGGTCCGGGGAATGTCCCAGGCTGAGGGGATCACCTTTTTTACGGGTCTCGTCATGCGCTGGTTTCGAAACAGTTTCGGATGCGGAAAAAGCTACGGCGAGCTTGAAGCGCTGGCAGCCTCCGTACCGATCGGATCGTATGGAATCACACCAGTCTTTAGTGATAGAATGAATTACGGCGAATGGATACACGCGTCTCCGTCGTTTATCGGGCTGGGGTTGGATGAGAGCAAATACCATATCGGTTCGATGTTCCGCGCGCTGGAAGAGAATGCGTGTATCGTCAGCGCGATCAATCTGGAAAACATCAAAGCTTTCAGCGGAGTTTCGCCGACCTCGATCACGTTTGCGAGCGGGGCTTCCAATGGAGCACTCTGGTCTCAGATACTGGCCGATGTCACCGGCTTGGAAGTAAAAGTCCCGGTAGTTAAAGAGGCAACGGCTCTGGGGGTAGCGATGGCGTGCGGTATCGGTGCGGGAGTCTATAAAAGCTTCGAAGAAGCGGGAAAAAATATCGTCAAAATGGAACGTTCTTACGAGCCGAATTTAGGTAATTATGCAGAGTATCAAGCGATCAAAGAACGATGGATGAAAGTCTATTCCAAGCAGATGGAGTTGGTTCGCGAGGGGACACTGGAGCCGATGTGGAAGGCTCCCGGACTATAGCACGCAAGCATGCGCAGACTTTGTTCCGATGGCGTGTTAAAAAGAATAGGCTTTTTCGTCGAGGAGGTCTAGCTCTTCAGTATATTTATCATCGACGAACGGCTCGTAATGCGATTTGTAATACGCGTAGTGCTCCGTGTGTTTATGCCCCTCTAACGACTCCTCATCCGCCCAGGATTCGACGGCGAAGAATTTGCACGGATTGGTTTGGGATTGAAAAATGTAGTAAAACAAACACCCCGGCTCTTTGAGTGAGGGTTCTACCATATCTTCGAGCAGTTTTTTGACCGTAGCAATATGCTCCTCTTTGGCGATAAAGGTCACTTTTTTCGTAATTTTCATATTTTTCCTTTTTTATTTAGTTTATACGCCATCGGAATACATCCCGATTGTACGCTAACGCCGGGTTCCCTTCTGCGGGAAGCTCGCGCACAGTGAACCGTGCTATTTCTTTAGTTTTGCCTGTTCTAATTCCCAATATTCCATCGCAAAGACTTGCGACGGGGTCAATGATTTCCACCCGCCGAGCTGTTCGGCACTGAGAATCGCGGTAATGGTGTGCTCTACGATATCGGCGATAATCTCAGACTCTTTCGTATCTTTACCCAAGGCAACGGCACCAAGCCCTTTGATAATAGCGTAGCGCGGCGCGAGATCGAGGCAGATGTGTTCTTGGGATGCGTGGAGATTAAAATATTCCTGATACGCTTGGACAAAGGCCGCGATCCCCGAAGTGATATCGTCACCGATCAATGCAGGGAAGGGTTTGATGCGGATAACGTGTTCGGGTGTCAGTTCCCCGTTATGCAGTATCTCTTGCAGATTAGGAAGCAGGCTGAGCGCTTTGGCTCGGGGGGAATCGATTACATTGGCGACAATCGCAGAGCCGCGCAGAGGTTCAACCTCTTTAATGAGGGCTTCTATCAAAAGAGGATCGGCACGGTTTTCTCTTACGTCACTCGGGAGGGTTACGTGTGCTTTGAGATACTCTTCGGCAACACTCACGATATCAATCATCTTCTCATAGGCCACCCGTGCATCGTTATCAAAGGTGAAAACACCGTGGTTCATCAAAATCATCCCGTCCAAGCTATTCCAGTCGATGTTACGGGTGAGATCGGCAATATATTTAGCCAGTTCAAAGCCCGGCATCACGTAATCGACGAGGAGCATATCCGCTCCATAAAGCTGTTGTACCAAAGATTTGCCGTTAGGGGTATTGGTCAGCGTGACGACGGCATCGGCATGGGTGTGATCCACGAAGTCAAAGGGGATAATGGCATGCAAAATCGCTTCGATGGAGGGATTCGGGAATGTTTGGTCGCTCATTGCGGCACGCTGCTCTTTTACCATTTGGGAATCACTCAGTGTTTCGCGTTGGGCCATGGTGATCAGTACGTCCAGATCGACAGGGGAAAACCCCGGTTTTTCGATCGTGTCGAGATTCCATCCGCTTCCCTTGACATAGAGGGTATTGCCGATTTTAACAGAGGTGTTCCCTCCGCCGTGGAGGACTAAATCCTTGCTTTGCCCTAAGAGCTGAGAGGTGTAGACACGCATCGCGAGAGGATCATTTCGGTAGTGGGCGGCTACGGTATCGTCAAAGAGACTTTTCATAATGTAAGATCCTTGTATTAGTCGTCAAATTATAGCGATGCAAGGATGAAATATGTTACTATTGCCACAATTAAAGATCATATTTCAAGGATTATCATGCCGTTACTCGATAGCTTTTGTGTAGACCACACCATTATGCCCGCTCCTGCCGTTCGCCGTGCCAAAGGGATGAAAACTCCGAAAGGGGATGATATTACCGTTTTCGATCTCCGTTTCTGCCGCCCGAATGAGGCAGTTCTTTCGCAGGAGGGGATTCATACATTGGAACACTTGTTCGCAGGGTTTATGCGTGATCACCTCAATTCAGGTTCGACCGAGATCATCGATCTCTCTCCGATGGGGTGCCGTACCGGATTTTATATGAGTGTGATCGGATCGCCGAGTGAAGAGGATGTCGCCGATGCGTGGGAAGCGTCGATGAAAGATATTCTCGAAGTTAAATCTCAAGACGATATCCCTGAACTCAATATTTACCAATGCGGTACCTATAAAATGCACTCCCTCGAAGATGCAAAAGCGATCGCGGCAGAAGTGCTTCGCAAAGATATCGATATCATGGATAACGAAGCGTTGAAACTTGATCTTGCGAAGGTAGAAAAATAATGATCCTCTTGTTACCGATCGATGGTGATGATACCCAAGAATCAGAACTGACCGGGATTCTATCAGCAAAGTTTTGGGCAACGGTCGAGATCGAAGAGGGGCGTGTAATCGAAATAAACTTTTATACGGATCGCTCAACAATCGAGGCGCCATGCGATGCGGTGATCGTCACGAATAACTATGAACCGGTGATGGAGTTTCTGGATCAGCAGATGATGGTATTGGTTGCTCACTCTCAGCGCACTATCGATGATATCGTCGAAGCGTATCTTTTCCGAGAGTTGCACGACTTGTCTTTATGATTACTGCGCTTCTTCATCCGACACCGCATACGAAAATTATGGTGGTAACGAGTCATTTGGACTCTATGGCGGAGGAATTAGCCGGTTTTCTTTCTCCCTATGATGGGTCGATTGACCTTTCACTTTTTCCGGGAGAGCATCAAGCATTAGAGCATACGACATTTCATAAAGTGTTTTCGCTCAAAGATTATAAATCTCCCGCAGGGGGAGTGCCTCGTGATTACGCCGCAGTGATCGTGCAGGACGTGTTGCACTTACATGAATCTCCAAATAAATTTCTCCAGCTGATTTACCGCACACTGCTTAACGCCTCCGAAATCATCATTGTCCAGAAAAATGGTTCTATGGGTATCGCTGAGGTCGAATCGCTGCTTGATCAGGGGGAGTTTCGGGCGATCAATGCGATTACCGATCTCATCGAAGGATATGAGATCATCGTTGGAAAAAAGATGCATATGTGGGGAGCGGGTCTGTAGGAATATTTTTTGCATTATTAGAACGATACTATAGGTGATGTTACTAACGGTAAAGTTATAAATGAATTTATAGGTTAAGACGTAACTATTTGTTAAGATATAACCGATATACTTATCGTTATAATAAAAGAAGAGTCATAATATCAGCGTTAATGTTAATTAAGCAGATGCGGATATAATTCCAAATCAAAAAAATATGTTCAGTATGAACATTAATAGGTTAATAACCTTAGAAAGAATTAAAAATGCCAAGCATAGTAATCAATGTAAAAAGCGTTACCGGTGGTTTCGATTTTATTGGGTCACGTGGAGCTGGTGAAATTATTCGTGAAAAAATGAAGCCTGTACTTGATAAAGATGGTCAAGTTACTCTTGATTTCGCAGGAGTAGAACAAGTTACTCAGTCTTTTATAGATGAATTTTTTGGGATATTTATTCGAGCATTTGGAATTGAATATATCCGTGGAAAAGTAAAACTTGTCAATGAAACTCAGGGTATAAAAGATACGATAAATATTGTAATTAAATACTCTAAAGAACGATCAGCTTAAACATAAAAGTCCTCATCTTCTTCTTCGAGGGCTTCTTTCCATAAATAGTTTTTTCGAAAATAATCCATATCATAGTTAATATTTGCTTCTTCGAATTCGAATGCAACGACAACCCCATTCCATGGTGGTGATAACGTTTCTGTAGAATAAGATCCATTTGAATATCTAAGCAAGGCATCATTGGAAATAATAACAAATTTACCACCTGTCATATTTAAGATCTCATACATTGCATACAGACCAAATCCTGCATTTTTATGAGCACCATACATTACTGCTTCTGTAGAAGTAATACCTTTTTGCAGAGCTTTTATTATTGCTGCTAACTCATTATCGACATCATCGAAATTAAGGAGTAAGTTTCTTAAAAATCCTACCCCTCTATCAGCAACTACAAACTGTATTTTTCTGTTAGATGGGAAATACTGAGCCATTGCATATCCACCTACTGACGAGTGTGAATGATCAGCTACATTGTTCATAAGTTCAGTAAAAAGGTATTGTAGATAGTCACGTAAATCTTTCTGATCCTTTGGAGAAAGCTCGTGAAAGTTCTTTAGCATAATTTGTGTTATATGATTGGCAATTTTATCAACATCAGCTCTTTGAAAAATACATTCAATAGGACTATATGACTTATGACTTTGATATTCTGATAGTATCATATTTCGAATATACCCATTGCCAATATTGATAGTTAATTTTTCATGATTTTGATATGCACGTATCATAGCTGCAAAAATAGGTTCTGCCCACGCTGGGCTTCCAAAATCAGTATTTTTTTCACTAAACAAATGAAGATATTCCCCTATGTTATCAATAGTTACGCGCATTAATCTACCCTTGTGTTCGTAAAAGAACTTCCTTGATTATATTGAAATGTTCGTTAAAATGATTTTTACCTCTTCGACACCGTATGCTGAATTATCTTCCTCATCCCGATGAACATGAGAACCAATTCCCTTAGAGAGGTAGCAGTAATAAAGATATAGCCACGATAAGCAATACTCTCTGAAAACATTGCCGAAGCGATCATGCTGAGTATAAGGAGCAACGCCCTGCTGAAACGGCGATGATCGCTTGTTTCTCTTTTGTATCCATATTTTCCGCTTTGTTAAATAATGAGCACCATTATAGTTTAGGAAAGTAAAAAGATATAGTTGTCATGAAGAATTGCGGCGGAGAAACGGATAAAATATTTTTGGGAATGAATAAAGTACGACAAAATTGTTGTATTTTTTATTATTCTCGCCGGATTGGTGCAAAGAGAGGATAAAAAACCGGGAATAATTGATGTATTCATAGGGATATCTTATACAAAGGATAAGCCATGTATGAATACGATGTAGTGGAAATGAACGATTCCAATTTCAACCATCTGGTCCATCATTTCGATGAAGAGGTATGCGAAATAATCGGATACGCGCAGGAACTCGGTGCGCTCGGATTTCATGCCGAATATGACGGGGATATCTACTGGGACGAGCGTTAAAACACCGAGGTGCTGCTTTATTACAAGTGAGCATCATTATAATTTGGGCAGGTAAAAAGATATAATTTTGCTAAACGAAAAAAGGTTCGGTAATGGCAAAAGAGTGGGTACAGAGCGAAGACGGAAGTTATACAGCTTATAGTTCCGAATATGACGAGCATTACCATTCGACGAAAGACGGTGCTCTCAACGAATCGCTCAAAAAACATATCGAGCCCGCTTTTGCACTGCATCGTGAGAAAGATCATCTGCGCATCATCGATATCTGTTTCGGGCTTGGGTTTAATACTCTATTGAGCCTCTATTACCGTGACACCTATTATCCTGACACGACGCTCGAAATCTACTCTCCCGAACTCGACGGCGATCTGGTCGCTTCTCTCGTCGATTTTCCCTATCCCGAAATCTTTGAGCCGTACCGTAATATGATCACCGACATCGCGACACTCGGCGGATATGAGGATGAGCGGACGCAGATCACGGTTGAAATCACCGATGCACGTAAAGCGATGCGGGATTTGGAGGGGGAATGGGATGTGTGTTATCAAGACGCTTTCAGCCCCTCGGTCAATCCTGCCCTCTGGACGCGGGAGTATTTCGCCGATATCGCGCGGCTGATGGGAGAGGAGGGAGTAGTGACGACCTATTCGACGGCACTCTCTACGCGGCTGGCTCTGTATGAGAACGGATGGAATGTCTACCTGAATTCGGGTGAGGGGTATCGCAATGCGACGATCGCTTCACGACGGGAATTGAAAGAATATGAGAAAGTCGATATGGAGCATAAGATTCGGTGCAATCCGGATACCAAATCCCTTAGCGACGAAAATCTGGCTCTTTAAAACGGTAATGTTCGATTAAATGGCGAAGACGGTTCTCGTTGAACCGCCAAAAGTGCTTAGGATCAAACTTCGGATGTTCCGTCATTTTTTGATACAGCTCTTCATCGGTAAGTGAGGGATGGTCACGGTCCGTTTCGACTAATATGCGCTCTAGAAGTTCCACCGATTCGGGAGTCGTGTCATCGTCTGCCAAACGTTTTTTCGGTAAAAAAAGATAGACTTTATAGAGCGAGAGAATCAGTCCTGCGACGAATGCTCCCATCATGATCCATTGTATTTTTGTCATAGCGGTTAATAGAGTGAACTGATATGATCGATGTCATTCCAGCTGAGATCTTTTTTGGAGGATGAGGTGAGAATATGACGCATATAGCGGGCAAACACGTCGGTTTCGATATTGACGCGGGTCCCTTTTTTATAGGTGCCGAAAAGAGTTTCTGACATAGTGATCGGGATAATGGTGAGACGGAAAGCGTCTTTCAACACTTCGTTGACGGTCAGGCTGATTCCGTCGATCGTAATAGAACCCTTCGGCGGAATCAGAGGGATAAATTCCGAATCGATATGGACAACGACATCATAGCTGTTGCCGTTGTTGGTTATCGAGTCGATGGTGCCGATCGTATCGATGTGTCCCTGGACGATATGCCCTTCAAACCGGTCTCCCATCATCATGGCAGGCTCGATATGGACGCTTCCGGAGAGCTTTTCGGTAGCGATATGGGAGAGGGTTTCGGGGGAGAGTTCAACAGTGAATCCGTCACTCTCGATGCTGACGACAGAGAGGCAGGTTCCGTTGATGGCGATAGAGTCTCCCAGTTTAGGGCGGTGGGCTGCTTTGAGCGACAGCCGGTTGCCGCCGAAACTCTTCACCTGTGCCATCTCCCGAATCAATCCTGTAAACATAATGCCCCTTTGTTAAAATACAATCTTACCCTCTTCTTGCAAAGAACGGATAATGCTTTTCGCTTTTTCATGACCGTTATAGGCCGCTTTTCTACACCATTCCAGTGCGATATCATGATCAGCTTCACATCCCAGACCCTGATCGTAAAGAAGTCCCAGATTATACTGGGCTTCAGGGATATCCATTGCTGCGGCTCGGGAAAAGCAGATAAAGGCTTTCGGATAATCCTGAATAACCCCATGCCCCTCTTTGTACAATACGCCGAGATTATTAAAGGCATTTGGATTACCGCGTTTGGCCGCTTCTTCGTACCAAAAGGCGGCTTCGGAGAAATTCTGGACACATCCGATTCCCCGTTCCAGTGAGAGTGCGGCTTCATATTGGGCTTGCGCAAAACCTAGAACCGAAGCGCGTATCAGGAGTTCATGTGCTTTGTATTGATCGTGGGCAACAACGATTCCATCCGCTACCATGAGTGCAAGGTTGTAGATGGCGGCAGGCTCATCCAGCGCCGCGGCTTGGAGATATAGGTGATAAGCCCGCTCTAGGGAGGATTCCACTCCCAGCCCTTTTTGGTGCATATAGCCGAGTGATGAGAGGGCGGTAGGGTTGTTTTGAAGAGCTAATGTTTCGAACAGTTCCAAAGCCTCTTCGTATCGCTCGCTATTAAAAGCGTCAAATGCGTTTTGGATCATACAGATAACCTCGTTTAATTTTCCGGTGATTATAGCAAGGCGGCCTTAACGACGTACTTTTCGCTCATTTCGCTGTTTTTCTTTAAGTTTTGTGACAACATCTTTAAGTTCCTCTTTTTTCTTGAGGAGCTCATCTCGGATGAGGTACTCGTCTCCGCCATCTACCTCAGGATCGTATTCGAGAGGCTCAGGCTTGTAGTTTTTGAGAAGCTCTTCTAGTGTTTTGGCGTTTGCGGCATCCATGGTGTCACCCGTCATCAAAATATTTTCTTAATTGTAGGCTATTTTTCCTTTGCATTTTTATAGGTTTCAACAATGGTAGCTATAATTGCATTTATAATTTACGCAAAAAGAAGTAATAATGAATTATGACGTTATCGTCGTCGGCGGAGGACACGCCGGAATCGAAGCCGCACTTGCCTCTGCGAGAATGGGTCAGAATACGCTTATGCTCTCCATGTTAGCCGAGCAGGTAGGGGCAACCAGCTGTAATCCTGCTGTCGGCGGATTGGCAAAAGGGCATTTAGTTCGAGAACTTGATGCCCTCGGCGGTGAGATGGGGCTGTTGACCGATGAAGCGGGAATCCAGTTTCGCATCCTCAATATTACCAAAGGGCCTGCCGTCCGCGGAAGCCGTGCACAGATCGATATGGACCGCTACCGTGTCATTGCGCGGAACAAGATCTTGACAACCCCGAACATGTCGCTGATTCAGGAGACGGTGAACTCGCTGATTATCGAAGAGAATACGGTAGTCGGTGTCCGAACCCATCTGCTCAATGAATACCGGGCTGCGCGGGTCATCATCACAACGGGGACATTTTTGAATGGCGTTGTCCATATCGGAGAGATCACCCAAGAATCGGGGCGTTTCGGAGAATTTCCGGCTAAAGGGCTGAGTGATTCGCTCCGCGCGGCGGGACTGAATGTCGGACGTCTTAAAACGGGGACCTGTCCCCGTGTGGACAGTTCCTCCATCGATTTTTCCGTCATGGAGATCCAAGACGGAGATGAGCTTCCCAATCCGTTCAGTTTCCGTACCGACCGCGAGGAATTTGCCCGGACGAAAAAGCAGCTCCCTTGTTATATCGCCTATACGAATGAAGATACCCACAGCCTGATCGAGGGAAATTTCCATCGGGCTCCTTTGTTTACCGGTCAGATCGAAGGGGTAGGTCCGCGTTACTGCCCGAGCATCGAAGACAAGATCAACCGTTTCCGCGATAAAGAGCGCCATCATCTCTTTATCGAGCCGCAGACGGCGGAAAATACCGAGTGTTATATCAACGGAATGTCTACCTCTCTTCCTCCCGATGTTCAGCGCGCGATGATCCACTCGGTGCACGGGATGGAGAATGCGAAGATCGTCCGTTACGGCTATGCGATCGAGTACGATTATGTCGATCCGACAGAGTTGAAACACACGCTGGAGACGAAAAAGGTCAAAAACCTCTATTGCGCCGGACAGATCAACGGGACGACGGGATACGAAGAGGCAGCGGCTCAGGGGATGATGGCGGGAATCAATGCCGCATTGTCGCTGCAGGGGAAAGAGCCTCTCATCTTGCGCCGTGATGAAGCCTACATCGGTGTATTGATCGATGATCTGGTGACCAAAGGGACGAAAGAACCGTATCGTATGTTTACCTCCCGCGCCGAATACCGCCTCCTTCTTCGTGAAGAGACGGCTGATTTGCGTTTGGGACGCTACGGCCATGCTTTGGGACTGATCGATGATGCTCAGATGGAGCGTATTGAGACGAAACGGCGTCAAATCGAGGAAGGATTGGCCCTTTTGGAAGAAACGATCTACACCCCGAACAAAGAGTTTTTAGCCTTTTTGGAATCGATCGACGAAGAGCGGATCAATGACAAAATAGCCGCCGCTCAGCTCGTGTCGCGTAAAAGTTTTACTTTGGAGAAACTGGTCCAGTTGCTTCCGAGTTTGGGAGAATTGGACCCATATATCCAAGAACAGGTGTTAATCGAGGCAAAATATGCCCGTTATGTGGAAAAACAGAGCGAAGATATCGAAAAAATGTCGCGAATGCTCCATATTGCCATCCCTGAGAATTTTGATTTTAAATCGGTTTCGGGACTCTCGAATGAGATTGTCGACAAACTCGGTAAATTCAATCCGCCGACGCTTCAAGCCGCATCACAGATCAGCGGTATGACCCCGGCGGCATTGGATATTTTACAGATTTATATCAAGATGGCTACTAAAAAGTAGCCTGTCCCTTTAAATCATCAACTTACGAAAACTTTGCAAACACCAACGCCCTTCTTCTTTTACTAGATCAATCTGTACAGCAATATTTTTTTGTTTCTCGGAAGTCAATGTAGCTGAAAATCTTAATTCGTTCTCATCTGTACTGCTAAAATCATAAATTTTCGTCACATCTAAACAGATATTATTTTCCGCAACGATATCACCAAAAGGAAATTCTATCTCCGCATTAGTCTCATTTGGAGTAAAACTAAATAACGCCCCTTTTAGATATTTTTCACTTCCGCTGCAAACTGCTTTGTTTAATACACCATACACTGTAGGTTGTGCTTCATCTATGATTTGCAGCAATTCAGGATTATTAGGCAATTGAGCCGTTTGATCATAGTGCACCCGATCCTGTAGATCATGTACACTTACATAGTTCAAACCATCCATCATTTTTAATGCCGTTTTTGTTTGACTGCAACCTGTAAATATTATTGCCATTACTAAAATCCATGCTGATACTTTCATTGTCTTCTCCATTGTTTTATTTCTCCCATCCGTCTTTGATATATAAACTGTCCAATATCCGCTGTGATCGTTTTTGAAGGTCTTCGTAGGTGTATTCGTTTGCTAGCGGTTCGAGTTCTTTGGAAAGGTTTGGGACGCGGGTATAGGTAAGATCAATAGAAACTTTCTTAACCACAGTTCGTTCAGAATTGAATTTATAACAACCATAATGTTTTTTACGCTCCCCAAGTTTTTCATTGTAAGATTCATTAATTAAGCATATATACTTTTCTTTCCCATGTGTTTCATAATGCAAATTTACGTCTATGGTCTCTCCATTCGGTTTTGTCCTTTGTAAAGGAAAATTATTTATTTTATTTTCAATAGATCTCTCTCTCTCAGTATAAGGATAAATTGATGAAGAAAATTCTACGTCATAGTGAATAGATCCAACTCCTTTTCCACTTCCAACAGGATGTTGATTTAATCCAAGAGAGATATTTTCTCCATTGTACATGTTCATACCATACCAACCACCCATCTTTATAAAATCATCTTGTTTAACGATCGGCATGGAGACATCGAAATACTTTGATGTAAGTTTCAGGTTATTGGCTTCTTCGACACTGTCAATTTTAAAAAAAGTGGGAGGGTTATTTCCAGCTAATCTGGCAGATAAACCATTATAAGTATCAACCGCTCTTTGGGCACTGCATCCTGACAACAGTGTAAATACCAATAAAATCAGTACATAGGGAATAGTTTTTTTCATTGCTTATCTTTCGTATAGAGATTGAGATCGACATTCAAGGTTTTATAATAATCTGCAAGTGGAGTTTGTCCAGCATCTGTTTTTGGGTTATAGAAATTTTTTATATCCTGGGTTACACTCTCATCCCCACATCCAATGATACACGGATAGTAGGAGTGCGGAGACGGATTGTTTTCTGATGGGATAAATAATGACGGTAGTCTCAGTAAAGACTCTCCGATATTGAGCAGCACATTATCACTCTGATTGACCCCCGCTGATTGCCAGCCCAACAGGCTCCCGACCAAATCTTGCGGGTTCACTTGGGAACGAAATACATTTGATATTTTGCCCTGATCTTTTCCAAAGCGTGTTTCAATACCTTGCGTTCCTCCATAAATCTCCGTCACCAAATCCGCTGCAACATTATGATTTACCGGAGAACCCGCATACCCTACGAGCAGTTGGCTGTTTGGATTGTTTTTCAAAATCTCTTTGAGATCATCTTTGTATAGATTCATACCGTTGTGGGTCATCATCGTCCCTTGGGAATGTGCTCCTACCGTAAGGTTTCCGTTAGTGATCGTCGCCATTTGATCGATCACCTCGCCTGTTTGTCGCGACCCTCCGGTTCCTAAAACACTTAGTCCCGTATTAGATGTCAAATGATCCTGTACATCTTCGATAAAGTCTCCTACGATACCATGTGTTTGGTTGTAGTTAAGTACACTGTTTGCTCCCCCCTGTTGGGTTTGCTGGTTATAGATCGCTACATCAACAGGGTTAAACATCCCGTTGGTAAAGAGATGATCTAAATTCGCCGCTTTAATTGCTTCAGAACTAATATGAATCTTATAATCTCTAAGCGGATCGCCATCAATAGGTTGTTCGTCAATACGTACTGCTTTGTTAGGGTTTGTGGTATACACGTGAATCTCTTCGCCGGTAATTTTATTCGTTTGAATCACTTCTTTTATATCTGTTTCGGGAATACCCATCGCCAATAGCTGCTGTTTATCTTTTAGGATAATCATATTTCGATTATCCCCTGTCAGCTGTGTAGCGATCTGGGTGATATACCCTCCGCCATTTCCTTTGGATGGTAACAAACCTATTCCTCCTGCTGCATCCAATCCTTTACCGACCACGCCCGCCAAGCCTCCGCTATCTCCATTCGGTAGGTTTTCCGTAATCTCTTTGTAAACGCTGAGTCCCATATCTTTTGCCGCTTGTTTCCAGTTTTGGGCTGTCTGTGTAGGATTGAGCACCGAATTGATTGAGTTTTGGCTTGCATAGATGTCGTAGTTCTCACTCTCGTCTTTGGTGATCTGTTGAGCTTTGGTAATGTCACGATTAAGAGTAGTCGGTAATGACTCTTGGTCGAGAGCGATCGTTCCTCCTCCGATGGTTGCGCGGTTGATCTGCTCTTTATCGCTGTTGGCATATCCTGCTTCGAGAGTCGCTCCGGTAGTCCCTTTGCTATCGGCCTGGAATTGCGATGCGGAGATGTTTCCGATTCCGATATTCATCGAGGTCGATGTATCGTGATCGCTGATATCGCTTGTGCTGAGTGTCCCGGTTGCCAGATGGACGTTATTCGCATCATTGCCGTTGGCATCTTTGGTAGCGATGATCGCTCCTTGCAGGTCGGTATTGCCTCCGACCGTAATATCGACTTGCTTAGTCGCAATAATACCCGTCTGTTCCTCCACCCATGCTTTGGAACTGCTGGATTTGCCTGCACCGACACTTCCGCTTCCTGCTGTACTAAGGGATATGCTCTCACTGTCGCCTTTGGAACTTCCGGTGTCTTGGACGCTAATGAGGTTTAAATTTCCTCCGACATTTGCACTCACGGTATCACCGGATACATGGGCCCCTTGGAGCGTTGTATCTCCTGAGGTGTTGAGTGTGACGTCATTTCCTATGATGTAACTATCACGCTGCGTCGTATCGTTAGAACGATTTTTGGACTGGGCATACGATGCGTCAACCTGACCTTCTCGTGTTCCGAATAAAGTCACTTTGAGCGAGCCCGATTTATCCGATGATGAGGAAGATGCGTTTTGCGCGGAGGATTTAAGAATAATATTTTCGGCATTCATCGATACTTTATTTCCTGCCATGACATCACTGCCTGCAACGGTGACCTCTTCGCCGGCATCCAACGTCACATCATGCCCGGCAGCGATTGTGGAGCTTTGTGCGGAGGTACTTTGAGCGGATGTTTCACTTTTTGACATCTCGGCAACCGCATCGAATCCGGCGCTCACCGAATGGGAAAGGGTATTTGTCACGAGATCAACGGATTTGAGTACTTTTGATCCCGTACTTACAACATTATCTGAATCGGGGAGAGACTGAATCGTGTCGGCTAATTGTTTGGCTGCATCAGTAACGTGTTGTTCAACTCCTACTTTTATTCCCGCTTTGAGTTCCTTGTGAACCTGATTTTTATAGGCCGTTGCGTCTTGAGAAAGGATATTGATATTTTTATCGGCTTGGATCAAAACATCGTTATTGGCGATAATATCTGACGCAAGAACATTGGTGTTGTTACCAGAATGCACAGTAATATTATCACCGAGCAGCTGTGAACCTACCTCTTGTGTTTGCCCTTCTCCTAATTTATCGGATTTAGTGATTACTCCGGCAAAGAGTGACGCTTCGTTCATATTAAGCGTTACACCGATTCCTGCTTTGGCAGTTGATTCTTTGTGATCGTGGCTAGCGGATTCCGTTGCAGAGAGGATATTTATGTCTCTTTGAGCATTCACATCAATCGTTGAAGCAACGATATTTGATCCGATTGATGTCACGTCTTGTCCCGCTTCTACTGCTATCGTTTTTCCACTCAGATTTGAGCTTTTTTGAGTGATATTGGCTTTGGCATCTTTTGTTTGTTTCTCTTCGGCAACAGTTAACATGCCGTCACTAAAGCCTAAACTTAGCCCTGATTTTTTGCTGTAGTGCTGCTCTGTATTTTGTTCTTCATCTGATAAAATATTGATATTATGAGCCGCTTTTATACCAAGTGCATCCCCCGCACTCACATTCGACGCCACGACATTAATGTCTTTTCCCGAATTCATGATGATATTTTTGGCTTCGGTTTTCACGGTCGCTTCGTGGAGTTTCACCGCATCGGTACTGTCAAGCGATGCAGAACTGACCAAACCGCCGAGAGAGCTTTTGGACTCTTGGTGAAGTTCTGCTTCACGGTAGGCTTTGGCGAGGACGTTGATATCTCCTGCCGCGTCCACTTGGATATTTTCCGCCGCTTTGAGATTTGCGGCTTGAAGGGTGGTATCTTTGCCGCTGGTGATACTAATGTTATTTCCATTAATACTCGAAGAGACAACATTCTCTTTGAGCGTCATATCCCGTTTGCTGGATGAGCTGAAAGTTGATTTATTATGCGTTTGGACATCCATAAACTCACGATCATTGGCGGCGGTAACGTTGACGTTTTCTCCTGCATTGATGGCAACATCCGTCCCTGCAACGCTAGAGGAGTGGAGGGTCACATCCTGAGCGGCATTGATACTGACGTCACCCCCTGCGGCAAGGGTCGAAGCGTGCTGTTTTACCGACTCGATCTCACTTGAACCGTTTTTCGTCCTATTGGTGTAATGGGAATTTTGCTCCAGGGCGCTCAAGGTGACATTCTCACCTGCAAGGACGACATTTCCCCCTGCAGCTGTTTCGGCTCCTGTGAGGGTAATATCCTGAGATGCGCTTAAGAGCATATCTCTTTTGGATTGGATGGTAGCACTCTCTCCTACAGTGCCGAGAGTTCCCGTGGTTCCGTTTTGATTAAGGGTGATAGTTTTTAGAGCGGTTTGTGAGACAATGTTTCCGTTGTCACTGACGAGGGCGACGTTATTCCCGCTGATTTTTCCACTAGTATTGGTGATGTCGCCCTCTGTATGCAGAAGCATATCTCCATTACTTCTTATAGCTCCGCCGCTGTTGGTGATCGTGTCGGCTTGAGCAAGGAGAGTTCCTCCTGCTCTGAGCTCACCGCCGTTGTTTAACCCCTGTGCTACGGCAAGCGCCATATCGCCTCCGGCTATGATCTTACCGCCCGAAGTCAGCTCTTGGTTTTTCAAAGATGCGAGATAAACGACGGGAACGAGGACATGTTGACCCGAGACCACCTGATCTTCCATCCAGACGATATCACGATTAAGGGCAGCAATTTGGGAAGCCGATAGACTTACTCCAAGTTCTAGATGTAAATCGCTACTGACCGCAAGCGCATTATCCATCAGCGCTTGGTACTGCGTTGTGTCCGAACCGAATCCGGCAAGATACCGCTCACCCGTGAGACGAAATACGGCGTCACGTACCAAATCGGTCTCATAACGGGCATCCCCGAGACGTTTGGTGTTGGCTGCGGTATCGAGATGCAAACGGCTCATGATGTAATCCGAGCTGATAAAGGTGTTGTAGTCCGCATAAAGGGGATTAGACTCGATCAAGTACGGGAGAGAGGGATTGGTTACGGTAACGAATTGAGAGTAATTTCCGTTTGGAAGGGTATATTGAGAACCTACGGAAATATCATTGAAGTGCGATGATGCAGGAATTCCCTGTGAAGATGTATTGGTCGGTACGCTACCCTCTATGACATCAGCGTTATTAATACTGATTAAGTTACCATAAATATTCCCGCTTGCTTGAATGGTAGAGTAGACGTGGTCAGTAATAGTATCAGTATGGTTCAGTGCTCCCCAATAGCTATCATTATGCCAATGGCATCCACTCCAACCGCAACTTTGATGTTGACGATCGTAATAGTATTGGGTTTCAACCACGTCATGGGCATCGATCGAAGCTTCATTATTTACCGAACCGCTTAGATAGAGATCGCCGTTTGTTGCTATCATTGAATAGCGGTTATAGATTGCCGCATTGATCGACATATCTCCACCGGCTAAAATATAGGAGGGGACATACTCTGTTTTATCAATCGTATCAAGCCATTTTTCAGCATACAAGGTATTCGAATTAAAAATGACACCTACCATACTTTCCACGTAACGCGATACATGATTGGTGATTATCGTCGGTGTTATATTCGAAATATTTTCCACTGCCGTTGATTGAATTAATATATTTCCATCGGCTTGAATCGTTGCGGACTCATTTCTGAGGGTACCTGTATCGTGGATGTTAATTGAACCTGCTGATTTGATTGTAGCATCTGCTGTATTGCGAAGTGTATTCGATGCACTTAGATCGATTGCATTGGCACTGTAAAGTACTTCATTATTAGTAATCGTGTTAGCATGTATACTGAGCTGATTGCCTCCGATCATTCCGCCGTTGTTTATCAATGTTTGAGTATCAACCGATAGCGTAACAGCTCCTTTCATCAATGCATTGTTGGTTAAAGCGGTTGTCTCGATTTGTGCTATGTCAGCAATAATATTCTGCTCATTGAGCAACGTCGGTGTGCGAAGTGATAAAAGACCGGCATTAATTGTCCCCAAGTTATGCACCGAATGAGACATATCCAAGATCGCATTCTGCGATTCGATGAGAGCTCCGTTACCGTTAATCATATCTGTAGCGGTTGCATTCAAACCGCTATATGCCGATAGTATTCCGGTATTGCTCAGGGAATTGGATATATTCAGGTTCATTGTATCGCTGTACATCGTACCGCTATTAGTCATATCTCCTGCACTGACATCCACTTGCATTCCGACAAGGTCACCCTCATTGGCAAGGTTATGAGATGCTATTAAAGTAACGTGATCGGCACCTGTTCGCTCTTTAAGCGCTATGGAATCTGAATGAGACTGAACACTCAGAGTATTTTCGGCAACGGCGCTTCCGAGGATAATATAACCATCCGCACTTAGGCTAAGGGAATCGCTTGCATACGTGATCTGGGGGAGATTGACACCAACCCCTTTATCGGTTCCGACCAGCCGGATCGTATTGGCATAGATCCCTCCCAATGCACTCGAATCGATCGAATACCCGCTGCCCGAAACGCCGTCGGATGTAACCGTGCCGTCAGTCGCAATATGATTTTCTCCAGTCACGACATCGAGTTTTTTGGCATATAACGCGGCATTTAACTGAAGTGTTTTCGTATAGAGATCGACACGGTCGATATTATCTGCATTCAGCCCTGTCCCCTCAACTAAAATATCACCGCGCTGTACATGAAACCCACTCAGCGTATCACCGTTTAGAACTGCCGTTCCGGTAGTCAGGGTAGCACGCGGGGAATTAATAAATCCGCCTCCATTTACCGTGATCCCGTTCGGGTTGGCGATGATGACATCGGCACTGTGCCCCGCAACTTCCCCATACCCTCTCAAAAATGAGCGATTAGTTCCCGTCACTTCGTTTAATATCACCCGTGCGGGAGTCGTTCCGAGATTGGCATTTCCCTGAACCCATCCCCCGAGCTGAGTCGATACGGCACTGGTGGCATTATTGAGAATAATACCTGAGGGATTAATGTTAAAGTCGCTAAATTTATTATGCGACAAACCGCTCAAATTAGGAGTGACGATATTGATAAGAGGGATACCGTTAGCGGTCGACTCTATCATCGCCTGATATTTCTGTGCCGCAGTAGTATCGACGACGATTCCGTCGGCATAAAGCGCATTCCCGAGTAATACCGCAGAGAGGATACATGAGATCGATTGCCGGTAAAGGTGTGTAAACATGATTGCTCCTAAAAATTTGCCGAAGCACTGATACCGATGAATGGATCGGTATCAAACGTTTTGTTCGGGGATGAGAGAGGGATAGCATGGTATATATCCAAGGCAATAGAGCGATAGCGGCCACGTAATCCGAAGGTTGCAGATGTGAGTGTTCCCCCGGCTGTATCGACCCCCGATTTTATATGTCCGATGTCATAGGCAAGATAGGGTGAGATGCTCGGTGAGACTTGAAACGTCAGATCATTACGAGCGTACCATCCGCTGTCACCACTGATGTTTTGAGTTTGGAAACCACGGACACTGTACGCGCCGCCGATACTAAGTTGCTCAACACTGTAGAGCAGATCATTGCTGTATTGTGCGTATCCTGAGAATTGGTAGTTTATCGGGAGTTTTGTATCGAAATATTTGGTTCCCCCTACCGCTAACGTCCATTTGGCGAAATCATTTTTTAGTGTGCCGTCTGTCGTAGGGTTAAAGATTTCCAGTCCGTGATAATAATCGATGAGGCTATACATTTCCCATGAAGGCTGTTGATAGACGTATTTGATCCCCGCTCGTCCAACACTTAGATTATAGGTGGAGGTATCAATAACGGTTGTATCGATTTTACTGAGGGTTTTTTTCTGCGCTACTGCACTGCTTATCTCTATACTGTGATTTCGAGTATGAAAGAGTTTATAGGTTGTTCCCAGCGAATAGATTTCACTCTCTCCGTGGGAAATATACGAATCATTCAGCCCTATAATCGTTTGACTGTAGGTAAAGCGGGATAATGAAGCTTCCCAAAGCCATTTTCCCAAAGGGACACTATACGTATAGGTGTTGCCGAAACTCTTTTTCCCCGTCTGCTGTTTATCGGTCGTATTCATATTGATGGAGAAAATGTCGCTGAATCCGAAAAAGTTTTCCCATACAAATCCGCCGTAGAGTTGAAATTTTCCCGTTGCGTCCGAACCGTAGTTATTCATTCCAAGTGAGCCGAAAAATGGGAGCGTCTCGTTTGACCTTAGAATGATGTCGGTTGCACCCTCTTGAGTTGCAGGAAGCAAGTTCATGGTGGTCTTATTAGAGCGAAGGCGATTGACGTGTCCGATGGAACTTTCCAAATCTCCCAAATGGAGAGTTTCGCCCTCTAAGCCTATAAACGCACCGGAGGTTTTAGAATTATCCGTTATGACATGGGCAATCTTCCCCTCTAGAGCATAAAATTCAACCGTCCCGTCGGATATATCCTGAGGAACCAAATAGACACGTGAAGTAATATAGCCCTTGTCAATGTAGCGTTGAGTCAGGCTTTTTGCCAAAATATATAATGATTGTATACCGTTACACCTGCCGATGTAGGGTTCGATATATTCTCTTTGCTCAGCACTGCCCAATGATGTCATGTTTTTTATCAGTATTGATTGCGTTACAAAGCAGACCGTATCATTCTTATCTTTCGAGATATTTGATTCGGGGGTTATGTGCTCAGATGAGGGGATCGTAGTATCAATATTTTGGAGTTTTTCATAAATTTGGCGTTGCTGTTCATTCTGGAGTGGAGTATCAATTGATAGTGCGGAAAGGGGCAAATATCCAATGAATAATATAAATAGTAATTTGAACGGTTTCAGTATAACAGCCTTTATATATAGATCAATTTGATGATGTATAAAATTAATTAAAACATAATACAACATTTATGGCGACTTTATGCCTGTAATATTAAAAATATCTTTAGAAAATAAAGTGATTTTTTAGAAAAGAAAATATGTAAAGATTGCATATGGGCGGTAAATAGGCGTAAGAGTTATGATTAGTTATTTAAAATCTTAATAAAACAAAAAATAATTCTATTTATTGCTATATGTTACAAAATGCTACATTCATTAAAAAAGGCTAATTTTTTCTCTTCTTTCTATGAATGTAGCTCTGTGAGAAATCGAACTTTAGGAATCTTCATAAATAGTCATTTGAAATTCCCTTAACTATATATAGAGTAAAATAAATTTTTACAATCGAAGGTATGTACGCAAATTTTTGATTATCAAACTTTATGAAATACTACATGGCTCAACGAAAAAATTAAGGGAATCTATTATGCGTTATTTTTATTACGTCCATACGGGACACCGTATCGGGCTCGACCGTTTTCACCGCGCTGCGGCAATTTTGAATGAACTTCAGGACATCGATATTACTTTGCTCTGCTCGGATTTCCGTATTGCCGCAGAGGCAAAAGAGTATGGGATCAAGCGCGCCGTAGGGGTGGATCTTGTCCGGAATATTCCTCAGATCGCTCAGCACGGCGACAAGATTATATTTGATTCCGCAGAGCTTAATCCGACATTGTTAAACGATATGACGCAGTTTTTCTCCACGTTCATCCGTATCAGCGATGATCCGTCCGATACCAAACACCCGAATGAATTTTTACTGTCGCCGTATCTGGAAGGGGAGGATATCTGCAAAGCCGTTATGGTACATGAACGTTATTATGAGCAGCTTCCCAAAACGATTCCTCTCGCCTTTTTCTTCGGAGATGATGATTATGAAAAAGATTTAGAAGCGAATCAATCCCTTTTTGCCCCGTATAAGATGGATTTATTGATGGGTTTTTACCATTTTCTCGGATATGAAAACAGCCTCAAAGAGAGTTTTGAAACGATACATGAGACTGAAGATTACGATGACGTAATCCGAAAAAGTGAGGTTTTGGTCAGCGGATCACCCCAAGCGGTGCTCCAAAACTTAATAAGTGGCGGTAAACCGATTTATTTACAACGGAGCGATTATCCTAGAGATTTTATTCCGTTATTTGAATCACTTAATATCCCGATTATTGACGGATTTAGCCCAGAACAGCTTATGCAAGCCCTTAATAAGGCTTCATCAAATTCTTATCACATCATCGACAAAAGTAACAGTGAAGTAATCAAATTCATAAGAAAAACTTTCGATTTAGTGAAACTTAAACCTTTTTAACTTATGATAGAGGGTTAAATTTCCAAACTAAGTGAGATGACAATGATGGATGAAAGCAGAAGAGGGTTTGTCGGAAAAGCCTTTGGTGCCGTTGCCGCTGTCGGGGGAATTGCCTCCCTCATCGCGATGAAGAAAACGTGGGATCCGCTTCCGAGCGTTATGTCAGCCGGTTTTACGACGGTAGACGTATCGGGCTTAGAAGCCAACAAATTAGAAATCGTCGTATGGCGCGGTAAACCGGTGTTTATCTTGAAATACAGCGAAGATATGAAACCAACCGATGGCCGCAGTGTCAAAATCGGTGATTACTATTACTCTGTCATGATCGGATTATGTACCCACTTGGGTTGTATTCCGGGGTATGAAGGGGATACAAAATTATTTAAATGTGCTTGTCACGGCGGTGAATACTCTGCTGATGGTGTCAACACATTCGGACCACCGCCTCGTCCGCTAGACATTCCTCCGTTCAAACTTGACGGTGTGACGCTTGTATTGGGCGATGAAGGCCCTGAATACAAAAAAATGACGGCGAAAGCGTAGGGGGCAGAGAATGGCAGAATTTAAAAAAGCAGACTCGATGCTCGAGTGGTTTGATCAACGTTTAGGTGTCATCAACTTTGCAAAAGTGATGATGAGTGAGTATTGGATTCCTAAAAATATCAATTTCTTGTGGGCAATGGGTGTATTGTTGACCGTATTGTTTACCTTTTTGGTCGTTTCCGGAATTTTTCTTTTGATGTACTACAAACCGGATGCCAATATGGCATTTGACAGTGTTAACTACACCATCATGCAAGAAGTGGCGTACGGCTGGTTGTTCCGTCATATCCATGCCGTCGGCGCATCGGTTATTTTCTTGATTATTTATATCCATATGTTTACCGGTATCTATTACGGCTCTTATAAAAAAGGGCGTGAGATGATCTGGATTTCAGGGATGCTTTTGTTCATGCTTTTCTCAGCAGAAGGGTTCAGCGGATACATGCTTCCATGGGGTCAAATGTCTTATTGGGCAGCGTATGTTATTACGGAAATTTTCGGCGGTATCCCTTTTATCGGAGATGAGCTGGTTATTTGGATTCGCGGTAACTTCTATGTTGCGGATGCGACATTGACCCGTTTCTTTATGCTGCACGTATTGTTGATTCCACTTGCGATCATCGGTGCAATCGTGTTTCACTTTTATGCCCTTCGTTTCCCTCACGTTAACAACGAACAGGGTGAATTTTTTGATTTCGAAAAAGAATCTGAAAAATATCTTGCAGGCGATAAAAAACATTCTAAAGTTATCCCTTTCTGGCCGGTATTCTTGTCAAAAGATATTTTTGTTTTGGGTGTATTTTTAATTTTCTTTTTCTATTTGGTGTTTTTCCATTACGGTTTTGCGATGGATCCGATCAACTTTGACAAAGCAAACGGTCTTAAAACCCCTACCCATATTTACCCTGAATGGTATTTCTTGTGGAGCTATGAAGTATTGCGCGGTTGGTTCTTTGAAATTGCCGGTATTTCAGGTAAAGATCTCGGATTGATGGCATTTGGATTTGCGAACATTATTTTCCTTGTATTGCCTTGGTTGGATCGTTCTCCAATGGTTAAACCGGCAAATCAACGCCCTTATTTCAAATACTGGTTCTGGTTGATGATCGCTGACTTGATGGTATTGACCGAATTCGGTAAATTACCTCCGACCGGCCCGAATGCATGGGTAGGTTTCGGTGCATCATTGGTATTTTTGCTATTGTTTATTGCATTGCCGTTTATTACCAAAGCAGAAGCTAAAAAAGTGAAGGGTAAATAATGAAAGAATTTAAAATTTTAGCCGTCATTATTGCTCTTGTCGGCATCACTTATTATGGGATTGAGCCGTATGCACACAGTGTGATGCATCCGGCAGTTGCTCCGGCTGATTTTACGTTCCAAGACGTTAAAAATGTTGACACATCGATTGCAGGGGATGCTGCAAACGGTAAAGTAATTGTTGAAGCTAACTGTATCGCATGTCACGCGATCGAAAAAGCAGGTTATCCTGCTGTTATGCCGAATGCGGATTCTGCAGCATCATACGGTGTTGTACCGCCGGATTTGAGCCATTCAGGACGTATTTACGACAAAAACTACTTGGCAAATTTCATTTTTGATCCGGTAACGGCGATGCATTTGCAGCACAAATATAACCCTGAGAGCGGAAAAGCGTTTCCGATGCCGTCTTACAACTGGATGAGTCCTCAGGAAATTATGGACGTTGTCGCGTATTTGCAATCGGTTGCTCCGAAAGTAACAGACGATCAAGCCGGGCATAAAATTACATATGAAGCAGCATGCGGACGATGTCACAATATGCAATACGCAGGGATTGAAGCAACGACTCCTGCAGACAACCTTAAAACGTATATGGGTACTACACCACCGGATTTGTCTCAGTACATTAAAAGCCGTGGCGAACACTATTTACACAGCTTTATAAATGATCCTCAAATCTTGCTCAAAGGGACATCTATGCCACGCGTAGGGTTGACCGAAAAAGCACAGGAAGAAGTGATCGCATATATGGAAGAAGTGGGTGATTCGAAAAAAGCAGAGCGTGAAAGCCTTGGAATCTGGGTAATGTTATACTCGGTTATTTTTGCGCTTCTAGCTTATTTATGGAAACGTAAAATTTGGGAGGAGGTACACTAAGGTGTACCTTTTCTGAGGAGAAAAAGATGAAAATGATAAAAATTTTAGCTCTCTCTGCACTTATTGCTACCGGCGCAATGTCAGATGATACCTTGGTTCTTAATATGGGTCAAATGGAAAACGGTTTGAGCAATGTTCAAAAAGGTTTCCTTTACAATGCTCCTGCGTTGATTAAAAGCGGAGTAGCGGATATCCATAAAGCGAATGCTCTTTTTCACGATATGGACGCAACCAAAAAATATCTCCCTAAAGAGAAACAGCATATGAGCAATATCGCATTTAACGCTTCTAAGCGTATTGATAGCGCTTCTGCTGATTTGTTAAAAGCATTGGATAAAAAAGAGTATACGAAAGCGCATCAGTCGTATTCGGATATTATCAATGCCTGTGGGTCGTGCCACGCAGTCGTTCGCGGCTGGTAAGCATACAATCGTAAAACCCCTCAGGGGGTTTACCTCTAATCTCTCCAATAAATAAAACTCCAAACAACTTTTCGATACACTCGCGTCATGCTCCTAATCATAGGAATTTTTTCAAGGACAGTTGTGTTAATAGATAGCTATGGCCGAACGGTCGATTATTTGCGTGTTTCGGTGACAGAACGATGTAACTTTCGGTGCCAGTATTGTATGCCCGAAAAACCATTCTCATGGGTTCCGAAAGAGAACCTTCTCAGCTTCGAAGAGCTGTTTGAATTTATTAAAGTATCGATAGACGAGGGGATTAAAAAAATCCGTATTACCGGCGGTGAACCGCTGCTTCGCGAAGATCTTGATAAATTTATCAAAATGATTTACGACTATAAAAACGATATTGATCTGGCGATGACCACAAACGCTTTTTTGCTTAAAGGCACAGCTCAAAAACTCTACGATGCAGGTCTTCGGCGGCTGAATGTCTCGATTGATTCTCTCAAACCGGAAATTGCCGAAACCATCGCCAAAAAAGATGTTTTACGCCAAGTGCTCGAAGGGGTGGAAGAGGCGCTTCGCGTCGGCTTGAAAGTCAAAGTCAATATGGTTCCGATGAAAGGTCTGAATGCTGCTGAAGTTCTGGATGTTTTAGAATACTGCAAAGACCGGGGGATGGTCGTTCGGTTTATTGAGTACATGGAAAATGTTCATGCCGAAGTGGACATCAAAGGGATGAACAGCTCTGAGTTGCTCGAGATCATCGGAAAGCGTTATTCGTATGAAGATGAAGGGTTTGACGGACATTCTCCATCGCATTATTACAAACTTGCAGACGGATATGAGTTCGGTATTATTGAACCGCATAAGGATGATTTCTGTACCAAATGCAACCGTATCCGCCTCACGGCGGAGGGGAATCTGATTCCGTGTCTTTATTTCGATGAAGCTATGAGTATCCGCGATGCGGTGCGTCGGGGAGACATCAAAGAAGCGGCATTGGTCCTTAAAGAGGTAATCCGAACGAAGCCTGAAAAAAATCGTTGGGGCGAAGGAGATACCGAAGCCTCAAGCCGCGCATTTTATGAGACGGGAGGGTGAAATGCTCTATTTAGTAGAACATTTTTATGACCATTTCAATACGACGATTGAACGCGTCCAAGCGTCTACGTTAACACTGGGTTTTACTCAGCGTAAGGCTCAAAAAGCTACGCTTTCGACGGAGCTAAAATGTTATATTTAGTAGAACATTTTTACTCAGTTCAGGGTGAGGGAAAGTATACCGGTGTACCGTCACTTTTCTTCCGCTTCGGAGGATGTAATCTCAAATGCGAAGGGTTCGGCTGTACGGAAGTTGCTCCGGATGGTTCCGAAATTCTTGGATGCGATACCGTGTATGCGGTCGATCGCCGATCCTTCGGGGAGCTGTGGCAGGAGATCGAAGAGCTTCAGACGCTTATCTGGATTATGAACGGCTATCGTTTGCCGCCGCATGTCGATGTCGTTTTGACGGGAGGGGAACCGCTCATTTATGCAAACGAGCCGGTTTTCGTCGAATTTATCGATTATCTCATCGGACATGGACATCGGGTGACTTTTGAGACGAATGCGACGATTTCACCGGATTTTAAACGTTTCCCTTTTTACAAAGAGGCGACTTACGCCCTGTCGGTCAAACTCTCCAACAGCGGCGAGCCGATAGAAAAACGTCTCAAATTTGATGCAATAACAGCGATCATCTCCGAAGCCAAAGAGTGTTTTTTCAAATTCACGGTCGATGAACCTTCCCTGATTTCGCACATCGAGTCTGAGATTGACGAAATCATTGCGATTCATCCGTATACGCCGGTTTATTGTATGCCGCTGGGAGGGGATAAAGCCCATATCGAAGCCAACTGTGAAGCGGTTATCGAGTTTTGCAAACGGCGCGGGTTTATTTACTCGGATCGACTGCATATCCGCATCTGGGACCAAAATCATGGAGTATAGTTTATGATCATCCGAAAGCTTTTTAAATTTGAAAACGCTCATGTGGTTCGCGGCTGTTCGACGCAGCGGTGCCGTGCATCGATTCACGGCCATTCGTACAAAGTCGAAGTGTTGTTTGAGTCTAAATACCTTGATCACGGCCAGATGGTCTACGATTTTGGATTGATGAAGCAGGGGATGAAAGAGCTGATTGACAGTTTTGACCATGCGGTAGCGATTTGGGACGGAGACGATGGCGAGTATATCGAAGCGATGAAAGCGCATTCGAACCGCTGGGTAATGCTGCCGGTTTCTCCGTCGTGCGAACAGTTCAGCCGGGTCATTTTCTTGATGCTTGATCAGCTTTTGCAGTCAACGCAGATGATCAACGGGGAACGGGGGGTGAAACTCAACAGTATCATCGTTCATGAGACCGAAACGGGATATGCCCAGGCATTCAGCGAAGATGCCTATTCCGATGTTATGGGAAATATACCGCTCGCCTCGATCGGGTTCAGCGATGAAGTGCGCCAAGGGTGGAGTGATTCAGGGCTGTGGGAAAAAGTCTTGTCCGGAGAGAAGTTTCTAAATCCTGCTACCGTTTAAAGGGTGACCAGAGAGTTCTGAGCAGCAGAACTCATGCACCAGCGTGTCGGAATAATTTTGACGACATCCCCTTTTTCAAATCCCTCCACACTCGCATCCACCATCATATAAGCATTGGCCAGCGAAAGCGGCAGAACCATCCCGGGACCGAACTTTTGGCTTGGGGTGAAGCTTGAACCGTCAAACCATCCGGGGATGAGCGAACGTCTTCCCTTTTTCATGGTAAAAGATTCTGCCATATGGGTCGAGAGGGTACTGATATATTTATCGCTTCGACCGCTGAGAGATAGAATGGCGCTTTGTCCGAAGAGTTCAAAGCACAATGCCGCTGCGAGAGGATTTCCGGGCAAATTGAGGACAACGGTATTGCCGATACGCCCGAATGTTGTCGGTTTGCCGGGTTTGATGTCAACCGATTCAAAAGCACCCTCAAATCCCAGAGAATTAAATGCCTCTTTGGTAAAATCGGCATCTCCCACGCTCACTCCGCCGGACGTAATGATCAAATCGGCATTCAGTGCACGCTGAATATGTGCCTGTACCGATTCAAGGGTATCTTCGGCGGTTCCGGTAAAGATAACATCGCATCCGAGCTCTTCGGCACGTGCGGCAAACGTCGGGGTATTGGTATTATAGAGTTGATTGGAACCCAGTGTCTCATAATGCATTTTGAGTTCATTTCCTGAGGAAAACAGGGCTACGCGCGGGCGGCGGTAAAGTTTTACATGGGTAATCCCCTGTGAAGCCAAAAGGGAAATATGATGGGCATGGAGCATGGTCCCCTCTTCGAGCAGCGTCATCCCCGCCTGGATGTCTTCTCCTTTGAGGCGGATATGCTGCGAAGGTTTGATCGATGAGGGGAAGGTGACTTGATCTCCATTCACGACGACATCTTCGATGGGGACGATCGCCTCACACCCTTGCGGAATTTTGGCTCCGGTCATAATCCGGATACATTGATCTTCTACCATACGGATTTCACTGCCGTCACCGGCAAAAATGACACACGACTGCGTCAGTATTTTTCCTGCATCTAAAGCACGTACGGCATAACCGTCCATGGCAGAATTATCAAAGGAGGGGAGAGAATGCGAAGCGGTGATGGTTTCGGATAAGACACGATGGACACTGTTTTCGATCGGCGCTATTTCCGTCCCTAAGGGCAATGCAAGTTTATAAACCAGATTGAGTGCCTCTTCTACATTAATCGCCATTAAATCTCCTTCGAGTGTATCCTCACCCTAATGCATTAAACGTTCGTCATCGGGGAGCGATTTAGATAGTCATTATAGGCAATTTAAGGTAAAATCCCCTTTATGGAAGCTATGTATACAACCGGACTTAATATCCACTATTTCGGAGTGATTGTGTTGATGGGGGTAGTCGTGTTCAACATCGTGATGTTGTCACTCTCCCATCATATTATTCGTTACAGCAAACGGATGCGGGTCGTTATGCCGATTTCAGGGTCATTGATCGCTTTGATCCTTTTTACCGGTGCGGTAATGATGGCGGCAAAGCATCTTAACTTTACGTTCGCGAATGTTGCGATGATCGTGATTGCTATCGTAATGATCATACTCGAAGCGAAACGGTATAAAACACTCAAACGTCGAACCGACATCACCCAAGAAGGCGCTTTCGGGCAGTATAAGCAAAAAGCGTTTCGTTTTTTGGGCATTGAGATGAGTTTGCTGATCGCTATTACCTTGTGGATGATGGTGCAATGAAATTTCTTCTACATAATGATGTCGGAGCCGATGAATTCACTGTCAGCGGTGAGGATTACAAGTATCTTATCAAAGTAAGACGCCATAGAAGCGGTGATTTAATCGCCTTTCGTTCCCGTGAGCGTTTGAGTGAAGAATATCGCTACCGTTTGGAACGGACAGACGGGCGGAATGCTTATTTCACACTGCAAGGTCATCAGCATGCACCGTGCGAGAGTGCGCGAAAACTCCATATCGGTTGGTGTCTGATCGATCCGAAAACGATCGAGAAAACGTTGCCGATGCTGACCGAGCTGGGTGTAGCGAAAATCACGTTTATCCATTGCCGCCGTTCACAGCAAAACTTTCGGCTCGATTTTGAGCGGTTCAACCGTATTATGGAAAGCTCGATCATGCAATGCGGACGGAGCTCTTTGATCGAACTCTCCGAGTCGCCGAATTTGAGCACATTTTTAAAACTCCAACCCGAAGCAGTCATTTTTGATTTTGGCGGTGAGCCGCTGGGTACGGAAGAAGCGATTGAAACGGTGGTGATCGGCTGTGAGGGAGGGTTTGATGAGAGCGAACGAAAGCAATTTGCCGATTATCGGGTACGGCTTTTCCCTTCACCGATGATTTTACGTTCTGAAACCGCCTCGGTAGCGATCGCATCACGGTTATTGTAAAAAAAGAAATTTTCCGTTATAATTCGCTTCCAATTATCCGCCCCCGTACGGATATAAAACTATACAGACCGACGTACAACGCCGTCGATCACAAGGCAAAATTATGAAAAAAGATCTTCACCCTAACGTTGTAGAGTGTGCAGTTAGCTGTGCATGTGGCAATACTTTCACAACAACCAGCACTAAAGAATCGATCCGTGTCGATATCTGCAGCGAGTGTCACCCGTTTTATACCGGTTCAGAGCGTCAAGTAGATACTGCCGGACGTATTGATAAATTCAAAAAACGTTACGCACTTAATTCGTAATTTGAGCGCCAAAGGGACTTTCCCTTTGGCTACGCTTGCCGCTTAGGCACTGAAGCTGGCCTCTTCGAGGCAGAAATTGAGAATAACAATGCTGTCTCTTGTCCCAACCCCGATCGGCAATATCGCTGATATCTCCCTACGTTCTCTTGATGTTCTCTCCAATGCACAGGTAATGCTATGCGAAGATACCCGTGTCACGAAAAAACTGATCCATCTTCTCAAAGAACGTCATGAACTAACGACGTGCGAACCAAAATTTATCAGTCTCCATTCTCACAACGAAGCTGATTTCATCGGTTCGCTGACACCCGATTTTTTCGATCAAAACGTTGTGTATGTCAGCGATGCCGGGATGCCCGGGATTAGTGACCCGGGACAGATGCTGATACGCTATTGTATTGACCATGGGATTGCATATGACATTTTACCCGGAGCGAATGCGGCATTGACGGCTTTTGTCGCCAGCGGTTTTGTGGAGACGAAAATGCTTTTCTTCGGATTTTTGCCTCATAAAGGGCATGATCGTGCCTCGGCGCTTCAAGAAGCACTGTTCAACGGCTACACGACGATACTGTATGAATCCCCTAAGCGATTGGATAAGTTGCTGTCGGAACTCTCCGTTGCCGTTCCGGAGCGTCAGATATTTTTGGCGAAAGAGCTTACCAAGCGCTATCAGCGCTTCTATCGCGGCAGTGCCTCGGAATTGATCCCTCAAATGGAAAAAGAGATTCGCGGCGAGTGGGTAGTGGTCATTGAAGCTTCTGAAGCCAAAGGATCATCTTTGAGCGAACAGGATATTCTTGCGCTGGATATCCCCAAAAAAGCCGCTTCCAAACTAATCGCCAGACTCACCGGCGAAAATCCCAAAGAGTGCTATCAACGCCTCTTACAATCTTAGGATATAATACTTCATGCTTATTTATGGAAAACAACCGGTTTACTACGCAATAGAACGTCATCGGGACCGTATCAAGGTCCTTTATTTGGCAAAAGAGGTCGATAAAAAAGAGTACTCTGCACTCATGAAAATGGGTTTTGAGATTAAACGGATCCCTGAAAAAGCGGCACAGTCTATGGTGAAGGGGGGAAATCACCAAGGCTTTATCGCCGAGATTTCTCAGGTCGTTCCGTACGCTTCTCCATTTTTGAAAAAATGTGATTTCGTTGTCGTTTTGAGTTCGATCACCGATATGGGAAATATTGGCTCGCTTATCCGAAGCGCATACGCGCTCGGTGTCCAAGCCCTTGTAATCAGCGGAATCAAAGAACCGAATTTGGAAGCAATGATCCGTACCAGCAGCGGGGCAGCTCTGGATTTGCCGTTGGTGATTGTCCATAATATTCATGATGTGCTGCATGAGCTGAAACAATCAGGATTCCAAATTTACGGAGCCGTTATGGATGGCGGAGATATTCGTGAAACGGCATTTGCCGCTAAACGTGTTTTGGTCTTGGGCAACGAAGGCGAAGGGCTCAGCGGCAGAGTCCAAAAAAGCCTGGATGTCGGTGTCTCTATACCGATGGCACATGATTTTGATTCTTTGAATGTCGGTGTTGCCGGCGCAATTTTGATGGAGAGAATGAGATGAAACAACCGAGCACGTTCGAAGATTTACAGGCTCTCGGAACCGAGAAAATTCATGAGCGTACCCATATTTCCCGGGATAAAATAGAATTGGTAATGACCAAGTCTTACGGCGAAATCGGACGCGTTCAGTTTATGGGTTATATGTCAATTCTAGAGCGTGAATACGGAGTAGATCTCACTGCTCTAAAAGAGGAATATACGGAATATCATAAGATCAATACCAATCTGCTGAAACCGAAATCATCGGTCATCTTGCAATCGGCGGCAAACTCAAAACCTAAATGGATAGCGGCGGGGATTGTGCTGATTTTGGTATTGATGGTCGGCGGATACCTTTTACAGGGTAAGATGTCGGCTGAACCGCAAGATGGAGTTATGGAACTTTCTGCGGTGGCGGTCCTTCCTGATGATGTTAATGTGACCGAGAACAATGAAACCAATGTGAGCAATGAAACCAGTGTGAACAGTGAAACCAATGTGACAACTCCGGCCGTGAGCAGTGAAACAAACCAAACAGTTGCGAAGGCCTCACAACCGTTAGCCTCAGGCAAAGAGCTTGCTATCCGTCCGGTTTATAAAGTATGGTACGGAATGATTGACATGGCAAGCGGCAAGAAAATACAAAATGTCACTGCCGAGCCTATCATTATTGATACCAGTAAAAATTGGTTGATTCTTTTAGGACACGGGCGTGTAGAAATCGAATCTTCAGCCGGGAAAACTCTCCTGCAAGAGAATAATACGGTTCATTTCCTCTGTGAAAACGGTAGTTTGAAACAAATCAGCCGGAACGAGTTTATTGAGCATAACGGCGGGAAAAGCTGGTAAGCAATTATTGATGAAACGTTTTATATTCCTCTTTTCCTTTCCCCTTTTCCTTTTTGGAACAACTATCAGCACGCAGATTACCTTTACCGGCGAGCCGATGGTGAGCCTGCGAACCATCGTTCAAGCATTCAATGCCATCGGTTACAAGCTCGATGTAGAGTCACTGTCGGTTCAGAGCAGTACGGGTGACCTTCGCGCCACTGTTATGGGGAATAGACCTTTTGACCCTGCTGTTTTGGCCGAGAATCTTAAAGAGCAGAACATCCGAATCGATCTCGCTCATCTGGATGGGAATATACTTACTTTGGGACTTGATACGCAAAAAGCCCTTTGGAATATCCCTTTGCTCGGCAGTGATGAGGGGACTGAACTGAAGCGTTCGGGAAATGCACAGTGGTTTCGTGTCGATGAAGGGCAGCACATACGGATTCAGTCTCCGTACGGGAGTGATTGGTACCCTGAAATCGCTGTTTTGGATGCTTCAATGCACATGTTATACTCCCTGCGTTCCCTCTCTTCCGAAGATGAGTTTCGATTTGAACTTCCATCCGGCGGCTCTTATCTCAAATTATCCAATACACAAGGGATGAAAGTGCTAAGAGAAGGGATGTGGATTGAGTCGATGAGTCCTGGGCGATAAGTGGACATATTATATAAAAACTAAGTCTCTTATGCTAAAATGGCGCAATTTTTTAATCACAGGTTGTAGCCATGTTTGATGAAATCCAATTTGACCGGATTAAACGCCTTCCAAAGTATGTATTCGCAGAAGTCAATGAGCTTAAAATGGCGCGTAGACGTGGTGGGGCAGATGTTATCGATTTTAGTATGGGAAATCCCGATGGAGATACCCCGCAACATATTCGTGAAAAATTGATCGAATCGGCACAGAAAACCAAAACACACGGTTATTCGGTTTCTAAAGGGATTCCAAAACTGCGAGGGGCGATTTGTGACTGGTATAAACGCCGTTACGATGTCGATCTCGATCCTGAAACCGAAGCGGTTGCAACCATGGGTTCCAAAGAGGGGTATGCGCACTTAGCCTATGCCATTACCAATCCGGGTGATGTCGTCGTTGTACCTGATCCTACCTATCCGATTCACTCGTACGGTTTTATCCTTGCAGGCGGAAATGTCCAAAAGATGGAACTGCCGTTCGATGAGGACTACAAGGTAGATGAAGATCTTTTCTTCGAGCGTTTGGAACAGGCATTTCATGTTTCTTTTCCAAAGCCGAAATATCTGGTTGTCAATTTTCCCCATAATCCGACAACAGCAACGGTAACGCAAGAGTTTTACGTCCGTGTGGTTGAGATGGCAAAACGGGAGCGTTTCTACATCATCAGTGATATCGCTTACGGTGATTTGACATTCGGAGGGTATAAAACGCCGTCAATTCTTTCGGTTCCGGGTGCTAAAGACGTTGCCGTCGAGAGTTTTACCCTCTCTAAAAGCTACAATATGGCGGGATGGCGTGTCGGCTTTTTTGTCGGAAACGCAAAATTGATCGGGGCCCTCCAAAAAATCAAAAGCTGGTTGGATTACGGAATGTTCACTCCGATCCAAGTGGCGGCAACAATTGCCCTTCAAGGCGATCAAACCTGCGTACAGGAGATTACCGACAAATACGATCACCGTCAGGATGTTTTGATTGAAGCATTCAACCGTGCAGGATGGCCGGTGCGCCGAAATCAAGCTTCAATGTTCGTATGGGCAAAAATTCCTGAATGTGCACGTCATCTGGGAAGTCTGGAGTTTTCCAAACGTTTGCTTGTTGAAGCGAATGTCGCGGTAGCACCGGGAATAGGGTTTGGAGATTACGGCGATGAGTATGTCCGTATTGCATTGATTGAAAATGACAAACGCATCCGTCAAGCAGCTAAAAATATTAAACAATTTTTGAGTACTCTTGACTGTAAAGGCGCCGAGTGACACGTGTCGGTGTGATCGGGGTCGGTACGGTAGGACGTGCCGTAGTTCAGATCTTAGAAGAGAACAAAACGATTATTACCGCCCGATCGGGTGATGAAATCATCGTGAAAAGCGGTGTCGTACGCAACCTCGAAAAAGCTGCTGATCTCGGTATCATACTTTCCCAAAACCCGTATGATATTGTGGATGATCCTGAAATCGATATTGTCGTCGAATTGATGGGCGGTGTTGAGCTGCCTCTGGAAGTCGTTAAAAAAGCACTCTTAAACGGCAAAGCGGTAGTAACGGCCAACAAAGCACTTCTTGCCTATCACCGGTATGAACTTCAAGATATTGCCGGAGAGATTCCTTTTGAATTTGAAGCGAGCGTTGCAGGGGGAATCCCGATTATCAATGCATTGCGCGACGGACTTTCTGCGAACCATATTCTCTCCATCATGGGGATTATGAACGGCACCTGTAATTTCATGCTGACAAAAATGATGAACGAAGGGGTTGAACTCGCAGAAGTGCTGGACGAAGCACAGCGTCTGGGGTATGCTGAAGCGGATCCGACATTTGATATCGGCGGATTTGATGCGGCTCATAAGCTATTGATCCTCGCATCCATAGCGTATGGTATTGATGCCAAGCCCGAAGAGATTCTGATCGAAGGGATCGAGGGGATTACCCCCACGGATATTGCCTTTGCCAAAGAGTTCGGCTACACGATCAAACTTCTAGGCATCGCAAAACGAGACGGAAGTGAAGTAGAACTGCGTGTTCATGCGGCACTTGTGGATGAAGATGCAATGATCGCGAAGATTGACGGAGTCATGAACGGGATCAGTGTCGTCGGTGACCGAGTCGGAGAGACACTTTATTACGGCCCGGGTGCAGGCGGCAATGCGACAGCGAGTGCCGTAGTCGCCAATATTATCGATATCGTCCGTTCCGGCAAACGCTCCCCGATGCTCGGCTTCAACCATCCGCTCGAAGAGGGGCTGCATCTCAAGAGTCAAGGGGATATTTGTTCAAAATACTATCTCCGTCTCAGAGTATCCGATAAGCCGGGTATTTTGGCACAGATTACGAGACTTTTCGCAGACCATATGATCTCCATTGAAGCGGTCATCCAACGCCCATCCGAAACGGAATGCGCTCATTTGTTATTTGCTACGCATGAGGCAACCGAACGGGCACTGCATACATTAATGATTGAACTTGAAACACTTGATGCTGTTTTAGAGTCTCCTTTTATGATACGAATCGTGTAAGCACCATTCGTATCCTCCTTCCATTTTATACCTTAATAAAAATTTAACCTTATTTACTGTAACATACGCGTCCACTTTGCCCTATCGGACAAATAGAATTGAATGTTTATAACTGCTGTTAGAGTAGTTACAAGTATTGGTGTGATCAATTCCACCTACGAGAAGCAAGTGATTTAAATCAACGGAGCATACCGATGAAAGTACGTTCTTCAGTGAAGAAAATGTGCGACGATTGTAAAATCGTTAAGCGCAAAGGGGTCGTTCGCGTAATCTGCAAAACCCCAAAACATAAACAAAGACAAGGATAAGCATGGCCCGTATCGCTGGTGTGGACTTACCTAAGAAAAAAAGATTGGAATATGCTTTAACGTATATCTATGGTATCGGATTGCATACTTCACGTAAAATTTTGGATGCAACCGGTCTCGATTACAACAAGCGTGTATTCGAACTAAGCGAAGATGATGCGGCAACACTTGCCAAAGAAATTCGTAATGTTGTTGTTGAAGGTGACCTTCGTAAACAAGTTGCTATGGACATCAAAGCGTTGATGGATCTCGGTTCATACCGTGGTCTTCGTCACCGTAAGGGTCTCCCATGCCGTGGTCAAAAAACCAAAACCAATGCACGTACACGCAAAGGTAAGAAGAAAACTGTCGGCTCAGTTACAAAGTAAGGGATTAGAGTATGGCAAAAAGAAAAGCAACCCGTAAAAAAATTGTAAAGAAGAATATTGCTAGAGGTATCGTACATATCTTGGCATCATTCAACAATACCCTTGTAACGGTTACAGATGAAATGGGTAATATGATCGCATGGAGTTCGGCTGGTGCCCTTGGTTTCAAAGGTTCTAAAAAGTCAACTCCGTTTGCTGCTCAACAAGCAGTAGAATCAGCGTTGGAAAAAGCAATGGTCCACGGAATCAAAGAAGTGGGAATTAAAGTTCAAGGACCAGGTTCTGGTCGTGAAACAGCAGTTAAAAGTGTTGGTGCAATCGAAGGTTTACGAGTTTCATTCATGAAAGACGTTACTCCACTACCACACAATGGATGTCGTGCGCCTAAGCGCCGACGCGTCTAAGGAGCTTAGCAATGGCAAGATATAGAGGACCCGTAGAAAAAATCGAAAGAAGATTCGGTGTAAGCCTTGGACTAAAAGGTGAGCGTCGTCTTGCAGGAAAAAGTGCCCTTGACAAGCGTCCATATGGACCTGGCCAACATGGTCAACGCCGCACAAAAATTTCTGAGTACGGTACACAACTTCGCGAAAAACAAAAAGCGAAATTTATGTACGGTTTGAGCGAAAAACAAATGCGTGCATTGTTCGGTGAAGCAAAGCGTCGTACAGGTAATACCGGTACAAACTTGGTAATGCTTCTTGAGCAACGTCTTGATAACGTTGTTTACCGTATGGGTTTTGCAACGACTCGTCGTTTCGCACGCCAATTGGTAAACCATGGTCACGTAATGGTTGACGGCAAACGTGTTGATATTCCATCTTACCGTGTAAAACCGGGTCAAAAAGTGGAAATTCACGAGAAAAGCAAAAAGAACAACCAAATCGTTCGCGCTATTGAGTTGACTAACCAAACTGGACTTGCAGCATGGGTTGATATCGATCAAGAAAAAGCGTTCGGTATTTTCACACGTCTTCCAGAGCGTGAAGAGATTGTTATCCCTGTTGAAGAACGTCTAATCGTCGAGCTTTACTCGAAATAATCATTAAAGAAAGGGCGTTCAGCATGAAAAAAATTAAGACATCACCGCTTCTTCCGAAAGAGTTTGTCGTCGAGCAAATCAGCGC
>NZ_JBASYM010000046.1:0-8330 GCF_049277495.1 Sulfuricurvum sp. | reverse complement strand
CAAGATGAGTTTTATTCATTTGAAAAGGATAGCCTATTTTGTGTTAAATACGTTATAAGTTTAGAGACCTGTGTAGCTATATTTTCTCTTTTATGCTTTATTTGTTAGCACCTTCGAGCCACCTAAGTAACGTTGGCGCGCTATTTGAATCATATTTAGTTGTGATTTTACCGCCTCCATCTCTTATGAGTTTTGTAATTTTGCAACTGGACGCAACAGCATAAGTAACGGTATAACTGCGATTGTGAGCACCATCATCAATTGATAATCATCGATATACGCGATCATAGCTGCTTGCTTTGTAATCATATGATTTAGACGACTCATTCCAACAAGAGTATTTGGATCAATATTAAGAGAAATAAATGCCGGATTTTGCAGATTGTATGGTGTGATATGCTCGACAATACTGGAGTGCACGATTTGGGTATTTCGAGTCAGCAGCGTTTCTACGGCGGATATGCCTATAGCACTGCCAAGATTACGCAGGAGATTAAACAAAGCAGTCCCCTCGTTTCTTAATGATACAGGAAGCGTACTAAATGCGATAGTAGAGAGCGGCACATAAACCAGTCCCACTCCAAACCCCTGGGTAATTCCAGAAATAATCACCAGATTCTCATTCATCAATAAATTAAAATTTGTCATCTGCCACAAAGAAAATGCTGTCAACCCTAATCCAATTGAAATAATTATCCTAACATCAAAAATACCCATTAACCTTCCAACAACCATCATTCCGATCATTGTACCTATACCTCTTGGTGCCAGAACTATTCCGCTGATAATGGAAGGATAGCCCATTTCATTTTGAAGCATCGGCGGGATAAGTGCCAAGGTAGCAAAAAGTACAACCCCGATTATAAAAATAAATATATTTGCTGTAACAAAATTACGGTCTGCAAACAAAGATGGACTTAAAAATGGACGCGAATATGTAAATGAATGTACAAGGAAATAATAAAATGCCACGCATGCGAGCATAGCTTCGATAATTATTTCATTGGAATTAAACCAATCTTTCAACTCTCCGCGATCAAGAAACATCTGTAATGCAAAAATAGAAAGTGCAAGTGTAATAAAACCAAAAAAATCAAATTTGCTGAAAAGTTTTTTTGTCTCTTCCATTGAAGTGGAAAGGATCAAAAATGCTATCACACCAATTGGAACATTAATAAAAAAAACCCAGCGCCAGCTATAGTCCTGCGTAAGCCATCCACCAAGAAGAGGACCTAAAATTGGACCAAGCGTCACCCCTACTCCCCAAATTGACATAGCTTTTCCATGTTGTTCAGGTGGATTGATATCAAATAAAACTGCTTGAGAGAGCGGAACCAATGCCGCTCCAGAAATTCCTTGTAAAAGACGAAATAACACGATCTCAGGCAAACTTTCCGATAAACCACATAACGCAGAAGTCACAGTAAATCCTACGATTGATATCAGAAAAACTTTTTTTCGTCCGAATCGACCAGCCAGCCATCCGGTAAGTGGAATCATAATGGCTGCTGCAATAATATAAGAGGTAAGAACCCAACCCATCTGATCTTGAGTAGCTGAAAGTGCTCCTTGCATTTGGGGCAAAGCCACATTGGCAATCGTGGAATCAAGAGATTGCATAATAGTTGCAGCCATAATTCCAAAAGTAATCAAAGGACGATTTATATCTGCTTTTGAATTCTCCTTATGAGGAGGATGGGGATATGTCGAACCTTCGCCAAGTTCTTCTATAACTTCCTCAAGTGGAGTGTGGAGTGATGGATGCTCAGCCATTATAAGAAATCTTTTATCCGACTATGATGTGTGTCAACCTCTACTACAGTGCTCAACCCAGAATGCAACGGACGATTACTGTCCAGATTATTAATTTTAATTTGTACAGGTAAACGTTGTACGACCTTAACCCAGTTACCAGACGCATTTTCTGCCGGCAATAAAGAAAAACTTGATCCCGTTCCAGAACTGAAACTTTCCACACTGCCATAAAATGTTTTATCAGGGTATGCATCAACCTCTATTTTTGCTTTTTGGCCTGCACACATATAAGCAAGCTCTGTCTCTTTAAAATTTGCTTCCACCCAGACTATATTTTGTGACATAAGAGAAAATAATGCAGATGCCGCATTGATGTAACTCCCGGGCTGTAGTTGATCTACTTTTGAAACTATGCCATCCATCGGTGCTTTTGTAACAGTATAGGAGAGGTTGAGCTTAGCTTGTTCCAACTCAGCCCGAGCTTGTTGTACGGTCGGATGATTATCGATATTTATTGTTAGATTATTGCCCAATAATGAACTGATATTGTTTTGTTCTTCTTTTAATGCATGTAGCTTTTCAATCGCTGTATCAAAATTATGCTGTGCGGAATCCAGTTTCGCTTGGGATGATGCTCCACTCAAAAACAAATTTTTCTGACGTTTAAGCTCATTTGTCTCATAGGCTAGTGTCGCTTCGGCGGAAAGCACATCAGCTTTTCGTTGTTTGTATGTTGCTTCCAATGCCTCAATCTGTAGCTTGGCATTTGCCAATTTAGCTTTTGCATCAACAATAGCAATTTTATATTCACGGTCATCAAGCTCAAAAAGAGGATCGCCTTTATGCACTTGCTGATTTTCTTTGACAAAAATTTTTATTACACGTCCTGAAATATTAGAGCTTATATTTACTCGGGCAGCCTTTACATACGCATCATCAGTGGAAACAAAACGCCCTCCCCTCAAATAAAAAACTACCGAAACGATTATCAAGACAATAGCACCTCCCGAAAACATATATTTACGGATTCTAGCCTTATTTTTTATTTGATTTTTCATATATTTCCCAACAGTATAAATACAATTCAATTTTATGAATTATATTCATTTTACATTAAACACATTCTTAATATAGAAACTTGTGTATAATTTGCCCATATGTTAAGTATGGAGATATAAATTGTGAAAAATATCGTCAAGAAAAAAGTTCAAGAATTTAAAAAAAACACAATACTAGAAGAGGTTTCAATATATTTCGAAGAAAAAGGGTATAACAACGCAACCATTCAAGATATCTCACAACATATCGGGATATCTGTTGGCTCATTATATAAACTCTTTACCTCTAAAGAGGAACTTTATTACGCTTATATTGCACATCAGAGAAAACTTTTTTATACCCATTTAGAGAATATGTGCCGTGATAAAGATTCATTGACTTCTCTTAAGCTATTTGTTACCTATAAATTTGAAGCATTTCGAAATAAAAAAATGGCTTTTTTAGATCCGATCTTGGGTGACCCGCTCTATTTAGTAAAGCTCAATATGTCCAATGCAAATCCCCTGCTTTCAAATATAAAAATTTTAGAAAACTGGTTTAAAGATATTTGTATAAAAGAAAATCTCAAAGAAACAGACTCTTTAAAGCTAGCCTATCTTTTTAACGCAACAATCAACGGTTACGTTGAGTATTGGCTTAATGGTGGCTTACTTCCTGAAAACGTTGAGGAAATAATTAACCACTTTATAAGTAGTTTTAAAGATTAATATATACAAAACACGATTAGTTGCCATCATTATTAAAAGCATAGGTGTTGCACTTATGACTTGAATTGGCGAGTTATTTAAAGTTTAATATATATATATATAATACATTACTACCCAAGATTGATTGATTTGTTTTTAAACAATCTCGAAGAATGTTTAGAGATATGGGATCGATATATCGATTAAACTTAAAAAGGAAAAATATACATGTTTTTTGGTAATAAAAAGGCTCAGTTTTTAAAAATTGAAGCAGAGTTAAAAAATGAAATTAAAAGTTTAAATGACGACAATCACCGTTTAAATGATGAAAATCAGCAGTTGAAACAAGAGGTTTCCAAATTAAAGAATAATGCTGTGATGTTTGATCTTATCCAGCATCTTACAGAAAACCTTACCGGTGCGTGTCAAACAGATTTATCACTGCTTCAAAAAGACCTTGCGGATAATGTAAGTAATTTAGAAGATATGGAGTCTCTTAATAAAAACAATCGAAACAATGCGATTGAAATAAATGAAGATATTGGTGAAATCCTTGAAATTCAACAACAGTTAGTCAGTAATATTACAGATAATTACGGTTCCGTTGGTCAATTAAATGATGGCGTTGGTTCTATTGGTCAAGTAATTGACCTCATTAAAGATATTTCCGATCAGACCAATCTGCTTGCGCTGAATGCGGCTATTGAAGCGGCACGTGCAGGAGAACACGGACGAGGGTTTGCCGTTGTCGCCGATGAAGTACGAAAACTTGCAGAACGTACCCAAAAAGCGACAGCAGAGGTCGCAATGAGTGTTCAAAGCCTCAAGCAAAACGCTATGGAAATACATGAGCGCTCAAGCATTATGGAAACTATTTCAAGTAATTCAACACAGAAACTTGAACAATTCCGTTCTACGCTAATAGCTTTAGGTAATAGAGCAGAAGAAATTGAGACTGATTCAACAAATGTGCTCTACTCTGTCTTTATGGTTTTAGTTAAACTAGATCACTTGCTTTTCAAAGCAAAAGGATATAAAAGCGTATTTAGTAACAAAGTGGATGAAGAGTTTGTGGATCATCACCATTGTCGTCTCGGCAAATGGGCTGAAGGTGGAAAAGGCTCCCAAATTTTCGGGAATACCCCTAGTTTTAGAAAACTCGAATCTCCACACAAATCAGTGCATGATAATATCATTGCGGCTGTTAATTGTGTTAAAGCTAATACTTGTGGACAAGAATCCAAAAACGTTATGACTTATTTTAAAGATGCTGAAAAAGGTAGTCGTGAAGTTATTGATACCCTTAATTCTATGTTAGTTGAAGAGCGAGCAAAAAGAGCGAGCAAGTAAAAATTTACTTGAAGATAAATAATCAAAGTGATAAGCTACAATGTGTAACATTGGACATTGGTCTATATTCTAGTGTGCTGGGTTATATGTGAAAAGAAATTTTTTATTTGTATAATGTAACAATTATTAATCTTGGAAGGAATTATGTTGACTGCATGCAAGCAAGATCATTCGAGTACAGAGAGAGAGAGAGAGAGAGAGAGAGAGAGAGAGAGAGAGAGACGGCGCGCGAGCAAAAACTGTTTCAAAACTATCGAGAAGCCGTTGATCGAAGTGTAATAGTCTCAAAAACCGACAAATGTGGATTTATTACCTATGCAAATGAAAAATTTTGTAAAATATCCGGCTACACGGCTGAAGAGCTGATTGGGCGGCCTCATAATATTATTCGACATCCCGACATGCCTCAAGAAGTATTCAAAGGGCTTTGGGAAACTATTTTAAATGGTCAATCATGGGAAGGTGTTGTAAAAAACCGTAATAAAAATGGAAGTTCGTATTGGGTTCATACGGTTATTAATCCTATTTTTGACATCGATGGTAATATTTCTGAGTTTATCGCCATACGCCACGATGTTACTGAACTCGAAGAATACAAATTATTTTTAAAACATGAGCTGGATACAACCAGCAAAAATCTTGAAGAAAAAGTTCACTATACTGCACAGTACGAAGAAGCTATCAATTCAACAACCGCAATATTAAAAACCAGCACCAATAATATTATTACGTATGCAAATGAAAGATTTGCGATTGTTGCGTATACCCATTATGAAAAATACGATGGCAGTGGATATCCGAGAGGATTAAAAGGGGAAGATATTCCGATCTATGGTCGTATCACCGCCATCGCTGATGTATTCGATGCTTTAGGCCATAATCGGGTCTATAAAAAAGCGTGGGATATGGAAGATATATTGGATTTATTTAGAACAGAACGTGCAAAACATATTGATCCGAAAATGGTTGATTTGTTTTTTGAACATTTGGATCAATTTTTATCCATTCGTGAAAATATGCAAGATTGAAAATAATAACACTATATAAAGGAAAAAAACATGGAACATACCCTTAATAATACTGATTTTTTGGTATCACAAACCGATTCAAAAGGGAAAATTCTTTTTGCCAATGAAGACTTTTGCAAAATAGCCGGATACACGCTTGAAGAGTTGATAGGACAACCACACAATATGGATGAAATGATGAGTTTGACTCAGTATGTTGGAGCTGTAGATGGTAAGATGGGTGAATTGCTTCACACTATGGATCGATTAACGTAAAAGAGTCTTAATGGGAATTAAACGCAGACATTTTAATCAATACATTTCTTTACTAGAAAAACATGTATCGACTTCTATTACTGATGTAGATGGAGTTATCGTTTATGTCAGTGAAGCATTTTGTAATCTGACGGGTTATACCGAATTAGAACTTATTGGTAAAAAACATAATTTACTTCGACATCCTGATGTAGCAGATGAAATATATCGAAATTTATGGACGATGATCACAGAAGGTAAGCCTTGGCATGGGCGTATTAAAAATCTTAAAAAAAATAAAGATTTTTATTGGGTAGATGCTTATATAGAACCGATTTTTGATGATGGAGCTATTATTGGTTATCAAGCGGTACGGCAAAATATTACCAATGAAATATTATTTAAAGCATTAACAAAAATCGATGTATTGACAGGGCTTTATAACCGTAACTCCATCGAAGAATTTGCCCAATTGTTTATTGATGAAGCACAACGATATCAAACCTCTTTTTCTATCATTATGGTAGATTTAGATGACTTTAAACATATTAATGATACCTACGGTCACCCAGTGGGTGATGAAGTATTGAAAAAATTATCGGTCATATTTCAAGATTTGATTCGTTCAAGTGACCGTATTGGACGATGGGGAGGAGAAGAGTTTATTATTCTCTGCCCGCAAACGACGTATTTACAAGCAAAAGAGTTGGCTGAACGGTTACGTCTTGGATTTTCTTCACACGAATTTAAAAATATCGGTTATAAAACAGCTAGCTTTGGAGTCGCTTTGTTTGAAGATGAAGATACCATTGAAAGTTTAATAGTTAAAGCGGATAATGCATTATACGACTCCAAGAGACTAGGGAAAAATCGGATTAGTTGATAAGATATCTTTGATTAGAGTCCTCCCATCCATAGAGTTTCTCCTCAAGTTGTCCTTTTGATAGGGGGGCTCCCGGTGTTTGAATCAGTGCCATTAGAACTGCAAATTCTTTAGTAGAAAGTTTGATAATCTAGTGTCGCTTCAAATGTTTTTGGATTTAATATAAGTCCATTATGTTCTATTAACAGTTCAGCTCTTCCGTTTTTCCAACTCCTGATCAATAATCTTACCCTCATATGCTTTAAGGACAATCTTTTGTGCCTCTGGCATTGTAATTTTAGTTTTTTTTGCCAACTCACTGCCGGTATAAGCAAAAGCTGCCGTATGTTTCATAATATAAATCCTTAGTAATTGATTCGCGAACTTTCATTCGCTGGTAAAAGTGTAGAATACGAGTATGAGTTATAACTTAATGGTATCTATGAGATCAGCTTCGACGAGGCAATTGAGTTAGGGAAAACTTTTGAGCGATACGCGATATTCTTTTCTTCTGCTACTCATATCGGCTATTATGAGTGTGCTACCAAAGAAACGATCACCCAAAGAGCATTGGAAAAATAGTATTTAACACTCCGCCCTACTCCAGGATATTTTCCCATACACGACATAACCGTTTGGGCTTCTCTTTAATGTGCAAGGTAGTGCGAAACTCTCCATCGATCATTTTGATACTGGATATCTCATCCATGACACATTCGCCATAGGTGCGCCCTTTGGCCACTTCGGTTTTAATCTGGGGATGAAGTTCTAACTCTTCCCTAGGTTATTTTCACCTTAGTCTCGAATACTATCGGGAAGATTACGATCACGTTTGAGCGCATCAATGGCGGCATCGACAGCCCGTTTGAGTTTGAGTGCCGCTTCGAGCCCTTGTCGGTCTTTGGTGATTTCGAGAGTACCTTCAATCGTTATTATTTCCATACCGTTTTTAATTTGGAGTTCACCGATAGTGAATCCGTCCGTATCGTTTTCATACGCCATAAAAGGTTGCTGCATGGTCTTCCTCTCTTATGGATGTTTAATTAGCGCAATGATAACACACCTCTAAGGCTCAGAAACGATTTATTGCAACACAGAGTTGTTTATTATTCGTTCATCGCTCTGAGGACGCTAAAAAACGATCACGAGAGGATACATTGGAAGCTTCAAGGGTTGTTTGTGCTCTATAGGTCACCGCTATAGCGATTTTGCAAAGCTCAGCTCTTTGGGGGTTGGTTTGGGACACAGCAATCGTTTATTCCCAAAATAGACCCCGCGATAATGGCTGGGCTGAGACGGTATTTATGGCCGTATTCGATATCGGAGTGTTTTTCCTCTGCTATGGCTTGGGCATCG
>NZ_JBASYM010000045.1:0-66561 GCF_049277495.1 Sulfuricurvum sp. | reverse complement strand
GCTTTGTACCCTCCGATAACGCGGTCGATCCGGTAACCGATGTTGGAAAAGATCGTCCCCAAAGAGGAAGACCGCATACCGCCTCGGGCGCAGTAGATGGCGATTCTGGAATTGGGAGTATAGGCGGGATAGATATCGTGGATATGGCGGGCGGCATTCAAGCAGACGAACGATGCCCCTTGTACCCGTGCTTCAAACGGGGATATTTGTTTGTACGTAGTTCCCACCTGATGATGTTCTTCGTCGTTCAGGGCGTAAAAGTTTTGGGCCAAAGGAATATGCGATTCGCCGTATTCGTGAGGACTGCGCGCATCAATGATGAGATCGTAGGTGTTTAGGGATTCTAAAAAGGTTTCAATCGGTATGGTTTGTATCATTTAAAATTCTATCATTTATCGGCTAACAGCCCCATTAGAGGATGAAAAAAGCCGTTAGTGTAAAAGTGCCGATCGAAATAAGATAATAGGTAAAGACAAACCGGAACAGCTCAAGTTTTCCGAGAAAGAGAACCAATCCCATTTTGGCGATCGTGTTGGTGATGATGGCGATCATGATAGCGTAGTGGGCCGTTGTCGGATTCAAGCCATTTTTGGCTAAGGCTGAGAGGGATAAAACGATCGCATCGACATCGGCAATCCCCGAGAGAGAGGCGATCGCATATACCCCCATGTTTCCGATGTAAAGATTTGCCAGTTTGATCAGGGCAAGTGTGGCTCCGAATATCAAGCCCATAAAGAGGGCTTCTTTGAGATCAAACGGATTTTTGAATTCGATGTCCTGAGGGATGGTTTCGCGTTTTGAGGTGAAGTACAGCAGTGCGATATAGCCGAAGCCGCTGAGGGATCCGACGGCGATTGGGATGATAAAAGCACGCGTCAGAGGGGGATTGATGACCCACATTTCGACACCGGCACGAATCAGCATCATGGAAGAGGCTAATGCAATCCCTACCGCCAAGTTTTTGGTTAAGTGTCCGTTTTGATGTACCCGCCGTGCCATGCTCATCGCAACGGCAGTTGAGGAGACGAGCCCGCCGAATAATCCTGCCACGCCGATCCCCTGTGATGCCCCTAGTATACGGATGGCGATATAGCCGAAAAATGAGATCCCCGCAACCAAAACGACCATGATCCAGATGGTATAGAGGTTCACCAGTCCCATAGGATCAATCGGCTTGTTCGGAAGGATCGGAAGAATGACGAAAGTCATAAGCATAAACAAAATAGCGGCGCTGAGGTCTTGTTTGGTGATGGTTTGTTCGTATTCTTGGACTTTGTCTTTGATATTGAGGATAAACAATACCAATATCGTGATAAATACGGAGAAGATGGGGAGTGCAAAATGGAGCATCCCGCCAATGATAAACGTAATAAGTGCGGCAAATTCGGTAGTAGAGCCTTTCTCGGGCACCGCGATACTGTTGACGGTATAGGCGGCAATGAGCAATAATCCTGCGATGAGGGCGGATGCGAGGATAAAATAGGGGATAAACGTACTGAACCAGGAGGAGAGGTAGCCGAAAAGAGCAATCATAGCGAACGTTCTGGCTCCCCCGAAATCTTGGGCCTTATGCGAATAAATCGTGTGCATCGCACGCTGCAAGCCGATGAGAAATCCCAGTACAAGAGAGAGGATGCTGTTTTGTATAAATAACGGGTCCATCCGACACCTTTTTTCCAAACTTGCGCGATAACGCTGATGAAAGATTATAGCGTAGATAAAATAGATGATACAATAATGGCAAATACGATAGAGGTGTCCGGTATGAAAAAATGGTGTGGTTATCTATTAGTGCCGTTATTGGCAGATGCCTCAATGAACATTACGGCAAATGAACAGGTATCAGCGATGCTAAAACCGGATGTCCTGAGAGGTAATATGAGCTTTGAGGAACAAGGGAAAAATCAAAACAGTATCAAAGCGCATCTCAATGCCATTGTTGCCGAAGTGAAGCGGATCGATCCTGCCGGGCGTTATTGTCACGGCGGAGGATATACCCTCTCCCCGCGTTACAGCTACAAAGAGAATAAGCAGGAGTTTATCGGCTACAGCGGAAATCTTTCTTTCGGATGCGAATTTTTGAGTATCGATCAGTATAACGACGTTAGTGCCGCGATCGATAAGGTTAGTGCTGCGACGGTTCGAAAAAACCAAGGAGAGCTGGTATGGGGTGTGAGTGCAAAGCAGGAGGATGAAACCCAAAGCCGGCTCCGTCTTGAGCTGTTGAGAAAGGGAGAAACCCAAGCAAAAGGATTCTCCAAAGAGACGGGGATGGAGTGTGCGGTGGCATCGGTCAATTTTGGCGGCATTCCCAATGCAGTGCCGATGCGGGCAAAAGGGGTAATGATGATGGCCTCCGTCCCCACGGAAAGCCCGATTCAAAGCGAGTCGGAATCACAGCTCAGTGCTACGGTCGATTATATCTGCTCGAAGCGTGTTCCGTGAGACAGTGTCCAACGATACAGACGAAGCGCTTGGGTCAGGTTAAAGAGCAACAGGGCAAACATCGCTCCTCCCGTGATGGCACTGACGGCTAACATTTCAGGAAGAAATACTCCAAAGAGCGCCATGACGGCCGTGAGAAGAAAGAGGCTAAAAACGGCTTTGGCACGGGAATGAGGGATAATGTTCGACATGATCGGAACCTCCATGTAGCCTGATGAATTGAGATGGAACCACACTAGAAACGGGACGATCTTCCCCATCATCCCTAAAATAACCGCCAGTGCAAACAGAGCAAACGAGATAAGCGAAACGCTTTGCAGGGGTTCATAGCCGTTCCCGTAAAAAACACCGTACGTGAGAATAGCGTTCAAAAGCAAAACCATTCCCGAACCCCAAAACCAAATACTCACATCGCTAACACGCCGTTTGCGCAGCTGTAACCGCTTTAGCGTCGTGACGACAAATCCGATTAATAACGCACCGATGATCAAGTCAAATATCCATCCAAAAGGGAGGGCGGCAAAGAGCCAAATGATTTTGAGGAACAAGGAGGTGGCAATGATACGAAAAGCATTTCGCTTGCACCATGAACTGTAGCCGGGGGTGACGTAAAACATCTCGATGACTTGAAAGGCAACGGCGATGATGAGAGTTGCAACCCACCCGATCAGTCCCAGTGAATAGTGCGAAGAGCGGATCGCATCATGCATCGCGCTAAAAGAGCTGTTGGCATATTCGCTCGCCATCACAACTCCTAAAATAGCGGTGAGAGCGAGGGCGATTAGGGCTAATCGCATCCCTTTGAGGGTTTCGTGGGTGATCTCACCGAAGAGCAAGGGGAGGATGAGGTTGGCGGCATGGAGGATCGATGCCCCTAAAAATACCGATGCGATAATAAAGAGTGTCGGAAGGGTAAAGATGAATGCCCCGCTGAGGGAGAGTATCCCGATCACCAAAAATAGATGGATCAAAAAGGCGTTCCCCAGCGCTGAGGGGATGCTCCGCCCTCCCAAAACGCTCTGCATCTGAAACAGTGCGCCGATCATACTCATCGTGATGACCCCTAAAAACATCAGATGAACGGATGCGAGCGATAGGGGACTGGTCGGTGTTAAAACACCGTTTGGGTCCAGAAAAACGATGCAGCAAAGGGCAAAACCGAAAATAGGAACGGTGAGGAAAAAGCGCATCACCACCGATATCGGAGGTGCCTGATCCAGTGAGAGCCCGTTATACATGAGCATGCTCCAGCACCACCGTTGGACTGCGGGTAATGTAAATGTGCCAGATATTCTCTGCATCCATAACACTGAGGTATCGGCCGCCGTTTTTGGTGATGATCTCAAAAAGGGGGACGGGTTCGCGCCGATGGATCATGTGCAGAATATCATCGTCTCTGAGTTTTTTAAATGCATCGACTGCCATTTCCAGCGGAATCGGATGATCTAGCTCCCGGGTATCGAGGAGAATCATCGTTCCATCTCTTGGAGGGTTTGGATCATCAGTTCCGCATCGCCTGCCAACGTACGGTCGATCATCGGATAGAGCATCTGCTCTTCTTTCATGTTGTGCTGCTGGAGCATAATCATCATCGATTCGCCGATTCCGAAAAAATCATTCGCGCGGTTTTCCCCCAGCGCCAGACGCATGGACTCCAGCAGACTCCGAAGCTGCTGGTGCTCATAACGCATCATCTGTGTCGGTCCACCCATCATCCCCGTCCGTTTTTCAAACGTGATGAAGAGTTCACGCTCTTCCATATCAAAATGGTGATTTGTCGCATGGTAGAACGCATCGAAAAGCTCTTTGGCCTTTTGTGTTTGTTTGTCTGCCAAAGCATTTTCCGCTTCGGTATAAAGATGGTCGCACGCACGGTGATCGTCACGCATAAATTCTAAGATCATGGATAGCCCTTTATTGCTTTAATTCTGACAGTATAAAAGAATCATGGCAAACAAATCTTGACCGATATCAAGGTATAACAACCATCTGCCTCGTCAGAGGCTAGCTTCAGTGCCATAGCGGCTAGCGTAGCCGAGTGGGTTTTACTCACTTGGCGTTTTTAATGTTTTTGTTGTGCGGGAGGAAATCACGGAAGTCTTTGATGTAAATGGCATTGATCCCCTGTCCGAGTTCATGGACGTCGGCATCCAGCCGCAGCCAACGGTTGAGGGTATATTGGAGGGTGACACTGGATACGGTGTCATTTTTATAGATGACGCGGAGGTCTTTATTGAGATGGGCTCCTACTTCAAATCCCATTCCCCCCTCGGCGGTCGTGAGGATATTCATCGTATCAAGCTGAATCTTGGTCGCCCCTTTGATTAGCCCTTTGAGCCCTGCGCCCAGCATGAAATTACTGGCATCCGCCCGGACGGTAGAGGTGGAGTTGTCGCCTCCGGAGATGGTGTTTGCCGGGGTGCCGAAGAGGATATAGCTCATAATATCATTTTGGCTCATAACCGGATCGGAGTTAAAGAGGAAGATCGGCGAATCGAGCGTATGGGTGATATAGATGATTATTTTTTTGTAATCGATTTCGTAGGCAACGGTCAGATTGAGATAAGGGTTGAGCGGTACATCTCCGCCAAAATAGATTTCGCTGGGTTTGATGGCGAATACTTTTCCCGCGCTGGTCGCAGTGCCGGAAGGGATACTGACCATTCCTAAAATCTGCATCGGATCGGTCGGGTCCTTCCAGAGGGTTATGTCGGGATTGAGCAGAATATCGAGCTCTTTGGTCTTAAAGTGGATGGGCTGCTGGGCGGTAATGTGAAGATTTACGCTGAGTTTCGCTTTGCTCGGAGGGCGTACATCCTGGATAATGATGATGTCGTCGTCCATGACTTTAAACTGCTGCAAGGGGAGATTCGCGATCGTCGCATCGAGGATTTTTAGCGAACCCGAGAGATTTTGGTTTGCATCATGGTCTCGGGTAAAGGTGATGTCGGCATTGGCATGGGCATCGCCTTCGGGACCGTGGTAGCTGAAACGGTTCGAATGCAGGTGCAAGGAAGCACTGAGATCGGGCTCAATCACACCGCGGACCAAGAGGGTATCAAAGATCCACAACTCGTCTACGATGAGTTTCCCCTCCGAATTTAGATGCAGATAAGAGGGCTTATCGGAAAGGATGGGATGATTGGCGATTTCGAAGCGGTAGCGATCTAAAGTGATGTTGCCGTCATTATAGGAGATACTCGCACTCCCTTCCGTCCCTCCGTAGGCACGCTGTGAATCGAGGACGGCGGCATACCACGGAACGCTGATGTCGCTTTGAACGGTGAGAGTCTCTCCGAGGCTTATATGGGTTTTTGCACGAATCTCGGCGTCGTAGTATTCGCCCTGGTGCAATTCGATCGTCTGCAGCTTGGAAAGGGTCGCGAACAAAGAGGGGATGATAGCATCGACATCGATAACCTTTTTCGTCGGAGTAAGTGATCCGGTAATGTCAAAAAACGCCCCGAGATAATTTCCCGAGCCTTTGAGTGTTTTACCCGATACGGTAGTGATAAGATCCAGAGAGTCTCCGGTGAGATTGATCCGTGTAATGTTGGATTCACTATCCGCAGAGAGGGTCAAATGTTCCGGCGGTTGATATGCCCAGTTTTTCCACATTTCCGCATCCGGCGGCAAGGTTACATTTCCATCCAGAGAGTGATGGCCGTTTTGGGTCGAAAAGGATCCTTTAAATCGGGCATGGTCGTGAACGGCATCAATATTGCCTTTCAGAACTTCGGTGCTGAGAAGATAGCTTCCCTGAGCCTTTAGTTGAAGGGGAGAAGAACGTAATGGTTCCGGAAGGTCGGGAACAAAATTGAGGTTCTGGTGATCACTTCGGAGTTTCCATGCAAACCGGTCGTAATCCTGGCTAGAGATATCGAGGATACTGTCATCGAGCATCAGGCTTCCGGTCACCCCGCTTTTGTTATCGGTGAATTCTCCATGCAGTGCGTTGGAGGGGAGCGGTTGGGCTGCGGTGATGATACCGTCGAATTCGGTCGTTGTCGTCCCCTCAAGACTATAGCGGAGGTGCTGTGCCGTCTGCATAGAATCTCCTCCGCGTACCAGCCGATAGTGGGCATCGATATCCAAATAATCGTTCTCATAAAAATAGCGAAAGTTCAGAGAGACCGCTTCGGCTCTAATCAGGGGGTCTTGTTTGGAGAGAAGCGTTGCTACGGTGCTTTTTAACAGGGCTTGTTTGGCAGAGAGTTCTGTGATCTGAATGCGCAAAGCCCGAGGCAAAGTTGTGAAACGGCCGCTGTAGGGGGCAAGTTCGACCGCATTGGGATAGAGATCGGCTACTCCGCTGAGACTGCTGTTTCGTACTGTTCCGTGAATAGCACCGCTGGCATATCGGGATTTGAGGGTTGCATTGAGGGTCTCAAAATTGAGGAGATCCCCGTCATACGTCCCATTTTTTCCGCTGATATCGAGCTCGATCGGATAGGAGCTGATGAGCTGGAGATTGGTAATCGTCACCTCACGGAGTTTGAACGTCGGAAACGGCCAGATAGAATCTTCATCACTCAAAAAATCATCCAGATGGAGGCGCAATCCGTCGATCCGTATCGAATCGATCGTGTGTTCCCCTTCCAGCATTTTGACAAGATCGTATTGGAGGACAAGCGTTGTTGCATCCCCTTTTTTACTGTGGAGGTTATGGAGGGTAAACCCTTTGACCAGCGATCCCTCGGCATGAGAATAGTAGATGCCGAAAGGTTCGAGAAAATAGGTATTGGCAATCTCGAGACTGTCGGTGCGGAAGATGATATACAGTGCCGCGGATGCAAGCAGTATGGAACCATAAAGGAGAAAATGAAACGTTATAAACAGATGTTTGAGCCATTTAAGCCAAGGGAGGAGTCGCAGCCGCTTCAAAACAGTTCTCCGAATCGGAAATGGATCGCGTGCTGAGCGAAATCTTCAGGATTGAATCCAAAATCGATGGCGATAGGGCCTACCGGCGTAACATAGCGCAGTCCGGCACCTACCCCGAGATATCCATCTTTGGCATAGTCGGGAAGGATGTTTTGCGACGCGAAAGTGATATCGTTAAACAAAACTCCCCGAACCTCTTTGTAGAGAGGAAACCGGTATTCGAGTGTCCCTTCGGTAATGGATGCGAATCCGATAGGGTCTCCGTCACTGTTTTTAGGGCCTAGATCACGGTAGGTATAGGCTCGGTTCGAGTTCATCCCTCCGGCATAAAAGCGATACGAAGCCGGGACTTCCCCGTCATAAATCCGAAGCGTTCCCCATTTGATTTTGGCTCCGAAAACATGCTCATCGATACTGGTGATGTAAGCCGCCGAGAGGAGTGATTTAAAATAGCTGGCATCCGAAATCCCGGGTGTGTATAAGGACCCCATGAGATTGGCATTGAGCCAATACCCTTTGGTCGGTTCCAGAGGTTTATCCCGCGTATCGTAGTTGAGCTCCCCGATCGGCGAGACGAGGGAGAGTTTATTGTTCGGAAACGAAGAGAGGTCCTGACTATCATACGTTTTGACCTGATCCAGCAAAAAGCCCATCATCGCCGATGCCGGGGTGTCTTGGTATTTAGCCGTCAATTTTTGGTAGGTACTTTCCGTTTTATACCCGTCAAAAATTTCGTTTTTATATCCGATTTCGGCACCTAAAAGTCCCCGGTTTTCGAGGGGAAGACCAAACGTTCCGGATGCTTCCTGTTTGATTTGTGAGTAGCGAACATCGAGAGAGAGGGTTTTCAGGTCACCGAAAAAGTTGCGGTGTTTCAATCCCGTTTGCACCGTGATCCCCTCATCACTGCTGTATCCTAGACCGGCGGTAAATCGGATCGGGAGTTCCGCCTCTTCGATATTCAGCATAATGGGGACGACACTTCCGTTATGTTCGTTGTCATTGATGACCACGCGGGTTATCCCCTCTTTGGCATACAGGGCTTCGTAGCTGAGCCGGATTGCTTCGACGCTGTAGGGATCGCCTTCTTTGAACCGGAGCATCGAAGCGGTCAGATTGCCGTCGATATTGGGAGTTGATGCAACACTGACCGCGCCAAAGGTACACGGTTCACCCGGAGTAGCTTCAAATAAGAGATAGGCATGGTCAGTCTCGATATCGACCCACGCTTTGGTATTGAACTGCGCATTGCAATAACCGGCTTCTCCGTAGCGTTTTTTCATTGCGGATTTGGAGGCGGAAAATGCTTCTTGGTCAAAAAGATCGTCATTGCGGAGGGAAATAGCCGAATCGATATTGAGGGGGCTGTTGATTTGAATATTGCCGACGCGGATAGGGGTGTTTTCCTCAATCACGAAGAGGACTTTGTCCGGGAAGGTCTCTGCGGTGACTTTAGCGTGGTAAAACCCTTTGGAACGATAAAAACTGGTGAGGGCGGAGACGCTTTGAGAAATCGCGATGGGTTCGATACTGGGCTGATCTTCCCAGACTTCGATCGCGTAGGGTTTGCGCAACCCCAAAGTATCATAAAGTTGGGAAGAAGAAGTTTGTTCATTGCCGCTGAATACGATGGGTAGCGGCGCGGCGAGAGCGAGGAGTGCCATTGCGATCAAAAGAATAATGATGCGCACGGAACCCTCCTGTAAATATTTCTCTCTATTTTACCGTAACAATTGTATACTCTAGGTAATTGAGTCTTTTCGGTCTGTTTTCCAGGAGAAAAAGAATCTCCCGTATCGTCCCCGCATGGGTACAGATCAAAATATTTTGTTCGCGGGGAAGTTCTTCTAAAAACGATGCTATCCGACTGCGGAAATTTTCCGCCTTTTCATCGCATATAAAGCTGTGCCAGAGTTCTTCCGATTCTAAAAAACGGGGATTGTATACGTCCATCCGCTCAATCTCATCAAAACTTTTCCCCTCGTAAGCCTCTTTAAACCGTACTTCCCGCAGTCTCTCATCGGTTTGATAATCACGGTATCCGAGCTGTTCGAGCGTTTGGGTACAGCGGATCAGATCGGAGGAGTAGATCACATCATACGCAGAAGGAAGGGTCAGGGGGTGAAACAGCTCACTATCGATGGGAATATCGCTATGTCCGATGTATCTCCCGTGAAATGCGAGAGGGGGCGGCGCATGGCGCAACAGCGTTAATACCATAGCAGTAGCAACGTTACCATGAGGATCAGCTCAGTCCCCTCGAGCGACATCCCCAGCACATCGCCGTTGATGAATCCGAGCGATTTTTTAGCCGCATACGAAAGAAATAGCGCCGTGAGTACCCCTGCGGCGAAAAGGGCGAGGAAGATCCATGAGAGGAGATACAATCCGATCCCTGCACACAAAGCGATCAGCAGTACTAAAGGGACAGTGCGGAGGTTATCATGCAGCTGCGAGACAAACGATGAGCGAAACTCATAGGTACGGATCAGCACCAGCAAAGAAAGGCGGCTGATAAGGGCTATCGCGATAAACGGCAAAAAGAGGTGATGCATCAGAGCCGTGGAAAGAGCGGCGACTTTGAGGAGGGTAAAACTCACTCCGTACAGCACTCCCATCGCCCCGACGGTGGGATCTTTGATAATCGCGTAGGCATCTTTGCCGCTATGCGCCGCATACACTGCATCGGCGACATCGATCACCGCTTCGGTGTGGATAAAACCATACAATACCATATACGTCACGGCGGCGATCAGTGCCCCCAGCCACCCCAGCGGCTCCACCGCCAGGAACATCCCGATCGTGAGCATTGCCAAAAGAACTCCGACAAACGGGAGACTTAGCAGCATGGTTTTCAACACACGCGGATGGGAGAGATCATCGTTCACGTCAAAGCGGATGGGGAGGAGAGTGAAATAGCTCAGGGCAAATTTGACCCCCAGATAGATCTTATTCACACGGCACCTCTTTCATGATTTTGAGCCAGTCCCGATCGAACACTTTGCGGATGTAGCTCTCGCGGTGGGGGACGATGCACCCGGCGCAGTTTTGGTGGATGGCCGACTCGCTCACATAGCGGTCCCCGTCGGGGCTTTCGATGGAGCAGGTGCTGAAGAGGGTTTTTTCCTCTTCGAGGGAAAACCCCGCATCGTTGAATCTAAAATTCGGGCAGGCGCAGAGGTAGCAGTTGAGCTCTGGGGTGTCGTGGCACTTTTTATTCTCCGCATAGAGGGGGCAGAACTCACTCTCGTTCTTCACCATGTTTTCGAACCGAAAGTACTTTATCACCTCTTCGTTGCTGAGGTGGGTCAGTTTTTCCATGATGGCACGGTGTTTGGCCGCGTGGGCGTCAAACCATTTTTTATACGACATGTTTCAGTATCCTTTTCATATCGATTTCGTCTCTCATCGTACCGATGAAACTGTCGATGGTTGTTTTTTTATAACTCTCAAACGCCTCGTCTTCGAAAAGTCCGTGAACAAACGTCCCCTTGATGTGATCTTTCTCATACGAGAGGGGATATTTGGTACTCACCCCGTGATGGATCTCGAAACCCCTCACCGTTTTTCCGAAGATCGAATACTCACCTTTTTTAAGCACTTTCTCTTTTTGAAACACGATGACGTCGTCGATAAACCCGAGGGCGTTTTCGCGACTCGGTTCTGCCGTCTCGACACACCCTTCATCGAGAATTTCACGAAACATCATCTGATACCCGCCGCATATCCCCAATATCTCTTTTGTCCGCTGTTGCAGCGCTTCGTATAGCCCTACCTTTTTGAGCCACTTCAAATCCTCGATCACCCGTTTGCTGCCGGGGAGAATGATCACATCGAAACTCTCCAGCGCAATATTGGAGGTGATAAACTCGACAAAGATTGTCTCATCGGCGATAAGAGGTTCGAAATCGTTGTAGTTGCTCATCGTGGGGTAGTTGATGATCCCAATCTTTTTCACCGGATGGGGTTTGTTTTGGACGAAGTTTTTGAGGCTCTGGGAATCTTCGAATCCGAGATTGAGGGGAAGATAGGGGAGGACACCGAGGACGGGGATACCGAAACGCTCTTCGATAATCGTAACCCCCTCATCAAAGAGGCTCCGATCGCCGCGGAATTTGTTGACGATCACCCCGATCACATTGGCGCGTAAGTCGTCCGGGAGGAGATTATAGACCCCCCAGATCGAGGCAAACACGCCCCCCTTTTCGATATCGGCGACAAGGATGATCTTGGTGCCGTATTTTTGGGCGATATAGATATTGGAGAGGTCTTTGTCCATCAGGTTCAGTTCGACGGGGCTTCCCGCCCCCTCGCAGACGAGACACTCGTACTGAGCGCGCAGATACTCGAAACACTCATCGACGGCGGGTTTGAGGAGATCGAGGTCACGGTAGTATTCCCGTACCTCTTTGTCCTCCACAACGTGCCCTTTTACGATCAGCGAGGCACTGTTGCCGTGCCCCGATTTGAGGAGGATCGGATTGAGGTGGTAGCTCGTCGGAAGAGCCAGCACCTCCGCCTGAAAATACTGGGCGATGGCGATTTCGCTTCCGTCGTCACAGACGCGGGAGTTGTTGGAGACGTTTTGGGCTTTGAACACCCCGACGTTGATCCCCCGCTCCTGCAATAGACGGGCGATCACAAACGTCAGGGTCGATTTCCCCGCGTCGGACGAGGTGCCGAAAATAGAGATCGATCTCATGCCCAAACTCCCGCAGCCAAAAGTAGTATCAACAGGGTATCGAGTTTCCACTGAAGAGCCAATGCGCGGCGGATATCGCCGTCACTGATTTCCCGCTTTCCGTCGCCGAAATAGGGTTTCTCTTTCATCTTGCCGAAATACGATGTCGGCCCCCCGAGCGACAGATCCAGCGAGAGGGCCATCGCCGCTATCGGGTATCCCGCGTTGGGACTTTCATGCAATGCGCCGTAATGCCATGTCTTTTTGAGGGCGCTGAGGTTACCGAATAGGACGAGAATCATCACTGCCGTGATGCGGGAGGGGAGATAATTAAGTACATCGTCCAACCGCGCGCTCACTTTGCCGAATTTCTCGTAGCGCTCATTGCGATACCCCACCATCGAATCGAGGGTATTGATCGCTTTATAGAGAAACAGCCCCACCAAACCGAACACTAACAGATAAAACAGCGGGGCGATCACTCCGTCGCTGAGATTTTCGGCGTAGGTCTCAATCGCGGCTTTTCGGATGTCGCTCTCATTCAGGTTGTCGGTGTCACGGCTCACCAGATAACGGATCGATTGCGGCTCATGCAGGACGTTTCGGACACTCTCATAGAGCATCTTCCCCGCGATCCCCGTCGAGGCGATGATTCCCAATACCCACGGGTTGCCGATCAGCGAGATCGGATAGATGATTGCTAACACGGTGGCTAACAACCAAAACACGAGCCAGAATCCGCGCAGAATACTGTCACGATAAAACCGCTTTTGAAACGCGGTGATAAAGTCCCCCATCAATACCACAGGGTGACGGATAAATTTGAACTCGCCGAAGAGACGGTCGGTGATGTAGGCGATGAGGGCTATTTCAAAGAACATTAAATCAATTCCAGCTCTTCGCTGATATCTTTTATGAGTTTATTTAATGGTCTTTTATCTATATTCTCATCTTCAATATGGTGACATAAGAGCAACCTTTTAACATCATTAATATCTTTAAAAATCCTAGTTGAATCTTTAAATGTATTTACGATATTTTGAAATGAATCTTCATTGTAGGCACGCGATAAATCTATTAACTCCAAAACTTTGTCTTTATGAGCGTCATACAAAGTTTCTAATGCAAAGTCTTTAATATGATTATCTGCTTTTTCTTCATCTTTCTTTGATATATAGTCTTTACTCTCAAAAACAATATTAAAGTCATCTGTTTTGCTGATTAATGACAATAATACTTTATCAGTAGTAAATTTTTTTATGCTATTAAAATCGTCAGCATAAGGGTGAATATGCGTTTGAAAACTAAATGATTTTGATTTTTTTATATGCGAGTTACATATATGACAAGATGGAATTAAATTGTATAAAGATAGTGCGAAAAAAGGATAAGTAGCCTTATCTAAAAAGTGATCGAGTGTAGGTCTAGTAAATATATCATTATCTATATCGGCTATTGTAATTGTATAGTTTTTATTGCAGTAAGGACAAACATTAATTTGTAATGATTGACAAAGACTATAAGCATTATATTTAATACCATTAAATACGTATGAATCTTTACTCTTAGGAGTTACAGAGAGTTTTTGTTCATATTGATTTATAAAGTATGGATCAAAAAATTTAACAAATTCAGTTTGTTCTTTTTTACTTAATGCAAAATAATCTTCTAATATTTCCGCTAATTTTTTAGTATTTCCGATCAAAAAATCTTTCAAAGTATGCTTACTATTGAATGTATTTTCTATGATCTTAACTATAGATTTTCGTTTACCCAAACTATTATAAATTGCATCATAATGAGAAGTTTCAATTTCTATTCTTTGAGTAGCTGTGAGATTAATTTTGATCATTTTTTATCTTTCGTAAAGCATCTAGCTTTGTTTCTAAAAAAGCTATTTCATCATCGATAGTAAAACTGCTTATTTCAAATTTTTTATCAAAGAGTTGTTGCAATTGTTTTTGTATTAGAGGCTCACCAATAAGATTAATGATTTGTTGAGCTTTTTCTTTAGTTTTTATGTAGTTTGTATCATGCTCAGTGATAAATTTATATACTTGATTTATTTTTTCTTTTGCCAATTCTCCTATTAAGCCATCTTCCATAAAAAATGCGTCGCTTAAAAGCGTGTGGATATTAGCTCCGAAAGTTTGCTTGTGTAGTACACCATTACTTTCCATACCGTTGTCAATAAAGAGAATATTTGATTTTGGTATGTCTGAAAGTATAAAAGGTGAATGAGAAGTAAGATAAATACTAAATTTTTTATCTTTTAGAATTTTAGTTTTACTTAAGAAGTCAATTAAATAAGAGAGTAATTTTTTTTGCCAATTAGGATGTAAATAATTATCTGGCTCATCTAAAAATATAATAAATTTTTGCGTATTTTCAAAGAATACTTTACGAATGACATAAAATATTTTTGAGAATAAAAGAATAAATTTTTGTTCACCTGAACTTAAGTCAGAAAAATAAATATTTTCATTTTTTTCATTTCGTTTAAAAAAATTAACATGAAAAAAACCTCTATGTACATTAGACAAAAGTTTTTCTAAATCATTATTTCTTAAATTAATTTCGAAACCTTTAAAGCTAACAGACTTTTGTATCTCGTTAACCGATTGAATAATAGTGCGAAAGATGTTTTCGTCAGGATTCTGAAAAAGTCTTCTTCCAAGTTCTTGTGCAAAATTGCCATTGAAGCTATATTGATCTTGTATAAACTGCTCAATGATACTTATTGAATTTTTGTCTTGATGAAACTTTATTTTATATATAAAATCTCGTAAGTATAGATAATGTTTAATATCATTATTTTTTCTAAAATATTCTAGAGAAGATTCTAATTCTTTGTTTAAAAATTCAACAATATTATACAAATCACTAGAATTAATACGATGATGTATACTTCTGTCTAGCTGGGTATCTTCATAATAAAATATATGCTCAAGTAATTTTCTAAAATCCTTTTCTTGAACCTTATGTATAAATTCAAACTCTACATGAGTTGGAATAAAGTTAAATTCTTTTAAATAACTCAAATTTTCGACATTGGTAAAAAAGCTTATGGCAATATTATTAACTTTATATCTATCCTCTATAGCTAATTTTTTTACAAAATACTGATTGATATTGTATTTATTGGTATGTAATTCTGAGTCAATATCTTCTTGAAATAAAATAACATTGTAGTTAAATGATAAATCCGAACAATTTACTTTACTTACTTCATTATTATCATCTAAAATCCATAAGCTTTTTGTAGTTGCACAATCTTCTTCCTCTGTGGAACAATGTACTTTATCATCTGTGAGTAATTGATTAAAAAGACTACTCTTTCCACTCCCATTTTTCCCAACAATCGCCGTTATATTGATATTGTCTGGAAAAATATGGACATAATCGTTATTCTTATCAGTCGTTAATTGGTTTGTTTCATGGTCATAACTACATTTAAACCGGGGGCTAAAATTAAAACCCTGTTTGTGAATATTCTTATAGTTTTCAACCCATAAATAGACTAATTCCATCTGTTTTCCCTATCTGTTTCGCTTATTGTACCCTCTCTCATCTCAGAAGCAATATTTGCGATCGCTATCTCAAACCGCTTTAATGCCTCCAAATCTTTGACCGCAATCCGCACAAACCGCTCATCCAAAAAGTCGAAATTGGAGCAGTCGCGCACCATGATTTTCTGCGGTATCAGTTTTTCCTGAAACGCTTTCGCATTCATGTGAGCGAGCCGGACGAGGAAAAAGTTCGCATCGCTCTCCAATACCTCCTCAAAAAGGGGAGAATGCTCAAGGATAGTTTTCAGATACCTTTTCGCTTCGTCATTGAGCGCATGGGAACGTGTACGAAATGGCTCATCTTTGAGTGCGGTAATGAGAAAATGGCTATCGAGCGCCGAGATTTTCCACAACGGCTCTTTGGCTCGGAGGGCGCCGATATTCTCACGCGAGGAGAGGACGATCCCGACTCTCACCCCCGCGCATCCGTAAAATTTGGTCTGTGATTTTAAAACGTAGAGTTTGTCGTAGGTTTGGAGGTAGCGGGTTGCCGATTCTTCCCTGCAAAATTCCAAAAACGATTCGTCGATGAGGATCGTGCAGTTTTTCTCCATCCACTGCTTCATCAGTGTTTCGATCTCATAGTAGCGTCCGTCGGGAGTGGAGGGGTTGACGAAGATGACGAGGGAGTTCTCCTCGACCTCCGCATCCATTTCCTCAAAGCGGTTGATGAGAGCAACTTTTTTACCGTGAAGGTGTGCGGCTTTTTTGTACTCCAGATAGGCGGGGGAGTAGATCGTGCAGGTGGGGTTGTCGAAAAACCGCATCAGGGAGAAGATCGCCGAACTTCCCCCGTTGAAAAGTTCCATCTCATCACTCTTCACACGGTAATGAGAGGCTAACGCCTCTGTTAGCTTCTCATAGCTCGGATAGCTGTTGAGAGTAACACCGCCAAAATCGACATTCGGGGTGATGAAGTTGATGTTGGAAGAGAGGTCAATAACCTCGCTTGCCTCGCATCCGCAGTGGTGTGCAAAGGCGTTCACATCCCCTCCATGGGCGTAGGTCGTCATTTGAGCCGTCTCTCCAAGCCCAGCTTTACTTCGTACACTTCGTCGCAAAGCCTGGCCAGTGTTTGACCGATGATACCGCTGAGATCGACATAGCGGCGGCTGATCGGATCATTCGGGATCACTCCCGATCCGACGTCGTTGAGGACAAACACGATGTTAGCCTCTATACGCCCCAGCGCTTCGATTTCTTCGACCAACGCCTCTTCGCTCTCCTCAATGCGGTTGAGAATCCACATCGAGATGCAGTCGACGAGGTAGGTTTGGTGCGGTTCCATCACACATGCCAAATGACGGGTCTCTTCAAGGGTGATGAACTTTTCTCCTCGCGAATCGCGGTGTTTGTCGATCCGCATTCCCATCTCGTCATCGCCGAAGCTGTGGTCGTAGGTCGCGAGGTAGGTGGGCTTGCCGGTCGATAGGCTGAGTGCTTTGGCCTCTGCCAGAGAGCTTTTGCCCGATTTCTGCCCCCCGAAGTAGAGTATCTTCATTGTAAAAAGCTCTCGACTTTGCGGGTGATTGAGTCTTTGGTGATACCGTTGAGGAGGGCATACATCAGCGCTCCTCCGGCACCGACTCCCTCTTTCGCCTCCCCCTCGTCGTAGAGTTTGAGGGCGGGATGAGAAGTGAGGGAGAAATCGAAATCGGCGTAATAGGCGTTGATGGGAAAATCGACCATCTCCAAGAGGGCTTTGATATCACTTGACGTATCTTCGGCAACCCATTTGGTCGTGCAGAGGGCGATTTTGGCAGTGTCGAGTTCCCCCTCCATCATCTGCAAAATACGGTTGATCACGAGGAGGACACACGCCATCTGTGTCCCCCCGGCGAGGACGATAGGGATGTCGCGGCTTTGGAGACCGAGGATGAATCCGGCGTTGAAGATCAGCATATTGTCCCCCACTTTGGAAAGGGTATCGAAGAGATCATCGTTCTCGTCGATACGAGCGAGGGCTTGATCGACGACGCGCGCTCTGATACCGCTCGGGGCGTTTTTAAAACTGCTGCTGAATTTATCCTGTGCGTCATATCCCAATGCCAGCGCCGTGGCAAGCGCCGTCGTCGTTCCGGCGGGAACCGATTCGCCTAAAATGATGTAGTCGCTTTGGAGTACGAGGTTTTGGGCGAACGCTATCCCTTTTTCAAACACTTCCTCAGCGGGGATATTCGCCCCCTCGGCAATCGAGCCGCTGGGAGCGATGCCGAACGAATGGAGCTTGAAATGCTCCAGTTTCGGAGTGATCTCCAGCCCCAGATCCAGCATCTCGATCTCGCGGAAAGGGTGGAGCAGATGGACGGCGCGGGTGATGAGGGCGGGGGTAGGGACCCCTTTGGGGGTTTCGGCGATAGTGCCTAGGCTCCGCACCTCACCGATCGCGATAAACTCCGCATCGAGCGTCGGGGTGAGATGGAGCATCCCGGGGATTCCCGCCTGAGTGATCCCCTCTATAGCAGCCGTTTTGGTGTTGCTCATGCACAGAAGAAACGACGAGCGTTTTCCCCGCAGGCTCTCCGCAAAATCTCTGTTTCCCGTAATCGTTTTAATCATACTAATTTCTCCAATAGTTCTTGGTAATTGCCGCCGTTAAGGCAGCGGTTGACGCTGTAAAACAGCGTTGCATACTCGCGGTAAGGGCGAAATTCGTCCAAAGTGAGCGTTGCGCCGTAGCCCTCCAGCAGAGCCTCGGTTTTTTCATCGCTGTCGCACCATGAGAGATCAACGACGGCGAGGTCAAACCAAAAATCGCCGTTGCACGCCTGGGTAAAATCGATGACGCACGAGAGCCTCCCCTCCAAAAATAGGGCATTGTCCAAAAAGAGATCCCCGTGAATGATCCCGTCATTGCGCAGCGTGAGATCGATTTTTTTAACTATCGTATCGAAAATTTCGCTCTTAGTCTCTTGGATCATCTGCTCCAGCCGTGATTTCTCGAATAACCGCTCGTTAGTGCTCTGGCGTGCCGCTGTTTGACGATGAAACGCACGCAGAAATGTACCAATCTGCTTGATCTCATCGACCTCGGCATATTTGAGGCTTTTTCCGTGACAGCGGCGGTAGATAAGGGCAGGTTTGTTCTGCACCCAAAATATTTTCCCCTCCGGTTTCGAAATCGTGAGAGATTTGCAGTGAGCGAGAAGCTTTAACTCCTCTTCCACCGCGTCCGCCTCCGCATTTTCGAAAATCTTCAGAACCCGATCCTTGTCCAAAAAATAGACGCTGTCCATGACCCCGTCGGTAGAGGGGATAAGCGTTTTTACCCCGAGCGTTTCGGGCAGGTCGCTGAGGGTTACAACGGTTTTCACACCCATTCTACAACCTCGTCAATCGTCTTTTTGTTCTCCCACCCCAGTTTCAGCAGTTCGGGTTCGTCCAAAAACTTGTCCACATACCCCAGGGTGAGGTAGCCGATCAGTTTGTAATCATCACTGATTTCCAAAATCTTTTTGACTCTCTTGGGGCGCAGAATGCTCACCCATCCCACACCGATGTTATAGGCCCGCGCCATCAGCCAAAGGTTCTGGATCGCGCATACGACGCTGTATTCCCCCATCTTTTTCTGGGTCGTTTGCCCTAACACGGTTTTTGTCGGTTTTTGGTACAACACGGCGATATTGAGCGCCGATTCTTTGATCCCCTCCAGTTTGAGGGTCGAATAAAGCGAATCCTCCGAAAACAGCTTAGCCGCTTTGGCGTTCTCTCGGACAAACTCCTCATAGATTGCTTCACGCTTGGAAGTATCTTTGACAATGACAAATTTCCACGGCTGTGAAAAACCGACTGAGGGGGCGGAGATCGCCGCTTCCAGAATCTTCCTCAGCACCTCGTCTTCGATGGGGGTACCCTGAAAACGGTTCCCTCTCACGTCGCGGCGGGCGGAAAGAATAGTTTGCAGCAGTGTTTGCGCATGAAGATCAAAGGCCTTCACATCAGCCTCCTTTTCACGAGGCTAGGGTTGCTTCGAAAGAGGGTGTGCAGATAGGTGCCCAATACGTTGCCGTTCGCGCTTTGCCAGCTCCCCACGCTTCCATCTTCACCCTTGGAGAGGAGATCGAACCCTTTTGAATCGTCAACGGGTTTTGTGTAATGAAACGCGTGCCCTTTTACCCCCGCTTCATTGGTGTAGTATCCCAGCCGCTGAAACCGTTTTTCGAGGGTAAAGGAGACATCCAAAATGCCGCTCATCTCTTTCTCATCGACGCTATGTCCGAGATAGAGAAGCCCCGCACACTCGGCATAAATCTTTTTCGTTTGGGCATGGCGGATCAAAGAGGTTCTGAAGAGATTGGCATTTTTGATTTTTGCGTACGCCCTCTCCGTTTCGACGTAACCGCCGCAGATATAGACGCTGTCGCAATCTTCGGGGATCGTTTCGTCGTGCGAGGGGCGAACAACAGCAACCGCGGAGAATACCTCCTCCAAAAATCGGAGATTGTCATGGTACAAAAAGGAGAAGTTCTCATCGCTGACCACGGCGATCTTTTTATCGGTTTTGGGAAGAGGTTTAAACGGATACGCTACGTTCTTCTTGGGTTCACATTCCCCTATCGCTGTGAGCTTCCCGATGTCGATATGCTCCAGCACCTCTTTGGAAATTTCTTCGAGCTTATCCATATCTTTCAGATCAAGCCCCAAATGGGTATCTCTCAAAGCGCTAAGATGATTGGATATCCATCCCAATACGGCGACATCGTTAAAATCTTTTTCGATCTGCGTTTTGATTAGCTCGTAGTGGCTCTGTGAGCCGATACGGTTGAGGATGACTCCGCGTATCGTATTTCCCCTCTTGTAGGTTTTAAGCCCCTTTAAAACGGCGCTGATCGTGATGTAGCTTCCGCTTCCGTCCATCAAAAGAATCGTCGGGATGTTGAGGAGTTTGGAGATGTCATACGCGCTGCTTTTTTTATCCATCCCGTCGTAAAATCCCATCACCCCCTCGACGATAGAGACTTCCTTGTCGCTGTACTGGCGGTAAAGCCACTGTACCTGTGCGGGATTCATCATAAAGCCGTCGAGATTGATACTCTCGGTGCCGCAGATATGGCGGTGAAACTGCGGATCGATAAAATCGGGGCCCGCTTTGAAAGGGCGGACCGAATCTTTGAACATATACAGCAGGGCAGAGGTGAGGATCGTTTTTCCCTGATTGGAGGAGACCGCGCTGATACAGAGATTAACCATTGCTTCTCTTTCTTCTGAGGATGATATAGATAAAAAACGGTCCGCCGACAAAGGAGGTGACTACCCCGATAGGGACTTCCGAAACCGCTCCGAGATTACGCCCGATCAGATCGCACAGCACTAAAAATACTCCGCCGTAGTAAAAGACCGGAAGAATGAGTTTATCACTGCTTCGTTTATACACCAGACGGATGATATGGGGGATCACCAGCCCGATAAATCCGATGGGTCCTACGACACTGACGCTCACTCCGACGCTCAAAGAGACGACCAGCAGGAGGATCAGGTTGATTTTTTTGATCTCGATCCCTTTTAAAAAGGCATTTTCATACGAGGTGAGGATCAGTTTCAGCTCTTTTTTGTATCTCGATACAACACCCAGCAAAAGGAGTGCGGCGGCGATGACCGGATAGAACTTGTCCAATCCCACGATATTGAGGCTCCCCATCGTAAAACGGATAATCGAGTGGCTCTGCTCCAGATCGCTGAGATAATAGACCACCATCAGCGCGGCGGAGTAGAAAAACGATAAGGCGATCCCGATCAGCAGGAGCGAGTTGGTCTGTTCCGCACGCAGCGCCCGGGCAAAGAGAAACAGTAAAAGGATCGTCGAAAATGCCCCCGCAAAGCTGAAGAGATAGGATAACGCCGCAAGCGAAGAGGGGAGAAAAACGATCCCAATCGCAGTTGCCAATGTCGCTCCGCTGGAGACTCCGAGGGTAAAAGGGGTGGTGAGGGAGTTACGAAAAACCGCCTGAAATATCATCCCTCCCAGCGCCAAAATGGCGCCGCTGAAGAATGCCACCAGCACGCGAGGGAATCTCAAATCCCAAAAAAGGAGATGTTCCATGGCGCCAGCATCCAGGATTTTCCTAATTTCCAACGGTGTCTCCCCGACGAAGGGGGCAACGGCCAAAATAATCAGGGAGAGGATAAAGATAAAAAGTTTCATCGGTAATTCACCATGAAATATTCCTCCACCTTTTTGATGGAGTTTCCAAAAAGCCGTTCCAGATTCTCCTTATCGAAAAATGCTTCACAGCTTCCGTCATATACGAGTTCTCCGTGCTCTAAAAAGAGGATCCGATACCCCAGCTGATACGCGAGATTCAAATCGTGCGTGATCACCATCTTCCATCCGGTATGAGCCCTCAATGTCTCATATACTTTGATCTTCTTGTCGCTGTCGAGATTGGCGGTCGGTTCATCGAAAATAGTGAGTTCGGCGTTATGCAGCAATCCGCTTGCAAACAATACCAGCTGACTCTCTCCGCTGCTGATCGTTTTGCAGGAGCTGTTTTTGAGGTGTTCGATCTCCAGACGTTTTAAGATAGCCTCCATATCGCTTTGACCGGTGCCGTTGAACAGGCTCAGCTGCAAAAATTCTTCCACATCGATGTACTCATCAAAAACTTCCAGTTTTGAGGGGATAAAATTTACCGCTTTGCAGCGCCGTGCCGCACTCAGTGCGGAAACCTTCTCTTCGCCGTAATAGACATTGCTGTTCTCTTCCAAGCCGACGATCACTTTGGACAGGGTGGTTTTGCCCGCTCCGTTGGAACCTAAAATCACGATGTTCTCATTTTCGAGCTCAAACGAGATGTTCCGCAGATACGATGTCGTTACATCATCAACGCGCAGTTTCACGTAAAAATCCTCCGAAGTCGTCGATAAAATGGACGACTCTGTCGCTGGGAACCCCGGCATAGTCTCCCTCTTCGACAAAGACCGACTTCGTCGCAGCCGCATTGATCGGAAGCTTCAGCCACGGAGCGATCAGAGCCTCTTTGGTAAATTTTCTCTCTCCCATCAGCGGTGCCAAAATAATCACTATATCGGGATTGAGGTTGAGTATTTTTTCAAGATTGAGAACCGGCTGTCCTTTTTGGGTACGTTGAAGGGCATTGGTGTTGCCGCTGGCGTCGATAATGTCATCAAAATAGAGATTCTGCCCTGCGACATAGATCTCTTTGGAAAATTCGGTATGGTAGCCGATCGGAATCAAAATCTTTTTATTTTTGACGATCCCTTTCAGCCCTGAAAGCGATCGGTCTATTTTGGCGACGATCAAGGATCCCTGAGCCTCTTTGTGCAAAAGTTTCGCCATATCGGCAATCGCTTTTTTGATCGAATCGATTGTATCGATTTTGATCACCATCGTCCGTATGCCGAGGCTCCGTACTTTTTCGTCAAATGCGGCATTATTCTCCTGCATAATGACGATATCGGGTTTCAGCGCCACGATTTTCTCCAGCGAGGGGGAAAAATATCCCCCCACTTTCGGAATTTTGTTCGAGGCCCTCGGGTAGCGGCAATATTGAGTATTGCCGACAATCCTGTCCCCTTCACCGAGAGCAAAAACGATTTCGTTAATAGCGGGGCTCAGGGCGACAATCCGCTCGATAGCGTTGAGCTGAAGAGCTAACAGCATGACTAACAGAAGTTTTAATAGCACACTTCCACCTTATAGACCCACGTCATCGTCAATGCATCTTTGAGTATATAGTTTTGCGCCATTTGATGAACCGATTCTCCGTTGATCAGATAAAACCAGCCAAACTTTCCAACCACCGATTGCACTCCGTCCACCGATCTTACAAACGTAAATTTCCCTTTTTGGGCTGTTTCGACGCTGCTCACCTTTTTAAGCAGCTCCAGTGCCGTTGTCCCCTCCGTGTAATCCGTAGTGATGACTTTGTCGGGCAGGTTATTGCCGTAAATGATCGTCACTTCGATAGGATCAGCCCATAGCGCTGCTGTAAAAAAGCTAATTAGTGCAAAAATTTTCATCAAAAAGAGATCTCCAAGCCAGTATAGTACGCACGAGGCGAGGTCGCATAATTATTGACGCTTTGATAATACTTGTCGGTAATGTTATCGATTTTCACATACATTTTAATCGTTTCAGAGAGGTCATAGTTGGCAACTGCATTTGCTATGGTGTATCGTCCGGTCTGCGCCCCTTGATTGTTCTCTTGATCATACCTTGTGCCGACATATTCTCCGTTTAAGCCGAGATGCATTTTACTGAAGCCGTAGTAGTCGACACTGAATTTGAGGTTCTCTTTCGCTCTTCGGCGCAAATTCTGCCCTTGCTGATTTTTGGCACTTAAACGGGTATAGCTCAAGGATAAGAGGGCGGTATCGATGAGTTCTCTTTTATAGGAGATTTCGGTTCCTTTGAGGGTTGACGTTCCATTGATATTGTTATAGGCAGAAGTCGTAAAATCATAATCGATCATATCCTTGACGCGATTGGAAAAATAGGTTATTTCAAAACCGTTGTACCCGAATGAGAGATCATAGCTTCGAGTATCTTCAGATTTCAACTCCGTATTTCCATACGTTCCGTCGTAGAGTTGATAAAGTGTCGGTACGTTGTAGCCCGTTCCGTAATTGGACGAGAGATAGATACCCGTATCAAAATTATATTTGATTCCGATTTTGCCTGTGGTTCTGTCGTCAAATGCATCGTAATCATCCCTTCGGAGAGATTCCGTAAGAATTAAACGGTCGTTGACTATATTGCTATTCGTAACAAACAACGCTTTATCCGTGAATTTCTTATTGAATTGATTGAGATGTTCAAATGATTTATAGTCCCCGCCGAGAAGGATAAAGTCACTGCTATTATAGGGAATTTCAGAGGTTAGGCCCTGCTCATTCACTCTGCCGTCAAATTCTGAACCGTCCGAATAGTCTCTTTTAAAGCTCGAACGATTTGCATAAAGTTTTGTAGAAGCGATGGTGTTTTTGTTTTCAAAAGAAATTTGGCTTAATTTCTCTTTTTTAGTGTAGCTTTTGGCGGAATCACCATTGTAGTTATCATATTCCGTGTATACGTCGATATCGGTATGCGCCGCATGGATCTTGTTTTGATCATCAAAATTATAGCCGGCTTTAATAGTGGCCGTCCGGTTTTTATAGCCGTCATCTTCATACCCATCGATAGCATGATAGCGCTTGGCATAGGCGGTAAATCCATCCGAGGTTATTTTATTCGCCCCCGCCTGAAACTCAAATTTGTCATTTTTATGGGATACGTCTGCTCCGTAGCGTTTGGTCGCGAAACTGCCGTAATCCAGATGCGCATTGAAAGCTGTACCCGTTCTTGCTTTTTTGGTGATGATATTGATGACGCCGGCACTTGCTTCACTTCCCCAAATGCCGCTTTGCGCCCCTTTTATCACTTCAATCTGTTCTATCTGATTGACCATAAGGTGTTCGAAGGAAACGCCGTCTATAGAGTTCGATATATCGTTGTATCGAACTCCGTCAATAAGGACCAACGTCCTTTTGGAATCAAAGCCTCTTAAAAATACGGAGGTTGATTTTCCAAGACCGCCATTGCTGACCACGCTGACACCGGGAATTAAATTCAGAGCTTCGGAAATGGAGATGATATGTTTTTCTTGCAGTTCATGGCCGGTAATGACTTCGACATTCGAAGTGACATTTTTGAGGGATTGTTCCGTTTTGGTTGCCGTAACGACAATCGGATCGAGTAAGAGTTCTTGAGCCTCTAAAGAGGCGACGAGTGTCGCACAGGCGACAAATGATAGGGCTGGTTTAAACATGAATGTCCTTGATTAATAGTCGTAATGAGTAATGAGTTTAGGACACTCTTCGGCGGTGAGATTGTTGAGTAGGTATGGATCGGATGGGTGGGACAAATCCATGCAATTTGATGAATGATTCGGAGCAGACGGATTTCGGAAGCATAGGCTTGAATGGCAACGAGAGAAAAATAGGTTTTTCCAAATCCCTTCGGTGCATGCATTATGATCTTCCCCTTTGCCCTTTTAGCGAATTATAGCGCAAAAGGTGCAGAGGCGGTTCTTAGGATTTAAACTGCCCTAACTGGGTATTCAGGCTGGCTGCCGCATTGTAGAGTTCGGCCGCAATTTTAGAAATTTGGGTAATCTCTTCTTGGTTGCTTTGGGAAAGTCCTGACATCTCAGAAACTTTGCTGATGATTTCATTGATTTTTAGAGCCATATTTTCGGCTTCTTGGACGCTTTGGTGGCTTGCATCCACATTGGCACGGAGCGCGTTTGACGCTGCGTCGATTTTGACATCGATCTCTTCGCTTCGCTCAGCGAGACGTTCGATATTTTCGCTGTTGCTGTTCATCATATCGGAAGAATCGGAGATCGACTGAATAACGATGGAAATCGTTGAGTTGATTTCAGTCAGACTTTTTTGGGTTCGTTCCGCAAGTTTGCGTACTTCATCGGCAACAACGGCAAATCCGCGGCCGTGCTCACCGGCACGTGCGGCTTCGATGGCTGCATTAAGCGCCAAGAGATTGGTCTGATCGGCAATATCGGAGATAATGCTGAGAACACCGCTGACACTGGCCGCATCGGAGGAGAGCTGTGTAAAACGTTCGCTGAGTTCGTTACCCATTTGAGTGGTGCTGTGGACTTCGCGGGTGATGGCATTGGCGATTTCCCGAACATGCCCCAGTTCTTTTTCGGTAGAACGGCTGTTTTCGAGAGTCTTTTTAGCCATATTAACACTTTGTTCTAAAGTGGCCCCGATTTCTGCGGCAGTTGCATTCGTGTTTTGGGCGATGGAATTGGTTTTTTCCGATTGTACCGAGAGATTGGTCGCGGCAGAGTTGAGGGTTGAGGTAGAGCCTACTGCTGAAGCGGTGATTTGTTTGGTGTCATTGATCGTACTTTGAATTTTTGCGATAAATTGGTTCAAATAATGGCTGGCAATCCCGATTTCATCATTTTTGTTCAAGATAGGGAGCCGTTTGGTAAGATCGCCGTTTCCGTGTGCCAAATCGGAAGAGACATGATCAAGCTCTTCGATCGGACGGAGGATGCTTCTGCCGGAGAAATAGTTGATGGCAACCAAAAGAGCGGTGAGGACACTGCCGAGCAGTAAAAACCATTTAAAAAAGCTTGATCTGAGCTCATCAAAATAATCGGCTTTATTGATCCCCGGAATGACCCACATGTCCCATGCCGGAACATAGCGGTAAGCCGCTATTTTGTCTTGGCCTGTTGTAGAAGAGACATATTCATAAATGCCGCCCGCTTTGTCGCTTCGGATATGGTCAATGTAATCGTGTCCCGATTTATTGACCCCTTCGTCTTCGGGTTTAGGGTGAATCGTCATGACCCCATCGGAATTGATGAAATAGACGTAACCGCTTTTCCCAATCTTGATTTTTTTGATTTCTTCTTTAAATCCAGCATCTTCGTACCCTTTCGGCTGAAGAGCGGCAATATAGTTGACATTTTTGTCCAAAGCATCCGCAACGGTATTAAGATCACCGATCATAATATCCTTGATCGATCCGACGGCAATGAAGTATGCTACAATGACACTTATAAGGATGGCGCCTACGGCAGCCACCAGATTGACGATAAACTTAGCTTTTATCGTATTAAATAGATTCATGAATGCGACCTGTGTTTCAAATGTGACACTATTGTAATTTTCTTTTTCTAAAGGCAAGGTAAAATTATGAGATTTTCTTATCTTAAACAAATTGTTGAGTATATGAAGCAGTTTAAGCACATCGTGGCAGCTTTCCGAGTCAACGATACATCTCTACAATTGGTTTTTGATCAGGAAAACAGTTGGAATTTTGAGATGCAGCGGGGAAATTCGACAATCAGCATCGGGGAAGCCGGCAATCGCGGGAAAATCTATCAAGCGCCTTTTGATATTTTACTGGCCAAGCGGTTTAATCGATCGACTGTACAATCGGTCGAACTGTATAACCATGATAAAATCATCCGTATTACGGTCAGTACAAGCGGATCATACAAGTCCGAAACGACTATTTTACAGTTGGAATTTACCGGAAAACATACGAACGTTATTATCCTGGATAAAGATGAAGTTGTGCTGGAAGCCTTGCGCCACATCGATGAGGATGTTTCGACGCGCAGCGTGCGTGTCGGACAAAAATTGGGTGAAATGCCCAAGCCTCCCTATGAGCCTAAAGATTATCCGATTGAAGATGTCCGTCAGTTTTTACTCGATACCTTCAACCAGCGCAATGCCGATAAGCTAGAGCATCTGAAACGAGAGAAAAAAGCTCTTTTACGCAAGCGTTTGGCAACGCTGCAAAAGCATTTGGACGGACTTCAGAAAGAATCGGTACTGTTGGAGGAAGCTGAGCAGGCGCAGCATGCCGGGCATTTGATTTTAGCGAATCTTGAGTCGATAAAGCCCTATGAAAAAGTAGCGGAACTGCATGATTTTGACGGAACTGTGATACGTTTAGAACTTCCCTCGGGATGCAACACGGCTGCAAGAACTGCCGACAGTTTTTTTAAACGCTCCAAAAAAGCGAAACAAAAAGCGATCGGATTGCACCAAGAACGGAGCAATCTCGAAGCCAAAATCCGACATTACGAACTCTTTATCCAAACCGTTGAAGAAGCACCTACTCCTGAGCAGATAGCATTGCTGTTCCCGACTAAAACCGGGGGGTCAAAACTCAAAACATCCGATTTGATTGCCGAATTTTGGATAGAGGGGATAAAGGTTTCTCTCGGAAAAAGTGAAAAAGGGAACATTGAACTCCTTAAAAATGCTAAAGCCGGCAATATCTGGATGCATCTCAAAGACCGTCCTTCGGCACATGTCATCATTACGACGGATAAGCAGCAGCTTCCTACGCGGGTGATCGAAGCGGCGGCAAAACTTTGTGTTGATTTTTCCGTATTTGAAAAAGGACGCTATTTGGTCGATTATACTCCACGACGAGAAGTGAAAATCGTAGAGGGGGCCAATGTTCTCTATACGAAATACAATACGATCAATATAGACAAAGGATAAAAGGAGTTCTCATGGCAGATATCGGTCCAATCGGCAGTGCCATTTACACGAATCAGCAGATGGCAAGTGTAGCAAGTGAGAAGAATGCTGTCTTGAATCGCTTTGAACTTCAGACATTGGCAGCGGCGACAGCAGCCCAAGCAGAAAAAAAAGAGATCGAAGAGGTGCGTCCTACGGAAGAGATTCACGGAGTAGACCCTGATCGCGAACATACCAAAGAACAGGCTGAACAAGAAGAAAGACGTCCTCAGCATGATGAGAAGCGGGAGGAAAGTAAAAAACCGCTCAAGCCGTTTCATCTTTTAGATATTAAAGTATAAAAGTATTGCTACGAGTTTCATTTAAAAGATTAATAAAGGCTCAGAACAGCCTAGGATGCCAATTTCATAGACCTTAAAATACAAGAAAAGTGCTATAATTTCTAAATTTTAATACTATTGGCTAACCAAACTATGCAAACTGCAAAAAATTCAATACAAGAACGTGTTGTAACGGCAATCTTTCTTGTTGTCGGCGTTCTCATTGTCGGACTCATCAACAACTTTTGGCTAATGTGGTCGGTGATGGGGATCATTTATCTCCTCGCTTTCCATGAAGCGACCCGTCTCTTTGGAATACAGAACAACTCTTTGTATGCCTATGCGGCGATTTTGTGGCTTGCCGCTGCGCTGTATCCGTATGGGGAAGATTTGGTTGTGATTGCAGGGCTTATATTTGCCGCAGCGGTAGCATACACCCAAAATATTTCTCCTAAAAACTTTCTCCCTTTCATCTATCCGACCGCCGGTATGCTTTTTACGCTCAGCATGTACCAAGAATACGGGATTGTTTCGCTCTTGTGGCTTCTTGTCGTCGTTGCATCGGCAGATGTCGGTGCCTATGTGGTAGGACGGAGCATCGGTAAAACTCCTTTTAGCATCTCCAGCCCGAGTAAAACCCGCGAAGGTGTGTATGGCGGTATCGCTGTTGCCACCGGTGCCGGATTTTTTATCGGGATCACGATCGTCGATATCGCTCAGGCGATTATTATCTCTATGGCGGCGGCTATAGGGGCGGTATTCGGCGATTTGTTTGAGAGCTATCTCAAGCGCCAAGCCGGAGTCAAAGACAGCGGTTCAATCTTACCGGGGCATGGCGGAGTGCTTGACCGCATCGACGGATATTTATTTGCATCGATTATCATGCTCGTTCTTCTTCGGGGTCTTGTTTGATCCTACTGGGCTCTACCGGTTCGATCGGAGTCAATGCGCTCAATATCGCTAAACAGTTTCATCTCTCTGTAGACACCCTCGTTGCCGGACGCAACATAACTCTCCTGAATGAACAAATCAAATTGCATCATCCGAAGCGCGTTGTCGTTATGCGTGAGGAAGACCGCTCTTTAGTCCAGCATAGCAATGTGTACTCGGGTGAAGAAGCGATTCTGAGTGCTATCGAAGAATCGGATTCCAACCATGTCATTAATGCCCTGGTCGGTTTTGTCGGATTCCGCCCCACCCTTAAAGCCTTGGAATGCGGTAAAAAAGTAGCCCTTGCCAACAAAGAATCACTGGTTGTCGGAGGGGCTTTCTTGGATACGTCGGGAATTATTCCGATCGACAGTGAACATTTTGGATTATGGTATCTCCATCAGGGGGGACGCCCTGTTGAACGGATGATGATCACCGCCAGCGGAGGAGCATTCCGTGATTGGCCGTTGGAGAAATTATCCACAGCGACACTCGAAGATGCATTAAAACACCCAAACTGGTCGATGGGGCAAAAAATAACCATTGACAGTGCTTCCATGGTGAATAAACTCTTTGAATTGCTAGAAGCGCGCTGGCTTTTCGGCGAGGGGCAATACGATGCGCTGATCGAGACACAATCATTGATCCATGCGATGATTGATTATACGGATGGTTCGACGACCGCCCATTTCGCCCATGCGGATATGCGCCTTCCCATTGCATACGCCTTGATGGGGAAAGTGGATACTCCGATTGTGGATCGGATCGATTTGACGCGCGTCGGAGCCCTCGAATTTCGTCCTATCGAAGCGGAGCGTTATCCGATCTGGGCAATCAAAGATGATTTGCTTCGTAACCCTGCACGCGGCGTCATTGTCAATGCGGCGAATGAAGCGGCAATTGAACGTTTCGTCCGCGGAGAGATCCGCTTTATCGATATCTCGACGATGATTTTGAACGCGTATGAAAACTTTCATCTGACACCTGACTCTATCGAAGAGATTTTCGTTATCGATGATGAAGTCCGCCGCTATGTACGAGGGCTTTCATGTTAAAGGTCTTAATACTGCACGGATGGGGGGGAAGCGATGACCCTCATTGGCAGGCATGGCTCGCAGGAGAAATTGCCAAAGATTACGGCACGGTCAGTTTCCCCCTTTTGGATAATCCGCACTTCCCGAGCAAAAATCGGTGGATGAAGCAGGCTAAAGCCCTTTTGAACGATTTTCAGCCGGATGTCGTCATCTGCCATTCGCTTGCAAATATCCTCTGGTTCCATTTATGTCATGAGGGGGAAATCACCCCTGTAAAACGGCTCCTTTTGGTAGCTCCACCAAGCTTACATTGTGAACTGGAGACCTTGAAAACATTTTTTCCTCTGGATGTTCCCTCTTCGCTGTTTGCGGAGGAAGCGCTGCTGGTCACTTCGGATAACGACCCGTATATGACACCGGATGAAGCGCATTCGCTTCAAAAAGCCCTTGGGGTAGAGATGAAAATCATTCATAACGGCGGGCATATCAATACCGCTTCGGGATTTGGCGAATGGCAATGGGTTAGAGAGTGGGTCCTCTCATGATCTTGAGTATCGAAAGTTCTTGCGATGACAGTTCTATCGCTATTACGGAAATAGCGACTAAAAAGCTTATCTACCATAAAAAGATCTCTCAGGAATTGGAGCATTCGCAATACGGCGGTGTCGTTCCGGAGCTTGCGAGCCGTTTGCATGCACAGGCCTTGCCGGCGATATTGGCTGAGTGTGAAGGTTGGTTTTCGAAACTGAAAGCGATTGCCGTTACCAATGAACCGGGACTCGGTGTGACCCTCATCGAAGGGGTCGTAATGGCCAAAGCATTAAGTATCGCGCTGAATATCCCCGTGATCCCCGTCAACCATCTCAAAGGGCATATTTACTCTCTCTTCATAGAGAAAGAGGCCCTTCTGCCTTTAACGGTTTTGCTGGTTTCCGGCGGACATACACAATTGATTGAAGTGGAATCCTATAATGTAATGCATACGGTGGCAACGACCATGGATGACAGCTATGGGGAAAGTTTCGACAAAGTAGCCAAAATGATGAATCTGGGCTATCCCGGAGGACCGCTGATCGAAAAGCTTGCCGTAGATGGTGATGCAAGCCGATTTTCTTTTACGGTTCCTTTATGGCAGTCTCCTTTGATCGCATTCAGTTATTCAGGGCTTAAAAATCAGGTACGTCTTGCGGTTGAAGCGAATGATGCATCTGCTTATCCTGATATCGCCGTATCCTTTCAGCGCACGGCGACGGAACACTTGCTGCAGAAATTGAAAAAATATTTCAAATCACATCCCCCTAAACGCTTTGCTATTGTCGGCGGTGCAAGTGCAAACCTCTATTTACGCGGACGTGTTCTTGAGCTGCTGCAACCGTTTAAGGCAGAGTTGTATCTTTCTCCGCTCGAATATTGTTCCGATAATGCGGCAATGATCGGCCGTGCATCGATTGAAGCGTATGCGCTGAATGAATTAAGTGATTATCAGAATATTTCTATCAATCCCCGTTGTAAACTGTGAAATAGCTTAAAAGCAAATATCTCTTCTATAATTCAGAGTTAAATTATCCGATTTAAAATATACTTCTCACATCAATAAAACAAAAACAAGGAGCCAACATGGCAACTACAAAATTCAAAGGTACAGACGTAGAACTTCTAGGAAATGAAGTAAATGTTGGAGATAAAGCGCCTGAAGTAACGGTTGTTAATTCAGCTGGATTGGGCGACGTAGTCGTCGGTGGAGCTCAAGGCGTAAAACAACTTATCATCGTTGTTCCTTCTCTTGACACTGGTGTATGTGCGACAGAAACACGTAACTTCAATGCAAAAGCTTCTTCAATCGAAGGTGTTAAAGCAACTATCGTATCTTTGGACTTGCCATTTGCTGCAGGACGTTTCTGCCAAGCAGAAGGGATTGACAAATTGACAGTATGTTCGGATTTCCGTAACAAAGATTTCGCAAACGCTTATGGTGTATTGCTTGGCGGTTCAGTTCTTGCTGGTGTAACATGCCGCGCAATCTTCGCTGTAAATGAAGAAGGTATCGTAACTTACAAAGAGATCGTTCCTGAAATCACAGAAGAACCAAACTACGACGCTGCATTGGCTGCCGTAAAATAATTCCTCTTTCTCTCCACTCGGAGAGAATCTTTCCCTTTAATTCTTCTTTTTTTATTTACACGTAATACTGATTAAATCGCCTGTTTTATTTAAAGAATAGCGGTAACGTCCATCCAACGTAATCGTTGCACGGATAAATTTGGCATGATTCCCCAGTGTCACTTTTAGATAAGGTGCAGCATTGAGTATTTTTTCTTCTTCTTTAAAAGTGACATTTCGTTTGAAATCAAGGACGATACGGCTCGGATCACTGAGAACAAAATGACGGACAAGCGGGTCAGCTGTTTTGATGGTCAGATGTTTTCCTTTGGTATTAAAGCGGATAAACCCAAAATCGGCGGAAGAGGCACTATTCGCGGCAGCTGGCTGCGCGGAAGAGGCATTGGATCCCTGGCTTATACTGATCGGGCGATGCCAGTCAATACTGTGATCAATCTCCATTTTTCGGGTTTCGATACTTCCGTCAAGATTTTGTATGGTAAACGTAACTTCTTTTAAAATACGGGCTTGATCCGGAAGGGTATAGTTCACTGTCCCTAGCGGCGGTTTGGTATCGGGTATGTTGGAGGTTACTTTATTGGCTTTAGAATCAGCAGGGGTAAAAAAAGGATTCTCACGAGCAACAAGAGGCGAGAGTAGTATAAGTGAGACTAAAAGTGAAAATTTCATAAATCTCCCGTCATTACTGTGAATCAGCATCAAGCTCTTTAAGCTCAAAATACTGCTTCTGTAAAGCAGCATTTTCAACTTTTAAGCGCTCAATGTCTTCGCTTAGATAATCTTGATGCTCTTCAAGATCAAGAAGGACACTTAATGAGTTGTCACCGAAAAAGATGAACCCCATATAGACCCCCACTAAAAGAACAACTCCTGCAGCAAGGAGAAATTTATGGGTCGGAAGACCGAAATAGCGTTCGCTTAAGCTTTCCCCTTCCTCTTCACGCAGCAGTTGATCATCATTTTGCATCAGTTAAAAAGGGAACTCCCCAGATATTCGCCATACATTACTTCCGTTTCGATTTCCAGGAGACGGTTGTATTTTGCCGTACGCTCACCGCGTGCCGTTGAACCGGTTTTGATCTCACCGCAGTTCAGGGCTACTGCAAAATCGGCGATAAATGCATCTTCGCTCTCACCGGAACGGTGGCTCATTACGCATTTGTAGCCATTGCGCTGAGCAAGTCGGACGGTAAGCATCGTTTCGGATACGGAACCGATTTGATTTGGTTTGATTAGGATGGAGTTTGCGATTCCCTTACTGATCCCCTCAGCCAAGATATTTGCATTCGTGACAAATAAATCATCCCCGACGAGTTGGATTTTAGATCCTAAACGTTCCGTAAGGATTTTCCATCCGGCCCAGTCATCTTCGCTAAGGCCGTCTTCAATCGATACGATCGGATATTTGGCGCACAATGCTTCATAGTAACCTACAAGCTCTTCAGAAGTAACGGTGCGGTTTTCAGAATCAAGACGGTATCCCCCTTCTGTCACCAGTTCCGATGCAGCGACATCGAGGGCGATAGCGATTTGTTCACCCGCTTTGTAACCCGCCTTTGAAATAGCTTCCATGATAACCTGGATCGGTTCCTCATTAGAACTTAAATCCGGAGCAAATCCCCCCTCGTCGCCGAGTGCTGTATTGGCACCGCGGTCTTTGAGGATTTTTTTAAGGTTGTGATAAACCTCTGCAGAAGCACGCAGACCCTCACTGAAATCACTAAATCCGATCGGCATAATCATGTATTCTTGAAAATCGACACTGTTATCCGCATGACTTCCGCCATTGATGATGTTGAGCATCGGTACGGGAAGAACCATTGCATTCGCACCGCCAAGATAGCGGTACAACGGAATATTCAGGCTTTTCGCTGCAGCCCGTGCTACCGCCATAGATACGCCTAAAACAGCATTCGCCCCAAGGTTTCCGTAGTTTTCAGTTCCGTCAAGCTCTTTCATTACGGCATCAACCATTGCCTGATTAAACGGAGAAAGGCCCATGATCGCATCCGCAATGTCAGAGTTGACATGTTCTACGGCTTTAAGCACCCCTTTGCCCATATAGCGTCCGTCACCGTCACGGAGTTCCAATGCTTCACGCTTACCGGTACTTGCTCCACTTGGGACGATAGCACTCTCACGTGTCCCGTCGCTCAATTGAACGGTTGCCTTTACAGTTGGATTTCCACGGGAATCCATTACTTCGATCGCACTTACTTCATCAATAAAAATCATTCATCTACCTCACTCATTTCAGATTCATCCATTACCATAATACCGGTTACGCCCATGGCTGCTTTAATTTTTTCTTCGACTTTGTGAGCCAATTCCGGCTCATCTTTAAATTTTTGTTTTACGTTCTCACGCCCTTGGCCGAGTTTTGTATCTTCAAAACTGAACCATGCTCCGCTTTTATCGATGATATCAAGCTTTACACCGTAATCGACAAGTTCTCCCTCTTTGGAAATCCCCTCACCGAACATAATATCGAATTCCGCTTGACGAAACGGCGGAGCGACTTTATTTTTAATGACTTTAGCTTTGACACGGTTTCCGATTTGGCTCTCACCTTGTTTAAGGGTAGCGATTTTGCGGACATCAATGCGGACGGATGCATAGAATTTTAGTGCATTCCCCCCGGTTGTCGTCTCCGGTGAACCGTATCCCATCGTTCCGATTTTCATTCGGATTTGATTGATGAAGATAATGGTACAGTTCATCTTGTGCATGATACCGGTGAGTTTACGCAATGCTTTGGACATCAGACGCGCTTGAACACCGACTTGCTGGTCGTTCATCTCACCTTCGATCTCTACTTTCGGCGTAAGTGCCGCAACGGAGTCAATGACGATCAAATCAACGGCACCGCTTCGTACGATCGTTTCGACGATATCGAGTGCCTGCTCACCGTAGTCAGGCTGAGAAACGAGAAGATTCTCGACGTCAACTCCGAGGTTTTTAGCGTATCCGATGTCGAGTGCGTGTTCTGCATCGATAAAGGCACAGATTCCGCCCTTTTTTTGACATTCAGCGGTAATTTGCAGACTGAGAGTCGTTTTTCCAGAACTCTCAGGTCCATAGATTTCAACCACGCGACCTTCGGGTATTCCTCCGATTCCGAGTGCTAAGTCAAGCCCGATTGATCCGGTGCTGATTGAATTAATCGGTTCGATCTCTTTGTCGCCCAAACGCATCAACGTCCCTTTACCAAAGGTTTTGTCGATTTGTTTCATCGCGAGTTCAAGCGATTTGAGTTTATTTGGATCCATCATGCGGTGCTCTCCTGAGACTAAAGTGTTTTAAAATTGCGTCATAATATGACAAATTGAAATATATTCTAAAAATATGTCAAATTGAAATATTAATAATTCGCATTATGGAATAGAGATATTTTAGCGTTATTTGGTTAAAATTTAATTGATTTGTACTTTTGAATAGGATTTTCAGTGAAAAAAATGGTGATTGCCCACTCTCCGGATGCCGATGATATTTTTATGTATTACGCAATCAAATTTGGTTGGGTCGGAAAAAATAATGTTCAGTTCGAAAATATTGCATTGGATATTGAAACGCTCAATGTAGAAGCACTGAAAGGGACCTATGATATCAGTGCCATCAGTTTCGGACTTTATCCCCATATCCGGAATGATTATGCTCTGTTACGGACGGCGGTAAGTTTCGGGCAAGGGTACGGTCCCAAATTAATCCGCAAGCGCGATACGCTTCTTAAAAAACGGTTCACGGTTGCGCTCAGCGGCAAATTCACAACCAATGCCCTCCTTTTTCGAGTGGCTTATCCGGACGCTAAGATCGTTTATATGAACTTTTTAGAGATTGAACAAGCAGTTTTAGACGGCGTTGTGGATGCCGGTGTACTGATTCATGAAAGTATCTTGGGATATGATGAATCATTAGAAGTCGAACGTGAAATGTGGGACATTTGGTGCGAGCTGTCCGGCGGAGAACTTCCTCTTCCTTTGGGGGGGATGGCCATTCGACGCTCGTTGCCTATCACATCGGCAATTGAATATGAAAATCTTTTAACCAAAGCCGTCCAAATCGCACGGGATCACAAAGATCGCCTCTCCAAAATGTTAATGGAGCGTTCATTGGTCCGCATTGATGCGGCAACATTGGAAAAATATTTGGAATTGTATGCGAACGACGAATCAATCTCTTTGAACGATACCCAATATCAAGCAATTGAAAAACTTTTTTCGATAGGCTATGAACACGGATTTTTTGAACAGCGCATTGACCCGAAGGATTTTATGATCCCCCTTGAATATACTGAATTGAGGAATAGTTAAAATGAGTGCGGTTCACTGCACGCGGGCTTCGTGCCGAGCGAAACTAAGCGTTAGCGCAGCCGTCGGGATGTGTTCCGATGGCGTTAGGAATTCACTATGATGCAAGAAGAATTGATAGGATTGGGGATTGAAACGTTTAAAATCGCATTGGTTTTAGCGTTACCGGCATTACTTGTCGGGATGTTTTTGGGTCTTGCGGTCAGTATTTTTCAAGCCACTACCCAGATCAATGAGATGACGCTGAGTTTTATCCCTAAAATTATCGGTATCGTTATCGTCATTATTCTGACGATGCCATGGATGATGAATGAGATGCAGGATTTTACGATACGTATATTTAATATGATTCCTACCTTTACCCAATGAATACCAAGCGTATCGATTTTTCCAAGTTCAGTTCCATTCGTATCGGGCCGGCAGTTGATGTTGCCCTGATTGAAAACGATCTTGTCCCCGAAGGGCACTTTATCGTCGGCAGTGCCAATAACCTCCTCGTCTCCCCTGTACCTCCTCCATTGATGATCCTGTCTAAAGAGTATGATTTTATCAAGATTGAAGACAATCGACTTGTTATCGGTGCGGCGACTCCGGGAGGCCGGGTTGTCTCTTTTTGCAAGAAGAACGATATTGCCCATTTTGAATATCTCTCAAAGCTCCCGGGAACCGTGGGGGGGATGCTGAAGATGAATGCGGGACTCAAAGAGTATGAGATTTTTAATCACCTTATCGCCATTCGTACCCCAAGCGGCTGGAAAAACAAAGCAGAGCTCGAATACGGATATCGAAAAACTTCGATCAGTGAGGTGGTATTCGAAGCGGCATTTGATCTTGAACGGGGATTTTCGTCGGAGCGGTTAGAAATGTTTGCACAGATGCGTTCCAATCAGCCGCATGAACCGAGTGCCGGGAGCTGCTTTAAAAATCCTCCGGGCGATTATGCCGGACGGCTCATCGAAGCGGTGGGGCTGAAAGGAAAGCGTGTCGGAGCGATGGCCTTTAGTGAGGTTCATGCTAATTTTCTCGTCAATTATGGCGGAGGAACCTATCAAGAGGCATTGGAGCTTATCCATGAAGCTCAAACGCGGGTGAAAAAGCAGTTTGATATTGAGCTTCAATGCGAAGTAGTCATAATTGACCAAAAATAATGACGAAAAAATAATCTTTTCTATTGACTTTACTCGTCACTTTTTGATAAGATGACGATTAAATTGGATTTTTGAAAGGATTTAAGCATACAATGACTGTCAGTTATATACGTCCCGATAAAGATTTTGACGGTGTCTATGAGCAACTTAAATTAATCAACGGCTATGCCGATCAAAAAAAGATGGTGATAAACGAAGAGCTTGTGGATCAAACATCTCAGAATAAACGGATCGCCGATCGTCAGGAAGTCGTAGAGTTTTTTCGTTCACTGGATGGCGATACCTTGATTATTTACGATACATGGACCTTGAGCAGTTGTATCGAAGATGTTGTCCAAATGTTTAGCTGTCTCCTTAAAAACAACAACACGATCCATTTTGTGAAACCGGGTGTAATTATCGATCGCAAAAGTGATACAATGGTCGTTTTGGGTCTGATTGATCAACTTCGACAGGTTTTGCAAGATGACGGGAAAAAAGGGATCGGACGCCCGAGAGGATCAAAATCATCATCAAAATTTGATATGTATTTGGAACAAATTATCGATTTATTGAAGAAAAGAAAGAGTGTCAGTGAGATTGCACGCGTTCTTGGGGTAAGTCGAAGCTCTCTCAAAGACTATATTGAATCACGTGAACTTAAAGAGGTGGTTAATGGTGTAATCGGCATCGGAGATGATGTTGATGCGGAAGCAACGGTGATCGGAACAATCCGGTGCCCCAATATTGAATTTAACGCGAAGGAAGTAGAATGAGTGAAACAGTAGATCCCAAAGGAAAAGAGTATTTGTCTGGGTGGACCCCTTGGCGCATTAAGCGGTATTGGTTTTATGGTCTGGTTACTGTTTTTTCATTGGTGTTGCCATGGATAACGGTTGATGGTAATCATCTCTTCCTGCTTAGTTTTGATAAGCTGAAACTCCATCTGATGTTTATCCAGTTTGATATGCAGGAACTTTATTTGATGCCGTTTTTGCTGATGATTCTTTTCATCGGTATCTTCGGGATCACGGTATTGGGCGGACGTGTTTTTTGCGGATGGATCTGCCCCCAGACTATTTTCCGTGTTGTTTACCGTGACTTGATCGAAACAAAACTTTTGGGACTTCGAAAACGGATCAAAAACAAACAGCAGGAACCGGACTATTCAAAATTCGAAAACAAGGTTAAGCGCCTGGTCGGAATTTTATTGTGGACGGGGTTGGCATTTATTGCGGCGGCTGACTTGATGTGGTATTTCGTACCGCCGGAAGATTTCATGGTATATATCCAAAACCCTATGGAACACACGGTGCTGTTAGGATCCATTTTAGGAATTGTTCTCTTTTTGGTATATGACGTTATTTTCTTGCAAGAGAATTTTTGTGTCTATGTCTGTCCTTACTCACGTATCCAATCCGTTTTGTATGATGATGATACGGTAATGGCAATCTATAACCCAAACCGCGGCGGAGAGATCTACAACGAGCACAAAGAGAAAATGTTTACCAAACAAAATGATCTGCTTGCCGTCAATAGCAATGCGGAATGTACCACCTGTGAGAGTTGTGTGACCGTCTGTCCGACCCATATTGATATCCGCAAAGGGTTGCAGCTTGAGTGTATTAACTGTCTTGAATGTGTTGACGCATGTACGGAAGTTATGGGTAAACTTGGCAAACCGAGTCTTGTCGAATGGTCAAGTGAAAAAGAGACCCTGTTTATGAAAGGGAAAACCCATTATTTGCGTCCAAAAATATTGGGCTATATGGCTATCTTGATTATTGTCAGTATTATTTTGGCAATGATGGGCAGCGAAAAAGAGTATATGCTGTTGAATATCAACAAAGAGAACCGCTTGTACTCAATCAATGAACATGATGACGGAAAAGTAGAAGTGGATAATGCCTATACGTTCTTGTTACAAAATACATTGAATGAAGACCATGACTATTATTTTGATGTTATCGCTCCAGCCGGTATGGAGGGGAAAATTAAAATTGCCAAGCCGGAAAAACCGTTCAAAGTCAAACCGGGTGTCGTTAAGAAAAAAGTGGTTGTTTTATATACGGATGAAATGCTTGTGGATGATGATCGTAAAGATACCGTCATTCCGATTACCATCAATGCATATGCCGTTGATGCAAAAGATAAAGTGATGGTTTCCCGTCAGTCGACGTTTACTTTCCCGCGTGCTGATCTATTAGAAAGTGAAGAGAAAAAGAAAGAGAAAGAGAAACATGAAGAGGATTGATCCTCTTCGCTAAAGCAGAGGAAAATCGATTATTTTTCCTCTCCCTCCTCCTCTTCTTCTTTTCCGAATGTTTTTTCCAAACCGCTGATTAGCTCTTGTTTCTCGGTACTGCTGAGTCTGGCTTCAGGATGCGTTGGGAGAAAAAACCATGGCGGCATACTTCCTTCCCGAACCTCTTTAGCGGCATCTTTAGCTTCATTTTTCTTTTGAATACCCCACATTGAAACATTAAAATGTTCACGGCCTTCATCGACATCCCGCGCCAAAAGCCATGATACCGGGGCAACATTGCTGTACCAAGGGTATTTGGTCTCATTGGAGTGGCAGGCGGCACAAGCCCGGTTGAAAAGCTCTTGCGTACGAGGCGAATCCCATTGCGGTTCGCTCATAACGGGTGGATTGGTATGATCTTTTCCATAGGGTACAAACTGTATTCCGACAGCAATGGCCACTACTGCGATTGCAATTGTTTTAGCCTTCATTTAAATATCCTTTTCACATATAATAATAGAATAGTAATATAGAAACACAAAAGAAATGTTAATAGAAAAAAATATCTTGGAAGTAGAAGAGGGGGGACTCATCTTTTGCATAAAGATGAGTGGGGAGAAGTTTGCTTAAACGAGTACCGCTTCGCGTTTTCCTTCTTCAAGGCGACCGATAACGTAACCGTCCGTTTCCGCCAATACGGCATCAACATTTTCCGCACGTACGACGAGAATCATTCCGACACCCATATTGAAGGCGCGGAACATTTCACTTCGTTCTACATGTTGACCGATGAGTTCGAAAATCGGAAGAACGCGGATTGAGGATTCATCGATAACGGCACGAAGACCTTCCGGGAGTACACGAGGGAAGTTTTCGACGATCCCGCCTCCGGTGATATGGGCAAGAGCCTGAATTTTATCTTTGAGCGCTTTAAATGTTTTAACGTAAATACGTGTCGGTGTCAGGAGTGTTTCGATAAGCGGTTTCCCTTCGAAAGTATCGTCGAATTTCATCCCCATTTTTTCAAATAAGACTTTACGTGCCAATGAAAAACCGTTTGAGTGCAAGCCTGAACTCGGCAATGCGATCAAAATATCGCCTGCCTGGACTTTATCACTGCGGTCGAGTTCACTTTTTTCACCGATACCGACAGCAAATCCTGCCAAATCGTAATCATCACTGTGATACATTCCCGGCATCTCGGCCGTTTCCCCGCCGATGAGGGCGCATTCGGCTTGACGGCACCCTTCTGCGATTCCGCTGACAACAGCCGTAGCCGCGGTAACGTCAAGTTTTCCGGTCGCATAATAATCGAGGAAAAAGGAAGGCGTTCCGAAATTACAGATCAAATCATTGACACACATTGCGACCAGATCAATTCCGACGGTATTGTGGATACCTGAATCGATGGCAAGCTTAAGTTTGGTTCCGACACCGTCGGTTGCCGCGAGCATCACCGGTTCACGGTAGCCTTTCGGGAGCTCAAAAGCACCGGCAAAAGAGCCGATTCCACCCAAAACACCGGGGATAGCAGTCGATTTAACGAGTGGTTTAATGTTTTCGACGAAACTGTTACCCGCATCGATATCGACACCGGCATCTTTATAACTGATTTGGCTCATGGGTTTCCTCATACTTTAAATATAAAACACGAGCCTCCTGCTGAAGGAAACATAGTGTTACCGTAGCCTAAGGAATTACTTCCGAGGGCGTGAATTAATAATAAAGTAATTATAACGCAAGAGTGGTTAGGAGAAATTTAGAGGTTTAATCTTTTTTGGGACATTTGCCGAAAACTTTTGTGAAAACCCATAATGAAGGGCAAAAATCACTCAGCGCCCATGCGGCAACCATTACAATGACCAAGGTTTGTAGGATTACGGCCAACTGCATGTGTCCCGTCACAAAGGAAACCATTGCAATCGTTAATACGATGGCCATCAAAAAACGCTGAATTCTTTCTGCACACATAGAGACTCCTCGATTTATCGACAATAATTGGCTAAAATTATAGCCAAACACGGCAGATTAACCTTTAGTCACTAAATATCTATGGAATATTCAAACCCTTTTAATCTCTGCGTGTTACAATCGCTGAAAAATTCCGACTAAGAAGAGAACCCTAACCTGATGAAAACATTTATTTACCCCGAAATGATGGTCCATGTTGCGATGTGTACCCATAAAAATCCCAGTACGGTTTTGGTAGCGAGTCAGAACAGTGATCTGCTTCAAGGAGAACTCGGACGTTACCGCGCTATCCAGCCTAAGGTTGTGAGCGGTGATGATTTGCTCGGTTCATTGCGTGACACTGCAGATAAAAGTATTGATGTCGCAATGATTGATACGCTGAATGCAGATAGTGCGGTACTTGCTCATCTTAATCGTGTGCTAAAAGAGGATGCCCTTGCGGTAATGCGCCATCCGGATCTTGATGACGTAGAGGGGAATATCAACCTCATGCAGATTTTAGGGAACTATTTCAAAATTATCATGCCCTATCACCTTGAAGACGGCTCTACGCTATTGCTCTGTTCCAAAGAGTATCATCCGACAGCGGATCTGATTCTACAGCGCAGTGATCTGTTGGAGGGGCATCAATACTACAATTGCGATGTTCATATCGCAGCGTTTGCAATGCCTCAATATATCCGTAAAAATTATCTCGGGATTATCCGTAATTAATGGCGTTTGAATATCACTCTTATTATGACGCTATCGAAACTCGTTCCGATAGCTACGCTAACGCTAAGTTCTCCTTGGCGGAGTGCCCACGCGCAGTAAACCGCGCTATTCGAGATAACTATGGCGTTTGAATATGCTATTGCGCTGACCGGAGGGATTGCAACGGGCAAAAGCACCGTGGCATCCTTGCTGGGGCTGAATGGTCTTCGCATTATCGATGCGGATACGATTAGCCACCGGATTTTGGATGAAAACAGTGCGTGGGTAGCTGAGCATTTCGGAGAAGAGTTTGTCAAAGGTTCGAAAGTAAATCGGGCAGAATTAGGGAAAAAGATTTTTGCCGATCCCGAAGCAAAAAAAGAGCTTGAAAGCTTTTTACACCCGAAAATCCGCGCCGCCATCGAAGAAGAAAGCGAAAAACAAGATCGCCTCAAATATCCTTATCTGATCGATATCCCCCTCTTTTTTGAAACATCGTCGTATCCGATTAAACATTCCGTTGTGGTGTATACCCCGAAAGAGCTGCAATTGGAGCGTTTTATGAAGCGCAACGGTTTTTCAAAAGAAGAGTCTCTGCGACGTATCGAGAGTCAAATGGATATAGATGAAAAACGATCCCGCGCGACATGGGTGATCGATAATTCCTCGAATCTCAAACACCTCCAAAAAGAGTGCGAACAATTTGTTGAAACGATTAAAACGCTCTATCCGGCTCCTAAGGTATAATTACACCATTATTATAAAGGGCTATCATGCTTCAAATTGCCAAATATTGCGCCAGCGGCAACGATTTTGTCATCTTTCATGCTTTCCATGGGGCGGATCGATCCGGACTTGCCCGTACTCTTTGTGACCGTCAAAACGGTATAGGAGCGGATGGATTGATTGTTATTCTCCCCCATGACAGCCATGATTTTGAATGGGAGTTTTACAATGCCGACGGTTCCACCGCCTCGATGTGCGGAAATGGGAGCCGTGCCTGCGCTCATTATGCGTACCGTTTTGGATTAGCCGGTGAGAAAATGGAGTTTTTAACGGGCGCGGGTGTGATAAAAGCGCAGGTCGAGGGAGATATGGTCCAAAGCGACTTGACCCCTCCTCTGGTTATCAATGATGCTATTTCAGAGTATGAGATGACATGGTGGCTCATCGATACGGGTGTTCCTCATCTTGTGACCTTTGATGCGGATATGGCTAATTTTGACATTGCGATGGCTCGGGAACTCCGTTATAAATACAATGCCAATGTCAATATTGCCCATGTAGAGAGCAATGGCGCAATCCGTGTCCGAACCTATGAGCGCGGAGTAGAAGATGAGACGTTAGCGTGCGGAACAGGGATGGCTGCGTGTTTTTACAGGGCTTCTATCGAAGGATCGGTTGCCGATAATGCCTGCGTGTATCCTAAAAGCGGAGAGACGCTGTATCTGGGGCTAGATGAGGGGACGATTACCTTTAAAGGGGAAGTCAAAGGGGTTTTTGAAACCATTTGGAAAAATTAAAATTTCCATGATCCAATTCATAGAGCCGTTCCGAAGGCAGCAGTGCCGAGAGGAACGAGCGTTCTTGGATCATGGTATGATCTTTTGCTACTTTTCTGACTAAACAGAAAAGTAGATAGCAGAAATTATAATCCCGCCCGCTCCATAATTTTTGCCTGTGTATCGGCAATCAACGGTTCGATGATATCATCCATCAATCCGCCCTGCATAATTTCATCGAGGCGGTAGAGGGTAAGATTGATACGGTGATCGGAAATACGGTTTTGAGGGTAGTTGTAGGTACGGATACGACCGGAACGATCCCCTGTCCCCACTTGCTCTTTACGCTCATTCATCTCTTTCTCTTTTGCCTCTTGGATCTGCATCTCGTACAGACGCGCTTTGAGGATTTTCATCGCTTTCTCTTTGTTTTTGTGCTGTGATTTTTCATCCTGGTTATTGACGACGATACCGCTTGGAATATGGGTAATACGGACGGCTGAGTCGGTCGTATTGACACTTTGCCCGCCGCATCCGCTTGAGCGCATAACGTCGATTTTGAGATCGCTTTCATTGATATTGACTTCAACGTCGTCAACTTCAGGCATAACAGCGACGGTAATAGCCGAGGTATGAACCCGCCCTTGCGATTCAGTTGCAGGGACACGCTGTACGCGGTGGGTTCCCGCTTCATATTTGAGCCGTGAGTAGACCTGCTCTCCTTTGATGAGGGCAATGATCTCTTTGTAACCCCCGGCATCGGATGGACTGGAACTCATTAGCTCGATTTTCCACCCTTTGACATCAGCGTAACGGACATAGGCGTTAAAAAGGTCTCCTACGAAGATGGCCGCTTCGTCACCGCCGGTTCCGGCACGTAGTTCGATATAAATATTTCGTTTATCGTTTGGATCGGCAGGGATGAGGAGTTTTTTGATCTCTTCTTCGAGCGGCTCAACCAAGGGTTCGAGCGCTTTGAGTTCTTCTTTTGCCAAATCGCCGAGCTCATTGTCAAAAATAAGAGTTTTATTCTCTTCGATATCATCAAGAAGTTTTTTGTACTCGGTTGCTTTGGTAACAATGGCTTGAAGTGCAGATTGCTCTTTGGAGAGGTCGGTCATCCGTTTGATATCTGAACCAATGTCGGGAGAACTCAGAAGTTCGGTCAATTCGTTGTAACGATTAATAAAAGGGGTGAGTTTGTCGGATAACATAAATAGTATTTCCTAAAGAAAGGCGTTGTGCGAAAAGAGGTTAACCAAAATCTGCCCGGAAGGGCAAGTTTCAGCTTTTAATGTATTAAGCTTGGATCGCGTTAACAGCGAGGTGAAGACGACTTACTTTACGTGCAGCAGTCTCTTTTTTCAAGACACCTTTGCTTACATATTTATGAAGGTTGGCATTGGCAACAACAAGAGCAGCTTGGGCTTCTTCTTTGTTTCCTGCATCCACTGCAGTGCGGACTGCTTTAACGATGTTTTTAATACGCGTACGATAGAATCGGTTGCGTTCTGTACGCTTTTCCGTCTGACGGATACGTTTCAATGCTGACTTATGGTTTGCCATGGCATTTATCCTTGTCGAATTTTTTTTAGGGTAGAATGCTACCTTAAATATAATTAAAATTAAGTTAAATTTTATAGAGAGTATCTAAATTATCAATCTTTTAGGGAGAAAACGGAATGAAATTATTCGGAACCGATGGAGTACGCGGTGAAGCGGGCTCATTTTTAACAGCAGAATTGGCAATGCGTGTGGCGATGGCGGCAGGAATATATTTTAGTGACCGTGCCCGTACGAAGAAAATTTTGGTGGGAAAAGATACGCGCCGAAGCGGGTATATGATTGAAAACGCTATTGTCACCGGTCTGACGGCGGTTGGATACGATGTCGTGCAGATCGGTCCTATGCCTACTCCCGCAATTGCTTTTTTGACTGAAAATATGCGCTGTGATGCGGGAATCATGATCTCGGCAAGCCACAATCCGTATGAAGACAACGGGATCAAATTCTTTGATGCGCACGGAAACAAACTTTCCGAAGAGATAGAAGCGCAAATCGAAGCGATTGCCCATGATAAAGCACGTCTTGATGAGGGGCAGGTAACCGGTAAAAAGATCGGTTCGGCCAAGCGGATTGATGATGTGATCGGCCGATATATCGTACAGCTCAAAAATTCATTCAGTCGCGACTTGACCCTGCAAGGGCTGAGAATCGTTTTGGATACGGCAAACGGTGCGGGATATAAAGTCGGGCCGACCGTCCTTGAAGAACTTGGAGCCGAAGTCATTGTTTTGCATGACAAACCCAACGGATTCAACATTAATGAGGGGTGCGGAGCCCTCCATACGAAAGATGTGCGGGAAGCAGTCAAGCAGTACCGTGCCGATATCGGGTTGGCTTTGGATGGCGATGCTGATCGGCTGATTGTTGTGGATGAACATGGAGAAGAGGTTGACGGAGATCAGATATTAGGAGCGCTAGGGCTCTTTTTGCATCAAAACGGACAACTTACCGGTGGGGGAATCGTTGCGACGGTGATGAGCAATCAGGCACTGGAAGATACCATGAATGAACACGGACTGAAACTGCTGCGTTCGAATGTCGGTGACAAATATGTTCTGGAGTTGATGCGGGAAAACGGGATCAATTTCGGGGGAGAACAAAGCGGTCATATCGTGATGCACGATTATGCCAAAACCGGTGACGGGCTGGTCAGTGCATTGCAAATCTTGGCGTTATTGCTCACTTCGGGGGTAAAAGCGAGCAAAATACTCCGTCCTTTTAAGCTCTATCCTCAAAAGTTGGTAAACATCAAAGTCAAAACCAAAAAACCGCTTGATCAGATTGAGGGGCTTTCTGCAGAACTTAAAGCTGTTGAGGCGGCACATATGCGTCATCTTATCCGCTACTCAGGCACAGAGAACAAGCTCCGTATCTTACTCGAAGGAAAAGATGCGAAAGCGTTGGAAAAAGCGATGGACCGCATGGTGAGTTTTTTCGAGAAGGCTTTGAATGCTTAAATCGCTGGTGATCTTAATCTTGGCCGCAACCGGCATTTTTATTATCGATCAAAATATTAAAATGCTGTTTGTGGATGGATTCCGCTATTACACTGACTGTATCGATCTGATTTTGGTGTATAACAAAGGGGTCGCTTTCTCTATGTTCGCATTTTTGGAAGAGAATTTGAAATGGATACAGATCACTTTGTTGATCGGTGTAGTCGGCTATACGCTTTGGCTTAAAAAAAAGTGTTATCTTCTCCCCGTCGGCATAATGGTCGGTGCAGGTTTGTCCAATGTGTATGACCGATTCATCCATGGCGGTGTTGTTGACTATGTGTATTGGCACTGCGGATTTGATTTTGCTGTTTTCAATTTTGCCGATGTCATGATCGATTTATCAGTCATATTGCTAATGATTTTAAATTTTCGCCCGCAGACTTGCAAAAGTTAAGTGACTTTTAACTTCCGCAAGGATATAATTTCGCTCTTGCATTAAGTAGGATGGTCTTATAGCTCAGTTGGTAGAGCACTACCTCGACAAGGTAGTGGTCACAGGTTCGAGTCCTGTTGGGACCACCATTTTACATTTTTACCCTAATTCTCCTCCATACTTATCAGATTTAAACTCAAACCAATCAACAACACCGTATAATCCGCGATAGTTTTAACCATTTTCATTACGAGGCAACTTTCTATGGATATTATCGCGATCAAACATAACGATCAAATTTTTGATTTGCAAACCGCGCAAAGCTTGGGTATCAGTGGCGAAGAGATCGCTTATGACAACTCTGCGGATGCACTCGAAATAATCCGCCATTCGTGTGCACACCTTCTCGCCGAAGCTATCAAAGCGCTGTACACCGACGCCAAATTTTATGTCGGGCCGGTAGTTAAAGAGGGATTTTATTACGATTTTAAAGTCAATGAATCCATCAGTGAAGAAGATCTGAAAACGATCGAGAAAAAAATGCTCGACATCGCCAAAGGGAAAGAAAAAATAGAGCGTTACGAAATTACCAAAGATGAAGCGCGCGCTAAATTTGCCGACGATCATCTCAAACAAGCGGTAATGGACCGAATACCAAGCGATACGGTATCGATCTATAAGCAGGGCAATTTCGAAGACCTTTGCCGTGGACCGCATTTGCCGAGTGTCGGACTTTTGCGCTATTTCAAACTGACCAAAATTTCGGGTGCGTATCTCGGCGGAGACAGCAAAAATGAAATGCTGACCCGTATTTACGGAATCGCATTCGCCGATAAAGAATCATTGAAAGCGTATTTGGACATGATGGCCGAAGCCGAAAAGCGCGATCACCGTAAAATCGGTGCCGAGATGAAACTTTTCACATTCCGCGAGGAAGTAGGGGCAGGGTTCCCGATCTGGCTTCCGGCCGGAGCACGCATGCGTTCACGTTTGGAGCAGCTCCTGTTCAAAGCACACCGTAAGCGCGGATACGAGCCGGTGCGCGGTCCTGAGATGTTGAGAAGCGATTTGTGGAAAGTATCGGGACATTATCAAAACTACGGTGAGAATATGTATTTCACCAACATTGATGAGCTGGAGTTCGGTGTTAAACCGATGAACTGTGTCGGCCATATCAAAGTCTACGAGCATGATTTGCATTCGTACCGTGATCTTCCGCTCAAATATTTCGAATATGGTGTGGTTCACCGTCATGAGATGACGGGGGCACTTCACGGATTATTCCGTGTTCGTGAATTTACCCAAGACGATGCCCATATTTTTTGTACGGCGGATCAGATTGAGCAGCAGATTATCGAAGTCGTTGATTTCGTTGATAAAATCATGAAAACATTTGAGTTTAACTACAAGATGATGATTTCGACGAAGCCTGAAAAAGCGGTCGGAGATGATGCGGTATGGGAAATTTCGACGAATGCATTGAAAACGGCGATGGATAAAAATAATCTCGCGTATGAGATTGATGAGGGGGGCGGAGCGTTTTACGGACCTAAAATCGACATCAAAATTACCGATGCTATCGGTCGCGAATGGCAATGCGGTACGATTCAGCTCGACTTTAACCTTCCTGCGCGTTTTGAACTCGAATACAACGGAGAAGAGAACACTAAAATCCAGCCGGTAATGATTCATCGTGCAATTTTAGGTTCGTTTGAGCGATTTGTTGGTATATTGACAGAGCATTACGCTGGGGAATTCCCAATGTTTATCGCTCCGACGCAGGTTGCGATCGTTCCAATCGCCCCTACACACGAAGCATATGCGCGTGAATTGGCCGATAAATTGATTGATTTAGGTGCGGACTTTGAGATTTTCGACAAAAATGAAAGTCTTAATAAGCGAATTCGTACAGCGGAAAAAGGACGTGTGCCGATGATCATCGTTCTCGGTGATGAAGAGGTCAACAATAAGAGTATCGCGGTGCGTGACCGACGCAAGCGTGAACAATATAACTTGAGCGAAGAGGATTTCCTCTCTTTAGTTAAACAAAAAATTAATGAGGTACATTTTTGATTAAAAAACAAGACCGAGTCCTGATGAACGAAGATATCAGGGTCCCTGAGGTACGCTGTGTAGTTGACGGCGGTGAAGCATTAGGTATCATCTCTATCAATGAGGCGATGAACAAAGCAAACGAACTGGGACTGGATTTAGTTCTCATCTCTCCGGATGCGAAACCCCCTGTCGCAAAAATCATGGACTACGGTAAGTTTCATTACCAAGAAGAGAAAAAGAAAAAAGAGGCTCGTAAAAAGCAAACGAAAGTAGAAGTCAAAGAGATTAAACTTTCCGTTAAGATTGCCGAAAACGATGTCAGCTATAAAGTAAAACATGCACGTGAGTTCCTGGAAGAGGGCAAACATGTTCATTTCCGCGTTTTCTTGCGCGGTCGCGAAATGGCTCATCCTGAAGCAGCTGTAGCTGTGTTACAGCGTGTTTGGCCTATGGTTGAAGATATTGGCACGATGTATAAAGCTCCGCAAATGGAAGGACGTTATTGCAATATGATGATCCATCCGAAAAAAGACGACAAAAAGTAATTTTTCCCTCTTTTTATTCCCCTTCATGACTATCTTTCCCGCAGATGCGGGAAGTGGTTTCAAGTAAGATCTCCCCATGAACGTTTCATAGATTTTGGAATTACAAAGAACAGATGTCTTTTTGACGTATACGATGCGTTGTTCGTTTTAGTGTTTAACATAAAATAAAAAGCTTTTTTATGGTATAATCCGCGTCTCATTTAGAGAATTTTTGCGAAAGGATCAAGCCGATGCCAAAAATGAAATCAGTTAAAGGGGCGGTAAAACGCTTCAAAGTGAAGAAAAACGGCACTGTTAAACGTGGTTCTGCATTCCGCAGCCATATTTTGACAAAACAAGATGCAGCAACGCGTCGCGGGCAAAACTCACCAAAAGTAGTTGCAGCCGTCGATGTGAAAAACATCAAAAAGATGATCGTAGGCTAATAGCTTTAGCGATTTAACTCTCCAGCAAATAGCTGGGCAAGTCCGCAGAGCGGCACCTATTCATTAAATTTTAAAATGGATTGGGTCAAGAAAGGAAAAAAATGCCAAGAGTAAAAACTGGTGTCGTAAGACGCCGACGTCATAAAAAAGTATTGAAACTCGCACGTGGTTTCTACAGTGGACGACACAAACATTTCCGTAAAGCGAAAGAGCAGCTCGAACGTTCACTCGTATACGCATTTCGTGATCGTAAACAGAAAAAACGTGAATTCCGTAAATTGTGGATTATCCGTATTAATGCGGCATGCCGCCTAAACGGAATGAGCTATTCAGTATTCATGAACGGCCTTAAACGTGCCAACATCGAACTTGATCGCAAAATCCTAGCAGATATGGCTATGAACGATGCAGCGGCATTTACTGCCCTCACCGCTCAAGCTAAATCAGCATTATAATTCTTCTAAATGCTTCAGGAGCAAAGCTCCTAAAGCTTGCCTCTTTTGAGGCAGATCTCTCTTTTTAAAATCCCAATTCATTTAACGACAAACCGTTCAAAGAACGATTTATTGCTCGATTTTGTACCCTTTGCTTTCCAGACATTTTTGACATTCAACCGTTATCGGTGCCTTTGATGCTTCGGTTGCAGCTTTAAGATCATAATATCGGCATTCTTGGAAATCGGCTCTGATACGATCTTCCGTTTTACCTGCAGGGCAAATCATACCGTTGATGGCAATTTGTTTTTCAGCACATCCGCCCATAAACAATACTGTGGCAAGCATGCCGAGAAATAGACTTTTTTTCATAATTAATGATCCTCTTTTGGTGAATTTTGGAGTAACTCTTTCATAGCTTCCGCTGTTTTTCTGATTTCCCATTGGGCATGTTCATCAAGACGCAATTTAAAATAATTCTCAAGCTGTGTCGGCATAAATGCCCCCCAAATTTGAGAATATGCAGCTTGCGGTATGATTCTTCGTGCTTCTTGAGGTTTGACACCGGCATCAATGGCATTCATATAATGCTCGACGCATAGGTCAATGATTTTCTGCGTGTCGTAGTCACCTGTCGTTATCGGAACCATTTTTTCGCTAATGTAAAAATCGAAGGGGACCCGTTTTCCGGAGACGTATCGTCGTGAAAGTTCTTGCCAGTTAATACGATGGCGCACCATTTGAGATCGTGTCGGCAAATCAACTTTATACAAAAAGACATGAAAGTTCTTACGGATGATTTTTGCTTCATCCGGAGTGTTGTAAATCTGTCGTATATCAAAACTGTAGCCGTCTTTGTCATTTTCAAAATCATAGACAATGGCCCGATAGTTCGTGAGAAGGTACTTGCCGTCTTCCACAAGTTCTCCAAACTTTTTTACATTGCTATATTCTTTTTGGAGAAGTTCCAAGTGCATCGGGTTGCTAAAATCCAGTAATACAGGCACAAATTCAAATGAACTTGAGGGGAGCCCCATGGATTCTGCCATTAACCGATTATAAAGGGTTTCACTGCCTAAAGCTTTTGGAGATTGATAGCAAATCGATGCTACCTGAGTGATGGCGAAAATGCGGTTTTCTTCGGACGTGTTGGCTTGCGAAAAATCCCATTCTTCTACAAAAGCGATATGGTCACCAAAGATATTTTCTTTAGTACTGATTTTTGAAATTGACATTTATTCTTCCTAATTAATAGGGGTGCTTTCATTTAGCAGTCTATGAAAGTAATTTTGAGAGAGTATAACGAAGTAAGGTGTAAAAGACGCTAAAGCGTCTTTTACATCACGAAAACGTGAGGTACGATTAGAGGATATTTTTTCATTTTGCGATAGATATGTTTACGGACTACCTGGCGCAAGTCATTTTCCAATGCTTTAGGGTTCTCGATGAGTCCCGGTTTGAGGTTGATCAAGAAGTGTTCTAAAACATCTTCCATCTCTTGGGCAAAGGCTTTGTCATGACGGTCGGCTACGATACCGAAGCTGGTAACCAACGGTTTGGAGAGAAGTCGTGATTCTGCGGCGCTGACTTGAGCAACGAGCATAACCATCCCCTCAGAGGCCATTTTTTGGCGATCGATAACGATGTCGTCTTCGATCTGGTGGTTGTTTTGGTTATCGATATATGTTTTACCCGTTTTGACGGTTTTGGTTTTACGCATCATTTTCGTATTGACTTCAATACAGTCACCATCGCTCATCAGGAGAATATTGCGTTCCGGCACTCCGCAGCTGATAGCTGTATCGCGGTGTCTCATAATATGATTATATTCACCGTGGATCGGGAGGAAAAATTTCGGGTTGGTAAGGCGAAGCATCAATTTTTGCTCTTCCAGACTTGCATGTCCCGATACGTGAATGTCGCGGTCATTAGCCACACGTGCACCGGCACGTTGCAGGTAATTGAGCATTCCTGAAATTGAGCCTTCATTTCCCGGAATCGCACGGGCGGAGAGGACGATCATATCCGTCGGTTTGATTTTAATATGACGGTGCTCGCCGATTGCCATACGGAAAAGGGCTGAACTCGGTTCTCCCTGACTTCCGGTGGTAACGATTAACACGTCTTTATCGTTCATTCGATTGGCTTCTTCGGCATCGATGAAGATGTTTTTAGGGAGCTTGATGTAATCGTATTGCATACATACCTCAAGGTTGCGTTCCATTGAGCGTCCGATTACACATACTTTACGGTTGTATTTGAGACCGTACTGAATTGCTTGGTAGACACGGTGAATGTTTGAGCTGAACGTCGACATGATAATACGACCTTCTGCTTTTGAGAAAATACGATCAAATCCTGGAGCAACGGTAAGTTCACTCGGAGTCCACTCTTTGTTGTAAGAGTTGGTTGAGTCGCTTAATAGACACAACACCCCTTTTTCTCCATAGTGGGCAAGACGGTGAATATCGGCTGTGTAACCATCAACCGGGGTGAAGTCGATTTTGAAGTCACCCGTATGGATAATAGTACCCGCTTTGGTCGTGATCGCCAATGAGGATGAGTCGATAATCGAGTGGGTCATGTGCATCCACTCGATATCAAAATCATTTCCGACACGATACACTTGACGTTTGACGATCGGATTGAAATAACGACGGAAATCGCGCATATGATGTTCGTCAAATTTGTTGCCGATCATGGCAAGCGGCAATGGTGTTCCGTAAATCGGGAATTGCATCTCTTTGAATAAATAAGGAACCCCGCCGATGTGGTCTTCGTGGGCGTGCGTAATGATAACGGCAACGATTTTTTTACGAATTTCTCTCAAATAGCTGAAATCCGGAACAAGGATGTCAACACCGTGCATCTCTTCATCCGGAAAACTCATCCCGATATCGATGATAATCGCTTCATTTTCCGTTTCAATAACCGTGATGTTTCCACCGATCTCACCCAGACCGCCGAGTGGGGTGATGCGGATTTTTTCGTTATTTTCAAGGTTGAGTTTGAAATGCGGATTTAGACGATTTTTGTGTGCTTCCTGATTTTTAAGGACGAAATCACGCAAGTTGTTGTCGATCGGCGTACTAGGGCTTCCTCGGCGTCCTCCGCGACCGCGGTCACGGCCTGAGCGGTTTGGCTCGGCATCGGTTGCATTGTTGTTGTCTGCTCCCTCAGGGCGATCAGTTCGCGGTGGGCGATTGTCGGTACGAGGAGGACGGTTGTCAGTACGCGGTGGGCGATTGTCGGTACGAGGAGGGCGGTTATCTGTACGTGGTGGTCGATTGTCTTCACGCGGCTCGGTACTTTGACCTTCACCCGTATTGCCTCTTGTATCGGTGCGAGGAGGACGGTTGTCGGTACGCGGTGGACGGTTATCCATGCGAGGAGGACGGTTATCTGTGCGCGCTTCAGTGCTTACGTTACCTTCACTACCCTCGGGGCGATTATTATTTCGGCTGCGAAACGGTCTGCGGTTATTTCGGCGTTGGCCGGCTTCACCTTGAGGCTGCGCTTGTGGTTCAGTTTGTTCATCGGACATAAATTTTCCTTATGGGCGCTTTTTTAAAAGCGCAATATATTGAGTATAGTTAGATGCTCTAAAGTGCCCTGAAAAGATTATTTTATAAGGGCGTAGAGCCGGTGAAAGTCAGAGGTATCAAGCTGATGAGGTCGGATGGAACGTTCCAGATCAAGCTCTTGAAAGGCTCGAACGAGAAGATCGCCATCATAGCGTGCGGTTAGATTTTTGTGGAGGGTCTTACGAGGCTGTGTAAAGGCCGTTCGTAAAAATTCTTCAAACCCTTCATCATTACGGTTCGTACGTTTAGAAATGAGCAGTACGCACGAATCGACTTTGGGAGCAGGCTCGAATGCGGTGGGCGGGACGTGTAAAACGACCTCCGCCTCTCCGACACTCTGCGTAATTACGCTGAGCGCTCCAAAAGCTCTCTCTCCGGGTGCGGCAGAGAATTTCTCCGCCACTTCACGCTGTATCATGACAAGCAAGTTTCGGCACGCCGGATCGGCGAGGGCTTTGAGGATGATATTGGTCGCAATATAGTAAGGCAGGTTTGCCACTAAATCGTACGGTTCATCCAAAAGCTCACTCTTCCAATGCTCTAACACATCTCCGCAACGGAGTTCAAGAGTATTGGTACTGATAGCATCGGCAAATTGGTGCTTCAAATGCTTGCACAAGTCGGTATCGACCTCAAAAGCGGTGACACTTTTGACATCAACTAAATACTTAGTTAAATCACCTAATCCAGGCCCGATCTCAGCGATACGATGAGGCGTATCGGGCATCGATTGGATGATTTGTGTTAAAACAACTTCATCTTTTAAAAAGTTCTGGCCAAATTTCTTTTTGGCGATAGCGGCACGGTCTTTTTGCATTGGCCTGATTGTACCTAATAAAGTGTTAATCCCCTATTAAATCACAAAAATGTCTGTTTGTAGATGTTTTGAATGAAGGTTATCAATTTGGTTCCTTTATCGTTACTTTTGGTAATGGGGGATATACTTTCGCAATGATTGTATGCAAGGTTTTAAATGAACAATAACTATTTTGCCAAACGCATTATCCCCTGTTTGGACGTTAAAGACGGACGAGTCGTAAAGGGTGTTAATTTTGTCGGACTCAAAGATGCGGGTGATCCCGTCGAGGTAGCGAAACGCTACAATGAAGAGGGGGCTGATGAGATCACTTTTTTGGATATTACGGCATCTCATGAAGAACGGGATACTATCGTGCATATCGTCGAACAGGTAGCGAAAGAGGTCTTTATTCCTCTTACCGTCGGCGGCGGAATTCGGGTCCTCGATGATATTTACAAGCTTCTTGCCGTCGGATGCGACAAAGTGAGTATTAACTCTGCGGCGATTAAACGCCCTGAATTTATCAATGAAGGGGCTAAACGGTTCGGTTCCCAGTGCATCGTTGTCGCAATCGATGTGAAAAAAACGGGGGATCAATACAATGTCTATCTCAACGGCGGCCGTGTGGATACGGGGATCAATGCTCTGCAATGGGCCAAAGAGGTCGTAGACCGCGGAGCGGGAGAGATACTTCTTACCTCTATGGACGCCGACGGAACCAAAGCGGGATTTGATCTCTCGATTACCGAACAGATCAGTCATGCCGTGAATGTTCCTGTCATCGCCAGCGGCGGAGCGGGAACGATGGAACATATCAAAGAAGCGTTCGAGCATGGTGCCGATGCGGCATTGGCTGCAAGTATATTTCACTATAAAGAGATCGATATTATGGACCTTAAGCGCTATCTGTCCGCTAACGGTATTCCAGTTCGATTATGAAAAGCACACCTGTGTACCGGGCTCTCTGCCGAAGACATTGTGCCCCGAAGCGGGTAGAACTTAGCGTTAGCGTAGTCCATCGGGATTTTATTCCGATGGCGTATAAAGGAAAATTATGATTTTGTGCGCAGGAAACAATGAAACGTTTGATTTTGCATTGCCGATCGGGGTCGGGCTGATCGACAGTGCCATGAGTTTGACTCGGCTATGTCTCAATGAAAAGCCTGAATTTATCCTGTTCGTCGGAAGTGCGGGAAGTTACGGCGAGTATAAAATCCATGATATCGTCGAGTCTAAAACAGCCGCTAACATCGAGTTAGGTTTTTTGGATAATAATGCCTATACGCCGATTGATAATGTTATTTCAGCACAAACAAACGGTGAGAAAGACGTAATGGTCAATTCGTCCAACTACATCACGACAAGCGAAAAAGCGATGGGGCAATTTCGTGCCTTGGGGTTGGGGATTGAAAATATGGAGTTTTTTAGTGTGATGCGCGTAGCTCAGGTATTCGGGATTCCGGCGGGAGGAGTGTTTTGCGTGACAAACTTCTGTGACGCAAATGCTCACCGTGACTTTATCGCCAATCACGGCTTTGCCAAAGTGCTGTTAAGCGATCATCTGAAAGCAAAAGGGTTGATCCATGGCTAAGAAGTGTATCCTTGATTATACGAAAGCCGAACTCGCCCAAATGGTCAAGCCCGCATTTCGTGCCAAGCAGATTTGGGGATGGATCTATCACCAATATGCGACGAGTTTTGAGACCATGCAAAACCTTCCCAAAGCGATGCGCGAAGAATTAAATGCAACGTATGAAATTATGCCCTTGAAAATTGCCCGTAAAGAGTGTTCCAGCGATGGGACCATCAAATATTTATTCGAGCTTAGCGACGGCAAAACCGTTGAAACCGTATGGCTGAAAATGAAAGATGAAAGTATTGATGACGAAGGGAATATCGAGCATGAAGCCCGTTTTACCGTTTGTGTCTCGACGCAGGTCGGATGCAAGGTCGGATGCTCGTTTTGTCTGACGGCAAAAGGGGGATTCACACGTGATCTTAGTGCCGGGGAGATCGTCGCACAGGTTCTGGCCGTGAAAATAGATAACAACCTCGCCGCTCACCGCCGTCTTAACATCGTCTATATGGGGATGGGGGAGCCGTTGGATAATTTGGAGAATTTAGCCAAAGCGATCACGATATTCAAAGACGAAGAGGGACTCTCCATCTCGGGGAAACGGCAAACGGTCTCGACCAGCGGATTGAGTACAAAAATCGACAAGCTGGGAGAGATGGATCTGGGGGTCCATATCGCTATCAGCCTTCATGCCGTCGATGACGAACTCCGCAGTGAACTGATTCCGATGAACAAAGCGTACAATATCGCTTCGATCATCGATGCGGTCAAGCGGTTTCCGATCGATACGCGCAAGCGGGTGATGTTTGAGTATCTTGTTATCAAAAATAAAAATGACGATTTGGTTTCAGCCAAAAAACTGGTCAAACTCCTGCACGGTATCAAGGCCAAAGTGAACTTGATCTATTTTAACCCTTATCCCGGCAGCGATTACCAGCGCCCGACCCGTGCGGATATGGTTGCATTTCAGGAATATCTGGTGAATCACGGCGTCTTGTGTACGATTCGTGATTCAAAAGGTCTCGATATCAGTGCCGCGTGCGGACAGCTCAAAGAGAAAGATATAAACGCGCTCCCCGCATAATCTTGCAGTGAAAAACGAAAGAGTGTTAACCAAGATGGGATATGCTTACAAGGAACCATTCTCGTCTACACGGGGCAAATGGATAAAAGGAAAAAAATGAGCGGTATGGACTGGGTTCAAGTCGGATTTTTAGTGATTTTTGTCGGAGGCAGTTTGGCCGGTTTTATATGGGTTGCCATGAAAGAAGAATAGCCTACCAGACATATTTTATCATTGCCTGGAATACATCGTTATCGGTGTGATAGGTGTTTTCGTGGTAATAGTGCCACTCTGTCCCTACTTCCAACTTTCCCGAAGTGATCTGTAATATCGGCGAAAGATCAAAAAGAAGTTGATTCTGCGTTAAAAAATCTCCTGTCGTCCAGTCGGAAAATCCCTCAAAATGCCACCGGTTCCCCAATGGAGCATAATAATTTAGCGAGAGCTGATAGGTATCGTCACCGATATTTTGGATTTTACGGTAGAGGTTAACGCCAAAAACACTGAATCCCGGAAGATTCAAATCGGCACCTGCACCGTAAAGCCATGCGTGGTACGTATCTGAACCATTGTACTGAAATGCTCCGTACCACTCTTTTACCAACCCCTCAGAAGTAGGGATATCGGCAATCTTATTAAGACTTAGGCGGGGGGATATTTCCCCGTAAAGGTCGTTTTTTTTGTTGGTGAATTGAAGACCTTTTCGGGTGTAAGCGTAGTCGGCAAACATAAACAGATCGCCGTACTCAAATGTCCGATAGTGTTCAGCGGTGATGGTCTGTTTTGCACCGTATTGGGTATCCAAAAATGTTTTTCCCTCAAATTCTCCATACAGATACTGAATATTTGTTGTGGAAAAAGCGCTCAAATGAGCTGTCAGCAAAGTGCTAATGAGGAAAATACGCTTCATAAAGATTCCTTTGAAGTTTCAAATAATTGTTCAATCTGTGCGAGCAAATCAAGGGGATCAGCCTGAATGCCGTGGACCATGATGCCAAAATGCAAATGGGGTCCCGTTATCCGTCCAGAATCACCGGTAAGAGCGATTGTATCTCCGCGATGGACGTAATCCCCCACATTGACATCAAATCGGCTGAGGTGAAAGTAGCAGGTGTAGAGCCCTTCGCCGTGATCAATGATAATCGTCCCGCCGGAGTAATAGCGATCTTGTACGAGGACGATGATTCCGTCGTTCGAAGCTTGAATCGGAATAGGGACTCTGGCTCTTAGATCAACTCCTCCGTGATAGCTTTTGAGGGTGCCGTTGTAGGTACGTGCCGAACCGTATTCACTGGTAATATTGGAATCCAGCGGTCGAATGAAGGGTTTGTCCCAGTAGCGGACAGGAGTGAAGTGTCCGTAAATCGCTTTTGCTTCCGCACGTTCGCGTGCAATTCTCTCTTCTGCTTCGGGGGGAGGAGTCACTTTTTCCGGATCAACGCTGAGAGTTTCGGTCGGGTATGACGCATTGTGAACAGTGAGAGAAATCGGCAGAGTTTTACCCGGAGAGATCCATGTAACGTTGCTTTCACCTATGGGTGCATAATAGTCAACCGGGAGAAAGGCAATCCCAAGATTTCGGTTATTAGGGTGAGCAAGGACGCTGATGTTTTGTTCGGGCGTGACGATAATACCCGATGGTGAGGGAAGGGTTAGCAGGATACTTTTCCCATTGTAACCATCCACTCCCCATAAGGTTAAAAATCCAACCGCTAAGCCAATCAACAGACGCATATTTCTCACTCCCTTTTTATGTCTTGCCATTGTAACATTAAGAACTCTTAAATGATGTTATTGGAAGTTTATAAAGAATTATGTGCTAGTATAAAAGCAATGTTAAAAATGAAGAGAGTGCATTGTGAGAAAAGCTCGAATTCTTGGATTTGTTTTACTTTTTTTGATGGGTTCTACAGCACTTTGGTATTTTTATATCAGCCGCACGTCAGAGTCTTCAAAAATTCAGATTTCTACCAATCCATGGATCGGGTTCACCCCTTTTATTTATGCCCAAGAGAAAGGATGGCTGGAAAATACTCCGTTTCGTTTTATGTGGCTGGTGGATCTTTCGGACAATGCGCGCCTGTATGACCGCGGATTTACTCAGGGCTTTACCGCGACGCAGTATGAGTTGCTCCACTTTAAAAATAAAAATACGATCAAACCGGTTTTTTTAGTCGATCGCTCTTTCGGAGCGGATGCGATTGTTTCAAACTGTTCGATGGATGAGATTCGCTCCGCCAAAAAGAAGATCGATGTTTATCTGGAGCGAGGATCGCTGAATGATGATTTTTTTGACGCGTTTATAGCCGAATATGCTTTGAATGAAGCAAAATTTCATAAAATTGATGCTTCTCAGAAAAGTATTTCCACTTTGGAAAAAACCGATTCTCCGATGATCATTATCTCGTATCAGCCTTATCTTTCAGGTCTTCTTAAAAAAGGATTTCGCCCCCTTGCATCTACTCAGACAATGAATACTTTTTTTGTCATTGATGCGCTATTCGTGGATGAAAAGGTGATAAAAGGGAGAGAAAAAGAGTTTGTACACCTTAAAGAGCTGTTTTCATTAGGGGTAGATCGTCTTCGAAGTGATCCGCGTGAGTATTATGATACGATCAAAGGGTATTTGGAAGGGCAGAGCTATGATGAATTTATGGCAACAACGACTCAAATAGAGTGGCTTTATCAGAAAAGACCCGAAGAGATCATCCGTCATCTCGATGCGCAGCAGGTGAAAACGGATAGGCTATTGCCGTGAGAATACAACGTTTTGCTTTGTTGGGGGTTATTGGATTTATTATTGCGATAGGGGTTTTGTCAAGCAGTTTTTATAAGATTGAACGCGTTGGAATGCTTCGTTACCTCTCTGAGGGAATTAATCAGGGGATGTTTCGTCTTGAAGAGGATATTCAAAAATCGCTTCAGCAAAATCGTTTTGAAAACATGCAGACTTTACTGGATCAGGCCAGTTCGATTGATCGTGCTATGGCAACACTTTCATTGTCTTTGGACTCCAAAACGATTGCAGTCTCATCATCGCGTTCCCTTGTCGGCAAACCAATTAAGGAGGAATACCTCCCTCTTTCCCAAATCTCAGAAGGATTGATTGAAGGGGAACATCTTCATTATTCGAGTGAGCTGAGCTATTTTTCGGGGGCGATCAAAAAGCGGGCAATATTACTGGTCGATTTGAATGAAGGATTTATTTTTGAGCGGCTTAATTATATCGCCATGTTCTACGGCCTTGCCCTCTTTTTATTTTTAGGAATAGCAGCTTTGGCGGTATTGGGTACAGTGCGTCGGCTGATTATTCAGCCCCTTGAGCGGATAACATTGCGTGCACAAAATCACAATGGTGCGCAGGAACCCCATTTGATTGAAGAACTCTCTATTCTTGATGAAACATTATGCAATTCATTTCGTTTGATGCAAACCCAGCAAACGGATCTGAAAGAGGCGCTTGATGAATCTCTTTATTTAGACGGCATTCTCAGGACGGTAGCAGATATTAACCAGCTGTTGATTACGTCTAAAAATGTTGAAGAGTTACTGAAACTTTCATGTCAGCGTTTAGCGGAGCATCCAGGGTATGAGCTGTGTCATATTGGATTGAAAGAGGGCAATTCGCTTGTTCTCCGAGCCCATTCCGCAGATCCTACGGGGTATTTGTATCCGAAAATGAAAGTTGCGCTTGACGGGGCTTTAAACGATCCTGCCATTCGGGCGATAAGAGAGAATACGGCCATCGTCATCGAACATTTAGAACATGAAAGCTCGTTAGAATCGTGGCGCTTTATTGCGGAAAAAGGACAGTACGGTTCGATGATTTCGCTTCCTTTGATCAGCGCGATTGATGCGTCGCCTATAGGGGCTATGACCTTGTATGCCAAACGTTTGGAAGGATTTGAGCCTAAAGAAATCTCAATGCTTGAGGAATTGGCAGGAGACATCGGATTTGCCATACGCTCGTTTACCCAGCGCGAACAGCTCCATTATCATCTTACAACTGATCCGATTACTGATTTGCCCAACCGATTTTCTTTGGTTGATGCGCTTAGAAAAAACTCTTTATGCGGATTGGCCATTATTAATATTGACCGTTTCAGCGATATTAACGAAGTATACGGAGTTGCTATCGGAGATGCGATTTTGTCGGGATACGGCCATTGGCTTCGTTTAAAACTCATTTCGCATGAAAACATTACCCTCTATAAGATGGGAGGCGACGAGTACGCTATCGTTGCGACACATTGCAGTGATCTGAATGCTTTTGTCCAATTTTTGGAAGAGCTGATTATCATAACGCAAAAAGAGTCGTTTGTGATCGATGAGATCGAGATTGTTCTCACTATTACGGTAGGGGTATCACGCGCCAGTGAGAGGGTATTGGAAGATGCCACCGCAGCTCTTAATCAAGCTAAGCGCCATCGTCATAGTTTAGAGCTGTTTTCTACGCATGCCAAACGTGAGCAAGAAAATAATATCGCATGGTATAAACGGATCAAAGAAGCGATAGAGGAGTCCAGAGTCGTTCCTTATTTCCAGCCGATCGTTGATAATGGCAGCGGAAAAATTATCAAATATGAGGCATTGATGCGGATTATTGACCGCGACGGTACGATTGTTTCTCCGTATCTTTTTTTAGAGATAGCGAAAAAAACAAAGCTTTATCCTGAGCTCACCAAGATTATGATTGACAAGGTGGTGCAGATTTTTAAATATTCTGCTCTTCCGGTGAGTTTGAACCTTTCAACGCAAGATCTTACCAACCCCGGATTAGCCGATTATCTGGAACAAACGATTCATGAAAACGGTGTAGGGAAATTAATGATATTTGAAATCTTAGAGAGTGAAGGGATTGAAAACTACAGTAACGTCAGTGAATTCGTTGATCGTTTCAAATCGATCGGGTGCCGTTTTGCGATTGATGATTTTGGTTCCGGGTATTCGAATTTTGACCATCTGCTGAAACTTAATATTGATACGCTTAAGATTGACGGCTCTCTTATTAAAAATCTTCCGCATGACCGTAATGCTCAGATTTTCGTCAAACATATCTGTGATTTTGCCCATGAAATGGGGATTGATGTCGTTGCGGAATTTGTAGCGAATGAAGAGATTTATCACCAGGTTAAAGCGATCGGTATCGATGCATCACAAGGATATTATTTCTATGAGCCTTCCGCGGTGTTGATTGTGGAAAAAGGGTAACGATGGGCAGCAGTTATATCGGACGCCAACCCATTGTTAATGAACGGGGGGCTCTTTTTGCCTATGACCTTTTTTATGCCAGACAACGCGGTAATATACATGCTACGGCAACCCTGATTAATGATCTTCAAAGTTCATTCGGGATTGATCGTATACTCGGCAAGCGGGTTGGATTCATCCGTGCGGATCATCAGTTTATTTTTAACGAGCTTCTTTCCTTGCTCCCCAAAGAACGGGTTGTCTATGCACTGCTGGAGGAGAGTAATGTCGACGCGCTCTTGTGCGATCGTCTCCGAAAACTTTCTGAAGAAGGGTACCGCTTTGCGCTCAATGATTTTGCCTTTACTCCGGAGAATCTTGAGAAATTTTCCCCGATTTTTCCTTATTTGGAATATGTTAAAATCGATATAACCCGAAGCAGACGGATCAAACGGGAGGATGTGGAACAGCTCAAACAGCAAGGGTTAATCGTTATCGGATCGAAAATAGAGTCGCATGATATTCATGCGGAGTGTGTATCCAAGGGTTTTTCGTATTTCCAAGGATATTTTATCTCTAAACCCAGAGTACTTGAGAACCCCTCTTTTTCACTGGATCAAGAAGCGGTAATGCAGCTGTGGAATATGCTCCAATGCGAAACCGGAATCAATGAGCTTGTCAAAGCATTCGAAATGAATCATATGATCAGCCTTAAATTGATCCGTTTTATCAATTCAGCCGTTTTTTCGCTCCGTAATCCGGTCTCTTCGATCCGGCATGTTCTTACCCTGATGGGGCGAGAACCACTGTCGAGATGGATGCTGCTGCTGATGTTTTCTGAACCTCAGGAATCAGACCAAGACAATATTCCGCTGCTCCTTATGGTCATTCACCGGACAGAACTGATGACAAAACTTTTGGAGCTGATCAATCCCAATCCGACAAAAGCCCAAATGGCAACGGCATATTTTGTGGGGATGCTGTCATTGATCCATCTGCTGTTTAATATACCCCATCGTGAGGCACTTAAAAGGCTCAATGTTGCCCCTGATATAGAGCGGGCCCTCTTTGAAGGAGACGGGTTTTACGGTGAATTACTGACCATGGTACGTTCGATAGAGATACTGGATGTCGGGGCAATCGAAGAGTTTTTAGATCAGCATAAAATTGACTATACGAAGTTGGAACCGATTATTTCCGAAACAATGGACACTGTTAATAAATTTGATGAAGCAATGGGATAGAAAAGGTTTGATGGTTGAAGTAATTGTTGTATTGATTGATTGTTAAAGAAGTCTACCGAGGCCCGTATAAATAGGGGTTTATCGATTGATGGTGCGGATGAAAGGACTTGAACCTTCACACCTTGCGGCACCAGATCCTAAGTCTGGCGTGTCTACCAATTTCACCACATCCGCACATATAAAAAAATCTAAGGTGGTACGCCCTAGAGGATTCGAACCTCTGACCGATGCCTTAGAAGGGCATTGCTCTATCCAGCTGAGCTAAGGACGCAAGTTGACTATATGGTGCGCCCGATAGGGTTCGAACCTATAACCTACGGATCCGAAGTCCGTTACTCTATCCAGTTGAGCTACGAACGCACAATCGCCTTCTAAAACATCGAATGTCAAAAGGGTTTCAAATAAACGTAATGGGGTGGAATACGGGGCTCGAACCCGTGACCCCCGGCACCACAAACCAGTGCTCTAACCAACTGAGCTAATTCCACCATAACAAAAAGGGTTTATTTGAAAATTACCATTTAAAACAAAAAAGTGGTCGGGGCGAGAGGACTCGAACCTCCGGCCCCTTGGTCCCAAACCAAGTACTCTAACCATACTGAGCTACGCCCCGACACTGTCTCTAATCTGACTCTAGCGAGCTAAATTAGTGAGGCGAAATTATAGTTCAAAATAAGACAGATGTCAATACTCTTTTGCAAGTTTGTTATAATAAGGTGAAAATATCCCCTAAAATCGAGAAAATTCGGCGATAGGGAACTGATTTTGCTCATACTGATGGATGAGAATGAAGGAACAGAATGAAATTAGCGCAGTTTAGTAGAATCGGGTTTATGATGTCGGCCGTCGGATCGGCTGTGGGATTGGGGAATATTTGGAAATTCCCTTACATTACCGGGGAATATGGCGGCGGGGCTTTTGTCCTGGTCTATTTGATTACTGTCTTGATTGTCGGGTTTTCCGTGATGATTGCCGAAATGCTGATCGGCTTTTTGGGGCGCAGGGATTGTGTCACCAATTTCGAGACCCTCGCTCCGCGCCATAAAGGGCGTTGGAAATATGCCGGATGGATGGGATTGACCGGATCGCTTGTGATGATCTATTATTCAGTGGTTATCGGCTGGATATTCAACTATATTATTACTGCAATGACCCATTTGCCTTCTTCTGTAAGTGAAGCGGAGAAAACGTTTACTACGATGCTGACTCAAAGCGTAGGAACCCAGATTTTTTACCATACGATTGCTTTTTTGATTACAACCGCTGTTTTGGTTCGGGGGATCAAGGGGGGAATTGAGAAATTGAATCTCATTTTAATGCCCTCACTCATGGGAATATTAGCCATTATGTTTGTATACGCAATAAGTCTTGACGGCTTTTCTCATGCGGTAGGGTATATGT
>NZ_JBASYM010000044.1:0-17282 GCF_049277495.1 Sulfuricurvum sp. | reverse complement strand
AGCTTGATGAGAGCTGAACAAGCGGAAAAAGAGTACCTACGCAAGATCATGATCGCCAATTTTGACAAACTCTATACGACAGATCTGGTAAATACCCTTGAATGCGGCGGAATAGAGATTGATAAAGATAAGATATAAGGATGCGCGTCATAACGCTGTTCCCTCTAACACAGTAAAAAAATTTCAATGGTGAAATGATTTGGAATCGACACCGTGGAAGAATGGGAACGGGCGAAGAAGATTTTCGGGATCTGATTTAGCGTTTTCTTCTTATGATCCATGCTATACTATTGCTATGTTCTAGAAGTATAATTTTTTGAAATAGCATAAAGGAAAACAATGTCACTGATCGAGTTATTTACCGACTACATCCTTAATCGAAAAAATCTCAAAGAATACGTTGAGATGCGTAAAACGATTCATGAACGGGGTGAATTCAACGATGCGAAACTGATCCAGGCCGAAGAGAACCTGCAACGTCTGAAAAAAGAAGAGCCTGAAATCTATGAGGGGATGTATGAGACCCTTGGCAAGATTTATGCTCGCAATGCGGGATTAACGATCGAATATCCGCTCGATTTCATCCGACAGATCCTCAAAATGTACAAAGGATCACATACCCCTAAGCAGGTTTATGAAGAGTATAAACGGGTCTTGGAACATTATCATCACGATATTTGATGATTTGACGGAGCATGACGTACTTTCGTGCACTACTCAAGGGGGGCAAAATGTCCCTGCAACTGCATTAACGCTGACTGCATTTTCGAATGCGGCAGAAAACCGACCACTGACAAAATGTGTTACATCAATATGTTAGAGATTTGAAAAGTTTGAAGGGAAGAAGTTCCCCGGAAACCGGGGAAAGAGGAAAAACTTAGATATTGTCGCGGATACCGAGATCAGCAATCAATTTGTTGTAGCTTGCACGGTTTGTACGTTTCAAATAACGCATCAAACGGCGGCGTTGACCAACAAGTTTCAAAAGACCAAGACGTGATGAGTGGTCTTTTTTGAACGTTTTAAGGTGCTCTGTAAGATCGCTGATACGCTTTGAAAGCAATGCAATTTGTACTTCACTTGAACCTGTATCACCTTCGGTGCGTTGAAATTCTTTGATAATTTCTGTTTTTTTAGCCGTATCTAAAGCCATAATAGCCTCCTGATGGGTAGTTAAATTTACTTGATATCTCAAGCAGAGCCGGAATTATAGCCAAATTTCTCCCCTTTTGCGGTAGTAATCTCTACAAGTCACCTCTAATAATTTTTAGCTATAATAACTTCTACAATTACAGGAGGATGACCCATGTTGATGACCCGTGCGAGCGAATATGCCTTACTATCGCTCATCGTTTTGGCTAAAGCGGGTCATCCTCTTGATGCGGATACCCTCTCTAAAGAACTCGATATCTCCAAAAGCTTTTTAGCCAAGATTCTCCAGTCTCTGGCCCGTCAAGGAATCCTGAACTCTTATAAAGGGGTTAACGGAGGATTTGAACTGGCCCGCCACAGCCGTGATATAACCGTTCTCGAAGTGATGGAAGCCGCCGAGGGGAAAAGTCCTGCGGTATTCAGCTGTTCCCCTTCTCAGGAAGATTGTCCTTCGAACAAAGCGATGAGTTGCGGTCTTTGGCCGTTTTTAAACCGATTACAAGGGAAAGTGGACGCTTTTTTGGGAACACTGACCCTCGAAGCCATTTTAGAAGAGTAATTCTTGGCAAAAGCAAAGAACAAAACCCCCGACGTTAAAAGCGTATTATCGGCTATTTTTGCCTCACGCGATCTTAGTGTCGTCTTTTTTGTTATGGCGATCTTGGCCATCATCATCGTCCCCCTTCCAAGCGCCATGCTCGATTTGCTCCTGGCCGTCGTCATCGCGTTATCGGTTCTTATCTTATTGATTTCTCTTTATATCCCCAAACCGACCGATTTGACTACCTTTCCGACATTGCTGCTGGTCATCACCCTCTTTCGTCTCTCGCTCAATATTTCAACCACGCGGATGATTTTGAGCCATGGGCATGAAGGGCCCGGGGCGGTCAGTGAAATCATCACCAGTTTCGGAAACTTTGTCGTCGGAGGAAACCTCGTCATCGGGGTCATCGTCTTTTTGATCTTGGTTTTGATCAACTTTATGGTTATCACCAAAGGTTCGGGACGGGTTGCAGAGGTTGCGGCGCGTTTCACCCTCGATGCGATGCCCGGGAAACAGATGGCGATCGATGCCGATCTCAACAGCGGATTGATCGATGAACCTCAGGCGAAAGCCCGCCGTGCGGCCATTTTGCAAGATGCAAACTTTTACGGAGCGATGGACGGTTCGAGTAAATTTATCAAAGGGGATGCGGTTGCCGGAATCATCATTACGATGATTAATATTATCGGCGGATTTCTTATCGGGGTCTTCCAGTTTGACCTTGATGTTGCCGGAAGCGCCCAAACCTATACCATTCTCACCATCGGTGACGGACTGGTTTCCCAGATTCCGGCACTGATTATCTCGACGGCTACCGGTATTATGATCACCCGCGGTTCAAGTGAAGAGGGTGGAAACTTTGCTGAGGGAAGTATCAATCAGCTGATGGGGAATGCCCGTGTTATGATCATCGTCGGGGTTATTATGCTCCTTTTTGCTGCCGTTCCGGGACTTCCGACTCTCTCGATGGGGTTTGTAGGGCTTATTTTTGCCGGACTGGGGTATTCGCTTTACAAATACGAAAAAGGGGACCTCGTCCTCACCTCTGCACCGCTCATTAAAAAAAGCGGTGCACCGGGAGTGGAAACCGCTACCGCCACGGATGGAACCGTCTCCACCGTACCGCGCCGAAAAAGCAATGAAGAGATCGCAAAAGAGGAAGAAGCGGCTCTCGAAGATATTCTTAAAATCGAGATGCTCGAACTCACCCTCGGCTACCAGCTTATTCGTCTCGCCGACAGTGCCCAAGGGGGAGATTTGCTGGAACGTATCCGCAGTATGCGCCGCAAAATCGCCTCCGATTTCGGCTTCTTGATGCCGCAGGTGCGTATCCGTGACAACCTCCATCTCAAACCGACCCAATATGAAATCCTCCTCAAAGGGGTCAATATCGGCGACGGGCTCATTCAGCCGGACCGCTATTTGGCGATGGACAGCGGAATGGCCATGGGGGAAATCGAAGGGGAAGCGACCAAAGAACCGGCATTCGGTCTTGATGCCCTCTGGATTGCCCCTGAGCTTAAAGAAGATGCCATTATCAACGGATATACCGTCGTCGATCCGGCTACCGTTATCTCGACCCATATGAGCGAACTGGTCAAAAAATACGCCGAAGAGCTGCTCACCCGTCAAGAGACCCAATCGTTGATCGAAAAAATCAAGAACGATTACCCTGTCGTCGTCGATGATTTGCTCAAAGTGGCCAATATCGGTCTGATCCAGCGGGTATTCAAAGCGCTGCTGCATGAACGTATACCGCTGAAAGATATGATAACGATTTTAGAGACGATGGCCGATGTGGCGGAATATACCAAAAGCGTCGACATCATCACCGAACATGTCCGCGCTAAACTTTCCCGTGTCATCACCCAGCTCTATACCAGTCCCGACGGAGTCATCAAACTGCTGACCTTCGATACGATGAGCGAACAGCGTATGCTGGAGAAATCCCAGGAACGGGACGGCGTACGTCAGCTTCTTCTGAATGTCGGCGAAATCAACGGGCTGATCCAGGCGACCAGTCTCAAAGCAACGGAACTTCTCCAAAAAGGGATATCGCCGATCATCGTCATCGTCGATCCGAAGCTCCGCCGACCTCTGGCGGAGATTTATGAGCGGTTCAGCCTCGACATCGTCACCCTTTCCCATGCCGAAATTGATTCGAACGCCAAATTCGAAGTACTCGGCTCCATCACTTTAGATACCAAATAGGATACCCATGAACAAAACTTTCTACCACCTCTCCCATATCGATCTCGACGGCTACAGCTGCCAGCTTGTGATGGCGCAAACACCGAATACGATGATCAGCTATAACGCCAACTACGGTGCCGAAGTCATGGATCGTCTCGAAGAGATTATCGAACGGATCAAAAAAACCAAACAAACCGCTACGATCCTGATCAGCGACCTCAATCTCTACCCCGACGAAGCACGATGGCTCAACAACGAAGTCAACCGTCTCAACGAGGGGGGATGGGAGATCACGATCACCCTTCTCGATCATCACGGAAGCGGCAAAGAGACGGCAGCGCAATACCCGTGGTATTTTCTCGATACGGAAAGATGTGCGACCAAGATCGTCTATGAGTATGCATTAGAGAATTACGGATTGCAAGCGGGAGGATGGCTCGAATCATTTGTAAAAGTGGTCAATGCCGTCGATCTCTGGCACCAAAATGAAAAAGACGATTTTGAATACGGAAAAGTATGTATGCGCCTCATCAGTGATGCCAAAGAACTCAGCCGCGTCATGTTTGCCGAGGAAGACCGTGCCTATAAACTCGCAATGCTCGAACAGGCGGCGATAATGAGAGATATTCCCAACGCCAATATCGTCCTCGATGAAGCCCTTCATAAAATGAAAAAAGACTTTTTCAAAGACGGCGTAGACGACACCCTCGACAACCTCTCGACCAAATACATCGTAGAACTGCTGGGAACCAAACGCTCTACAATGACGATCTATTACAAAGGGTGGCGCGGATTTTTGAGCTACGGCTTGGGCAACACGTCGATCATCGGAAACGGATTTGTCACCGCATTCCCCGATTTTGATTTTATCGTCGATGTCGGAACGCGCGGAACGATGAGTATCCGCGGACATGACCAGGTCGATGTGGCTGCTATGGCAGGAGAATGGGTCGGCGGCGGCGGACACCCCAATGCAGCCGGCGGACGGATCAACGGGTTCAAAGAGCAGTTTCGCTACGACAAAGTGAAACGTCAAATCGAAGATATGCTCTCGAATAAAGAGGCGATGCCCGGAAAACTCCCCCACAAAATAGAAGGGTGATCACCGTTTTATGATTCAAATCAACAACCTTACCAAAAGCTACGGCACGCGCTATCTCTTTGAGAACCTGAATCTCAAAGTGGGAGCGGGGCAGAAAATCGGTTTTGTCGGACGCAACGGAAGCGGAAAATCAACCCTTTTTAAAATCATTTTGGGCGAAGAGCCTTACGATGACGGTGAAATCATCATCCCGAAAAACTACCGTATCGGAACCTTGCGCCAGCATCTCCATTTTACCCACAAAACGGTACGTGAAGAGTGCGCTTCAGTCCTCACAGGCGACGCGGAACACGAAGTCTATCGCGTCGAGAAAATCCTCTTCGGGCTTGGATTTACCCAAGAAGATCTCGATAAAGACCCTTTGAGTTTTTCGGGAGGGTATCAGATACGCCTCAACCTCGTCAAACTTCTCGTCACCGAACCCAATATGCTGTTACTGGATGAGCCGACCAACTACCTCGATATTGTCTCACTACGATGGCTTGCCTCGTTTATCCGCGCCTTTGAAGGGGAAGTGATCCTCATCACCCATGACCGCGATTTTATGGATTCCGTCAGTACCCATACGATGGGTCTGCGCCGAAGAACGGTATCGATGATTAAAGGCGACAGTGCCAAATATTATGCGTTTATGGCCCAAGAAGATGAGATTTACGAAAAAACGAAAATCAATCATGACAAAAAACGCGAAGAGCTGATTGATTTCATCGCCCGGAACAAAGCCCGTGCATCGACTGCGGTCATGGCCCAGTCCAAAGTCAAAGAACTGGAAAAGATGGGAATAATGGAGTCACTGGAAAGCGAAAAAGGGCTCGCCTTTTCATTTTCCTACCGCCCTACTCCGGCAAAAATCATTATGGAAGCCAAAAATCTCTCTTTCGGATACACCGAAGATGAGCTGCTGTTTCATGATCTGGGATTTACCCTCGAAAAAGGGAAGCGGCTCGCCATCATCGGTAAAAACGGCAAAGGAAAATCAACCCTCCTTAACACCCTTGCCGGGGTTCTGACTCCGCACGGTGAGATCGCTTTTCACCCCTCCACCGCCATCGCCCACTTCGGACAGACCAACATCGAGCGCCTCGATAAAAACCGGACTATTGCCGAAGAGATACAAAGTGCCGACAATACCTTGCAAAATGTCAAAGTCCGCTCCATCTGCGGTACGATGATGTTCAGCGGAAACGACGCCGACAAAAAAATCAATATCCTCTCCGGGGGAGAGCGAAGCCGTGTCATGCTGGGCAAGATCATCGCCACCCCCGCCAATCTCCTCTTTCTGGACGAACCGACCAACCACCTCGACATGCAGTCGATCGATTCGCTCTGCGATGCACTCAAGCGGTTCGAAGGCTCCGTCGTCATCGTTACCCACTCGGAAATGCTCTTGCGTGAACTCGCCGATCAGCTGATCATCTTCCGTGAGGGAAACGCCGAGTTTTTTGACGGCGGATACGACTCCTTTTTAGAAAAGATCGGATGGGATGAAGAGATCACCGATGCACCCAAACCTGCCAAAGCAGTCCAAAACGTCAATAAAAAAGAGAACAAACAGCAGCGCGCCGCATTGATCCAGGAGCGTTCCAAACTCCTCAGCCCTCTCAAAAAAGAGTGTGACCATTGCGAAAGCACGATCATGAAGCTCGAAGAGAAACTCAAAACCTCCCATGAACTCCTCACTGCCTACTCAAACCAAGGGGAAACCTCAAAACTCCTCGAACTCTCCAAAGAGGTCGGCGAAGATGAGAAGATGATCGAAGAGCTGTTCGAGCGGCTCGAAACCGCGAGCGACAAGATCACCCAAATCGAGCAAGAGTACGAGGAAAAGCTTGAAGCCCTCTAAAGTCCGTCTGGACAAGCTCCTCAGCTCTCTGGGATATGCCAGCCGCAGCGAGATCAAAACCCTCCTTAGAGAGGAGAGAATCACGATCAACGGAGACATCGCCAAAAAAGCCGATACGAAAGTTTTGCATGAAGAAGTGCAGTTCGACGGCAAACCCCTCGATCCCCCAAGCGGAATGGTAATCCTGATGCACAAGCCCGTCGGCTTCATCTGTTCGCATGATGACGGCGAAGGGAGACTCGTATATGATCTTCTCCCGGCTCGCTGGCGGATGCGGGATCCTAAACTCTCTACCATCGGACGGCTCGACAAAGATACAAGCGGTTTATTATTGCTCACGGACGACGGTGCGCTGCTTCACCGTCTCACCTCTCCGCGCCACCACGTCCCCAAAGTCTATGAAGCGACGCTTGATCGTCCGCTAAAAGGCAATGAAGGCGCTATCTTCGCTTCGGGAACACTGATGCTCAATGGCGAAAAGAGCCCGTGTTTGCCTGCCAAACTCACCGTGATTGACGATACTCATGTGACACTGGAGATCACCGAGGGGCGATACCATCAGGTGCGCCGGATGTTTGCGGCGGTCGGGAACCATGTCACCGCCCTGCACCGCTCATCGCTTGGTACACTGACATTAGGAGACTTAGCGCCCGGCGAATACCGTATACTCCCTGAGGATGAGAGTGTATGATAACTCTCCTTTTTGAAAACGACTCTTTTCTCCTTGCCATCAAACCCGCCGGCGTCAACTTCCACTCCGAAGAAGAAGCCGGGTTCGTCGTCCAAGTCAGCCAGCAGGTCGGCATCCCCCTTTTCCCCGTCCATCGCCTCGACAAAATGACTTCCGGCCTCGTGATCCTCGCCAAAAATTCCGAGACGGCGGCAGTGTTTGGAAAGATGTTTGAAAATAGAGAGGTCGAAAAATATTACCTCGCCATCAGTATGCGCAAGCCGAAGAAAAAAATGGGGTGGGTCAAAGCAGATATGGGGAGCGCAAGACGCGGTGATTATAAGCTTTTGCCGACAATGGACAATCCCGCCATCACCCAGTTCGTCAGCTGTGCTCTGCGTACCCATGAGCGGGGTTTTTTAATCAAACCCCATACGGGAAAGACCCATCAGATCCGCGTTGCCCTCAAAAGCCTCGGCTCTCCGATAGCCGGAGATGAGCGCTATGCGCAAGCCGACGAAGCACGCAAAGAAGAACGGGGATATCTGCACGCCTATGCCCTGCGGTTTCGTCTGGGTGATGAAGAGTTCAGTTTTGTTTCACCCCCCGATGAGGGGGAGCGGTTTGTGAGTGTAGAGTGTCAGACGCAGCTCACAACATGGAGCAAACCGTGGGAGCTGTTTTGAAATCCTTCACCTCCGAACCCATGACCGATATCCTCGCATGGGCTCACGACACCCTCAAAGAAAACGATACTCTATCTTTTGAAGTGCTCAATCCCGACTTCGGTCGCGGGCACTACGCGGGCGAGACGATCACCGTTCACAAAACAAGCTATCTCTATCGCAGCTACAAAGCATGGAGCGATCTGGGGGAACTGCTGTTTTGCCGGATGCTGACACCGAAACCCGTTTCTGAGCATACGGTGCAAATCACCTATGAAAAACTCGACCTTAGCGACTCGTTTCACCATTCGGAGGCCAAAGAAGAAAAATACGGAACGGCGTCTCGTTTCGCAGTCATCCATAAAAATGAAGAACCCGCATTTCTAAGCGCCTATCTGCGTGCACTCCAAAGCGTCAAGGTCAAAGAGAAAAAGCGGATACTCAATCTGGGAATCAACACGGGGGATGAGTTCGATCTTATCCGCCAGATGTTTCCCCATGAAGAGTATATGAATCTGGAGCTGATGGGGATCGATCACTCTGAGAGTGCGATATCCGTGGCGAGAGAACGATTCACGGAAGGGAATGCAACGTTTTACGTTCACGACATCAATGATATCGCTTCGCTGGGACTAGGGAAATTCGACCTCATCATTACGATCGGAACACTGCAAAGCAGCGGAATCGAGTTTAAACCTTTTTTTATGAAGCTCGTCCAAGAGTATCTCTCTGCAGAAGGTGCAATGATTATAGGATTTCCAAACTGTCGCTGGATGGGAGGAGAGATGATCTACGGAGCCAAAGCCCCGAACTATCCCTATTCGGAGATGTCGATACTGGTTAAAGATATTTATTACTGCAAAAAATATTTACAACAAAAGAAATTTCGGGTGACCCTGACGGGAAAAGATTATCTGTTTTTGACGGGAACCAAACTCATCTAAGGTCTGCCTCGATTATTTGTCTCGTTTTCCGCCCCACGGATCTTTCACTGCATGATCCGAATGGACTTCATTAAAGATCTCCTCCGTTTTTAAATGATAGACATTTTTATCTTCTGTCACACAATAAACTTCGTACATAACCAGATTCATATTTTGTTTGATAACCACTTCGAGGATATTCAGAGTGCGCGCAAATTTTTGAATTTCGGCAGCCGTCTTTATATCTTTGGTAGTAATTTTAACGATCAAATCACCTTTGTAGCCAGAATAAGTATTAATATCCTCCACTTCATATTTCAAAGCATATTGGATAATGAGCTTTCTTTCCGATTGCATCGATAACTCCTTTTTTACTACCTCTCTAAAATTATGACAATCAGTATAACACATGAGGCAAAAATATTGCCATTTTTTTCATCTTGACCCTGATTAAGAAAAATTCATTTTCTCTTGCGTAACAGTGATGTCTCCAAGTTCGCTGTGCAGTGTCAATTCCCCATCGCTGATATTGCATTGCAATCGCATGGAGCGTTCTTTGAGTTTTTCGATCCCCTCTGTAGAGAGATGAAAGACACTGAGATTTTTAAAACGGGCGAAAAGGGCACTGTTTTGTTTCCACCATGCGGTTGCACTCTTGATATTGTACGTATAGACGATCACACGTTCGGATCTGCCGCACGCTTTTCGGAGCCTTTTTTCATCCACCTGACCCAAATCGATCCACAATTCAATCTCTCCGCCATAATTTTTCTGCCATAGATCAGGTTCATCATCCGCTCCGATCCCTTTCGTAATCAGAAGGGAATCCGATGCATTCAAAGCAAATGCAACCAGGCGGACCATTAAACGCTGATCCGTTTCGGAGGGGTGCTGCGCGATGGTGAGTTCATGCGTTTCATAATAATTTCGATCCATATCAGCAATGCTAAGCTGTACTTTGCAAATCGTCGAACCAGTGGCCATGAAAACTCCTTTGTAATGGCTAACTATGCCATAACACCCCTTATAACCTCTCTTTGGAGTGCCTCTGCAGTGGATTCAATAAAGTTTCCAGCAGATGCCGTAAAAAAAGATATTCTTACGCTATACTTATTATTAATAATTACTTATAACGAGTCCGCAGAACATGCCTATACAAACTCTTTTAGCCCAATTTGAATCGCCTATCATCACGATTCAGCCTTTACAAGAGCCTTTGCTGGGTATTGTGACCGCCGCACATGAGATCTTCCTCTATAATACGCAGACCCAAGAAACAGAAAAAATATTACGCCTCAACCTGCATGCTGACACAAAACTCATTTATGCGTTCAATCCCCGCCATATGCGCCTTATTTTTGGTGAAGCCACGGGGACGAATCTTCATATGGTGGATTTGAAACAAAAAAAAATCGTCAATAAATTTGAATTAAATCAACAATCTCCCGATGTCATCATCTTTTCTCCCGACGGATCTCATTTTATCTGCGGAACCAATCAGGGAAGAGTCCTTTTATGGCGGGTTGAAGCCAATACCCTGATCGCCAGATTACACTCCTATCCCGAATATACGTCGTTATACACCAAGCCAAAAAACAATGGCGTCTATGCGCTTGCCTTCCAGGGAGAGTGGCTTGCGACGTCCGGTTACGGAGGAAGCGTCGTCATTACGAATTACCAAAGCCAGACAAAAACCAAACGGTTTCATCCCGGACATCTTCAGAACAGCGCCCTTCTTTTTTATCAAAACAGCCTTATCATCGGCAATCAGGGCGGAACTATTTTGAAGATTGACCGTGACGGAAAATATACGAATTATCGTTTATCCACCTCGCTAGGAATGATCAGTACACTTTTGCGCATCGGTCCGGAACCCTATTTTTTAGCCGCCGGGGAAAAACCCTTCATCTCTTTAATCAACGGCGACACAATGCGCGTCATTATCGAGCGCTATATTGAATTCAAACATCCGATTACATCCCTCTGCAAAGACAATAACGAAAAACTTTACGTCACTACTTCCTCGGGAGAACTTTTCGGATTTGATCTGCGCCCTTTGAATCAACTGGAATCCCTTATTGCCGTCGGCTCCTATGCCGAAGCGTACCGTTACTGCGAAGAAGAGCCGCTCGTTAAAGAAAGCAGTCCCTATCTCTTACTGGAATCTCTCTTTCAGCAGGAGATGAAAAAGGCGCGAAAAGCTTTGGAAGCCGGCGAAGTGGCACAGGCTAAAACGCTTCTAAAACCTTTTGCTTCCGTTAAATCCAAAGAGATAACATCCCTTCTGACCTCTTTTGCCCAATATGAGAAATTTAAATATCTTTTCGACCATCTGAAATTTGCCCCTTTTTACGGTATTGCGGAGCAGTATCCGATGCTTACCGAGACGGCCCTCTATCGCCATGTCGAAAAATTATGGTCCGAAAAATTTATCAAAGCACAAAAGCTTATGTTCCTGAACAAGGGGAAAGAAGCATTAAGCGAACTGCAGCTTTTTGCCAACGTCAACAGTAAGCGTCCCCTTATTCAGCTCCTCCTCCACCATGTCGATATTTTTAAACTCTATTCGAAAGCACTCCAGGAATCCAACTATACCCAACTCGATGAACTGACCCTGCGCTACCCGATCCTGCGAAAACTCCCCTCCTATATACAGACGATCAAAGAAGCCGGAGATCTCATCGGGGCGATTACGGAAGCTCTGCAGCTCAAAGAGTTTGATCACGCGTCTCTTTTGCTCCATGAACTCAGCAGTATCATCCAGTATCAGGATGAGTGCCACCGGTTGACACAATTTTATACCGTCGCCACCAATCTCAATCATGCCCTCATGAATCATCATTGGCGTACCGCCTATCATCTTCTCGATTCCAATCCGGAGCTGTTAATCCTCTCATGGGCACAGGAAGTGGAAACACGCTGGTATCAGCTCATAACACGCTGTGAACAGTATGCCGTTCGAGGAGATATCGCTTCCATAAAAAAAGAGTTCGGCAACCTGATCAACCTTCCCTATCGTCACGAACGGGTCGGAGATATTTTTCGTACGGCTTATCAAATAGAGCTCAAGCGGATCATGAAGACCGATCCTAAAGCTTTTGGGGAAGGGATCAATAATTATTGTGAAATATTCGGAATGGATACGGAACTCGGTTATTTATTGAACAGTGCACAACGAAACGAGATTGACCTCACTCTCGATTCATTGCAGTTACATCCTAAAAAACGGGATCACTGGCTTATGTATGCCAAAACCCTTCCGGAGCATATTACCGATCCTTTTTAGGTAACCCGGCGGATTAATGTATAATAATAGACACTAAATTCCGAAAAAGGGAAAAGATGAAGCTGTTTCTTTTTGTATCACTTTTTCTCTTTTCTCTCGTTGCGTACGGACGCAGTGAGCTTGAATCCATCAACCTTTCGCTGCAATCGCTGGAAAGCACTGAATCGATTCTCGAGACTAATGCATTGGACAGCACACTGGATCATTATCGGGGTACGATTCCCCCCCTTTATAAACGCTACCAGGCAACAAAGGGAGAATTGGCACGGATCGAGGCAAAATTCTCCGATGCCGGAATACCTCTCTTTTTTGCCCTCATCCCCTACTCTGAATCTAAATTCAACCCCTCAGCCCGCGGATATGCGACGGCAGGTCTATGGCAATTCGGAAAACAAAGCGCCCGTAACTTTGGGTTATCCGTCACAAAAAAGAATGATGGACGCCTGGATATCGATCGCTCTACCGATGCGGCTATCCGCTATATTCTCTATCTTAAAAAAGAATTTGGAAGCTGGTATTTGGCTGATTTCGCTTACGCGATGGGAGAGGGGTCACTCAAACGGCTTATTCACAAAAACGGCAGTCAAAAAATCTCGGTATTAATCAAAGATCCCCATTTCCCTTCCGGGACAAAAGCTCACTTCGCCAAAACGCTTTTACTGGATGCTAAAATCCATTATTCTGAAAAATCGCCCGATTCCGAGGAATAAGATTGCTCTTCCCGAGAGGGAGAAGCAGCGATCTCTAAAGACTAGAAACGGTATCCGATTTTAATCTGAGCGCGATAGTTATCCAAATCTTCTTTGTACCCGTTTGAAAGCTCTGCTTTCTGCGTCCACTGCCATCGAAGATCGGCACCGGTGTAAATCTCTTTGCTGATGTTGTATTTCAATCCGGTTCCGGCTTGGAGGGTAAATACCGTATCACTCTTTTGAGCATCTGCGAAAATCACACCGAAACCGGGTCCGAAGCCCCACTCTACGCCATTATTAAGGGTGACCAAGTAATAAGGGTTAAATTCCAGATTGGTCATTTCCAAACCATCGCTGTTAAAGTGGTTCAACATAATCTGCTGACGAAGATTATCCCACGGCAAGGTAAATACCGGACAATCCAAAGAAATCTCTATCCCAGCCGTTGCACCCTCCGCATTGACGTTTTTCAAGTTCATGTAACCCGCAGAAAGTCCTACCTGTATATCGGGACAAAAGCTATTGTCTAAAATCGGAAGGACCTTAAACTCTTTCGCATTCGCTGCTGAGCCCAATATCAAAGATGCCATTAAAGCAGCTTTAGTAACCATTGAAAATTTCATTCTCTCTCCTACGACGATGATTATAAGGAATTACTATAACATATAATCTATACAATAGCGGTAAAGTATGTGATAAAAGTGTGATGGATGGGGAGTATGGGAGCAATTTTCTCTCGTTAAAAGAGAAACTGGGATAAGGGGTCGGAACCCCTTTTAAAATCTACGTTAGCCGATGTTGGTATAAACAGCCTGAACGTCTTCGTCTTCTTCGAGCTTGTCGATCAATTTTTCGATATCCGCCATTTGCTCATCACTGAACTCTACCGGGCTGTTCGCAATACGCTCCAGCGCTGCGCTCGCCGGTTCTATACCTAACGCTTCAAGAGCGGCAGAAAGAGGACCGAATGCCGTATATTCGCCATATACGCTCACTTCACCCTCTTCTTCCTCAATACTCTCAATCCCTGCATCGATCAGGGCAAATTCAAGTTCTTCCAAATCCATCGCCGGCGTTGGAAATCGAAATACCGCTTTGCGGCTAAACATAAACTCCAACGAACCATTATTGAGGGTTTCCCCTTTGGCGCGGCCGAAAATGGTTCGGACATTGGAAATGGTACGCGCATTATTGTCCGTAGCACATTCCACGAAGAACAAAGCACCGTGCGGTCCTTTGCCTTCGATATTCATTTCAGCCAATGAGATAGCATCTTTTCCTGAAGCACGTTTGATCGCTGCTTCAATATTATCTTTCGGCATATTTTGCGCTTTTGCCGTCAAAATCGCAGAGCGGAGCTTCGGGTTCATATCGGGATCTTCCCCACCCTCTTTGGCTGCCATGGTGATGATTTTCCCCAGTTTTGGAAATATTCTCGACATATTTCCCCAACGTTTCATCTTTGCTGCTTTGCGGTATTCAAACGCTCTTCCCATACGGTAGCTCCTATCAACATAAACTCAAAAAATTAGCCGAATTATAGCTGTTTTAAGCGATTAAGACAAATCCTTATGCGTCTGTATTACTTAGATCGGTTGATCACATAAACGGCAGTCATACTGATGATGCCCCCGATGAGCAAAGGCCATGATGGGATTTCATCCAGAAGAAGATAGCTTGTCGCCAGTGCACAGACCGGAACAAGAAACATATACGAACTCGCACGGCCTGAGCCCATCTCCCCTGATGCAATAAAGTAGATCGTCGACGCAACCGTTTGGCCCAGTACCGCTAAATAAAGCAGTGCTCCCCAAAACTTTATATCTTGCTGAAATACCTTTGTTATACCTAACGGATAGGCAAGAAAAAACATAAATACAGTTGCGACAAGTCCCAAGAAAAAAGTGTAATGGATCGGATCGAGATGCAGGTGTGCCCGCTGCGCCGAAAGCGTCAATACCGCCCATACGAGTGCACTCAGGACAAAGATGAGATCTCCTCCATGAAAAAGGAGAGGGATATCCCAAACCTGGATCATCACCGCACCGCCGATCAAACCGATAATCAGACCTGCGATATGCCAAGATGCAGGTTTGAATGCTAAAAACATGACGGCGATCAGCACGGTCATCACGGGGCTGAGTGTCGTAATAATCACCCCGCCGGCACCTGCCGTCCCTAAGGCTACCCCTAAAAATGAAAGAGCCATAAAAACCGCATTCAGCAGACCGCTAAGACTTACCCACCCGAAGGCATGAACCGAGAGCCGCAAAGGTTTTTTAGTCCACCATAATATGGGGATAAAGGCAATACTCATCAGGGCAAAACGCCAAAAGGTCACCACTTCCCAGGGAACACCCTGGGTCAATATTTTAAGTGCAGGCCATCCGCCGCCCCAAAGGACCATGGCAAGAATCATTAAAAAAGGGAGGGGGATGTTCATAATAAACTGTCTCAACTATTTCTGCCCAAAAGGGGCAAGTTTCAGTGCCATAGAGGCAAACGCAGAGGAATGGAGCAAAGCCCCATTCGTATTCTTAATCATCGATGTAAACGATATCGCTTTGAATGTTGTTGAATAGCAGTGAACGGTTGTCTACACGGTGCTGATACAAAAAGGTATGCGGTTTCATATTTCGCAATACGGTCGTATTGTAATAATAGGCATTCGAACAGCGACCGATATATAAAAATGAGAAGAGGAGTTTAATACGGGGATTTTCGAAAATCTCATGCGGCTGTGTCAAAAAGGTCAATCCGAACTTTTTGAGATTGACAAGGTCGAAAATATAGAATATAAAATCTTCGAATTTGGTATAAAAACCTTCCAAACTTGCGATTTCCTGCATAAAATAGTAGTAATTTTCTAATAATTCGCGTTTCTGCATCATCTGAGAAAGCTTGCTTTTGATATCCCGTTTACTGGCGAAAAAGGTAGGGCTTACCGCCATATAAATATTTTTGCGCTCGGCGATTGCGGTATCCAAAGCCGTATTGAATTCATCGCTCTCATCAAAACGCATATACATGAATTCAGCACCGTTTTTGAACCGCTCTTCGATTTGATCGATTTCAGGGTTGGAAAAATCGAGATACAGTGTCGGGATGCCGCTGGCGATGACAAACTCGCGGATTTTATTTGCCAAATGGGTTTTTCCGGAATCCGGCTCGGCCAGAATCAACGTATTTTCCGTTAAAACACGATCTTGGAGTTCCAATTTTGCGATAGAACTTTTAAATTTACCGATTATTCGTTTCATTGTTTGATCCATGTATGATAATTATTGTGTGAGGGTAAGTATAGCTAATGGAAGCGGGTTTAAAAATAAAGAACGGAAGAACAATAATCTTCCCGCCGAAGCGGGGAAGCGCTAAAGGGGATAACTTACCCTTTCACCTTTGTTTCGATTGTTGCTACGATGCTCGGATCTTCAAGTGTCGAAATATCCTGAGTGATCGCTTCGCCTCGGGCAATCGAGCGCAAAATACGGCGCATGATTTTACCCGAACGGGTTTTCGGCAATCCCGGAACGAAAACGATATCGTCACAGATAGCGATGTTACCGATCTCTTTCATAATGACTTTGTTGATCTCTTTGACCATCTCCATCTCTTCGCCGATGGTGTCTTCGCTTTTGAGAACGATATAAGCGAAGATCCCTTCACCTTTGATCTCATGCGGTTTTCCGACAACAGCGACTTCGGCTACGTTCGGGTGTTTTTTACATGCCGCTTCGACTTCTGCCGTTCCCATACGGTGACCGGATACATTGATAACATCATCCGTACGCCCTGTGATCGTGATGTAGCCATCCTCATCGTAGTTTGCGCCGTCACCCGTAAAGTAGACCGGAACACCCTCTTTTTTAACATCGCCGAAGTACGATTTCTCGAAACGTTCAGGATCGCCCCAAATATTACGGATCATCGAAGGCCATGCACGAGTGATACACATGTATCCGCTCTCTCCCGGTCCGACTTTTTTACCGGTTTCCGGATCGATGATCTCACCCATGATCCCCGGAAGCGGGAATGTCGCACATGCCGGTTTGATCGGAGTTGCACCCGGAAGCGGAGAGACGACGTGTCCGCCTGTCTCTGTCTGCCAGTAGGTATCAACGATCGCACATTTTCCGCCGCCGACCGCTTCATAATACCATTTCCATGCCGGAGGATCGATCGGCTCACCGACGGTTCCGAGGACTTTCAAGC
>NZ_JBASYM010000043.1:0-4588 GCF_049277495.1 Sulfuricurvum sp. | reverse complement strand
TCTCCATGGAATTCTCATGAGAGAGCCGGAAACAACTTGTATTCTGCTTGTCGTATGGCACTCAATCCTAATACGGGTGAAATTGTATGGTACTACCAAACCACTCCGAATGACGGATGGGACTTTGACGGTATGTCTGAACTCGTATTGTTTGATTACAAAGATGCTTCAGGTAAAACAATCAAAGCCGGTGCTACGGCCGACAAAAACGGTTTCTTCTATGTACTTGACCGTGTAAACGGTAAATTCATCAGCGCGTCTCCGTTTGTAGACAAAATTACCTGGGCAAAAGGGATCGATAAAGACGGGAAACCGATCGTAGTTCCTGAAAACCGTCCTGGTGTACCGGTCAATGGTGAAAAAGGGAAAACAGTCTTTACCGTTCCATCATTCCTCGGTGGTAAAAACTGGAATCCGATGGCGTACTCTCAAAATACAGGTCTCTTTTATGTCCCTGCAAATGAGTGGGGTATGGATATGTGGAATCAACCGGTGACCTATAAAAAAGGTGCCGCATATATGGGTGCCGGTTTCACCATCAAACCTGTCTATGAAGATCATATCGGTGCGCTTAAAGCCATCGATCCTAAGACCGGTAAAATCAAATGGAAATATGAGAATAAAGCTCCTTTATGGGGTGGAGTACTTGCAACAGCCGGCGGAATCGTCTTTACAGGAACACCTGAAGGTGAACTTCTTGGTTTAGATGACGCAACCGGAAAAGTATTGTATTCATTCCAAGTCGGTTCAGGAATCGTCGGTTCACCGATCACGTGGGAACAAAACGGAGAACAGTATGTTTCTGTCGTATCCGGTTGGGGCGGAGCTGTACCTTTATGGGGCGGAGAAGTTGCCAAGTCAATTAAACACATTTCACAAGGTGGAATGGTTCACGTATTCAAACTACACAAATAAATAAAAGGAGGCTACTATGAAATGGGAAAAACCAGCATTTACGGACAACCGATTCGGCTTTGAAGTAACAATGTACATTTGCCACGAGTAATCGTAGCAATAGATAGACCAAAGCGGGCAATATAACGTTGTCCGCTCTTTTATTAATTGAGGGTATCACGTATACGTTTAATTAATAAAATAAAAGGGTAGAACGTGAAAATTGAAGTTTTAGGTTCAAGCGCCGGCGGAGGACTGCCGCAGTTCAACTGCAACTGTGATAACTGTAAAGGATACAGAGCCGGCAAAACATCGATTAAACGCCGAACCCAATCCTCGATAACGATCAGTGAAGACGGTGAGAACTGGGTGCTTTTCAATACCTCTCCCGATATTTTAGAGCAAATTCATAATTCACCGTTTTTGCACCCGCAGCAGCGAAGAGAAACAAAGATCAAAGCCATCGTTTTCATCGATGCCCAGATTGATCATACGACCGGACTGTTAATGCTCAGGGAAGGGTGTCCGCATGAAGTCTATTGTACCAAAGAGGTGCATGAAGAGCTGAATACCTCTTTCCCCCTTTTTACAATGCTGACCCATTGGGACGGGGGCGGAACACGTTATCATGAGGTAGCGACGGACGGAACAAGCTTTGAGATTCCGGTGATGCCCAATTATACCTTCAAGGCGGTGCCGCTGATTTCGAATGCACCCCCTTATTCAAAATATCGTGATAGACCCAGAGCCGGCGACAATATAGGTATGGTTGTTATCAACAAAATCAGCGGAAAGCGGCTCTTTTATCTTCCGGGTCTCGGTGTGCTGCAGCAAGCAATTATTGACGAAATGGCTTTAGCCGATGTTTTGCTGGTTGACGGAACTCTCTGGAGAGATGATGAGATGATCAAAAACGGATTCTCCACGAAACTCGGAACCGATATGGGTCATGTTCCCCTAAGCGGAAGAGGGGGACTCATCGAGACGCTGGACACGCTCCATAAACCGCGTAAGATATTAATTCATATGAATAATACCAATCCGATACTGGATGAAAGTACGGAAGAGTATCGAGAGCTTATCCGACACAATATAGAAATCTCATATGACGGAATGCATATTGAGATTTAAGGTCAAAACAAACTCAATCAAAGGAATAAAATGAAAAGTCTACTCAGCAAAAAAGAATTTGAAGAAGCATTAAGAGCGATGGGGAGTATGTATCATATTTATCATCCGTTTCATATCCGTATGTATGAGGGCAAATGTACGAAAGAAGAGATTCAAGGATGGGTAGCCAATCGCTTTTATTACCAGACGATGATACCGATTAAAGATGCGGCGATTATGTCGAACAACCCTCCTATTGAAGACAGACGCAAATGGATTGACCGAATCAATGACCATGACAGTGTGGGCGGCGGTATCGAAGCATGGCTAGATTTGGGTACGGCTGTGGGGCTGGACAAGGAAGATCTTTTGAGTCATAAATATGTTTTGCCTGCGGTACGTTTTGCCGTCGATGCGTATGTCAACTTTGCAAAACATGCACCTTGGAAAGAGGCGGCGATGTCTTCACTAACAGAGATGTTTGCACCTGAAATACACCAGCAGCGTTTGGATACATGGCCAAAAAACTACCCATGGATCGATCAGAACGGTCTGCGCTATTTTCAAAAAAGACTGACAGAAGCACGCCGTGACGTGCAGCATGGATTAGCCCTGACGCTAGAGGAGTTCAACACCGTGGAACTGCAGGAGAAAGCTTTTTCCATTCTGCAGTTTAAATTGGATATTTTGTGGACCATGGTCGACGCACTCTATTTAGCTTATGAACTGAAAAGACCGCCTTATTTTAATATCAAGGATTGTCATGCAACGCGAAAAATTTCTTGCAGTGAATAATCACTTTCAACTGCAATTTGAAGAGAAACAAAACTGCTATGTACTGCTCTATCCCGAAGGAATGGTGCAGCTTAGCTTCTCTGCGGGCGAGATTATGAGTTTATGTGACGGTACGAACTCTTGTGACACGATTATCAGTACCTTAACCGAGAAGTTTTCGGATGACTCACTCGGCGCCGATGTCGTAGAATTTCTAAGCGAAGCGATGAATCGCGACTGGATAATCTATTATGAATCCTGACAAAAAAACGGTTAATCCGCCGTTATGGATACTGCTGGAACTGACACACAAATGCCCTTTGGAATGTACCTATTGCTACAATCAACTTGATTTTGCCAATACGAAAGATGAGATGACCAAAGAAGACTGGTTTAGAGTGATGGAAGAATCCCGCGCCATGGGAGCCGTTCAATTGGGAATTTCAGGTGGCGAACCTCTGCTCAATAAAGATCTGCTGGAGATCGTCAAAAAAGCCAATGACTTAAAGTTTTATACCAATCTGATTACCTCCGGCGTCGGAGCGGACATCTCCATCGTTCCAAAGCTGAAAGAAGCGGGATTGAAGACGGTACAGCTCGGTATCCAGTCTCCGGACGAACATACAACGACACTTATTACGAACAATAAAACCGCCTTTAGAGACAAAATGGCTTTTGCCAAAGCTTGTAAAGATAACGGCTTGCAATTGATCATTAATACCTGTATTACACGACAAAACATTCATCAGATCGGTGAGATTATTGAGATGGCGGAACAGCTGGGGGCGAATTATCTGGAAATCGCAAATATCCAGTATTACGGATGGGCGCTTGAAAATATCAACGCACTGCTTCCGAGCCAAAAGCAGTTGGATGAGGCTAAAGCCATCACCAACCATTATCGGGAAAATCGTAAAGATATGAAAGTCTTTTTTGTCGTACCGGATTATTTTGCGATACGTCCTAAAGCGTGCATGAACGGATGGGGTTCGACCTTCCTGACCATCAATCCCGACGGGATGGCACTTCCGTGCAACACTGCCAATACGCTCCCGCTCACTTTTCCCAATGTGAAAGAGTATTCCGTTGAAGCGATTTGGAACGATTCGGAGGCATTTAACTATTTTCGTGGTGATTCATGGATGAAAGAACCGTGCCGAACCTGCGATGAAAAAGAGAAAGATTTCGGAGGATGCCGATGTCAGGCGTATGCCCTGACTAAAGATATGAATGAAGCGGACCCGGTCTGTGATAAATCCAGTTTTCATCATATCGTCACGGACAAGGTAAAGGAGAGTCTCGCATCCTCACAAGAGCCTATTTACCGAAATAAAATCAATTCGATGAATATCATTGCGAATCGATTGGGTAAATCATGCAAATAGCCATCTCCAACAAGCATCCGAAAGAGAGTCTGGAACTTCTTATCGTCACTGCGCTTCCGGCGAAGGCAGAGCAGTCGATAGCATTGTCAAAAGCGGGGTTCACTCTCAAAGAGGGGTCCACCTATTTGGATATTCATCATAATGTTTTGTATGTGGCAAGCCGTTCACTAAAGGGTGAAGACCTCAAGATCAGTGCTGCAAAAGCGATTCAATCCATACAAAAGAGCAGCTTCCAGACACTTTTTATAGCTTTGGAACGCTATCAGGACAAGCTGGATGTAAAGGCATTGGCAGAAGGGCTGATCTTGGGTGATTACTATTACACCCAATACAAAAATGAAACGGACAAGCATCAGGAAAGAAAAATATTTATTGCTTATACCGGAAGCCTGTATCCTAAAAGTCAACTCGAAACAATGCTGCAC
>NZ_JBASYM010000042.1:0-25948 GCF_049277495.1 Sulfuricurvum sp. | reverse complement strand
ATCCGCAGCTGTATTAATACGGAGACCTGATGAAAGTTTCGCAAGTGCGCTGTCCAAGTTACGATTGTTCATCGTCGCGTTGGTGTGTGCATTCATTGCCGCAATGTTTGTGTTAATTCTGAAACCCATGATAAATCCTTTTATCGAAGAGACGAAGCTCTTAAGTTAGTTCAGCGTCCTTGCTGTTAGAGACTATATCGGGATATAAAAAAGAAACTTTAGCGCTTTTGATACTTTTTTTGTTACACTTTCGCAAATACATTAATTATAGAACGGTAAAGAAGGCAAGCCCCTTTGTCTACGCTTGCCGCTGCGGCACTGAAGCTTGCCTCTATCGAGGCCAAAAATAATAACATTAGGATCGAACTTTTTGAAACTCATCATCGTAGAGTCTCCGGCTAAAGCCAAGACCATTAAAAACTTTCTCTCTAAAGATTACGAAGTCATCGCCTCCAAAGGACACATCCGTGATCTTCCGAAAAATCGCTTTGGTATCAAAATTGATAACGAAACCCTGATTCCTGAATATCGGATCAGCGAAGACAGTACCGCTACCGTCAAACAGATCCAAGAACTGGCCAAAAAAAGCGATACCATCTATATCGCGACCGATGAGGACCGCGAGGGAGAAGCGATCGGCTGGCATATCGCCCATGCCATCGATAAAGACCCTGAGGCTCTGCCGCGTATCGTGTTCCATGAGATCACCAAAAATGCAATCATCCATGCACTCGAAACCCCTCGTACCATTGATATGGATCGGGTCAATGCGCAGCAGGCGCGCCGATTGCTCGACCGTATCGTCGGATACAAACTCTCGCCGCTTTTGGCCTCTAAAATCCAAAAAGGGCTCTCTGCGGGACGCGTACAATCCTCAACTCTGAAAATCGTCATTGATCGTGAGCGGGAAATCCGGGCGTTCATCCCTGAAGAGTATTGGACAATCGACACCTTGTTCAAAACCGATATCGAAGCAACCCTTGTTACGTTTGAAAATGAAAAGATCGATAAACTCACCATTAAAACCGGCGATGAAGCGGCACGGATTGTCAAAACACTCCAATCCGAACATTTCAAAGTGGGCGAGATTGAGACGAAAGAGCGTAAATCGTCAACTCCTCCGCCGTTCATGACCTCGACGATTCAGCAAACGGCCTCATCACAGCTCGGATTTTCTCCGAAAAAAACGATGATGGTCGCCCAAGCGCTCTATGAAGGGGTTAAGACTCCCGAGGGAACCAGCGGGGTTATCACCTATATGCGTACCGACTCACTCAATCTCGCGGCAGAAGCAGTTGAAGCGGCACGCGAAGTGATCCTCGATCGCTACGGAAAAGCCTATCTTCCTGAAAATGCCAAAGTCTACACCAAAAAATCCAAAGGGGCTCAAGAGGCTCACGAAGCGATCCGTCCGACAATGCTGAGTTTCACCCCTAAAATCGCGGCAACGTATCTCAAGCCTGATGAGATCAAACTCTATCGTTTGATCTATAACCGCTTTTTGGCATGTCAGATGAATGATGCACGCTTTGAACAGCAAAGTATCACGTTCGAATCTCCGAAAGCGCAGTTCCGTGCAACCGGACGCAAACTCTTATTCGACGGTTTTTACCGTGTAACCGGAAGTGATGACAAAGACAAACTTCTCCCGACGCTGACGACAGGAGATTCTATCGATATCCAAACCATTACTCCCGAACAGCACTTTACCGAACCGCCGGCTCGATATTCCGAAGCAAGCCTCATTAAAAAGCTCGAAAGTGAAGGGATCGGCCGTCCATCGACCTATGCACCGACCATCAGCACCCTTCAGGCGCGGGATTACATAACGGTAGAAAAACGCCAAATCATTCCGACGGAGATTGCATTCACCGTGACAGAGATGCTCGAGACCCATTTCGAAGAGATTGTCGATGCCTCTTTTACCGCTACCATGGAAGAGACCCTTGATGAGATCAGCGATGAGGGAAAATCATGGCATAAAATTTTGCTTGATTTTTATTATCCGTTTATCGAAAAAATCGAAGCGGGTAAAGCCAATATCATCAGTCTCAAAATGGCAAAACCTCTCGGACGCAACTGTCCGCAATGCGGAAGCGAACTCCTGCTCCGTTCAGGACGTTTCGGAGAGTTTATCGCCTGCAGCGGTTTTCCGAAGTGTAAATACACCGAACAAACCGAAGAAAACCAAAAAGAAAACCCGGCAACTCCGGATGAAGTAAGCGAAGAAGTATGTGATAAATGCGGCAGCGCCATGGTGGTCAAAAACGGTAAAAACGGCAAATTTCTAGCGTGCAGCGCTTATCCGAAATGTAAAAACACCAAAACACTTGCAGAACAAAAAACCTCAGAGATCCCGTGCCCGGATTGCGGTGGAAAACTGTTATGGCGCCAATCACGCCGCGGTGCATTTTGGGGGTGTGAGCATTATCCGAAATGTAAATTCATCTCCAAATTCGAGCCGAGTGATAAAAAATGTGAAGTTGAAGGATGCGGCGGTGCATTGGCACCGCGCACTTACCGTAACAAAGAGGTCTATGAGTGTGTCAAGTGTAAAGACCGCACGCCGCGGGAAGAAAGCGAATAAAACAATGGGCACAACAAAGCTCCATATCTCTGCACGCAATATTGTGACATATACCTACACCGTTGCCTGCGGCAACGGTGTAGGTTAAGGTTTATCGTGAAAATCGGGTTACTCTCCGATACCCATACTAAAAAGGGACGTTCTCAACGGGTCATTAACCACCTCATCGCCAATGGAGCCGAATTTTTAATCCATGGCGGAGACATCGTCAAACCCGAGATCCTCGACCAGCTCAAAAACAGCGGAGTCCGCTATGTCGCCGTGTATGGCAATAACGATGCAAATCTGATCGAATACCATACCCGCTACAATCTTGTTCAAGAACCGCACTATTTTAAACTCGGCGGTGTTCATTGCAAACTCATGCATCTGCCGTTTTACATGAATGCCGATGCCGAGGTGATTATTTTCGGTCACACCCATGTGTTTGAATGCGATTTTAAAAACAGCACCCTCTTTTTGAACCCCGGAGAAGTATGCGCACGTGACAAACCATATTCTAGTTGTGCGATGCTGGAAATTACAGAAGACAATTTTATTGTTACCCATTATTCCCGACCGGTCGGAAGCGATACTTTCGATGAACGCCACTATATGTTTGAAAGGTCTTAATATGACTAAAAAAATCTTTTTGTGTTCCATCTGCAATATCAACAGCGGAACCTGTAATGAAGATTGTAAATTCTGTTCCCAAAGCGTCAAATACAAAGCAGATATTGAACGCTATAAACAAAAACCCATGGATCAGATTTTAGAAGAAGCACGCACGCTTGAGGCACTTGGGGCATTAGGATTTTGCCTCGTTACGGCGCAAAAAGGGCTGGATGACAAAACTCTCGAATTTGTCTGCAACGTTGCGTCAACCCTCAAACGTGAAGTACCGAGACTTCGTTTAATCGCCTGTAACGGTACGGCATCTCTCGAGCAGCTCCTGGAGCTCAAACGCTCCGGAGTAAGTGCATATAACCATAATCTTGAGACCAGCCGCGCTTTTTATCCCGAAGTCTGCACGACCCATCCCTGGGATGAGCGGTATGAAACCTGTGAAAATGTCAACCGATCAGGCCTAAAACTCATCAGCGGCGGAATATTCGGTATGGGAGAGACCCAAGATGATCGCCTCAGCATGCTCCATTCTCTAAAAGAGTTGAATCCGGTCTCCGTTCCGCTGAACTTTTACCATCACAATCCCGCACTCCCGCTCAGCCCGAATCCGCTCACTATCGATGAATCCCTGGGACTTATTTCTCTTGCTCGCACCATATTGGATAAAGCAGACCGGATCATGATTGCCGGAGGCAGAGAAATCACGTTCAAAGAGCGGCAGCATGAGATTTTTGAAGCCGGGGCAAACAGTATTGTGATCGGGAATTATCTTACGACTGCGGGACGCGAAGCCCATGCAGATTTACTCATGCTCCAAAATCTGGGATTTGAAATTGCGGCAACACCTGAGGATAAGTAAGTTATAATAGCAAAACCAAGCAGGCAAAAGGGGTAATACATGTCGCAATCCGTATTATTGACCATCGCCAGAGCCTCGATCGAAGAGGTTCTGCAAGCCGATATCTCTATTGACCGCACCCAGCTTCTCGAACAATATCCTATTCTCTCACAGCCGATGGCAACGCGAATAACCCTCTATCATGACAATAAAATTCGGGGTAGCGCCATGAGTGAAACAGCGCAGCGTTCCCTCCTCGACGATATTATCCATAATGCCAAAATTGCAGCCTTTCAAGATGACAATTTCGATCCTCTCGTGACCTCCGAGTATCTGCATACTACGATCAAACTCACCGTATTCAGTCCCGATGGAGAGTTAAGCCATCAAAGCGAAGCTATTTTAAAGTCCTAAATTAAAGTACGCAAACGTACGCAGATACATCCAAAACGAGGCACATTAGCGCCAAAAGACCTTAGCTCGTCTGGCGTATGATATAGTTTGCAATAGCAAATCCATGATTTAATCCAAGAGCAATCGAACCGCCTGATTCTTGGGTAATATCTCCGGCAACAAAAAGTCCGCGGACATTCGTCTGATAATTCTCATCATGGACCGGTTTCCCCTCTTCTTCACGGATACCGCTGCTTTGCAAAAAGCCGCTCGGTGTTGTTCCGCCGATCGCATAGATGATACGATCAAAAAGTTCCGATGAGCCGTCACTGAAAATCACCTTGACGTTCCCGCCTTCACTTTCAAGTTCCGTGATTTCCGTGTTTAACAGCGCCTTTACCGATCCGTTGCCCACTACACGCTCGATGTCGGATTGGTTTGTCGGATTGGCCCGGCGAAAGGTTCCGCGGCGATAACAAATTGTGACCTTATTTTTATCGCACAGATCGACCGCATATTCAATCGCCGAATCGCCTCCCCCGACCACCATCACTTTTTCTCCCTGACTGCAGGCATCTAACGTGAAATTAACTTGATTTTTAATGGATGGTGGAATTTTATAATCAGGCTTGTTCGGTTTCCCCATTCGACCGATTGTCACGACTACATAGGCCGCTTTGATACTTCCTCCGGCAATAAAAACTTCAAATCCATCGTCTATTTTAACGATCTTTTGGACTTCCGTATGGGTTCGCAGTTCTACTGCTTCATTATCCAAAAGCTGATCAAAAAAGTCCAAAGTGCTCTCTTTGGTCCCGTCCATAAAATATAACGTACCGTCGAGTTCGACTTTCTGTCCTTTCCAGTCTTTATCCACACGCTTATTGTCTTTGTAAAACTTACGAATCGTGGCATTATGGTTTTCATCTTTTTCAAGGACAACAATGTCTCGCATCCCGAGCACATAACTCTCAATAGCAGTTGCTATTCCTGCCGGTCCTGCCCCGATTATGGCTAATTGATAAGAATGTTCCATCCACGCTCCTCTGTACTTTCTAAAGGTGTACTCTATCATAAAGAGAGATAAAATTCGATTTATGCTATTATCCATTTATGTACTATGTCATACAACGTCATCATGGTGACCCTAAAAAGCATTATCGAGCATACAGTGTTCCGCGTTATATCAGTTCTGAAAAAAGCCAAAATATTATTTTTGAGTTTCAGCACAATGGCGAAACCAAACGAAAATGGGCTCCGAAAGAAGAGATTGTTTTACTCACAGATGACCATGCGCTCTTTCAAACGATCCTGAAAAAGCTCGAGAGCCTAAAATCTTCTCATCTCGAAAAGATCGATACCGCACAAACTCAACTCAATAATGAAATCAACGCTCTCCTTAATACCATGAAAAACGCGTTTGAAACGATACAAAAAGATAATTAGCCTTATTCATCTGCTCCTTCCTTTTCTATACGTTACAGACTCAAAATAATGCTTTTTATATTAATTATTGTTTTTGACAACAATTTAATCTCATTTACGTGATACTATTTCATATACAAAACAGTCGTAAGGAGACTTAAATGAAGAAATTAGCTTTTTCCGCATTACTTGCTGCCACATTGCTAGGTGCAAGTGATTACAATTATGAGATCAGCCCAATGGTAGGATATGCATTCCCTAATGCACAAGATCTTAAAGATCATGGTGTGTATGGTGCTGAAATGCAATTCAATAATTTTGACAGTGTTATCAAACCTGAATTATCCGTTTTGTTCAGCAATGCCGATTATGAAAATGGTGCCGGTGATACGGACATTTTCCGTACAGCTATTAATGGCGTCTATGAGCTGGGGAAAAGCAACAACATCACTCCGTTTGTCAAAGCAGGTCTCGGTTACGAAACAATGAGCAACCACCAGTATGACAATCACAACAGTGCATTTGCCGATGCAGGTGCGGGTGTAAAAGTGGGTATTACCGATCAAATCGCCCTCAAACTTGAAGCCATTGAGATGTTGAAATTTAATAACTTCAATTGGGACAATAATCTATTATTGATGGCGGGGCTAAACTTCGCATTCGGTGAAAAAGCTCAGCCTGAAGCTCCGGTTGCGGCACCTGCCCCTGTACCTGAGCCGGTTGCAGCCCCTGTCGCGGCACCTGCGCCTAAACCGGCACCTAAAGTGGTTGTAGCGGCACCGATCGATAGCGACGGAGACGGTGTATTTGATCCTCAGGATAAATGTCCGAACACGCCTAAAGGGTTTAAAGTAGACGTGGACGGATGTCCGCTTAAAGCGACTCTTCAACTGAACTTCGCAACCGATTCCAATAAAGTGGATGCGGAAGGTGAAGCTAAAGTAGCTGAATTTGCATCATTCCTTAACGAAAGCCCTGCCTATAAAGCCAATATCGTTGGTCATACAGACAGTACCGGTTCAGATAAATATAACCAAAAACTTTCTGAAAAACGTGCGGAAACTGTTAAAACCATGCTCATCAAAGACGGTGTAGCAGCCGAGCGTTTAACGTCTGAAGGTATGGGCGAGAAAATGCCTGTTGCTTCAAATAAAACAAAAGAAGGACGCGCTGAAAACCGCCGTATCGAAGTAGAACTTTGTAAATAAACGAATACGTTCGTCTACTCTTTTCCCGCACTCGCGGGAAACCCCTTCCTTTTCTTTTCAGCTTTTTTCATTCAGATCTCATCATCTCCCTTATTCCCTGCACGCTTTTTACGACATGTATCATCAAAAGTTATCCTAGATACTTAAACTATTTTTAACTTTACTTAATCTATAGTAAAAACCTGTATTCGTGTTTTATAGATTTTTTAAAGGAGATTTAGTGATGCAAAGAATTTTGCTTTCCATGTTACTGACCTCTGCCCTCGTTGGTGCAGCAGACTATGATTATGAAATTACTCCGATGGCAGGGTATGCCTATCCAAGCAGCGGACAAGAGCTCAAAAATCATGGCGTTTATGGTGCTGAGATGCAATATAATGGTCTTGACTACGTCATCAAACCGGAACTGTCCGTTTTTTTCAGTAATCCCGACTACAAAAACATTCCGGGGGATACCAATATTCTGCGTTCAGCACTCAGCGGTGTTTATAATTACCGTAAAATCGATAATGTCGTTCCGTTTGTCAAAATGGGGCTTGGATATGAAACTATGAGCGATCATCAGTATAACAATCATGACAGTCTCTTTGCCGATGCCGCGACGGGGATTAAAGTGGATCTTGCCAAACACGTCGCTTTTAAATTCGAATTGATCGATATGGTTAAATTCAACGGCATGGATAATAACTTGCTGCTAATGGCGGGACTCAATTTCGCATTCGGCGAAAAAACTCAACCCCAATCTCCGGAACCGATAAGTGCAGAAGTTTCAGAACCTGAAGCAGCACCGAAAGCAACCGCGGAACCGATCGCAGCCGCCCCGTTGGACAGCGACGGAGATGGAGTGGTCGATGCGCTTGACAAATGTCCCGGGACCCCGAGCGGATTTAAAGTAGACCAGGATGGATGTCCGCTAACCTATCTGTTCAAAGTCCTTTTTGATTTCGACTCCAGTAAACTAAAAGAGGAATTCAAAGGTACCGTTGAGGAGTTTGCGGTCTTTATGAAAGAAAACCCTTATGTTGCCGAGATTCAAGGGCATGCGTGTAATATCGGAACCGATGAGTACAATCAAGCCCTCTCAGAGCGACGTGCGAATGCCGTCATGACAAAACTCATCGAGCTCGGGATCGATCCCAAGCGACTCAAAGCGGTCGGTTTTGGAGAGAGCAAACCGCTCAATAACAATGCTACGATAGACGAACGACGGCAAAACCGCCGGGTTGAAGCCGAACTGTCCCGCTAGAGTATTCCGTAGAGCGGATTCGTCCCGCTCTAGAATACACTTTTTCAGGCTTTCATTATTGTTTAACTTTGTCCCCGAATTTCTTCATAAATTTTTCAATCTTCGGTGCGATCACCGCATAACAATACCCTTGCGTCGGATGTTCCGTATAATAGTTTTGATGATACTCTTCGGCTGGGAAAAAAATGGGTGCCGGGGAGAGTTCGGTGACGATCTCCTCCTCCCATCCTTTCTGGGCTTTTGCAATAGACTCAAGCGCTTTGGCCTTTTGATCTTCATTCATATAATAAATAACGGATCGGTATTGCGTCCCTTTGTCAGCCCCCTGGGCATTAAGCGTGGTGGGATTGTGTACTTCCCAAAAAATCTCTAGAATTTGCTCAAAAGTGATGAGATCAGGATCATAGGAAATTTCAACCACTTCGGCATGTCCTGTGGCTCCGCTGCATACTTGCTCATAGTTCGGATTCGGCCGTGCACCGCCCGCATAACCGCTAATAGCGCTGCAAACCCCATGAACACGACTGTAAACCGCTTCAATACACCAAAAACATCCGCCGCCTAAAAGGGCTTTTTCACGACATTCCATACTGGCTCCTAATTTTTAGGTGATTATCAACTTTTTTAACTGCAAAGCGGGTCAGATTCTAAAAGCAATTCCAAACTTTAAGAACAGCAAGAGCCCCCGCTGCAGCTCTTATTCTTTTTATTTAAACGGGTTTGTATCAAGTTATAGGCTATCAGCAAAAGCAAAATCCCGGCTCCGATATTCTCGACCCATCCGTGGGCTTCTTGATGTGAAAGCATCCCGCGTATGGCTGTCGGATCAAAAAAGAGATCAAACACTATTCCGAATCCGACACTCCCGATCACGATACTTCCCAGGTATATCATTAACGCTTTTGTCCCCAACATCGATTTTACGACCCCCATGGTCACCGTATTGGTTGCCGGTCCCGCACTCAAAAACACAAATGCGGCTCCCGGTGAAACCCCTGCCAAAATCAACGATGCGGCTATCGGCAATGACGCGGTTGCACAAACATACATCGGAGCAGCAATCGCTACAGCGACAAGATAACCAATCCATCTGCTCTCGCTGAAATAATGACTCAAGTTATCCGGAATCATCATCGAAATAAATGCCCCGATAATCAGTCCCCATAACAGCGGGGAGGCAATCCCGCCCAGCAAAGAGACGAAACCGTAATGCAAAGCGCGTCTAAGTGAAAAGGAACGGACTCGGTTGACTTCACTTGCGGATTTGTTTATGAGTATCGTTTGCGGGGTTTGCGGATTGAGAGAAAATTTTGCGACCGGTTGTATCTGCGGTTTAATGAGTATATTAGCCAGAACGCCCGCAATAACAGCAATTATACTGGAGGTAACAACCCGATAGAGGGTAAAAGCCCATCCGAACATTCCATATGTTGCCAAAATGGAATCAACTCCAGTGATCGGGGTCGATATCAAAAAGGACAATACGGCACCCTCTGAGGAACCTTTTCGTTTCAATTCAGCGGCAAAAGGAATGACACTGCAAGAACACAAAGGGAGCGGTATCCCAAAAAGTGTCCCTTTCAGAACTGATTTCCAACCGCGTGTGCCCAGCTGCCGGCTAATCAAATCTTCGGGTATCAATTCATGTAATATACCGGCTATAATTACCCCGACAACGATAAAGATTCCCATTGAAGCACTTAAATTCCAAAATGACTGCAACAACTCTTCCATGAAAATCCTTTTTAAAATTAATAATTATTATCGTATTATTGCTTTTTAACCTTTTGCTTTATTTAAATACCTTTGTTACCTCATCGATGATGCCGTTATCATATAGTAATTATTCACTGATAGACTAACGCTATTAAAATATAAAAAAGGAGAACCCAATGGAAAAAATGACACCGTTAGAAAAGTTGATGGTCAAAAAACTACGTCAATCCAAACGTGCCAGCTGGATGGTAGACTAAATTGTATTTTGCCTGAGAGGGCAATAACTTACCGCGTTAAAACTTCACATTATTTCTCCTATCCGCAATAACATTAGTATTCAATATCGATTCTTTTGCCCTTTGTTAACATCACTGCGTCATACTGCTATAAATAAATGAAGTGCCGATTCCGCAATGACGGAAATTTTTGAGCACGGACTAAAGTACACTGTACCAATAATCAAAAGGGAAAACATGCTCCAAGCACTGATGGTCGAAGACGATCCGGATATTACAACGCTTCTAGTGAATTATCTCAAAAATTACGGTATTGCCCTCAATGCTGTTTCAACGCCCTCGGCAGGATTGAATCTTTTAGACACCGACCATTTTGATCTCATCATTTTGGATTTGACCCTCCCGCAGATGGATGGTCTGGAACTGTGCAAACTGATTCGTCTCAAAACCGATATTCCGATCCTGATCTCAAGTGCCCGAAGCGACATCAACGACAAAGTCATCGGCCTTGAATACGGTGCGGACGATTATCTCCCTAAACCGTATGAACCAAGTGAGCTTATCGCACGGATCAAAAGCGTTCTCCGCCGCTATCGCCCCACTCTGGAAAAAAAGAATAAGCTGTTCACTTTTAACGAACATGAACAAACCATTCTGTATAACGGATCGCCTCTAGATTTGACGCGGGCGGAATATGAACTGTTATCCCTTTTTATCCTCCACCCGAATCAAACCCTAAGCCGTGATTTTCTCTCCAACAATGCGGAAGCCATCTCATGGGAAAGCTCTGCCCGTACCATCGATGTTATCATTAGCCGTTTACGCCAAAAAATCGAAAAAGATCCCAAAAATCCCCGCTATATCCACTCTATCCGAGGAAGCGGTTATCGGTTTTCAGGATAACCGATGGCTCAAAGTATTTTTCTCCGCATCACTCTTTTTTTCCTCGTTACCTTTACTGCCATGGGGATAGGGTTTTATACGCTGCACGAAAAACTCACCCAGGACCAGGAACATCGGCTGGAGATTGAGGCCGGAAACCTTCTTTTGGTTCTGCGAAAAAGTGTCCCTCTTGCTCCGCCGTTACGACGATCTTATTTGCAGGTGCAAGGATACAGCGTTGCCGAACCCCATCCTGATCTTCTAAAAACGCTCCAAAACGCTCTCAAAACTACCCCTAAAAACTACCCGGAAGAGATTAAAGACTCCCTCAAAGAGGGGCGGATACAAATATTAAAAGACACTAATCATCTCTATGTCTACCTTCCTAAAGCGACACCGCCTCTGCTGGTCATCAAAACCGATGCTGCGCAGCAATCTCTGTGGCCTGAAATTCTTTTTATCACCCTTATGGTCGCGTTATTGCTCCTGTATTGGCTCATCATTAAAACACTCTTTCCTCTGAAGAGACTAATCAACGCCATTACCCATTATGGAAAAGACGGAAGTTATACTCCGATCAATAGTCTTCAAAAAGATGAAATCGCCCTTGTAGCCAATGCCCTGGACAGTGCTATGCATAAAAACCAAACGCTCATCGAAGCACGCAGTCTTTTCATACGCAACATCATGCATGAACTTAAAACCCCTATCACCGTAGGGAAGCTTTCCCTCCCTTTTCTCAAAAACACAGAAGAAAAATCTATTTTGGAGCGGGCATTTTTCCGGATGGAGCATTTGATAGCAGAACTCGTTCGGGTAGAACAAATCACCTCCGGAGCACTTGCACCCAATCTGAAATCCTGCGATCCGAAACTGTTGTTGGAAAAAGCCAAGGGATTACTCTTTTTGAAAGATAACGTCATTGAGACTGTTCTGGACGGGACATTAATTTATGCGGATTGCGATGTTTTTGTAACCGTTTTTAAAAACCTGATCGATAATGCTATCAAATACAGTTCAGACGGAAAAGTTCGAATTGTTCAAATGGGAGAACATCTTTTCTTTTATAACAAAGGGGAACCGTGGCCGAGAGAGTGTACTCTCGATTCTCTGAGTGAACCGTTTTTTCATCATCATGAAAATCCGCATAGTTTCGGGCTAGGTCTTTATATCGTTAAATCGATTCTGGAGTCCCATAATTTTTCTTTCTTCTATCGATACGTCCAAGGGGAACACTGCTTTGAGCTCGTGTGTCGGAATTCTCTGGCAACACTCGATTAAGACGAATCTCGAAACAAGCCCCTTCTTTCAGGTTATAAACACTGAGTTTTCCTAAGAAATGTTTTTCGATAATCATTTTCGCCATATACAAACCGATTCCTGTCCCTTGCGATTCAAATTTCGTCGTAAAATAAGGATCAAAAATTTTATCGATAATATCGATCGGAATACCTCCGCCCGTATCTTCAATCCCGATCGTAGAATAGTGCTCATCATTATGACAGAGTATACGGATGATTCTCTCATCACCGCGATGCTGCTCGATCGCTTCTCGCGCATTATTGACCAGATTGATAAGAACCTGCTTGAGTTCATTCGGGTAAACCAAAACTTCAGTTCCCGGATCAATCTCCCGCTCTATCGTGATCTTTTTACGAATGAGCAAAGGACCCAACAAGGCTTCCACATCATTGACCAAACTATTAATATTAACCAAAACTTGGTGACGGTCTTGTTTAAAAAAATTACGGAAATCATCAATCGTCTGAGACATATACTCGATTTGTGCTTCGGCAATCTCAATGACCTTTGACGCTTCACCGGTCCCACCTAACGAACAGCTAAGATTTAACCGTGTCATAGAGAGCCCTAAAATATTAAGCGGTTGGCGCCATTGATGCGCAATCGATTCGAGCATGGAACCGATTTCGGCCATTTTGGCTTGCTGCATCAGCAGCTTTTCCTGCTTTCGATTTTTTTCAACCGCTTTTTCAATCTCCTCTTGAAGGCGTTGATTAAACGTTTCCAGTTCATCGGTACGTTGACGTACCAATATGTCAAGACGGTGGTTTTTATAGGCGATCAAAATAAAGACTATCACCATAAATCCGACCACCCCCCAAACAAAACGATAGTTAATGGAATCATTTCGTTCGATAATCAGAGAACGCTCATGGATCTCTTTATCTTCGGATGGAGTGATGGAGGCTAAAACTTTATTCGAAATGGAAACCATCATCCCCCAATCTTTTCGAAAAGCAAATGCAAGTTCATACTGATACGGCGTTTCTCCCGCCACTTTAAGGTGTTTAAGATTATTCCTCTCAATCAGATAACTGACGACACTCAATCCTTCAATAGTAGCATATGCTTCACCGGATTCAACTTTTCGAAGCGCTTCGAGCGATGTATCGGCGATTACGGGGATAATTTTGGGATAATGCTCACGCAAAAGCTCTTCGGTTGCATAGGTACGGACGACAGCTACTTTTTTCCCGTTCAAATCACTCAGATCATTAATATATCCGATATTCGAATTTGTCACAATGACTATCGACTGTTTTAAATAAGGGCGGCTAAAAAGGAGAGTTGCACGCCGCTTTTCCGTAATGGCGGCACACGAGAGCATATCCAGTTCATTCGCTTGAATAGAACGGATCGAATCACTCCAAAATTTTCGACTGTAATCAATCTCAAAGTGAATCCCCAACCGTTTTTCAAGAAGCGCTAAATACGAGGCGCTGACTCCGGTATATCTCCCTTTATCATCGACCGATTCGATAGGAGGCCAGTTCTGATCAATTCCGACACGGATAATCGGATGTTCCTTAAGCCACTTTTTTTCTTCTTCGCTCAAATGGAGTGATCGGTTTTCATAGATTTTAGGGACGGTAGAATAGGTGTCATTGACAATTCCCATAAGGCGGTATCCCTGTCCGATCATTTCCAAACGGACCGGATCGATCGCGGCAAAAGAAGTATTCGGACGGAAGGCGAGTTCTTTAAGCACTTTCCCCTCATAAATCAACGCTTCGAGTGATTTATGTTGCGGATTATAGTTTCGATAAATCAGTTTTGCCGTCTCTTCGATATGATCAAATGCCCATAACCATCCGCGGATACTCGCGTCATAAAAGGCATTCATTCTTTCGGGATGTTTCGCATATTCCTCTTGCGTTGAAAATAAGATATCACTGTAAAAATCAAAACCGTACTCTTTGGGATGAATCACTCGGGTCTTTACTCCCATTTTTTCTAAAAAAAACGGTTCGTTGGAGAGATAAGAGGCCATAGCATCGGTTTCATTGCGTGCCAGGGAATATGGATCAAAAGAATGCGGCTGCAGAATGTAATCTTTGGGAGAGAGACCCACACTGCGCAGCATCGCCTGTATTTCAACTCCGCTTGCGGCATCACTGGTCAGCATGATTCTTTTGCCGCGCAGATCCTTGGCACTTTTAATCCCCGAGTCTTCCCGTACAAGAAGCATCATCGGCGAAGATTGGAACATTGCCGCCATTAAAACAATCGGGGAATTTTTCATGCTGTCAATGACAATCGACGTGTGCCCAACCGCATACTGGGCATTTCCGCTCATTACCGCCTGAAGAGGGTCTAATTTATTGTGCGCATCATTGATGGTTACGTCCAGCCCGGCATCACGATAGTACCCTTGTTCTTTCGCTGCATAAAATCCGGCAAATTGAAACTGGTGCAGCCATGATAACTGAAGGGTAACCTTCTCGTTTGACCATGCGACAGAGGAACAAAAAAGGAAAAAAAGAAGCAGCATTTTCATGGTTAAGAGTGTATCTAAAGAATTATATTTTCATACTTAGAACGGCTTATGCTCCTTTTCGCTAAAATCGCATTAATTTCTATCTCCATAAGGCTTCAACTATGTCGGTTAAAAACACTCTTATAGAAACACTCACTCGCCGTCCGCTTATCATCGACGGTGCGATGGGAACCCAGCTTCAAGAGCGTACCGACAAAATTCCCGAGAGCGCATGGGAAGGGCTTGAGGGGTGCAACGAACTTCTCAACGTCACCTGTCCGGAGGTCATGAGCGATATTTTTCACGCTTATCTCACAGCAGGGGCCGACCTGATTACAACCAACACTTTCGGCGCTTTTAGCTGGGTACTCGATGAATACGGTATCGGCCATCGCGCGTATGAGCTCTCCCAAGCCGGAGCGGCAGTCTGTAAAGCCGAATGCGATAAATTCTCCACCGCTGAACATCCCCGTTTTGTCCTCGGCTCTATCGGACCGGGAACGAAACTCCCCTCTCTCGGGCATATCCATTATGATGAGATGTACGAGGGATATTTAGAGTGCTGTCTCGGTCTGATCGATGGAGGATGTGATATTTTCCTTCTGGAAACCTGCCAGGATCCGCTTCAAATCAAAGCGGCACTCCATGCGTGCGAAGCGGCCAATAAAGAACGGAGTACGGCACTGCCGATCATGGTCTCCGTCACGATTGAACTGGCCGGAAGCATGCTCATCGGAACCGATGCGGCAACGATAGCCACGATTCTCGAACCGTTCGATATCCTCAGTCTCGGATTCAACTGCGGCACTGGACCGGAACAGTACGGCAAACATGTCAGAACCCTCTCTGAAGTGTGGGGAAAACCGATTTCGGTGCACGCCAACGCGGGGCTCCCTCAAAACCGAGGAGGTTTCTCGTATTATCCGATGGGGCCTGATGAATTTGCACAGCTGCAATGTGACTTTTTAAACTACGACGGGGTAAGTTTCCTCGGAGGATGCTGCGGAACGACTCCGCAGCACATCCGTGCTCTGGTCGACAAAGTCTCCTCTGTCACTCCCAAAAAACCGAGCGGAGAGACAAAACCTTCTATCGCATCGCTTTTCAATACGGTTGAGTTGATCCAGACTCCTGCCCCGCTGCTCATCGGAGAGCGTTCGAATTCGACCGGGTCCAAAGCATTTCGTGAACTGATTATCGCCAGTGATTACGAGGGGACACTCAGTGTCGGTCAGGCACAGGTACGCGACGGTGCCCATTGTCTCGATGTCAATGTCGAGTTTGCCGGACGTGACGGTGCGGTGGATATGGCGCACGTGATGAGACTCTACAACCAAAAAATCTCTATCCCCCTTATGCCCGATGCGACAAGGGTCAACACGATGGAAGAAGCGCTCAAATGCATCGGCGGCAAGCCGATCATCAACTCCGTCAATCTCGAAGACGGGGAAGAGCGTCTGGATGCGATCTGTTCTCTCGCCAAAAAATTCGGAACCGCCTTAGTCTGTCTCGTCATTGATGAAAAAGGGATGGCAAAAACGACGGAAGATAAAATGCGTATAGCAGATCGTATCTACGATCTGTGTGTCAACCGTCACGGTATCGATCCGCGCAATCTGATGTTTGATATGCTCACCTTTACGGTCGGAAGCGGGGACGTGGAATACCGTGATGCTGCCATCCAAACGCTCGAAGCAATCCGTCAGCTTCATGCCAAATATCCTAATGTCGGATCGACGCTTGGATTATCCAATATCTCTTTCGGACTCAGTATGAACGCCCGAGTCTATCTCAACAGTGTCTTTTTGCACCACTGTATCGAAGCGGGTATGACATCTGTCATCATCAACGTCAAACACATCGTACCGCTCTCTAAAATGTCTGACGAAGATCGCTCAATTTGTGAAGAACTTCTCTTCTCTCCGGACGATCAGTCGCTCTTTAAATTTATCGAACATTTCAGTGATAAGACCATCGATAACTCTAAAAACGATGAAGAATACGAGGCTATGAGCGATGAAGAAAAAATTGCCAGACTCCTCATCGACGGTGATAAAGAGCGGATGATTCCGTTGGTTGAACGTGCGCGTCAAGTGATCAATCCTGATAGAATCGTCAATGAAATCCTCATTGATGCGATGAAAATCGTCGGAGAACTCTTCGGATCGGGAAAAATGCAATTGCCGTTTGTATTGCAAAGTGCCGAGACGATGAAAACGACGGTCGACTATCTCAACCCCTACCTCTCCAAGCAGGAGAAAGATACCGACACCACCCTCGTCATCGGAACCGTCAAAGGGGATGTCCACGACGTCGGCAAAAATCTTGTCGACATCATCCTCTCCAATAACGGATTCAAAGTGATCAATATCGGGATCAAAACAGAACTTGAAAAATATCTCGACGCTATGAAAGCGCATGATATCCACGCCATCGGAATGTCCGGTTTACTGGTAAAATCGACCCAAGTGATGAAAGACAACTTGGAGACGATGGCAGGTATGGGAATCACGACGCCGGTATTGTTAGGCGGAGCGGCACTCACACGCAGCTTCGTAGACGATTTTTGCCGACCGATCTACAACGGCGCCATTTTTTATTGCCGCGATGCGTTTGACGGGGTTATCGCCATGAGCCGAATCGAAAAGTATAATGCCGACCCGAGCATTGGTCTTGATACCCGCCTTGGCGGAGATATGGTGGAGCGTGCGCCCAAAGAAGTGATCGATGTTGTTATCCCACCCTTTCATGAGCTTAAAATGCCGAGTGAGGTCAGAATCCCGACCCCTCCGTTTTGGGGACGTCGCGTATTACGCAAAGAGCAGCTCGATTTTGACATGGTGTGCGAATGGGTCAATAAGCGCAGTCTTTTCAAAATGCATTGGGGATACAAACGTGCAGGGATGCCGGTGGATGAGTACAAAAAACTTCTCGAGACCAAAGTCTATCCCGCCTATGAGCGGATCAAACGCGAGATCATCAAACGCGGGTTGTTCGATCCTACCGTGATTTACGGATACTATCCCGTCCGAAGCAGCGATGGCGAATTATTGATTTTTGATGAGAGCTGCGGGTGGAACATCGATGAAAATGCCAATCGCCAACCGCTTGATGATGTGATCGGCAATGCCAAATACGTCTTTGAATTTCCGCGCCAGCGTAAAGCACCCCATCGCGCTCTGAGCGATTTTTTCAGACACACTCGTGATGATGTCCTTCCGATAAGCTGCGTCAGTGTCGGGGATAAATTCAGTGAATACGAAAAAGAACTCTACGCCAATAATGAGTATTTAGAGTACAACATGGTCCATGGTTTCGGAGTCGAACTCGCCGAAGCACTCGCCGAGGTGGCGCACAAGCAAATCCGGCTCGATCTGAATATCGCGAGTGATGATGAGGGATTTAGTTTGCGTGATGTTCGATTAAACCGCTATGCGGGAGCACGCTACAGCTTCGGATATCCAGCGTGTCCGGATCTCGAGCCAAGCCGTATCATCTTCGATCTGTTACGCCCTGAGGAGTTTGGAATTACGCTCTCTGAAACGTATCAGATTCATCCGGAACAAAGTACGACGGCACTCGTCGTCCATCATAAAGAAGCGACGTACTACAATATATAAAGGGGAGTTATTTCCCCCATACCTTCTCTATCCACTCACCCATCTTCGCTTCATAACCGCTGTTTTTAAATTCGACAAATTTGAGCGGTTTGGAGAGATACTTTTGCTCTACCCATCCCCCGAAGTCATGCGGATATAGATACCCTTTGTGCTGCTGGCGCAAGTGTTCGGGAATATCAAGAATGACTCCGTTTTTCACGGCACTCTGGGCGGCATTAATCGCATTATAGGCAGAGTTTGACTTCGGTGATGCGCACAGATAGATGACGGCCTGAGCAAGAATGATCCGGGATTCCGGATAACCGATCATTTTCACACTGGTCATGGCAGAAGTACACAGAGTAAGCGCTTGAGGGTTGGCATTGCCGACATCCTCACTGGCTAAGATCACAAGACGACGTGCGATAAATTCCGGCGGTTCTCCCCCCTCGATCAAACGGGCAAGATAATAGATCGCCGCATCGGGATCGCTTCCCCGGATACTTTTAATCAATGCAGATGCAAGATCGTAATGCACCCCCGCTTCCGAACTGCCGAGTGATTGGGCAGCGGGACGAAGCGATTTTAAAAGCTCCAATGTGATCGGTTTTTTTAGTGCCGTAGAGACTTCCAGTAACTTGAGCATAGCACGTGCATCGCCGCCGGAACTGGCTATCAGATATTCGCGTGCTTCTTCATCGAGTGTGATCCCTTCTTTATCGCAAGCTTTGACTAACAATGCTTCTAACGCTTCATAACCGATGGAATGGAGTTCAAACAGTAATGAGCGTGACCGCATCGCTGCTGTCAAGGAAAAATAAGGGTTTTCCGTCGATGCTCCGATCACTAACACACTGTTTTTTTCCATAACCGGCAATAACACCTCTTGCTGATTTTTCGCCAGACGATGGACCTCATCGATAAAAACGAGAGGCTTCGTTAATGAACCCTCATATTGGTCAAAAATTTTGCGAAGCTGTTCGACTTTAAGTGATGTTGCATTAAATTCATAAAAAGGGGCATCCAGCACATCGGCGATAATTCGGGCTAAAGTTGTTTTGCCACATCCGGGAGGACCGTAAAAAAAAGAGTGGGTAAGATTATTATTTTCACACAGTGAGCGCAACGGAGCATCTGCACTGCATAAATGGGGCTGTCCCACAACATCGTCAAATGTTTTAGGACGGAGAAGATAGGTAAAGTCAGCCACTTTAACCTGCGATTACCTTGATAATCACTTCGCGGGCCTGACGGGGGCCGTCGAACTCTCCAAAGAAAATACCCTGCCATTTCCCGAACATAGGACGGCCGTCATGTACCGGAATACTCACCGATGCACCCATACGGGAAGATTTCAGGTGTGCTGCGGCATTGCTCCCGACATGCGAATAGTGCGCATCGCTCGGAATAACTTTTGAGAGTGCGGAGAGCAAATCACGGCGAAGATTTTGATCGGCATTTTCAAACAAAAAGACACTTCCCGTCGTATGGGGGGTAAAAACGACACAAATTCCCTCTTTGACACCGGAGGTGATAACCGCTTCTTTTACTTCGGCACTGATATCCATGAGCTGTGTTTTATGACTGGTTGGGAACTTAAGCGTTTTCATTTTTTACCACCTTTTGCAAATTTAGAGTCAGGTTTATATTTATTCGTACCGAAAGGTTCGTTGGAAGGCTTTGGCTTGACCTTTGCCTTGTCTTTAACAAACGTCCTTTTCACGGGTTTGGTCTCTGATTTTTCAAAAACTCTCGGAGCTTTCTTTTCATTCTTTTGTTTGATTTTTTCCGCTTTTTCGACCGCGTCTAAGAATTCACGCAAATTCGAATATTCACTTCGCTCTAAAAATCGTACTTTTCCGGTCGGAAGATTATTGAGTTCGATTCCTCCGAAACTAAGCCGTTTCAAATCCACGATTTCCGCACCGAAATGGGCAAAAAAGCGGCGCAGTTCACGGTTTTGACCCTCTCCGATAGCTACTTTTAAAATCGAGTAGTCACCCTGGTCTTTTTGTACCTGATACGCATAAAACGGCGCAAAGCTCATCGGACCCGCCTCGGCATGCTCATGTGCACCCGCACTTGCGTCATCAAGTTCCAGCCCCTCGCCCATCGCCACTTTCATGGCATCGGTTACGGGACCTTTGATTTTAATCTTATAAACCCGTTCCATTTTTGAGGTCATCAGCGCGGTTGCAACCCGTGATGCATCCGTCAAAAGAAGCAGCCCCTCAGAAGCAAAGTCAAGCCGTCCGACAGGGATGTAGTGGCGATATTGTTTCGCCAAAGAATCATAAATCGTTTTTCGCCCTTGCGGGTCTTTTTTCGTCACCAGTTCACCGCGCGGTTTGTTATACACAATCACCGTAAACTGATCATTCGGAACAATCTTGTTTCCGCTGATCATAACGTTCGCATTGCGTTCATCGACTTGAATCGCGGGGTTGGTTTCAACCTCGCCGTCAATACGGACGTATCCGTCAAGAATCGCTTGATCGGCTTCGCGTCGGGAATACGTCGAATAGTGGGCGATAAATTTGTTAAGTCGCATCATGAGATACCTGCTTCCACGAGAGTATGAAGATGCAATGCACCTTGAATAACGCCGGAGGTATCGGTAACCACCAGCAACTGAATTTTTTTCGACTCAATCAATACCAGCGCGTCGCTGGCCAACATCGTCGCATCATTGATGACCAATGGATTCTTGGTTGCAAAACTTTTGGCACTTGCATCCAGTGAAAAAGTGTCACTTAAAAGCGCTCTTCGGATATCCCCGTCACTCAAAAGACCGGAAAGTTTCCCCTCTGCATCCGTGAGCATTACCGTGCCCAGCCGCCCTTCGCTCAGGGTCAAAATCGCCTCTTTGAGAGAGGTGTTTTCATCCACGATCGGCAGATTTTCGGTACGCATCAAATCGGCTACTTTGACAAAAAGACGTTTGCCCAGTGCCCCGCCGGGATGAAACGAGGCAAAATCCTCTTTTTGAAAGTTTTTTGCCTTCATCAAGCAAACGGCTAACGCATCCCCCATCGCAAGAGTCAGTGTCGTTGAACTGGTAGGCGCGATATCAAGAGGACATGCTTCTTGTTCCACATTGATATTGATCACCTCATCGCTGTACCGTCCCAGCGTGGAAGCGGCATTTCGTGTCATCCCGATCAAAGGGATGTCGAATCGCTTGATATGCGGAAGGATGGAGCTGAGTTCCGGACTTTCACCGCTGTAGCTGATCGCCAACACCGCATCCTCTTTTCCGATCATCCCCAAATCGCCGTGCAGCGCCTCCGTCGGATGGAGAAAAAAGCTCGGCGTCCCCGTTGAAGCAAATGTTGCGGCAATCTTTGCTCCGATAAGCCCTGATTTACCGACTCCGGTAATGACCAATTTACCCTTGCACGCTAAAATGATTTTGACAGCACGCTCTATCTCTGATCCGAGCCTTTGGGCACCTTCGCGGAGTGCTTGTGCTTCAATTTCAAGTGTGTTTTTGGCTATTGCGATATAATCGTTATTCATAAAGATGATTATAGCCGAAATAGGCTTTATTTTCCCGACTTTGTCGGGAATGACTATCCGAAAAGGTACTTTTAACCATGCAAAATCTTTTTCTCGAAGTATCCTCGCTCGATCAGCGGTGTATCGAAAAATTTTCCCTCTCTGAAGAGATAATGATGGAACATGCCGCCCTCGGGATGGCGCAGTTGATTCGGGAACGATATCCCCTCATGACGTCCATCCTCATCCTCTGCGGAAGCGGTAATAACGGCGCGGACGGATTGGCACTGGCACGATTATTGACGGGGGATTATGACGTCACCGTACATCTTCCTTTCGGGGCGGCATCGACTCTTGCACAGCGCCAACGAGACCGTATTGAGAGATTACAGTTAAAATCTTCCCCGGTCTTGGAACGCTATGACATTATCGTCGATGCACTCTTCGGCAGCGGACTAAGCCGTCCTCTCAATCCTACCGCCGTAGAAGTCGTTGAAAAAATCAATGCGATGCATGCCGTTAAGATTGCTTGCGATGTCCCCAGCGGCCTCTTTTCCGACGGCACACTCGATCCCCATGTTTTTCACGCCGACATCACCGTCACGATGGGGGGATTAAAAAAAAGTCTTTATAGCGATGCCGCCAAAGAGATCGCGGGAGAAATTATCATCGCTGACTTGGGAATTCCTCGCCGCGCATACGAGACGGAATCCTCATGGAAACTGCTTGAATCCGCAGATTTAAAACTGCCTCTTCGAACACATTCCTCAGCCCACAAGGGGAGCTACGGTCATTTGAGCGTCATCTGCGGAGAAAAAATAGGTGCTTCGGTAATAGCGGCTTCGGCAGCACTCAGGTTTGGTGCGGGACTCGTCAGTATCGTAAGCAATGAAAATGTCACCATTCCCTATGAGTTGATGCAAAGCCATTCTCTCCCTTCCGGGACGACCGCTATCGCTTTGGGTATGGGGCTGGGAGAAGAATTTTGCGACGATGAGCTGTCCCAGCTCTTAGACAATAGTCATCCGATGATTTTGGATGCCGATATTTTTTACCATCCGATATTTCCCGACCTTCTAACACGCCGCTATATCGTTCTCACTCCGCATCCCAAAGAATTCACTCAGATTTTACGTCTTACCGGTATTGCCGACATCGATGTGAATACGCTTCAAAATAATCGTTTCGGCTATGTCGAGCAATTTTGTGCCGCTTTTCCTAACATCGTGTTAGTTCTCAAAGGTTCCAATGTCATTATCGGCGCAGGAGACGCGTTTTATGTCAACCCCCTCGGAACGGTTGCCTTGGCAAAAGGGGGAAGCGGTGATGTCCTCAGCGGTCTGATCGGAGCCCTGTTGGCCCAAGGCTATTCACCGCTCGATGCCGCACTCCAGGCTTCGCTCGCACACACACTTGCCGCGAAGGATTTTGAAAAAAACAACTATGCTCTTACCCCATTTGATCTTATTGAGGGAATTACCCGCTTATGAAACGAATCGTTGCCCTGTTTAGCGGCGAGGGAACCAACCTCGCAAACCTAATCGAAAAAATCCACCATAAACATGCCCTTATCACCTGTGCCATTACCAATAATCCCAAGGCGGGCGGTATTGCCAAAGCCAGAGAGGCAAGGATACCGGTTGAAATATGCGATCATACCCAATATGAAAGCCGTGAGGCCTATGATGCCGCACTCGTTGAAATGATCCGCGAATACAATCCCGATATTGTCGTCTTATGCGGATTTATGCGGATCCTCACTCCGGTCTTTACGTCACAAATCCGTTCCATCAACCTCCATCCCTCACTTCTCCCCGCGTTCAAAGGAGCGAAAGCGATTGAACGGAGTTTTGAGAGCGATGAAAAAGTATGCGGGGTAAGTGTCCACTGGGTCACCGATGAATTAGACGGCGGCGAAATCATTGTTCAACGCTCTTTTAGTAAAAGTGATGATGAAACGCTGGAGAGTTTTACCGCGAAAATCCGCTCTATTGAGTACGAAATTTTACCTCTGGGTGTTATGAGTCTTCTCAAAGATTCCTAACAGAATCCTTATGTTATAAGATCGTTCACAATACGCCATCGGAATAAAATCCCGATCGGCTGCGCTAACGCTGAGTTTCGCTCGGCGCGATGCCAGGGCGCAGCTTACCGCGCTTATCTTAATGCATACAAGGATACAAAAGCATGCATACATTACAAATCGGAAAATATACGCTCGGCAGCCGTCTGATCGTCGGAAGCGGCAAATACGACTCTTTTGAAACAACCAAAGCCGCGACATTGGCGTCAGGATCAGAACTGATCACCGTAGCCGTGCGCCGTCTAAATATCACCAACCCCAATGAAGCAAATCTGCGGGATACTTTTGCCGGAACAAACGTGAAGTTTCTCCCAAACTCAGCCGGATGTACGACAGCCGAAGAGGCGATAACCCTCTTCCGCCTCACCCGTGAAGCGACGGGAATCGACCTTATCAAACTCGAAGTGATCGGGGATACCCAAAAAACCCTCTACCCTGACGTATTGGAAACGATCAAAGCGTGCGAAGTATTAGCCAAAGACGGATTTACCATTATGGCCTACACCAGCGATGATCCGATCATGGCACGCCGTCTCGAAGATGCGGGCGCACATGCCATCATGCCTCTCGCTGCACCGATCGGAAGCGGATTAGGGGTCCAAAACCGCTATAACATCGTGTTTGTACGAGAAGCGGTCAAAGTACCTATTATCGTCGATGCAGGGATTGGATGTGCCTCGGATGCGGCATTGGCAATGGAGTTGGGAGCGGATGGTGTTTTGACGAACACCGCGATCGCACAGGCGCAGAATCCGATGCTGATGGCGGAAGCGATGAAGAATGCGGTAATCGCAGGACGTCTAAGCTACTTGGCGGGACGTATTCCGAAACGTCCTTACGCCACCGCAAGCTCACCAGTAGATGGAATGATTCAATTTTGATTTTATACGCCTACGGAACAAAGTCCCGCTAGGCTACGCTAACGCTGAGTTTACTTCAGCAGTAAGCTCAAAACCGCTTGCGATTTGTTATCTCAATCCAGTAAAATCCCGTGATCCATCACATAGAGCCGTTCCGAAGGCAGTAGTGCCGAGAGGAGCGAGCGTTCTTGGATCACGGTATGCTCTTTTGGTACTTTTCTGACTAAACAAAAAAGTACATCAAAACGTTATGACCCCTATCAAATTCAACATCACCACGACCAATGCCACCGGAGCAATATAGCGGACACTGAAATACCAGACAGGGAAAAACCATCCCATCTGCGGTTTAAGTACCGAGGCAACCCGCTCTTTTTCAATAACGTAACCGACAAAAATAGCCATGATCAATCCGGCAATCGGCAGCAATACCGCAGAGGTCATATAATCGGCCCAGTCAAAGAAATTCTTTCCGCCCCACGTCAAATACGGAGCACTCCACTCAATTTGCGAAAAGATCGCGATAATTCCGAAAAGATAAAAGAACAATCCCATCGATACTGCCGCTTTAAAACGGCTCATATCGTACTTGTCGATCAGATACTGTACCATCGGCTCCACCAATGAAACGGCGGAAGTCAATCCGGCAAACGCCAATGCAAAAAAGAACATCACCGAAAAAATCGTCCCGAGTGTCCCCATCGCGTAAAAGACTGCCGGCAGTGAAATAAATACCAATCCCGGCCCTTTACCCGGTGTTGCCCCGTATTGAAATAAAAAGGTAAAAAGGACCAAACCGGCGACCAAAGCAATAATCGTATCTCCGGCAATAACAAACAAAGAGCTATGAACTAGATTTCCCCCTTTGGGCAAAGAAGCGGAATAGATCATAATCGCACCCATGCCGAGAGACAGGGTAAAAAACGCATGCCCAACGGCAACGACAAAGGCTTCTGAGGTCAGTTTGCTCCAATCAGGGGTAAACATATACCC
>NZ_JBASYM010000041.1:0-6061 GCF_049277495.1 Sulfuricurvum sp. | reverse complement strand
ACGGATGATATGGACTAACGGATCTCCGATCTCTTCAACAATCGATTTATCGAGTTCCGTCTCTTCACCGGTAATTTCCAACTCAATTTTTTTGTTCAATTCGCGTGAAAGGTCACGAATCATCCGAGGGAATTTATTAAACACTTTCCCGATCGGCAGCATCCGTGTTTTCATAACGGCGATTTGCAGATCGGTCGTTACCAACGAGACGATTGAAACCACTTGATTCAGCTCTTCGAGGAAAGCTTCACCTTCATAACGCTCTTCGACATCGTCGTTGATCTTGATCAGGCGGTTTTTGCCCAAAACCAGTTCACCAATCAGGTTCATCAAATGATCCAGCCGTTTGACATCAACGCGAATAGTTTGCTCGACTACCGCCCCGCCTCGGGCTTCGCCATCTTCTTTTGGTTCGCTGCGGCGCGGAGCCGGAGCTGCAGGTTTTGCCACAGGAGCAGCTTCCGCTTTAGGTGCCGGTGCAGCCGGTACAGGAGCCGCTGCGGGTTTAGGCGTTTCTTCACCGGCGCTGGGAGCGCTCTCTTTCTTTGAAGAACGTTTTGCGGCATCTTCAGCCTGACGAACGGCAATCAGACGCTCGATCTCCGCCTCTACTTCCGCATCGCTCATCCCTGAATAATCCGGTTCTTCTTCCTCAGCACTTGGAGCACTCTCTTTCTTCGAAGAACGTTTCGCAGCATCTTCGGCCTGACGAACGGCAATCAGACGCTCGATCTCCGCCTCTACTTCCGCATCGCTCATCCCTGAATAATCAGGCTCATCTTCAGCAACCGGCTCAGGAGCGGCTGCGGGAGCCTCTTCTACCGGGGCAGGAGCTTCAGCAGCCTCGGTGGATGTGCCGTTTGCAACCGCATCCAACCTAGCGGTACACGCTACGACATCGACTCCCGAGTCTTCACCGCTGTCTCGGATACGAACCAAAAGGGCCTTCATCAAATCAATCGATTCAAGAATGACGTCCATGACATTGGCATCGATTACCAAATCACCGTGGCGTGCCATATTGAGCAAGTTTTCCATATGATGGGTCAAGTGTGTCAGTACATCGAAGTTAAGAAACGAACTCGCTCCCTTAATCGTATGTGCAACCCTGAATATGCGGTTGAGCAGCTCTAAATCATCCGGTCGTGATTCTAATTCGACAAGGTCTTGGTCAAGTTGTTCGATCAGTTCAAACGACTCAATCAAAAAGTCCTGTAATATCTCTTGAAATTCATCCATTGACTAACCCCTATTGAATATGAGCACGTACGACACGTGCTACTTCATCATAAAATAAATTCGAATCAAATTTGACTAAATAGGCCTCTGCCCCGGCTTCTTTTCCGCGTATTTGGCTGAAATGATCACTAATGGACGAGTTAAAGACGACCGGAATCATCTTAAAACGTTCATCCGCCTTAACCATCGCCGCAAAATGGAATCCGTCCATCAGCGGCATCTCGATATCCGAAGCGATCAGACGAAGTTTGGACGAAAGCTCATTGCCATAGGCATTATAGAGATCTTCCAAGATTTTAAGTCCTTGCTGCCCGTCGGTTGCTTCGATAACATCGAAGCCCATTTGTTCCAATGCTTCTTTGATAATACGTCGTGCCGTACCGCTGTCATCCAAAAGCAGAACATGCCCGCTGAACTGATATTTTCCCGCTTCGAGTTTACCGCTTGTGGGCTGATAAAGCCCCAGTTCTTGGACAACCCCTTCCAGATCCAGGATCAAAAGGACGGCATCGTCTTCGATACGGGTTACCCCCGTGATCTTGGAACCGTCCAATCCCCCTTGAGAGGAGACGAAAGAAGCCGGTTCAATATCTTTCCAGTTAATGCGGCGAATCCGCTTGGCTTCGTGAACGACGAACCCGATGAGAATATTATTAAATTCGGTAATAATGACCCGAGACTCTTTTTCCATCTCTTCGGGAGCATCTACCCCCATCCATTTGGCCAAATTCACGATGGGAATAACCACCCCGCGTAAATCAAAAATCCCCTCAATAAAAGGGGGCGTTCCCGGCAACTCCGTTAATTTCGGATAACGGATAATTTCGCGTACTTTGGAAACATTAACTCCGTATATACCCTCATATATCTCATCACCATCGCGTTTAAAGATACGGAAATCGACAAGCTCCATCTCGTTGCTGCCGATTTTTAGACTATCACCTTGTCCCTTCATCGGGGCTCCTTACGAAAAACTGCTTCGTGTAATAACGGCTGATTTTGAATTGATTGTACAGTAAAGTATCTTTCATTACAAGCAAAAGCGCCGACATTGATATAGCTCAGATGATTGAATCCGAATACTCGATTTTGATGGAAATGTCCCTCGATCAGGACATCAACCGAATCCAGTTTGAGCTCCTCAATCCTATTTGCCATCAGACGTTCAAAATGCTCAATCGGCCGGCAATGTTTTTTTCGTTTCATCTGTTTTTCCAGCCATGTAACGATAAACCCTCCGCCGAGGGTATCGATTAAACGGAGGCATCCCAATACGGTACGGCTGCGGATAAGAGCGGTATAGAGTTCATATCCCCACCCCATTGCACTGTCTCCGTGCGAAAAGGCAATCTGCTTCCCTTCATAGCTCATTATTAAAGGCTGGTCTTCTCGGCGGAACACGTCCACCCGAGGCAGCAGTTCAGCAATTAAAAAATCATGATTCCCTTCCAAATAAATAATCTCCAAGCGTTCGGAAAGGCGGTTCAGCAGTTCAAGTCCCTCCGTATTGTACCCATAGGTTCGCGGTATAGGGCCATAGAGCATATCGAAGATATCCCCCATCAAAATAAGCTGAGATGTTTGGATTTCTCCCGATTCAAGGGCACGAAGAAAATCAATAAAAGGGGTACGCCAAGGGGCGCAGTGGGCATCCGCGATCAAGATCGCGCCGCTTTGAAGAATTTTAAGGGACATAGGCGATGCGAGGGATACCGAATGTTTCATCCAACCCCATCATCAGATTGGCGTTGACCAGCGCTTGAGAACTGGCTCCCCGCATCAGATTATCGATCGCGCACATCGCTACCAAAGCATTGCCGTGACGCGCTGCATAGACGTCCGCGAAATTGGTCCCCGATGTCATTTTCGTATGCGGCGGAGTATTGCGCACACGGACAAACGGTTTATTCTCATAAAACGTTTCCATCATCCCCAGAGGATCACAATCGGTTTTAAGCGTTGCATAAACACACGCCAGCATCCCGCGTGTCATCGGAACCAGTGAGGGGACAAACGTCACCTGAACGTCACTGCCGCACAGCGACGATGCATGCTGTTCGATCTCAACGGCATGACGGTGTTTGATAATGTTGTAGCAATTGATATTGTCATTGACACTCACATAATGGGTCCCGGAAGAAGGTGACTTTCCGGCGCCGGATACCCCTGTTTTTGAATCAATAAAAATGGGGTGCGTCAAATCGATCTGATCCAAAAACGGAGCCAAGGCCATCAATGCCGCCGTGACATGACATCCCGGATTGGCGATTAAAAGTGCGTTTTTGGCACTTTCGCCGTGAAGTTCCGGAATCGAATAGACGGCGTGTGAAAGATTCTCACGATCTTCGTGCTCGCAATAAAATGCTTCGTAATTTTCCTGGGAAAGGCGGTAGTCTGCGGAAAGGTCAACGACTTTGATCCCGCGTTCCAACAGCCCTTTGGCCGTGTTCATCGCTGTTTTATGGGGAAGTGCCAAAAAAATCAGTTCACACGATGCCGCGCGATCCAAATCGACTTTTTCGACCGGCAAATCGCACACACCGACCAACGAGGGGTGCAATGTTCCCAGAGTCGTTTCACCCTCGGTATTGGCGCAGTACGTCAACGTAAAAATCGGATGGCTGACAAGCATCTTGACGAGTTCTAAACCCGTATAGCCGCTGACTCCGATGATTCCGACATTAATGGCTTTCAAATACGATCTCCTGATATTTGACCTCTAATACTTCAAACGACTTTTCGCCGCCCGGCAAACGGGCTTTAAATTCATCCCCTTCTTCATGACCTAAAAGTTGTTTCGCAAGGGGTGAATTAAAGGAAATCAACCCCTGGGCAGGATTGCTCTCGCATCCCCCGACGATCGTATAGGTCACTTCTTCATCACTGTCCAAATCGCATAAAACGACGGTAGAACCGAAGCTCACACGCGCGTGTTCAAGCTCACTCGGATCGACGATCTGCGCACGCGAGAGTACATCTCCGAGTTCAGAAATGCGAGTACCGATAAAGGCCTGTTTTTCACGTGCGGCATGGTATTCGGAATTTTCTTTTAAATCCCCGTATTCTTTAGCGCGGTCGATTTCGACATTGACGGCCGGTAATTCTACATTTTTAAGGGTATTCAGCTCATCGGATAATCGCTGAAACCCGTATTTGGTCATGGGTTCTTTTTGTTCCACTGTTTGCTCCGGAGAAATAGTAATCAGGCATTATACCAAAGCTATGGACGCATTAGCCGATGATACTCATATGATTAGGTGATTTTTTTGCCGTTTTCTTCTCCATCGCGAAGGTTCGCTGAAGATGTTCGGCAGAGGCGATCGACGAGTTCTCTCCCATTCGGATAACGACCGAACTCACCCCTAAGAGTTTAAACTCACGCATGTTTCCGTCACGATCTTCTGCGATGATACAACCGCGTTCACGGTCTTTCGGTTCATAAAACTCACGCACCTCATCGCTGAATGCCGCGATCAGCCGCTCTATTTCGACACATATATTTTCAAAAGTATTTTCCTCCGTCAGGGATGCTCCGATAAAAAAATCATCTCCGCCGATGTGTCCTTTGAAATGCCCCGCAGAGAGAACTTTATGCATCAGCTCTGCAAACAGCAGGATAACTCTGTCTCCGTTGCGAAATCCGTAATGATCATTGTAGGGTTTGAAATGGTCAAAATCAAAATAGGCCAGCACCGCTTCGGTGCCGCTTTCAATGGTGTGCGCAATGTATTCGTTGATTCTGAAATTCCCCGGAAGCCGTGTCAGAGGATTCTCATCGCGCGCACGGATCAGATTACGTTCATGCACCACTTCGATCATCTCTCGGGCACTGAGATACCCGATGTAGCGGGAGGATTCCACGACCAATACCCCCGGTGCATTTTCAGACAGGGAAAAAAGTTCGATAATCGTCTCTAACGGCATGGTTAAATCAACGACAGGAATAGGTTCAACATACGTCTCCAATGCAGAGAGATTTGTCGAGCGGTTCTGGGTCAGCGAACGTCCGTAGGGGGAACAGGCAAGCGATTTGAGCTGATGTTCATGAATAATGCCCAAGGGATGCATTGCCGCATCGACCACCGGTACTAAAAACATCTCTTTGTTTTCATTCAGCAGATCAAGCAGTTTCTCCATACTCTCATCGATCTTAATCGCGCGGAGAGGTTCCAGCCTCTTTAATATAATATTTTGATCACTTTTCGAACGTTTTTCCTGAACTTGAGAACTCGCGGCATGGGAATATTTTGGGAGGATCAGACTGCAATCAAGCGTCGGGCGCTGAATAAAGTATCCCTGGACCATATGGCATCCGATCTCTTTGCAAACCAGCAGCTCCAGCTCCGTTTCAACCCCCTCGGCGACCACGCGGCACCCCATCAGCGTTGAGAGCTGAACCATATTGCGGGCCAATAGCTTTTTTTTCGGATCTTTGTCGATGGAGCTCAGAAAAAAGCGGTCGATTTTGATGATGTTGGGTACGCAGTGGTACAAAAGTTTGTACCCGGACTGTCCGATTCCGAAATCGTCAATCGCTATGCAAAATCCCTCATCGGCGTAGTGGTTCATCAGCTTGGTAAAATGGTCAATATTCAAGATCTCATTGTGTTCGGAGAGTTCAAAGACGATCGCTTTTGAATTGAGGTTATAGCGTTTAAGGAGACGGGAAGTATTTCCTTTTGAAAAATCGGACATTTCCAATAAGCGGTTATCGATGTTGTAGAAAAGTTTTAAGTTCTCGTGTCCTTCGATCGTGCAAAACTTTTCAATCACTTTTTCACGAAGGAGCACATCGAAAGTATAGAGAATATTCTCTTCATAC
>NZ_JBASYM010000040.1:0-5331 GCF_049277495.1 Sulfuricurvum sp. | reverse complement strand
TTTCCTTAGATAAAAGAACTCGTCAGATCTAGTCTGAACTATATAAGGCGGCGAAATTATACTGACATATCGGCTCAGGGTCAAGGATTTTAGGGGTAAAAATCGTTACAGGAGTTAAATTTACTTCCTTCTAATAAGGAAGCTATATTTTTTACGCTATTATTTTAGTCATGAATACCTTATTGGATGAGTACTATCGATACGATTTGCATAACATCGGCTTTACCGAACGCAAGCAATCTATCAATGATGAAAGCACCTTTATATATGGGATTGCACAATCCGGAAAAACCTCTCTGATCAAAAGCTATCTCCTGAATCACAAGAAATCGACCTATCTGTATCTCGACTGCCGTGACAGCCGGCTTGAAGTCGATGAGCTTAACCGTTCCCTGCCGCAATTTTGCCGTGACAATAAAATTTCGATCCTTGCACTCGATAACTATAACGAAGCCATCAACCTCTTTGAATTAGAACAAATTATCCTCTCCGGTGAAATTGCGCTGGAACTTCCTTTCCAAATGATCCATCTTGATTTGCTCGATTATGAAGAGTTTTTGGCCTTTGAGAGTAAATTTGACGGTACCGCTCTAAACCATTTTTTTCAACTCGGCGGATTTCCTGCAATGCACCGCATTCCCAGCGAAGACCGGGTACTGTATCTACAGAGTATCCTCAATCGCTCACTCGAACCGATCGAGTTCTCCATTCTCGCCCAAGCCTCCAAAATGGTGACCCAAAAAGTATCGGCATTCAATCTCTACGAACGGCTCAAAGGGGAGCGCAAAATATCCAAAGACAAACTCTACCTCCATCTGCAGTCGATGTTTGAACGGGGCTATCTCAAATCACTGGAAAAATTCAACCATCCCAGCGCCGTCAAAAAACTCTATTTGTGCGATATTGCAATCAAACATGCCCTAACTCTCCAAAAACATTTCGGGCGGATTTTTGAAAATCTCGTTTTTTCCGAACTTGATAAACATAAGATTGAGTGCTATTATGATGAAGGGATCGATTTCTATCTCCCGCAGCGGGGGCAAATTGTCTTAGCTTCCCCGTTTGCGAATGAGCATGCCCTCTTTAAAAAAGTAGAAGCTCTGGAAGGATTTATCGTCTCGAACCGTGTTCGGGAAGTCATTGCCGTCACGATGAATTTGGAAAGTACCCTCTCTCATCCGATCGCTCGAATCGAGATGATCCCGTTTGAGAGATGGGCATTAGGGGATGATACTTAGAAGCGGTAGCCTACCCCGATAAACGGGCCTTGGATCTTAAGGGTAGAATAAATGTCATTTTCATCTAATTTGAGTGATTCATAGCGATACCCCGCCACTGCTTCCAAACCGGCAAATATTTCCCATGCAGCTTTGATACGCATATCACTGATCGAATTTCCGCTATATCCGACATATTTAAGGTCAGCATCCAAACGAACCGGCAGAGTAGGAATTTTCACTCCGGCAGCCACATAAACCATCGGGATAACGGTATCAAAACTTTGATTCACCGCTCCGGTCACTTCACCATCAACCAATTTGCCCGTTAACCCGATATCTAAATCCACCACATTGTCTAAAATCTCATAATAAAGAGTCGTATCGATTTGAGAGAATTTAACCGTGTTGGTTCCGATGCCACCGATATTTTCCCCCACAAATGATGTTTCAGGGGTAAAATCGGCTCGAATATTGGGGATCAACGGAATCGGGTGCTCCAAATAAACGCCCACTTGATACCGGCTATCCTTGTCACCGTTAAAACGGGTTGCCGTCGTAATACCGTTATCGGTATAGCGAAAATCTCCTTTTGCTTCAGGGGAGTATGAATCGACTTCAACTCCAAACCCAACTATCATTGATGCTGATGCCATAACACTTCCGGCACACAAGGCAAGTAACGCTTTATTCATAACAATCCTTTTTTATTCTATGCTAATATACCATTATACTAAAAGAAACAGGTGTATTTAGATGGTGTTATGCGGAATCGATGAAGCAGGACGAGGGCCGTTGGCCGGACCGCTGACCATTGCGGGAGTTATTTTAAATAAACCGATTTTAGGGCTGAATGATTCTAAAAAGCTCACCGAGAAAAAGCGTGAAGAACTCTTTGAACTCATTCGTGAACATTCCACCTATCACATCGCCCGCTTTAGTGCGGCACAAATCGATGAGCTCGGGCTCTCTGCATGTTTGGCAGCAGGGTTGCGTGAGATTATGAGCGCACTGGGAGAAGCGGATTATCTCTATGACGGCAATTCGAAATTCGGAGTAAGCGGTCTACGAACAATGGTCAAAGCCGATGCTACCGTCCCCGAAGTGAGTGCCGCATCGATTTTGGCCAAAGTGACACGGGATCGTGAGATGGTCGAACTCGCACCCCTCTATCCGCAATACGGATTTGAAGGGCATAAGGGATATGGCAGTGCAACCCACATTGAGGCTATCCGTCTCTACGGTCATTGCGAAATTCATCGTAAAACATTTAAATTAAAAGCGTTACAACCTTCCTTATTTTAGAACCTCATCGTTATAATGGTTGCAAAAAAGAGAAATTATGATTTCACTCACCCATCTCGAAGCAGCGTTAGCCGCTGTTGATGCCGAAGTAAAAGCGCTGCTCTACAACCAATCGCTTTCCCTCAATGAAAAAGATGAGAAAATGCTGCCGTTATTACGAGAGAGCAAAGTGCTGAAACAAGCGTATGAAGATTTGTGTTATTTGCGGGATAATCCGCCGAGCAGCCCAACCGGATGTAAAGCGGGAAATTATCGAGAAGATTAATGGGTAAACGTTTATATAGTATAGTGAAATATAAATAAATGGATAAAAAAGAGGAGGAAGGACTCCCCACCAGATACCTGCGGCACAAAACACGCACTGATGTGCTGCTGTATTCCTACCCTGACACGTTGTCAGTGCGCACCCTTGCACAGGTCTAGAGGAGAGAGGCGAAATTATACCCAATACTATGCTTAAATGCAAGAAATGGTACAATAAAAAAATGAACTATATCGTCACTGCACTCGATGCCGAAGCCAGACCCATCATAGAGCACTTCCGCCTTAAACGCGACAGCTCTCTCCCCTATACCCTTTACCGAAATGACAATATGCTGCTGCTGGTAAGCGGAATGGGCAAATTCAATGCCGCTATGGCAGTGAGCGCCCTGTTAGGGTGGCGGATTCCCAAAAGTGAAGATATTTTTATCAATATCGGAATTTGCGGTGCACCTTCTAGTATTCCTTTGGGTGAGGCTCTCTTGATCCACCAGATTATCGACGGTGATCGGCGCTTCTATCCCGATATTCTTTACCCCCACTCTCTGCGCGAGACATCTCTCATCTGTACAGATGTTCCCCATTCCATTATGTCCGATATTCCTGTCGATATGGAGAGTGCGGCAATTTTTCAGGCTGCGTCACGGTTTTTCAAACTTCATCAAATGGCCTTTCTCAAAATCGTCTCCGATCATTGCGAGCCTGAGAGGGTCACCAAAGAGGGTGTTGTCTCTCTCATCCGTTCCCATCTGATGACATTCGATCATTTGCGCGAAAATCTCAGCCGTATTCAAAAGCAGCACAGCCTGTTTAGCGATGAGGAAAGAGCAACGATCGAAACATTCAAAACCCATTTCACTAAAAGCCAAGGGGATATCCTCGAAGATGCCCTCTGCTATTTTAGGCTCAAAAATTCTGCCCTTCCTCTCCCGCTGGGCGACGCTGCGATCCCGAATTCCAAACGCGAAAGGAGTATGCTGTTTGAAGAACTCACCTCAATCCTCACCGCGTAAACTCTTTTCACACCTTTACATCGAACAAAGTGTTTTGAATCATCCTCAGACACAAGCGATCCGGGCAAAATTTTCCGATTCCCATGTCATCGTCATTGATCACTACAAAGAAGTTTTTAACCGCTCTTCGCAAAGTTTTGCGGCGCAAAGCAACTCTAAAAAACTGATCCTTGCCCGTAAAGAAGGGAAGTTTTTACATGAGGGGAGTCAATACAGCGACGGTTTCGGTCATGAACAGTTTTTTTATGCTTCCAGTGTTATGGGGTGCTTGTATGACTGCGACTACTGCTATCTGCAGGGGCTTTACCCGTCGGCTAACACGGTGTTATTCGTAAACCTCGAAAGTGCCTTTGATGAACTGCTTCCCTATCTGGGTCGAGACACGCTGGTAGCGACCTCTTATGATACCGATACGATGGCTATCGAGACACTAACGCATCAAACGCAGATGTGGCTCAATTTTGCTGCGCACCATCAAAACCTCCATCTCGAAATCCGTACGAAAAGCGCCAATATCAAAGCACTGAAAAACAGTTCTCCCAATGAAAGAGCGACCTTGGCCTGGACCCTTTCGCCGCAGAATATTATCGAACGCTACGAGCACGCGACACCGTCACTGGAAAAACGGTTATCGGCGATACGCGAAGCGGTCGCATTGGGATGGAAAGTACGTCTTTGCATCGACCCTGTTATTTATACGGATGATTTTGACACCCTTTATCCGGAACTGATTCGGACTATTTTTACAACCATTGACCCCGATACAATCGAACAACTCACACTGGGAAGTTTCCGAATGAGCCAAAGTCACCTCCGCTCGCTCAAAAAACTTCGCCGCAGTGACGTCGCATTTTATCCCTATGCGGTAAGAGATGAAATGGCGACTTATCCCGAAACAATCGAGACCCATATTTTAGAGGTATTATTACGCACAGCGACAACTTACCTGCCCAAAGAGAGGATCAGAACATGGCAACGGCAATCGTAACCGGCAGCAGCAGCGGAATCGGTGAAGCAATATCCCTGATGTTGTTACAAGAGGGATATACAGTGATCGGAATCAGCCGACGAAAAGGGGCTATCGATCACCCGAGTTTTCGTCATATCGCCTGTGATCTCAGCAATGCGGACTCCATAGAATCCATAACAGAAGAACTCTCCGCCGCCGATAATCTGAAGCTGCTCGTGAATGCCGCAGGATTCGGGCGGTTCGAGCCGCATGAAGAGCTGAGCACACAAACCATCATCGACATGATTTTTCTCAACCTCACCGCCCCGATTTTACTCACGAATCTGTTATTGCGTTCTCTGAAAGCAACCAAAGGGACGATTATCAACATCACCTCCATCGAAGCAACCCGAAGCTCTAAATTCTCGGCACTCTACACGGCGACGAAATCCGGCCTGCGGGCTTTTGGACATAGTCTGTTCGAAGAGGTACGCAACAGCGGTGTCGGAGTCGTGACCATCAACCCCGATATGACCGAAACCTCTTTTTTCGATGATCTCCGTTTTGGAGTCGGAGAGCATACGGA
>NZ_JBASYM010000039.1:0-21642 GCF_049277495.1 Sulfuricurvum sp. | reverse complement strand
GTATACGATCGATTTCATCCGGCATCCCATTGCCACCGAAGATTCGATTTTGGTTGAGATATTCGCCCTTTCCCATACTAAAGCCGGGGAATATTTTGGTCCGTCCCTCTCTAAATGCGGAGCGATCGATTATATCACTCCCGGATTTATGGTTTATGGTTCACTCTATCCCGTATTAACCGCCAAAAATGACCTGTTCATTTACTGGGGTGAAGAAGAGGCTTACGCTGCTATTTATCAAAATGGACATTATATTGCCCACCGCAGCATCGAAACGCTCGCTTCCATCGCCGTCGACACGGGACTTGATTTACCGAAACTCAAACATTTTCTCTATACCAAAGGGGTTATTGAAGAAAACTACACCTCGGAAGAACTGAACAAATATATTCTCGTTCAAGACAAAATCGGTAAAAATATCGAGCGGATCGTCCACACGATCAACCATAAACGGGGTCTTTTCGGTCTTAGCGGAATCGATAACTGTTACCTCGATACCGAAGGTGAAAGTATTCCCGGATTAAAAGGGGTCTTTAGCGCCTACGGAATCAGTGATGTCACCATCACTGCACTCAAACGTGAAGGATCGGCTCCCTCAGAGATCCATGATGCCCTTTGTGCTGATGCACTCATCGAACCCCGAGAAGGAAGCCTCAACCTTTCGCCTTACTTACGCAAAGCACCCTGGTATCTCAGAGAGAGCGGCAAGTTTTTAGGATTTGTTGGAGGTGCTCTCTTGGTCGTTTTGATTTCATCGGTTAGTATCAGTTGGATGGTGAGCAGTGAAACATCACGCCAAGAAGAACTGACCTTGCAGCTTGAAACCCTTAAAAAAGAGACGACGGCCCTCTCTGCAACACTGAAACAAAACAATACCCTCCTCAAACAGCAACAAAACACTTCCAAAGCTCTCCAAGATGACATTGCCCTTTATCATGGCGCGGAAGAGACGGCGATGCTTATCCATGATATGCATGCTTCACGCCAGCAATTTCTCCTGGATACCACTGCGGAATTGGGACGCTATCGTCTAGGAGCAATGCTTATGGAACAAAACGGTTCCAAAGAGATGAATCTTCTCGTCGTAGCAGACTATCGCAAACGTGATGACATTGCTAAAATGATGAGCGGGCTCTACGCACGCGGCTATCAAGACGTCCAAACCCATGAAATCAAACTCGACAATAACAATACGACCTATAACAGTCTCGTAAAGGTGACGCGATGAACGATTTAGACGTGCAGCTCGAAAACCTCGACGAACAGCTGCTATCGTATGAACCAAACCAACGATGGATGATCAGTATCGGCAGCGCACTGGGTATATTAGTCATGGGATGGGTATTCTATCTCTCCGATACTCTGGAGGAATTAAATACGCTCCAAGAGCAAAACAGTGCACTGGTCACCCAAATCAGCGACAATTCGCCTGAAGCCTACCGTGCAAAAATCTCCCAAAGTACAACGGCTCTTATAAAAGAAAAATCGCATACGGCTTCTTTGGAAAATGAAAAACAAGCCCTTATTCAGGAAATGTCTTCGTCCCAAGGGCTCTTGTTTGACAATCGCCATTATGCGAAAATGTTGGATTTTCTTCTGGAGCGTTCTGTCCGATTGGGTCTTAATATAGAGCTTATGGAATCTGTGGATACCGATAAAGTCTTTTTCGGAAAAGTGACCCAATTTAAAAAACTGACCATCACCGGGACAGGAAATTTTCGATCTATCGCTGATTTTTTAACCTTTATCGAAGCACAAAAAACTTTGGTTGAAGTTCAAAGCGTTAAAATCCGCTCCGACGAGGAGAAACCCCGCTTTGAAGCAGTTATCCTCTATATGGGGGTTGCTCTGTGAAAATAATTCCGATATGGATCATGTTGCTGTTGGGTACGACGCATTTGATGTGCGGACAGATGTATGACCCGTTTCAAAAGACTTCCAAACCTAAGGCATCTGCGGCAGGGCTTCTTCCTCCTCCTGCGATGACGGCACCGATACCGGCTCCGACTGTCGTCAGTGCTGTCATGAACAATAAAGCATTTATCAACGGACATTGGTACGGTATCGGTGATAAAGTCAATAATCAAGAAGTGACCTATATTCAAAATAATTTTGTCGGTCTAAAAGAGGGCAATCGCCTCACAATGATCAGTGTCGGTTCAACCCGTCACGTACTCGGTACAAAGGATGTCCCATGAAAAAAATCTTTTTATTTCTCTTTTTAACGCTAACCTTTTTACAGGCACAGGACTGCGAAAACAAACGCTTTAGTCTAAGCGCCTACCAAAACCGGGGATCGGCGCTTACCCTTATGGATTTAGTACGTGATGTTGCCCAAACATGTAATGTCAGTGTCGTTTTCGAAGACAATAAAGCACGCGAACGTCTCTCTCAGCCGCTCGACATGGTCAACATCCAAGACTATAGTGTTTCCGAACTTTTTGCCTTTATTTTTGATGACCATAACCTTTATTACGATTATGACAAGACCAAAGGAATCCTCCGCGTTTCCTACACCAAGACCGTCAATCTCAATATCGATTACATCAATATGTCTCAGCTTATTACGGAATCGACAAAATCGATTACCGTAGGACCCGGTGCGAATACAGGAGTAGCAACCAATAGCGGTTCAAACAGCGGCGGCTCATCATCTAATAGCGGATCGTCAAGCTCTAATAACAGCTCCGGCAGCGGTTCCAATACCGATTACACCAACGTGCGGGCCATTTCGACCTTTACCTTTTGGGACCAAATGCGCGGACAAATCCAGCAAATCTTGCAGGTCGATGAAGAGTATAACGAAGCAATCAATAAAACTTTTGTCAACCGGGATGCGGCCATTATCAGCATCACCGGCACCAAACGGCAAATCGACTCCGTGAAACGCTACCTCGCAAAACTCGAATCACGGATGCATGCCCAAGTGATGATTGAAGCGCATTTAATCGAACTTACCTATAATGACTACAATACTACCGGGGTCAATTGGAGTAATTTCAGTCTTTCTCTTGCCGGGAACTATGCCAACAGCTATAATAATATGGGAGTCGCCCATCCGGTTTACTCATTCGGCGTCAACTTTGATCCGTTGGGACTAATCGATTTTCTCAACCGCTATGGAGATGTCGAAATACTCTCCAATCCAAAAGTCCTCACTCTCAGTAACCAGCCTGCCGTGATTAACGTCGGCAAACAGCTCAGCTATCTTTACCAAAACGGCTCTATCGCCTCATCCGATACACAGATTGCGGCAACAACGACCAATACCTTAGGATCCGTATTTGTCGGACTTACCCTGAATATTATCCCGGAAGTAACCGATGACGGGTACATCGTTATGCGGATCAATCCCGTTACCAGCGAATTGCTAGGGGAAGATATTAATGCTTCAAGCATTATGGGATCGAGCGAAGTAAGCAGTACCAATCGTACTATGCCTCCCGATACCCGTGTCAAACAAATGACTTCCATCGTTAAAGTGAGAGATTCCCAAAATGTCCTTATCGGAGGGCTTATCGAGAAAAAAACCTATAACTACGATAATAAAGTTCCTGTTTTAGGTGATATTCCATTTTTAGGCCGATTATTCCATGGAACAAGAGCATCCACCCGCAAAAGTGAACTCTTTATCCTCATCACCCCGACGCTGATCAAACAAGATGTCTTCCCATCTATCGATGATGCCATCTTAAAACGGTTTAACTGATTATGTCCAAGTGGCTTGAAGCGGCAGACCGATTCGAAGAGCGGCGTGATTATAAAGATTATTTTGAAATGCAAAGCGCACTCGGGGCAATAGGGAAAATCCAGACCCTCCTAGATGGAACTTTTCGTCAACTCATCTTTCTGATCGGCGAACCGGGGAGCGGGAAAACATTTCTTCTCAATCTTCTCTACAACCAATGGGCAGATAAACGCCATATCGTTCTCCTCGAAACCCCGTTTTTAACCCCGCTAAATCTTCTGTATCAATTGATTCGTCATAAAGGCTTAAAACCAGAAGGGGATGATATGGAGCTGCTCCGGCTTCAGGTAACCGAACTTTATGCCTCATCAGACCATCTCATTCTCATCGATGAAGCGCAGTTGCTCAGTACCGAAATGCGGGAATTTATCCGGATATTGAGTGATTCCAAAGCATTTTGGTTTCTTCTTGCAATGCACCGAAGCGAGGGAGAAGCAATCTTGCGCGCTCCCCATTTCAAAAGTCGTCCCCATCGCGTTGTCGAACTCTTTCCTCTCACTGCCGTTGAAGCCAAAAACTATATTCACCGGGAACTGATCCATATGGGATTTTCTGAAATTATCGATGAGCTTAACCCTAAACTCATCGCCAAAGCCCATCACCTGAGTCAAGGAAATTTTCGAAATTTTAAAAAACTTTTTTACCACCTTTTCAACCTGTTGCACTTTACCAACACGTACAACAAAACCAAATATCTCCGTCCCTCTTCGTGCACCCTCACGATGGCAGCGATCAATGCGGAGTTACTCAATGATTGATAATTTCGAGCACCTCGTAGCACGCTGCGAAGCAATGCGCCGCCGACGTATGATTCGCCTCTCCTTGATGATCGTGGGGACTCTCTTATTTATCATTGCCGGAATATCCGGTTATACGATGTGGCTCGATACACGAAATCCGAGTGTTCCGGCCGTCAAAAAGACCCAAGCATCCTCAATGGTAGAAGCCAACACGACCCTTTCCGAACCTTTGGCCGTTCACGAAACCAATCAAACGGCTCTGTTAAACAGCACACCAATAATTACTCCGGCTGCCGTACAAGCTACCGCGCCAACGGTTGTTTCCGCTCCGATCAAAACTTCAGTGGCCACGGCACCTGCCCCCACAGCACGCCCTGCAGAAATTAAACCTGAAGTGATCCTGCCGATTGCAGATACAGCGGCACCGGGTCCAAAAAGCAGCCGCCTGTTTGAAGTCAATACCCAAAGCTACACGAATCCCGTTGATGCCTATAAAAGTAATCCGAAATATGAAACCGCCCTTGCGGCAGCCCGTGATTTTTATGCAAAAGAGAACTTTGTAGAAGCGGCAAACTGGGCAAAAAAAGCCAATCAGCTCAATCGTGAAGATGAAGAAGCATGGCTTTTATATGCCAAATCATATTACGCTCAAGGGCGTAAAAACGAAGCTATCGGCATTTTAGAACTTTATCTCAATTACAAAGATTCTAAAGCCGCATCCGAACTCATTCGGACGTGGAAACTAACTCGCGCAAACTAGGGAGAAAAAGATGATCCGACAACAAGTACGATTGGGAGATTTGCTCATCGCAGAGGGGCTCATCACCTCCGAGCAGCTCGATCACGCCCTTCAACAACAAAAAGAATCCGGATATACCAAAAAACTCGGAGAAGTTTTAGTTGAGGAAGGGATGGTTTCGCATAAAGAGATGGCGCTACTCCTCTCACAGCAGCTCAAGATCGATTTTGTTGACCTCTACGGCGAGAAAATCGATTTTAACTCCTTGTCCAAATTTTCGATCTCTTTACTCACTGCCGCTAAAGCTATTCCCTTCAAAGAAGATGAAGATTATGTCTACATCGCGACCTCTGATCCTCTCAATTTTGATGCTCTCGAAGCATTAGAACGTAATATCGCCACCAAGCCCATCAAAGTCTTTCTATCACTGGTTGAAGACATCGGCCATATTTTCCAGCGTCTAGAAATTATCAAAAAAACCCAGAGTATTGCCGCTGAAGTCAAAAAAGAGATTAATAACGAAGGCTCAAAAGGGGCTGAGGGAGATGCAAGTGCCGTTATGCAGCTTATCAGCCTTATTATCAAAGATGCCATTTTACGACGCGCGAGCGACCTCCATATCGAACCTGAACTGCGTTCAATGTCGGTGCGGACACGGGTTGACGGGATCTTGCAGGAAACCTTTGTTTTTGATCTGGATATATACACGGCCCTCTCTTCGCGGATCAAACTTTTGGGTAATCTTGACATCTCTGAACGGCGTAAAGCGCAAGACGGACGGTTCAGTCTGGATGTAGCGGGGGGGAAATACGATTTTCGTCTTTCTACCACTCCAACACTCTTTGGCGAGTCGATCGTTATGAGGATTTTGGATCAGCAGAAAATCCTTCTTAAACTTCACGAACTCGGATTTGAAGGTCGGAATTTAGAAAAATTCAATGAGATCATCCATGCACCCTTTGGAATTGTCCTTATTACCGGACCTACCGGAAGCGGTAAAACGACTACCCTTTATGCTGCTTTGAATGAAGTAAAAAGTATTGAGAATAAAGTACTGACCATTGAAGATCCGATCGAATACCAGCTGCCGCTCGTTCAGCAGGTACAGGTCAACGAACGGGTTGGATTCGGCTTTCTCGAAGCCTTAAAATCGTTCTTGCGCCAAGATCCCGATATTATCCTCGTCGGGGAGATCCGAGATTTTGAAACCCTCAACTCTGCAGCCCAGGCATCTCTCACCGGACACTTGGTTTTCTCGACACTGCATACCAATGATGCTCCGAGTGCCATCGGGCGGATGGTGCAAATGGGATTGCAGTCGTATTTGATCGCCGACTCGCTGGTCGGGATCGTCGCCCAACGATTGGTACGTAAAATATGTACCGAGTGCAAAGCAGAGATCAAACCTCATAAAAATCTTCTTCGCCGTATAGAACGGTGGCTGAGTGAAGATTCGAAATTTTATGCCGGTAAAGGGTGCCCGAAATGTAACAACACCGGCTACTCCGGACGGCTCTTGATTTCAGAAATCCTCATGGTGAATGAGACCATCGCTAAAATGGTTGCCGATGAATCCTCAAAATATGAGATTGCCCGTTACGCCCAAGAAAATGAAGGTTTCGAACCGATGATCGTGGATGGGTTAAGCAAAGTTCTCCGAGGTATCACAACCCTTGAAGAAGTACTTCGTGTCACCAAGGAAGTGTAGGTGAAATTCTTCCGAGTGCGTTATAAACAGGGGAAGCGAAAGTTCACTACCACAGTGGAAGCTGCCCACAAAGCCGAAGCACTCAAATATTTTCGACATCAGTCCCTCGGAGTTCCTACCGAGGTAAAAGAAATTTCTGAACCCTGGTCCATGAAGATTGACCGCTTTAAAAAACGTTTTACCAATCCGATCCAGAATCGTCGGGTCAAAGATGATGCCTACATCACTTTTTTAGATCAACTCTCAACAATGCTCGATGCGGGAATGCCGATCAATCTCTGTCTGGCCGAGAGTATCACCGATACGCATGATCCTATGATACGGGCTATATTTACCGAAGTTTTACGGGACATCGAAAGCGGGCTGAGCCTCAGCCGCTCGGTCGTCAATTTTCAGCAGCAGCTGGGGACCCTATCTCTTTCAATGTTTGAACTCGGAGAGCAGACAGGGACACTCAGCAGTGCCATCGGAAAGCTTTCCGCTATTTTGCAGCAAATCTTCGACAATCGCCAGAAACTTAAAAAAGCAACACGCTATCCCCTCTTTATTCTGATTGCGATGAGTATTGCGTTTACCGTTGTTATTACCTTTGTCGTTCCGCAATTTCAGTCCTTTTTCGAAGAGTCCGGGATGGAGCTCCCCTTCCCCACCAAACTCCTTTTATGGACGGAACATGCAATCAGCACCCATGGTCCCTATATCCTAACGGGTGCGATTATCCTGTCCGTAGCGTTCAGCTATGCTTATGCCCGCAACCCTGCGTTAAGACTTAAAACCGATCAATATTTGCTTAAAATTTATATCGTCGGAAAAGTAACCTATTACGCGATGATCGGCCGTTTTATCTATCTGTTTAATGTCCTGACGGACGCAGGAATTCCTATGATCGATGCACTGGAGATTGCTATGGGGGTTGTTGAAAACAGCTATATTAAACAAGAGCTGCAAAAGATTCCCGTGGCGATTGAAGACGGACGCTCACTGACTCAAGGATTCATCGAGAGCGGTCAGTTTGAGGGGATGATTCTGCAAATGATTAAAGCCGGCGAGAGCAGCGGATCTTTGGGAACGATGCTCGGGAAAGTGAATAAAGTGTATAATAGCCGCTATGACTATATTGTCGATAATGTTGCTACCTTAATCGAACCGATTTTGATTGCTGCTATAGCCGGATTTGTACTGGTATTGGCACTCGGAATCTTTTTACCGATGTGGTCGATGGTCGATATCGCAGGATAAATAATGGAACTTGAAACCGGTACAATCACTGTTGCTATACTGAGTACGATTATTCTCGCATTCGGGCTCTGGATTATCCATAAAATTACAAATATTTAGACTTCTCTTCAATTTTTTCGATGATATGTGCCGCTCCATGAGGGAGAATCAACGTGGATAAAACCTTGCTTTTGGAAGCAATATCACTCATAATGGCCGCTTTGAGCTTATCCGCAATTCCCTCACCCTGACGTTCGCACCAACCTGCATTATGCTCGATGATATAGCGTGCATTATGGTACTGATGATCTGCCGCCGCATGCGGAAACGGGATATAAAATGCCGGAACCCCTGCCGCACACAACTCCCACAGCGTACTCGCACCGGATCGGCTGACAGCAAAATCGCTCCGCTCGATCAGAGAAGCGATTTGGGTTGTAAAACCGTAAACCTCCGCATCAATAAAGAGCTCCGCATACGCCGCTTTGACCCGTTCTTCTTCTTTGATCCCGCACTGATGGAGAATATGTATCCCTTTTTCATTCAGCCACGGAGCGATTTCGAGAGCAAGATCATTAACAAACTTTGCCCCTTGCGATCCCCCTAAAAAAATGATCGTTTTAACCTCGTTCCGCTGCCTTGCATTTTGAAAATAACGTCCGTTGACCGGATAGTCGCAATGATTTTCTCCCTCTTCATACGAGCTGTAAAATCCTTGGGCATACGGTCTGAGGAGACGGTTCAATTTTCCCGTAACCGCATTTTGCTCATGGATATAGAGGGGAACTTTACTCAGCAATGACGCCAATGATGCCGGAGCTGCCGAAAATCCTCCGACACTTACAACGGCATCCGCTTGAAACTCATGGATGATTCCCCGGGAAGTGATGACAGCCTTGAGAATTTTCCATAATGCTCCCAGCTTTCCGAACCCTTTTTTATTGACCACACCGGTCGTGTCCAAAAAATGGGTCTGTTCAAACAGAGTACTCTCACCGAACCACTGCCGATCTTGTCCCGACGTGGAGCCGATAAACATCACTCGATGACCTCTCTCTCGTGCGGCCTCCGCCAATGACAATGCAATAACGAGATGCCCTCCGGTTCCGCCGCCGGTAAACAGAATATTCATTTTTTATCACCTGATTTGTATACAATTTTTTTCGAGAGCATCAGAACCATTCCGATCCCGATTGCCGATGCCATCATCGCCGATCCCCCATAACTTAAAAAAGGTACCGAGATCCCTTTGATCGGGGTTAGTCCGCTAATCCCGTACGCATTGACCATAAATGCAAACGTAATCAATAACCCGACACCGAGACTGAATAAATAGGCGGTATCGTTGTGCGAGCGATTCGCTATTTTAAAAAGACGATGGAGCAGCATGATAAAAATAAGGGTAACCACAAATACACCGATAAATCCGAATTCCTCCGCAATCCCTGCGAGGACAAAGTCGGTATGAACCTCACTCAGAAAACCGAGTTTGAACGTACCGCCACCCAGTCCGGTACCAAAAATCCCCCCATTATGGATAGCGTTGAGCGAGTGTCCTATCTGATAAGCTTCCTCCGCATTGTCAATCCGGAGATGTTTCGCGATCGATTCAGGGAAAAAGGCCAGAATCGTACTTTGCGCCGATGCCCACCAGGACAAAATACGATTAATACGGTGCTCAGACGTGATGATGAAAAAGAGGAAAAAAGAGACCGATCCCCCTATCAGTGTCATGAAAAAACGAAAACTGCTTCCCGCGAAAAAAAGCATAAAAGCGAGCGTCAGCGCCAAGACGATAACCTGCCCCAAATCATTTTGCAAAAAGGCGATCAAAAACATCACCAATATAAAAATAGCCGCGTACGGGGAAAAGCGTTTAAACTCTTCCATTACCCCCATATTGTCATGATGACCAAGCTTGCGGGAAAAACTCCACGCTAAAAAATAGACGAAACCGATCTTGAAATATTCTACCGGTGCCAGTGAAAATCCAAACAATTTAATCCAGCGTTTGGCTCCGCCCACTTCGCTGACCAGTGAAGCAGGAAGAAAAGGCATGACCATCATCAAAAATATCCCGCCAAAAAAGAGGGTTAATCCCAGACGGTGGAGCCAAACATCCGGATCGAGCTGCGCGAGTACCCACATCAATAAAATGGAAATGACCCCAACGATCAGTTCACGTAAAACGAAATGAAAATCGTTGTATTCAAATAAAATAACCGTATAGGCTGAAAGGGTATACGAACATATAATTCCTATCGTAATCAGTGCAGTTGTTAATAGAAATAATTTTTTATCAGGCATTTTTGCGCTTATAATGTATAATTTCTAGAAGTATATCGTTCTTTGAGAAAGAGTTCGATAAAAAGAGATTGGAATGTTTTTTGCTTTAGGTAATAAATATTGCAAGAAGGGGTAAAAAGTGGGAATCAATATTTCGCGGGCACATGAATTGATGAAAAGCGCGATGGATTATCGTGCTGCACGTCAAGATATGATTGCCGGAAACATTGCCAATGCCGATACCCCGCACTATCGTCCCAGAGATATTCGGTTCGAAGAGGTACTGGAACAAAAAAGTGCCTCTCTGTTCGCCGACAAATCACAGACATTGCAGATGAGCCAGACTAATGGAGCGCATCTCAGCGCATCGGAGGGTACCTCATCTGCAAAACCGACCACCTTTTTCCGCGACGGACATATGGCCCGTAACGATGGAAACAGTGTCGATTTGGATGTTGAAACGTCAGAAATGGCGAAAAATTCAACGATGTTCAATGCGCTTACGGCAGCAATGAAAAAAGATTCCGCAATCTTCAAAAGCGTCATTGACGCTTCCAGCAAAACATCGTAAGGAGTAAATGATGGCTTTTTTAGACAGTTTTGATATCAGTGGTTACGGACTTTCAGCTCAGCGGGTTCGTGTTAACACCATCAGTTCCAATATTGCTAATGCCCAGACTACCCGCACCGATGAAGGCGGACCTTACCGCCGTCAAGAAGTTGTCTTTAAGGCCATTGATTTCAACAAGATGTACAATAAAGCACTCGAAAATGAAACCACTGCACTAGGCTATAGCGATCCGTTGAAAGAGGGATTGGCAGGGCTAAAACCGAATCCGGCAATCATGAGTGTTGTTGTGGATAAAATTACGCGCGATGATGCGGCGCCTAAAATGAAATTTGATCCTTCGCACCCTGATGCGGATGCGAATGGATACGTTGCCTATCCAAATATTAATCCTGTGATCGAAATGGCCGATTTAGTAGAAGCAACACGATCTTATCAAGCGAACGTAGCCGCGTTTGAAAGCGCAAAAAACATGGCCTCCAGTGCCATCAGTATTTTACAAGCATAATGAAGGATAGACCGTAATGGCCAATATTCAATCGATTAAATCTCTTTCCACCGCCGACTTACTGGCCAATAAAAGTGCCAACCCGACAGAGGGAAGCAGTACTGATTTTGCGCAAGAGCTCAAAAATGCCCTTGGCAATGTCAATCAAATGCAAGTAGAGAGCGAAAAAGCAATGAGTGATATCGCAACCGGTTCGGTAAAAGATCTTCATCAAGCCGCCATTGCCATCGATAAAGCTGAAATCAGTATGAAACTGATGCTTGAAGTACGGAATAAGGCGTTGAATGCCTATAAAGAAATCACCCGAACGCAAATGTGATTTAGCCTTAAATCATGCGTCATTCCAATAAATCAAAAAAGATACTTGCCCTTTTTATCGTATTAATGTTCGGTTTTATCATCTTTTTGATGGTAATGTTCTACACCGCACTGCACGATCGGGATATCCCCTCTATTTTCTCCGAAGATACGGCAAAAGCACAGCGCGGATCTATTGTCAGTGCCGACGGATTTCATATTGCCACTACCCAAAAACTGTATAAAGCAGTCGTCAATACCCGCAATATCGATCCGAATAAAGAAGAACTCTTTATTCAGCTTTTCAGCATTTACAGCGGAATTGATCCGGTCGAAATTCGCCAGCGTCTCCATACCCGCAAAGGCTCCGTGACCCTCAGTTACCATATCAGTCCCAAAGAGGCCATGTACCTCAAAACTCTCGGCTTTGAGCTGCGCCGCCTTGGGGTATTTATCGAATATGAAACTGCTAGCGGTGACCGTATTTTGCAAGGGCTCAATATTATTGAGAGCGGTGAAGCACGTATATACCCTTATGGCAAACTTCTCACCCCGTTATTGGGATATCCGCGTAAAATTGAAGAAGAGGGGTACACCCGCGTGTACGGGATCAAAGGATTAGAGAAATTTTTTGATGAAGAGCTGAATCCCCAGCAAAACAAAACACAAAAAGCGCGTCGTGATGTCAACGGCTATTTGATCCTCAACAAACAAAGCGATTTTAAACGTCAAATCAACGGCCTCACCGTCAAGCTCAATATCCCTATCATGCTTCAAGCACGTGTCGAAGCGATCACCGATCGGATCAAAGACCAGCTCCAAGCCGATGAAATCATTGCCACCGTTATGGATTCCAGAACCGGTAAAATCATCACTTTAGCCAGTTCAAACCGTTTTGATCCCAGCCATATTCGAACGTCGGACTATCCTTCACTCAATACCAATGCCATCGAATACAGTTATGAACCGGGATCGGTCGTCAAACCGATTATTTTTTCACTCATGCTCGATCGAGGCCTCATTAACCCCTACGATATGGTCGATGGACATAACGGGCGCTATACGATGGGACGTAAGACGATTGTTGATGAACACCCTTTTCATCTGATCAGTGCGGAAGACGTCATTGTCCACTCCTCCAACATCGGTATTGCCCAATTGGCGCAGAAACTCAACGGTGTGGAATTTACCGAAGGGCTTGAACGATTTGGATTTACCCATTTTAGCGGTATCGATCTTCCGTATGAAAAACGCGGATCGCTCCCCTCCTCCACACAGCTCAACAATTACCTCTATAAAGCCATTACCGCATACGGTTACGGCATGCGTGCCAACGCTATGCAGCTGGTCAAAGCATTTAATGTTTTTAATAACGGAGGAAAATTGATCAATCCAATGGTCGTCGACTCTCTGATCGATGACAACGACCGTGCCATTCCGATGCAGGTGCAAGGTCCGATTCAGGTCATCTCTCCCGCTACGGCAGAGCGCATGAAACAAATCCTCATTAAAACCGTCAACGAAGGGACAGGAACGGTCGCAAAAACACCGGGGCTCGAAGTAGGCGGAAAAACAGGGACCGCACACATAGCCAAAAACGGAGGATACAGCAACAGCTATCACACCTCATTTATCGGATTTGCCAATGATAGCAAACATCACTATACCATCGGAATTATGGTGAACAATCCGCGTACCGTCTATTTTGCCTCTATAACTGCCGTACCGGTTTTTAAAGCTATTGTAGACCTGATGGTCGAAGAAAAATATCTGCTGCCCGATCCGGTAGCGGCAGCGGCAACGCAAGTTACCCCTTCAGAGCACCTTTAAGCGATTTTTGGACGAGCTTGGTCGTCTCTTTTTCAAAAGGGTAGTGTTTTTCTATCCCCCATACTTTAATGACGGCATCCCCTCTAACGACCAGCTTCCGTTTCGATTGCACGATTCCCAGAACGCGTTCCGGCGTTAATCGTTCCGGTTCGATACGAAAAGTCAACGGGATGATTTTCTGAGTTCCGGACGCTATCACCAGCGGCTTTAACAGTTCTGTTTTTGCTTCACCCTGAGCAAGGATCTCTTCTCCATCACGCAACGTATAATTCAGAGAAACCAAAGTAATATCGCTGTGCCATTTATTCACGACTTTAACATCGGTTCCGATACAAATAGCTCCTCTCTCTACCGGTGCGCCAATAAGGGCCAATACCCCTAACATCACTGTATTTGAGGAACTTTCCAACCGGATATTTCCCTCCGGCTGGATCAAAATGTCTTCTCCCATTTTAGGAGCGCACCCTGTTAATAAAATAGCCGCGATACCAATCGATAGATACTTTTTCATCTTACATCCACATATTATCTATTAATCGGGTCGTCCCGACCCGTGCCGCGACCAATACGATCGTGTCCCCGATCACTACCTGTGCAAGCGATTCAAACCGCCGGTTTACGACAGCAACATATTCCACATCAAGCGGGGTAAGGATCTCTTCCATCGCTCTCTTGATCTCCTCGCTCACCAAATTCCCCTGCATCACCATCTTGGTAGCCTTTTTAAGGGCTGCAGAGAGCTTAAGTGCCTCTTGCCGCTCAACGGTATTCAGATAGACATTTCGGCTTGATAGAGCCAATCCGTCACTCTCTCGTACCGTATCCATCGGAATGATCTCAACATTCATAAAAAAATTCTCTGCCATCTGGGTAATGAGGGCCAACTGCTGAGCATCTTTTTTTCCAAAATAGGCTCGCGTCGGACGAACAATGTTGAAGAGTTTCATTACAACCGTCAATACACCGTCAAAATGACCCGGACGCGATGCACCTTCGAGAATATAACCGCGAACATCCGGGGCGAGAATCGATACTTCATCTTTTCCATACATCATATCCGTATCGGGATAAAAAAGGATATCGACTCCGCTCAGTTCACAGATTTTAAAATCGGCTTCTTCACGGCGGGGATATTTACTCAAATCCTCTCCCGGCAAGAACTGGGTAGGATTGATGAAAATCGAAACAACGACATATTCATTATTTTTACGTGCCGCTTCAATCAGCGTGCGATGACCGATATGCAATGCTCCCATTGTCGGAACAAAACCAACCGATCCCTTTGTTGTATCGAGCACTGCTCGAAGTTCGGAAACGCTGCGTGCGATAATCATCGTTTTAGCCTCTATAGAATATAATTGCCATTATAATATATCAGAAGGTATTCCTACTTATGGATCATTACGAATATACTGAATTACTGAAAACATTAACGACTAAAATGCAAAACGTTACCGATGTTGTCCGACCGAAAGAGATCAAAGAGCGTCTGGGCGAAATCGAAGCACTTGAAAACTCTGACGGATTTTGGAATGATGCCGCCAACGCGGGAGTCATCCAAAAGGAAAAAACCCAGCTTGAACGCCGTCTCGCCAAATATTCCAAAACCTTCCATACCCTCGGCGATGCCGTCGATTTATATGAAATGGCCAAAGATGAAGGGGATGAAGAGACGATCGAATCGCTTTTCGCCGATGCGGGAGAACTGGAAAAACAGGTCAAATTGATGGAGGTCGAGGTACTCCTCTCCGGCGAACACGACAGTCATAATGCGATCGTCACCATTCACCCGGGTGCGGGGGGAACCGAATCCCAAGACTGGGCTTCCATGCTGTTGCGTATGTACACCCGATGGGCAGAGCGGCACGATTTCACCGTCGAAATGCTCGATTACCAGTCAGGGGAAGAGGCAGGAATTAAAGATGCCGCAATCCTTATCAAAGGGGTCAATGTCTACGGCTACCTCAAAAATGAAAACGGTATCCATCGTCTTGTCCGCATCAGCCCTTATGATTCTGCAGCCAAACGGCATACCAGTTTTACCTCGGTTATGGTCTCTCCTGAACTGGACGATGATATCGAAATCGAGATCGAAGACCGCGACATCCGTATCGATACCTATCGTGCATCGGGTGCCGGGGGACAACACGTCAATAAAACCGAGTCAGCCATCCGGATCACCCATATCCCTAGCGGTATTGTCGTTCAATGCCAAAATGACCGTTCACAGCATAAAAACAAAGCGACCGCCTTTAAAATGCTTAAATCCCGTCTCTATGAGATGGAATTGGATAAGCAAAAAGCGGCAATCGACGGTGTCGAGAAAAGTGAAAATAGCTGGGGACATCAAATCCGTTCTTACGTCCTCGCACCGTATCAGCAAGTCAAAGACACCCGCTCAGGGATTCCGTACTCCAATATCAGCAATATTCTAGATGGTGATATTGACGAATTGGTCGAAGGGGTTCTTATCTCCCTCAGCCGAAAAGAAGAAGAATAAGTTTTATTCTTCTTTCTTTTTCGTAATCAATCCATACACCAAAAATCCGATTCCCGCCAAAACAACAAAAATCAGCGTATAGCGTAAATGTTCTGCCTGTTTCTCTTTATACGCTTTCATGATAGGACTCTCTGCGGGTTGTTGAGGCGTGACGGCACCGCCGCTCATACGCGCTTCCATTGCCTCCACTTTTTGAGTATATGCTTCCTCTTCACTCACGACAGGTGTTCCTCTATTATCCCAAAACAACATTCCTAAAGCTATAAGGATCAACACGCCCCCTGCGCTAAGTGACAGACGGCGCTGATGCTTATGTATCCATTCTTGTATTTTCATATCATTCTCCCATTACAGCATTATTTTACGGAACTTATGGAAAAATCCCTCTTATGAATGTAATTAAAGAGTGCGCCCTGCACGAACCTTGTGCCTATATCAGCGGAAATTCCCAAAGCATCCACTATAAAATCATTCAAGAGTGCACGACATCCGAGTGCGAAGCGCTTATTTTACGGGGATGGAGACGGTTCGGGTCAATGTACTTTCGTCCCATTTGCTCAGAATGCCGCGCTTGTGAAAGTCTTAAGATCGATGTTGTAAACTATCATTTCAGCAAATCCGAACGACGAATCTTCCGAAAAAACAGCCATCTTACAACCATTGTTCGCCATCCTACCCTCACGTATGATCATCTTAGCCTTTTTGACAGCTATCATCGCTACAAACATGATACACGCAACTGGGATGCACCCAAAACAGATCCTAAGAACTATTACGCATCCTTTGTTCAGGGACATGGCGAGTTCGGCTATGAAATTCTCTATTTTGATCAGAATAAACTGATCGCCGTAGACTTGGTCGATATTCTGAACGAAGGGATCAGTTCGCTCTATTGCTATTATGATCCGGAGTATGCATCCCAGTCACTCGGACGCTATACCCTGCTTGAGCAAATTGCTCTTGCACAGCGATTAGGCCTCAAATGGATCTATCTGGGATATTATGTCGAAGAGTGCCAAAGTCTTTCCTACAAGGCTGCTTATCAGCCCTCATTCAAACTCCAGGGAAGACCCGAAGAAGATGAACACGCTATTTGGACATAATTTTATTCCCGCCCGTTGATCATCCGCGAGACGAGTCCGTCTTGATCATTTTTTTCAGCAAGAACAACGCCGATGATATGAACCGCCATAAAAGCAAACAGGCTCCAACCAAGATACATATGAACTGTCTCTACCGCATCCTTCGCTGAGCCTGCAAGCTTCCAGTAGAGAGTAAGACCGCTGAGAGACATGATCGCCAAAAGCAGATATACCGCCTTATAAAGGGTATAGACCTTCTGCATTTTTGGATTTGCATCAAATCCGAATCCGTTCTTCATAACCATAACGATCCTCCATACCAACAGTATCGCAACAGTGATTCCCAGATAAATATGCCAATCCCACATAGGACTTCGGACTGCTTTACCGATCAAAACCGCCTGCTCATCCGTTATGACGGTACCGATTTCGGCAAGTTTTGTTTGAACAATTGTACCGATCTGTGATTTGTGCATGACACTCTCACGCAATACGACGGTGATGAATAGCCCAAACATGGCAATAGCCTGTAACCAATGCCAAATCCGGAATGAAGATGAAAATTGACGATGCATGTGAACTCCTTTTTTATACGTTATCATACCGTGAACCTTATTGTAAAATATTAATCTGGGATTAACATGAATACCGTTAACTATAATTCTTCTCTGCCTTGCCCTTCCAAAGTCGTCTGTATCGGACGCAATTATGTCGAACATATCCATGAACTGAATAATGAGATTCCCTCATCCATGGTCGTATTCAACAAGCCCAACTCTGCCATCACGGACACTCTCCGTTTTATAACCCCGGACACCCGCTTTGAAGGGGAGATCTGTTTTCTGATCATACAAGGGGAGATTGCCGGAGTAGGATTCGGGCTGGATCTCACCAAAGCGGAACTTCAAAATCATCTCAAATCCAAAGGGCTCCCATGGGAACGGGCCAAAGCATTTGACGGGTCTGCCGTATTGGGTCAATTTGTGCCGTTTGAGGGACCACTCGAATCGCTCCGAATGACACTTCATATTAACACGCACCTTATTCAGGAAGCGACCTATGAACTTATGATCTACAAGCCTCAGGAAATGATCAAAGAGATACAAAGTTTTATGACGTTAGAGGATGGTGACATCATTATGAGCGGAACGCCAAAAGGGGTCAATACCTATCAAGTCGGAGATATATTTCACGGGAAAATTTTTAGTGGCGATGAACTGATTGTTGAGAGTAGCTGGAGTGTCCAAGAGTAAAAAGAAAGGGAGATGCCCGAGGGCATCTGGAGAGTTAACTTAGCTGTTACGCTTTTTGATAATCTCTTCGGCAACGTTACGAGGAACTTCTTCATAGTGATCGAATTCCATAGAATAACTTGCACGTCCTTGTGTTGCTGAACGAAGGTCAGTTGAGTAACCGAACATTTCAGACAACGGTACGAACGCATCAACAATTTTGTTACCAGAACGGTCACCCATGTTGTTAACTTGTCCACGGCGACGGTTAAGGTCACCGATAACGTCACCCATGAAGTTCTCAGGAACTTCAACTTCGACTTTCATCATCGGCTCAAGGATTGCAGGGTTTGCTTTACGAGCACCCTCTTTGAATCCCATTGAAGCAGCGAGTTTAAACGCCATTTCATTCGAGTCGACCTCATGGTATGATCCGTCATACAATGCAACTTCGATATCTTCGATCGGATAACCCGCGAGAACACCTTTTTGCATTGCTTCTTTACACCCTTTTTCAACGGCAGGAACGTATTCTTTTGGAATAACCCCACCTTTGATTTCGTTGTGGAAGATATAACCAGTTCCAGGTACGCCCGGCTTAATACGAAGATATACGTGACCGAATTGTCCACGTCCACCTGATTGCTTCGCGTATTTGTACTCTTGCGTTACTTCCGAACGGATTGACTCACGGTATGCAACCTGAGGAGCACCGACTTCCGCTTCAACTTTGAACTCACGGAACATACGGTCAACAAGGATCTCAAGGTGAAGCTCACCCATACCGCTGATGATTGTTTGTCCTGTCTCTTCGTCAGTGTGAACACGGAAAGACGGATCTTCCGCAGCGAGTTTTGCAAGAGCAATACCCATTTTTTCTTGGTCAGGTTTCGTTTTAGGCTCAACCGCAACCGAGATAACCGGTTCAGGGAAGTGCATACGCTCCAAAATTAGGCGATCGTCTTCTGAACATAAGGTATCCCCTGTTGTTGTATCTTTAAGACCGACAACTGCACCAATTTCACCAGCGTAAAGGGATTTAATCTCTTCACGTTTGTTTGCGTGCATTTTAACGATACGTCCGATACGCTCTTTTTTACCTTTGATGGTATTGTAAGCATACGTACCAGATTCAAGAACACCACGGTAAACACGTACGAATGTCAATTGACCTACGAACGGATCCGTCATGATTTTAAATGCAAGACCGGCGAATGGAGCATCATCACGTGATTCAACTGCTACTTCAACCTCTTCATCGTCTTCTTTTGTTCCTGTAATCGCAGCAACTTCAAGTGGAGACGGAAGATAATCAACAACAGCATCAAGAAGAGTCTGGACACCTTTGTTTTTAAACGCTGTACCACAAGTCATAGGGATGATTTCCATCTTCAAACAACCCGCTTTAATCCCGCGCATGATTTCTTCGTTACTAAGTTCGCCCTCTTCGAAGAATTTCTCCATCAAAGTATCGTCGCCCTCAGCCGCCGCTTCCATCATTTGTGCACGGTATTTATTGGAAAGTTCTACCATATCAGCAGGAATTTCTTCTTCATGGTAGCTTGAACCCATAGCAGCATCTTCATCCCAAAGGATAGCTTTCATCTTAACGAGGTCAACAATCCCTTTGAAACCGTCTTCAGCACCAATTGGCAACTGTATAGCGATCGGATTAGCTTTTAGACGTGCACGGATTTGTTCTTCAACGTTATAAAAATCGGCACCGGTACGGTCCATTTTATTAACGAAAACCATACGTGGTACGCCATAACGGTTTGCTTGACGCCATACAGTTTCTGACTGAGGTTGAACACCGCCAACTGCACAGAATACGGCTACAGCACCATCAAGTACACGCATAGAACGCTCAACTTCAATGGTGAAGTCAACGTGGCCCGGAGTGTCGATGATGTTGATTTGTTTGCCTTGCCATTCACATGTTGTCGCAGCAGAAGTAATCGTGATACCACGCTCTTGCTCTTGCTCCATCCAGTCCATGGTTGCAGCACCTTCATGTACTTCACCGATTTTGTGTGATACACCGGTGTAGAATAGGATACGCTCAGTTGTTGTCGTTTTACCCGCGTCAATGTGTGCCGCGATACCGATGTTTCTAACGTCTTCTAATTTATGGGATCTTGCCATGATAATAGCCCTTAAAGAGTTTTTGAATGTGGGGAAAGATAGCCTAAAAAGGCTATCAAAAGGTTACGAATATCTTACCAGCGATAGTGAGCGAACGCTTTATTCGCTTCAGCCATTTTGTAAGTATCTTCTTTACGTTTGAATGCTGTACCTTTGTCGTTTGCTGCATCTGATAATTCATTTGCCAAACGCTCTGCCATCGTACGCTCGTTACGTTTGCGTGCCGCATCGGTTAACCAGCGGATTGCAAGTGAAAGTTGGCGTACAGGACGAACTTCTACTGGAACTTGGTAGGTCGCTCCACCCACACGGCGGCTTTTTACTTCGATTACCGGTTTGATATTTTCGATCGCAGCGTTGAACACTTCGATACCGGTTTTTTCACCACGTGAACCCATGATATCCAAAGCACCATACATAATTTTTTCTGCAGTACTTTTTTTACCGTCCCACATAATTTTGTTGATGAACTTTGTCAAAATTTTACTGTTGTGAACAGGGTCAGGCATAATTTCGCGAACGGGCGCTTTTCTTCTTCTCATAATGTTTCCTTCAATGTTTGTTTCATTTACTCAAAAAACGGTCATCATAAACCGAGTCTTGTCAGGTTAAATGATTATTTTTTAACCTTAGCTTTTTTCGTTCCGTATTTAGAACGAGATACTTTACGGTCTTTAACACCCGCAGTATCAAGAGCACCACGTACGATATGGTATTTAACCCCTGGTAAGTCTTTTACACGACCACCACGAACAAGAACGATAGAGTGCTCTTGCAAGTTGTGACCCTCACCACCGATATAACTAATAACTTCAAACCCTGAAGTCAAACGAACTTTAGCAACTTTACGAAGCGCCGAGTTCGGTTTTTTAGGGGTTGTAGTATATACACGAGTACATACACCACGACGTTGTGGGCATGACACCAAAGCGGGTGATTTTGATTTTTTCACTACCGCTTGTCGCTCTTTACGAATAAGTTGGTTGATTGTTGGCACACAATCTCCTTTGTTGAAATGTTCCAGTAGAATTTTAATCCGCT
>NZ_JBASYM010000038.1:0-61258 GCF_049277495.1 Sulfuricurvum sp. | reverse complement strand
GGCGGGAGTATCTGGTTTATTATTTTTAGCTTTTTTGGATTTGGATTGCTGCTGGCATTAACGCCGTGCGTATTTCCGATGATTCCGATCATCTCTTCGGTCATTATGGCTCAGGGGACAGGACTGGGGACGAAACGGGCATTCTGGCTTTCGGTCGTGTATGTTCTCTCTATGGCGGTTGCCTATACTATCGCCGGTATTTTAGCGGGACTGTTCGGTGCAAATTTGCAGGCAGCATTTCAGACTCCATGGATTATTACCCTGTTTGCTTTGATTTTCGTAGTTTTGGCGATGTCGATGTTCGATCTGTTCGAGCTTCAGATTCCTAATGCAATCCAGTCTAAAATTACCAAAATCAGCGGATCACAAAGCGGAGTCATCGGTATCGCGATTATGGGCTTTTTATCGGCCTTGATCGTCGGACCGTGTGTTGCCGCACCTTTAGCGGGTGCTTTGATCTATATCGGTCAAACCGGAGACGCATTCCTTGGCGGGGTAGCGCTCTTTTCACTGAGTATCGGTATGGGAATTCCTCTGATTGCGATCGGAACCAGTGCCGGGAAGTTTATGCCTCGCCCCGGTGTTTGGATGGACAATATTAAATCGATTTTCGGGGTAATGCTGATTGGTATTTCGATTTGGATGATCAGCCGTATTCTCGATGAAAACATCTCCATGATGCTTTGGGGGGCACTGGCCGTATTCGTCGCTATCAATATCGGCGCTTTGGAACAGATTCGGGGACGCTGTATCCGATGTCATAGAGCCAATAAAAAAGCGCTCGGGATCATCATTTTACTCTATGGTATGTCATTGCTTTTGGGCGGTATGGCCGGTGCAACCAATGCGCTTCATCCCCTTGACCCGTTTTTGCCTGCCAAAGGGGGAGTTGCAGTAACGCAAGAGACGCATAAACAATTTGTGAAAATTACCTCCCTTGAAGAATTGGATGCGATTTTGGCGGAGAACAAAGGGAAAAAAGTTTTGGTCGATTTTTATGCTGACTGGTGTACTGCCTGCAAAGAGTTTGAGTCCAAGACCTTTAGTAACGAAACGGTGAAAACAGCAATGGATGAGTATGTTCTTGTCCAGGTTGATTTGACGGCCAATGACGATGCGGCCAAAGCAATCAGTTCCAAATTCGGTATCTTCGGCCCTCCCGCCATTTTATTTTTTGATGAAACGGGAACACGTCAAAAAAGTGCCGACATCGTCGGCTTTAAAGAACCGCAGGAATTCATCAATCATTTAGGAGCTTTATAATGGGGAAAATTATTTTAGCATTGTCTATTATGGCATCATGCGCATTCGCAGAACTTAACTGGGCACCGTCGTACGATGCGGCATTGGCCAAAGCCAAAAAAGAGAAAAAAAATGTGATGGTCATGTTATCGAAAGAAGATTGTCCGGCGTGTGAATATATGACGGATGTCGTTTTCGAAGAAAAAATGATCGTAAGCGAAGTTGAAAAATCGTTTGTTCCGGTACATATTGATATCCACAACGATTTTATTCCGGATGGACTGGGGTATATCGGTACTCCGACTTTTCATTTTCTGAATGCATCCGGAAAGAAAATCGGCCGCTATGACGGTGCGGCAAATATCCCGACTTTTATGGGAGTTTTGGGGAAAAATAAAAAGTAGACGCTGGACAAACAAATAAATTATTTGTTTGTCGTGACAAGCCGGTCTAAAATATAAAGCTGCAGATTTTTATGCGGAATCTCTTTTTCCAATGCCTCGGCATAGATTTTGGATACCTCTCTGGCATGCAAACCATAATCAAAGTGGGGAAAGTGATTTTCCCATGCTTTTCGAATAATACGCAGGGCTACGGTATCGATGAGATACTCTTTAAAAATGGCATAGGTCGCGAAAAACATTCCGGTAAAGAGAATCGACATAATAATCAATAGATGGCAGTCTATTTTTTCTAGCATTTTATGGAATACGGCTGCAGCCGGAAGCAAAATGATATGCCACAACGCGATAAATACGAGATAGCTTCTGCCGATACTCATCCGAAACCCCGGAATTTTCCCTTCCAGCTTTAATCCGTCTTGATACATTTTGTTGGTTTGCAGAAGATCACGAAAAAGCATCGGATCGTCACTCAGGCTAAAAGTATAAGGGATAATCTTCTCATCCGTGAAACGGCGAACAGCAGATTTGACCCATGAAAAAATTCTAAGCATTATATTCCTTGATAATTGTACTTACACGCGCCGCACTGCCATGGCCCAATAGCTCACGCAGACGTCCGGCGTCGTTAAAAAAAGCGGTTTTGTCCATTTCTTTATAAGCATTATACAGATTTTGAGCATACACTTCGTTTTGGAGTAACTCAGGATGGAGAGATCGGCCGTAGGCATGAGAAAACAGAATGTTTCCCAGCCCTACGTAATCGAGTTTGACGAGTGCTTTGGCAATCGTATAATCCAATGACTTGGCAATATAGGTGAGGATAAACGGTGTTCCGATAAGAGCCGCTTCTAAGGTTGCCGTACCGCTGCAGATAAAGGCAAAATCTGATTCAGCAAGCGCCTTATGTGCTTCATGGGTAATTTCAAAGGTAGAGATATCGCCGTAAAGTTCCGCTATTTGTTCGGTGGTGAAATGGGGCGGGATTACGATAAGTGCGCGGGTATCGAGCAGTGGACGCAGTTCTCGGAAAATCGGCATGAGCCGTTTTATCTCTCCCGGACGGCTTCCGGGCATAAAGGTGATTTTTCCGGTCGAGGTTAAATCGGTTTTGCGGATTGTGATCTCATCGAGCAGCGGATGCCCGACATATTCGATAGGGGCATCGGGAGAATAATAGGAGGGCTCAAACGGCAGGATCGAACAGAGTTTCGTAATGGTTTTTTCGAGTACCGGAATACGTTTTTTCTTCCATGCCCATGCCTGGGGAAGAATATAATAGATAATCTCTTTTTCGGGATAGCGTTTACGGATTGCTTTGGCCAGAGGGAGGTTGAATCCGGAGGAGTCGATCAGCAATACTTTATCGGCTGACGCTGCAAGTTCCACCATTTGGTCTTTCAGACGAAAGAAGAAAGGGAGTTTCTTGATGGCATCGACAAATCCCATCACCGATGTGGAGCGCAGATCAACGATACTCTCTCCCAATGAACGGTCAAAAATTCCAGTTAATGTTACGTCATCTCCCAGCTCTTTGGCTAAATAAGATAAATGGATATTGGCAGAGTGCTCAAGTGCGCTGACCAGAAGTTTCATGAACCGCCGTCTCCTTTTGTATCGTAATCACTTTTATACGTACTTCCACTCTCGTGAAATTCGCTTAAAAATGTCGTGAGCGCATCGATCTCTCTGTCTTTGAGGGAAAGCGCGAACGGAATCATCAGCTCGGAGAGCTGTGAGCTGACCTTTTTGTCACGGAACCCTTTGAGCCTATGGACCAAAAACGGCTTTCTACGGTAGGCTAACGAGGGATATTGGTTCGATCCGGTGGCTGAGACGCCGTGGCATCCGCTGCACCCTTTGGAAAAATAGAGTTTTTTCCCTTCTTTATATAAATCCGGTGCAGAAAAAAGGGCTAACGGAATTAAAAAAAAGATGATTTTGATCATAGTTTCCTTTCCTGTTAGAGGTACCTTTAACGTTTGATAGACTAAAATTGCGTAATTATACCTAACGGGAGCGATTATGATCATATCGGGCGCAATTATCTGTGATATCAACGGGGAACGACGTTTAGATGTTCGGATCGATGAGGGGATGATTACCCAGATCGGTGAAAATCTTACGGGCGATGAGATCATGGCGGCAGATGGGTGTTATTTGATTCCCGGCCTTGTGGATACGAATGTACGGCTAAAAGATTCCCAGCTGAATCGGACGAATCTTGAAAAACTCTCTCATCGTGCGCTCAGCGGTGGTGTAACGACTGCAATTTTAGCAAGCGATTCTACCCCTCGCATCGATAATGAAATTACGCTGGAGTTTGTTCAACAACATCGTTTTTTGCCGCATGGTGCAACGATTGAGAGTACTGTGAGTGCATTGAATGAATCGGGGGCACTCAGCAATATCGCGATTATGCTGAAAAAAGGCTCTCGTGCAGTCCATACGTCGACCCTTGCCGATTACAATCTGATCAGCCGAATCGCACAGTATCTAAAGATGGCGAATAAAGCATTGTTCTATAAAGCAGAAGAGAAAAGCTTTATTGAAAGCGGCGTAATGGCTGACGGCGCAATAGCGTCACAGCTTGGATTGCCGGGAATATCACCGCTCTCAGAAGTTGTCCATATTGCTTCGATGATAGAAATCGCACGCTATTTCGGGATTAAGATCGTCTTTAAGAGCGTTACCGAACCTCGATCCATCGCGTTGATCGCTGAAGCACGCAAAGCGGGAGTGGAGGTAGAATGCGAAGTTGCGATTCATCATCTTTTTAAAAATGATTCGGCATGCGTAGGATTTGATACTGACGCTAAAATCAATCCGCCGCTGGTGAATGAGTCGAAACGGTGTGCACTTATCGATGCACTGATCCGTGGGGATATCCATTCTCTGACATCGCTGCACCAGCCAAACTCTGATATCCATAAAGATATCACATTCTATGATGCTCATGTGGGGACAACGTCTATCGCCGAGTATTTGCCGTTATTGTATACCTATTTGATTTCGACGAATGTCATCACTATGCCAAAATTGGTGGATGTCGCTTCCCGTGCTCCGGGTGGGCAAATCGGGATAAGTACAGGTGAAATCAGGGTAGGATCCGGTATAGATTTTATTCTTTTTGATCCGGCCCAGACGACGGAAGTACCCCATCATCACAGTCTTTATAAAAATGAAACGCTGCAGGGAAAAGTGGTTATGGCGTATTGCCGAGGAGAAGAGACCCGATTTTAAGTCGAATGGGAGAGACCCGACTATTCTCCCCGCTCTCCAAAAAAACTGACCAAAATATAAACGATGCCAAAAATAAACGGTACAAAATATAAGAGTATATAGGGGTCTTCAAAATCCAAAAAATTCATAGGAGGATTCCTCCTTATAAGGATTTGGCATTCTGAAATTCTGAAATCTCCGCTTCGACCATCTCATCAATCATGATTTTATAGAGTTTGGTTAAAAGATTCGGAGATACGCCGAATTCCATGGCTTTAGAGCGTACACGATCCATAACCGCTTCCATTCGCTCATTTGCTTTTATCTCTTCGATCGAGTGTTTGAAATTGGCCGCTTGTTTGACATAGCCGTTTCGGGCAGCGATAAGTTCAACGATTTGATCGTCGAGTTGATCAATATACTGACGTACCTCTTCTAAGCTCTGGCAATTGTTAATATGCATACTTTTATCCTCCCACTCCAAATTATTTAGTTAATCATACCATTTTGTACTTTAAGGTGACATCGTTTAAATCATCACATTTGTATCACACGAAAAGACAATTTTTAATCTGCAATAGAGAAATTTTTTTTGTCAAATTTGTGATAAAAGAGCCATTTATCGATGATTTTGAGGAAATTGTGTGATAATTATGTGAGATAAAATGGTGGGTAATACTTTTGATAAGATAAATTAAAATTATATTTAAAAATGCTTAAGGTTGACGCTGATACACTGCCGACCGATACAAAAATCTTATACTTGAAAGATGAAGGAGAACTCATTATGAACATTTCAAGACGCGACTTATTTAAATTCGCCGGACTAAGTGTAGCGGCAGCAGCCGTAACCGGATGTACAGCGGCCACAGGTGCAACTCCGAGTGCAAAAAATGCTTCGGGAAAAATGCTTGGTAAGCATCAAGTTGTAATTATCGGTGGCGGTTGGGGCGGCTTGACGGTTGCAAAAGAGTTGAAAAAAATCGACCCAAGTTTTGATGTTGCTATTATTGAGAAGAACGATAGTTTTATGTCATGCCCGTTTTCTAACGCTAATCTTGGAGGCTTGAAAGGGGTAAGTCTTAGTACGTTGACACACGATTATTCACAAGCAATTGAGAAAAACGGATACGGAATGTTGACGGCGGTCGTTACCGGCATCGACCGTGAAGCAAAAGTGGTTCACACGTCTAAAGGCGGTGTCGGATATGATATCCTTGTTCTTGCTCCAGGAATTGAATATAACTATAAAGGGCAATTCCCGACATGGTCGGATGCCAAAATTGCAAAAGCACGCCGCGTTGCTCCGGGTGCATTGATCCCTGGCGGTGAACACGTTGCATTGGATCGTCTGGTAAAAAATATGGATGAGGGTGATGTCGTTATCACTGTTCCGGCAGGAAAATTCCGCTGTCCTCCGGCACCTTTCGAGCGTGCAAGTATGATTGCGAACCACATGAAAAACGAAGGTTTGAGCGGTAAAGTGATTATTCTGAATGAAACGGCTTCCATTGCAAAAGGGGCTGCGTTTAAAGAAGCGTGGGCTGATGTTAACAATGGTGCTGTTGAACATCGTGACAATTGTAAAATTACCGATGTCGATTTTGATAAAAAAGAGATCACTTACGTTCAAACGGTATTCAAAGATAAAGATGATGTCGAAGGGGTAAAAACTACCCATACGGCTAAATACGGTGTATTGAACCTTATCCCGCATAATATGTCTAATCCGGTCGTCGAGATGGCAGGTGTTGCGACAACTCCGGATGGATTCAAAAAAGTTAAAATGGCTACCAGTGCAGAGAAACCGGTTTCATTCCAAACAGCAACCGATGCAGCTGTTTATGCGGTCGGTGACGTAGTCGGACATGCAATTCCTCCAAGCGGACAAACAGCGATTTGGTCAGGAAAAGAGTGTGCAAAAGAGATTGCTCACGTATTGCACGGTAAATCATACAGTGTTGCATCGTCACTTCCGTACAAAAGTGCGAACGTCTGTTACTCTATGGTCAACGGAAATCCGGAAGAAGCGATCATGGTTAATCATGAATTTATGGTTGCCGGACCGGTTATCGGATCAAAAGGCAGCGTTCCAAAAGGGGATGAAGCGAATAATAAATTCCGCTCATCCGGTCTTGCGAAAGCAACTCATGACTGGTATAAAGGTGCAATGCGCGACTTGTTTAACTAAAACAAGTTATATTACTCTCCGCTCGGAGAGTAAAAGATAATTCTGCTAAACTAACTCCTCAAAATTATTCACACGGAAAATATTATGGATAGAAGAAATTTTTTAAAAGTGGTTGCCGCAAGTGCAACGGTAGTAGCTGTCAGCCCTTCGATCATTCGGGGTAATTTGTATGCAGCCGATGGTATGTTATACAAAACGTACGACAAAGTTCAGCTGGTTGATGCGGCAGGAAAACCGATCAAAGCATCGGCGCTGGCAAAAGAGGTCACCTATATTTTCAACTACCCTCATGCTTCAACTCCCTGTATGTTGATTAACTTGCCTAAACCAACGTCCAATGATGTAGAGTTGATGTCAGAGAATGGAGAAAAATACGTGTGGAAAAGCGGTGTCGGCAAAGATCGTACGATTGTAGCGTATGTGGCAATCTGTACCCATCAGATGACCCATCCGACTCCAAGTGACAGCTTTATCACTTATGTACCGACGGCTAAAAAAACAATGGCGTATGATACGAGCGGAATCATCGTGTGTTCTTCGCATCTTTCTGCGTTTGATGCCGGTGCAGGTGCAAAAGTATTAGGGGGCGCGGCTACACAGCCGCTTAATGCAGTTGTCCTTGAACATGCGGCAGATGATACGTTATGGGCAGTCGGTATCTTAGGTGCGGATAAATTTCAAGACTATTTCAAAAGTTTCCGTCCGGAGTTAAAAGAGTTTTACGGCGGAACGGCTGAGGCAAAAAAACTGGTTTCTATTTCGGCAAAAACCGTTAAGCTCACCGAATATTCCAAAGAAATTATTCAATACTAAAAGGGGACATGGATGAAAAAAACATTAGTTGCTTTAGTGCTCGGAACAATGCTGGCTGGATCTTTGTGTGCAGCTGAGAATAAAGATCCCCGTTTGGAACTGATGAAGGATATGCGTACCATGATGGATGCGATGGAGCAAATCCAGCGCGGAGGTCTGTACAGTTCAACCGATGAGATGAAGGCGGGAGTAAAAAAGCTTCAGGGGACGTTAAAATCCCTAGAGAGTGAAGAGGTCAAATCGATTTTGCCGAAAGATCAGGTTTATGCGTATAAATTTGCCCAAAAAACGGCGCAAATGCTTCATATGTATTCGGATGACATGATTACTTCGATTGAAGCAGGGCGCATGGACAATGCATTGGATGATTACACCCAGCTGCTCAAACAGTGTACCTCTTGCCATATCCGTATTCGTAACTGGTAAGCGTCTTACTATTCTTATCTCCGGGTCCAATCCGGAGAGTCTTCATTTAATTCAAATAATCTCTTTTTTAACACAAATGATTGAAATAGCCGTGTTCTAATTTATATTGTTGACATACTTTAGAAGTGCAATAAGATTAGAAATTATCCACTTTATCACAATGTTATCTCGCAGTTTGACAAATTTGTCCAATTATAAGGAAAAAGAATATAAATCAAGAAATATTTAAGAAGTAATTGTTATGATTGCCGCATGATTTGTGATAAGTAAAACTTATTCGCAAACGTTTTCGTCGGAGGAGAATGAATGAAATTAGGAAAACTTAGTTTAGTTGCTGTAATGGCTCTCGGAACAAGCGCATTTGCTATCGATAACGTAAAAGTAGACGGTCAAGCAAAATTGATTTACCAAACTGCAGATTGGGAAATGACTGCGGCTGAAGCTGCAGCTGGTAAAAAAACTGGTTTGTTTGAACAAGGTACCGTAGGTGATTATTTACCAGGTGCTTCATACGGCGGAGCTGCATCAGGCGGTTTGTCATTTACATTGGGTGCAACTGCGGATTTGACAAGCGGTGTGAGTGCCGGTGCCGAAGTACAAGGTTTCACCACGCTCGGATTGGAAAATAACCTTGTAAGCAATGTAATGCAAGGCGGAAGTGTCGGTACGGATGCAACCTATGCGAATGATGCAGGATCTATGTCTCAACTTTGGATGGCGTCTACATTGGGTAAGACAACGGTAAAAGTAGGGCGTATGGAGCTTGATACTCCATTGGCATTTACTGAAAAATGGAATTTGATCAAAAATACATTTGATGCTGCAGTTGTATTGAACAATGATCTTCCGGATACAACATTGGTTGGCGCATGGGTAGGAAAGCACAACGGTGATACGACAGGTGGTGGTTATACCGGACATTTGAGAACCTATACAACGTTCGGTTTAAGTGGCGCTTATGCAGCCGGTGCAATCAATAAATCTATCCCAAATACAACTGTTCAAGGTTGGTATTACAATGTTGTAGATGTAGCTGATGCATACTGGTTGCAAGCGGACTCTAAAGTAATGGGTATGGTAAATCTTGGTGTTCAATACGCCAATATGGATCCGAAATTAGCTGATAACCCTGAGTATAAAGATTCTTCAATTTGGGCTGTAAAAGCTTCTGTTGATGTTGCCGGTGTTAATCTTTATGCTGCATATTCAGATGCAGATAAAGATGGTGTGCTTAGTTTTGCAAACGTATCTACGGGCGATAAAACGAAAATCTATACCGGTGACGGTTCAATCTATATGGATGGTATTGTAACTCGTCCCGGTGCAGAAGCATTTAAAATCGGCGCTTCTACCGGACTGATTCCAGGTGTGAAATTGGCTGCAAGTTATTGTGATGCGAGTGATGTAGGAGCTGCAAATCGTGATATTTCAGCATGGGATGTTTCTGCAAGCGGAAAAGTTGGACCATTGGGATTAACTGCAATCTATACTGAACTGAACAATGATACGGATGCTGCCGGTGTAATTGGTGCAGCAGGCTCAATTTACAATGGACGTGATAACGAAACTCTCCGTCTTATCGCTTCTTTGAAATTCTAATCCCCTCTTGGATTTGAATTTCTCCTTCTAGGGCCTTTTGGCCCTATTCCATTCTTCTTATGTTAAGCTTTTCGCCTGAGGACTCGTCACCCTCAGGCACTTTTAACACTTCCTTTTTTACATCGGCTGGAGACACTTAGTAGCAGTTATTGGCGATCGGGATTTCAAATCCGATTTCTACATCCTGCCAGGTTTTGCCGGCATGGAGATCGAAACAGGTTTTATTGATGGATTGAAGAGACTCGAGCATTGCAAAGTCGCTAAGATCAATCACCCCTTTTCCCTGGATTTTCCCTTCTTGAATCGTATAACTCATCGGTACCGCTTTGGTCACACCGTTCATCGTAATTTCAACCTGAGCTTTTGAATTTTTGGCAGAGATTATTTTTGCGGTAATGGAGGTGACATTTTGAGTTTTGAAAAAAGAGGCAACGAGAGTGGCATCACGTCCGGCATTTCCGGAATTAACGGTTGCCGTATCGATCGTGATATGGCTTCCCACCAAGAATTCTTCGGATGTTTTTGCGGATCTCGGCGAGAATACGACATGGTTGAATGAACCTCCGACCCCGATTTTTTCATAAGTTTTGAAAGCCTTCCATGTTACTTTTGCATTTTCGGAATAATAGGTACATTCGGCAAATGCAGTGCTTGCAACCAGAAGTCCTGCTAAGATGAGTTTTATCATAGGTATCCTTTGAGTGATTATTTATCACTATTTATAGCTAAATATTATTACTAAAGGATTAATGCATCATGATTAGATGAATGTTTTAAGAGAGAGGCTACGTCCGTTTAGCCTGACGTTTCGGGGTTACGGCATTGTCGGCGGATTTTTGGGCAGCCGGGCTTTTTTGTCTGAGGAAAAACGGGATTGTCTTAGCCGGACGATCAGCCATATCTTCCATCAGTGCCGCTTCTACTTTTTGAACATCATGCCGTGTTAAAAGGTAGTCGTATATCAGCACAATTTGGCGGTCGAGTGAAATTTTCCAGGTTGAGAGGGTCTGGGTATAAATCCATTCGCTGAAGCTGTAAAAGCCGTCGAATACTTTTCCCTCATCCCAGAGGAGATTGACGGTTGTCTTAAAGTTCCCGCTATTGTAAAAAATATCCCAAAACCTTGCAAACCGCTTCATCTTCTGAATCTGAACAAAACTGAGCAGATTGTTTTGCAGGATGTCATAAGGGGGAGTATCGCTATAGATCATCCCGTGTTCCCGGTCGTGGCGGGAGAGGGTGGTTCCGGAGAGATTTTTGAGAATACCGATCTGGATTTCGCTATGGGTCAGAGAGACGAGTTTGTCGAGATTGCGCCCAAACCCTTCGATACTCTCACCGGGGAGTCCGACGATAAGATCGAGATGCATGTGTGCGCGCGTCTCATTTTCTAAAAATCGCAAGTTTTCATAAATCTTTTCGAGTTTCAGAGGGCGATTGATCCCCTTTGCAATGATCGGATCGAGCGTTTGGATACCGATTTCCAGCTGCAGCGATCCTGCAGGAAAGAGGGCGATCTTGGCTTTAAGAACATCGGGAAAATGATCGGGTATGACTTCAAAATGGGCAAAGTAGGGCGGCTCTTTAGAGAGGAAAAAATCAAGAATACGGTTGGCAAAGGTCATGTTGAGATTAAACGTACGGTCGATAAATTTAAAACTTCGTGCACCCCGCTGCCACAGTGTTTCAAACTCTTCGAGGAGTTGATCCAAGGGAAAATTGCGTACCTTTTCATCAATCGAGGAGAGGCAAAACTCACATTCGAACGGACACCCTCGTGACGCCTCGACATAGATATAGCGGTGTTCGACATCTTCATCGCTGTAGGCGTTATAGGGAAGAATAACGGTTTTAAGATCCGGAAGGGGAGAGCGGATAAAATGCTCTTCCGGCGGGGTGGATGCAAGGATGCTTTTGCACAACTCATAAAATGCTACTTCCCCTTCACCGCTGATGATATAGTCGGCTTGCGAGAAATCGACACGATGAGGCAGATAGCCCGCTTCCGGTCCGCCCAAAACGATAATCGTCTCCGGAGAAACTTTTTTGAGGACTTCGATCAGTTCTGCACTTTGAGAGGCGTTCCAGATGTAGACGCCGATGCCGATGATGCGGGGGGAGTGTTCGAGAAGTCCTTCGGCAATGCTTTGGATCTGCTCATTCATCGTAAATTCGACGATTTTTGTTTCGGACTGCAACTCGTGCAGGTTGGCATAAAGATAGCGCAGACCGAGTGCGGTGTGGGCATAGCGGGCGTTAAGAGTGGTAAGGAGAATCGTATGCATAAATATCCCGATAAAAGATAAACGTATTATATGTTATTCTACAGATACTAGACCCAAAAGGAGTTTTTATGCGTTACATTCGCCGTTTGGATTCACTGAAAATTGATGATATTGCCCTGGTCGGAGGTAAAAATGCCTCTTTGGGAGAGATGATCGGCTCGCTTAAAGTGTTGGGTGTGAAAGTTCCCGAAGGATTTGCGGTAACGGCAAACGGATACCGTGCCTTTATCGAGGAGAACGGGTTTGAACCCAAAATCCGGCAATATTTTGCGAATGTCGATTTGACCGATATCGAAGCGTTGAACCGATGCGGAGACGCGATACGTAGATTAATGCTCTCCGGTGAAATTCCTGAAGCTTTAAAAAGTGAGATCGCGGAGAGCTACCGTGAGATGGAACGCCAATACCAAACGGAGTCGGTGGATGTCGCGGTTCGCTCTTCGGCGACGGCGGAAGATCTTCCCGATGCGAGTTTTGCGGGACAGCAGGAGAGCTATCTCAATGTCCGCGGAGAAGAGATGCTCATCGAACATATCAAACGCTGTTTTGCCTCGCTCTTTACCGATCGGGCAATCAGTTACCGCCACAGCCGCGGATATGACCATTTTGCCGTTGCCCTCTCGGTCGGGGTACAGAAAATGGTTCGCAGCGACATCGCCAGCAGCGGGGTTATGTTTACGATTGATACCGAAAACGGTTCGGAGAATCTGATCCTCATCAATTCGATTTGGGGATTGGGAGAGAATATCGTCGGCGGGCGGGTCAATCCGGATGAGTTTTACGTCTTTAAACCGACGCTCAAAGAGGGGAAAATAACCATACTCAAACGCCAAATCGGTTCCAAAGCCCTCACCATGCATTACGATGAACGCCATCATACGATCAACCTTTCTACTCCTAAAGAGCTGCAAGAATCTTTTTCGATCACCGATGCGGAAGTAGCGACACTGGCCCGCTATGCACTGACTATCGAAGAACACTACACCGCAATCGCGGGAGAATACCGTCCGATGGATATCGAGTGGGCTAAAGACGGCCAAAGCGGCGAGCTTTTCATCGTCCAAGCGCGTCCTGAGACGGTACAAAGCCAAAAACAAAACGATAATTTTTTTGAGCAGTATCACCTCAAGGGGGGAGAAGAGCCGAAGATACTTCTCAGCGGTAAAGCGATCGGTGAAAAAATCGGCTCCGGCAATGTTAAAATCATCCATTCTCCCCATGATAGTGACCGTTTTAATGCCGGTGATGTCCTCGTCGCCGATATCACAGATCCCGATTGGGAACCGATCATGAAAAAAGCCTCCGCCGTCATCACCAACCGCGGAGGACGAACCTGTCATGCCGCGATCGTCGCGAGAGAGATCGGCGTTCCGGCGATTGTCGGGACGGTAAATGCGACCGACGTATTGCAGGATGGGGATGCCGTGACGGTGAGCTGTGCCGATGGCGAAAACGGCCGTGTGTATGAGGGACTGCTCGAATATGACGTGAGTCGTATCGATCTGGGTAATCTCACTTCGACGAAGACGAAACTCTATATGAACGTCGGCAATCCCGATATCGCGTTTAAAGTGGCCAAACTTCCCAATGACGGAGTAGGGCTTGCACGGATGGAGTTTATCATCACCCATTACGTCAACGCCCATCCGATGGCACTCGTGGAACTCTCTCAGGGAAAACCGATCAATGACATTGCGGCAGTACGGAAAGCAATGCGGGGATACAGCGATCCCAAAAAGTTTTTTATCGATAAAGTCGCCGAGGGTGTAGGGATGATCGCGGCGGCATTTTATCCCAAGCCCGTGGTTGTCCGTACGACGGACTTTAAATCCAATGAATATAAGCACATGACCGGCGGAAGTGCCTATGAGAATGATGAAGAGAATCCGATGATCGGATTCCGCGGGGCAAGCCGCTATTATTCTCCGGAGTATAAACCGGCATTTGAGTGGGAGTGCGAAGCACTGAAGCGGGTTCGTGATGATATGGGGCTGACCAATGTCAAAGTGATGCTCCCTTTCGTCCGCACACCGGAAGAGGGGCGCAAAGCGATTGCGGTCATGAATGAAGCGGGACTCGTGCAGGGGAAAAATGATCTGGAGATATACGCCATGTGCGAAATACCCTCTAACGTCATCCTCGCCGATCAGTTTTTGGAGATTTTCGACGGGTATAGCATCGGATCGAATGATTTAACGCAACTCACCCTCGGAGTTGACCGCGACAGTTCTCTGGTCGCCGCCGTATTTGACGAACGCAACGAGGCGGTGACACGGATGCTCTCGATGGCGATCCGTGCGTGCAAAGAGCGGGGAAAATATATCGGTATCTGCGGACAGGCTCCTTCAGATTATCCTGAAATCACCCGATTTTTAGTCAATGAGGGGATCGATTCGATTTCGCTCAATCCCGATTCTCTCCTTAAAATGCGGCAAGTCGTGAGTGAACTCGAAAACAGCTAAAACTTAGAGTCCGTAAAGGGGAGAAAATGGGAATAAGAAAGAAAATAAGGGTCACTTTTCTCTTTTTATTTTCCTTCTCCATCTATGTTTGGGCAGATGTCTCTTCAGTATCCGGTGTAGAGTTTCAGAGTTCATTTTCATCTTCGGTTGCAGTAGAAATATGCCATGCGTTGGAAAATGCAAATCCCTCTTCTCAAACCGGTGTACAGAGTGACATGACGAGTACCTCCGAAGTACTCAGGTTATTTTATAAACGTTCGCAATGCTCTCCTGTCTGGAGTCACGAGCAGAGCATTGATGCTGATGCAATACTTTTAGTATATGCTCTCCGGGACTCTCAGTATGAGGGTTTGAACAGTTACGATCCGCGATATCACCTTGAGAGTCTGATCGTTCTTTTGAATTCCATCCAATCTGATGTCGCTGCCAAAAATAATCCGAAAGTTTTCGCACAGCTGGATATTTTACTGAGTGATGCGTATTTTATGCTGGGAAAAGACCTGTATTACGGTTTAACGCCGCGCAACATGGTTACGGATCAATGGAAAAGAGATCCAAAAAAATCACTCAATTTGGCACTTTATCTTGAAAATGCCCTTGAAAACAACACGGTTGATGAGTCTATCAAGGAACTTTCTCCATCTGCATCCGGTTATAAAGCACTACAAAATCTGCTGATGAAATATTATAAGCTGCAAGAAACGGGAGGCTGGAAAGAGGTTGCATCTTCGGATACGCCCGAAGAGATCAAAGAGCGGCTGAGAATCGAGTGGTATCTCAGCCCAGATGAGAATTCCGAGGAGGAGTATATCGATGCACTCAAAAATTTTCAAAAACATCATGGGATCAAATCGGACGGAGTCATCGGGATTGAGACGCTCTCAAAGATGAATATTTCGGTGGAAGAGAAGATTCTGTCAATACGGTTGAATATGGAGCGATGGCGATGGATGCCCTCTGAGATGGAGAACTCCTATATCTCGGTCGATATCCCTGATTTTTCACTGAGAGTAGTTGAGAACAATGAAACGCTGTTACAAATGAAAGCAGTTGTCGGAAAGGATGAAAGACCGACACCGATTTTTAATGCGATGATGAGCTATATCGTTATCAATCCGTACTGGAATGTTCCACCTACGATTGTGAGAGAAGATCTCGTTCCGGCCGTGCGTAAAAGTATCGACTATCTGAAAAAAAATAATATCCGAATCTTTAAAAATGGGAACAATGCAGAAAAGAATGAGATCGATCCCTCTAGCGTAGACTGGAAACGTATCAACGCAAATGCTTCTCCGTATGTTTTTAGACAAGATTCCGGCGAAAAAAATCCTCTTGGAAGGATCAAATTTATCTTTCCGAACCCCTATGACGTTTACATCCATGATACTCCCCATAAACATCTATTTGAGCGGAAGGAGAGAAATTTCAGTTCGGGTTGTATCCGTATCGAAGAACCTGTAAAACTTGCAACATATCTTCTAAACCGCGAAGTCAATGCTTTCGAAGATAGAAATGTCTCTGCGCTGATTGCTGCAAATAAAAATAAAACGATACCTCTTGCCAAGAAAATAAAGGTGTATATTAATTATTGGACGGTGTGGGTTGATGATGAAGGAAATGCCGAGTTTCGTGGCGATTTATACGGCTATGACGGGGCATTGGCGGAGATTTTGGGGTGGAGATAGGAGTATGTCCCATTTAGCCGTTTAAAAATTTATGTTAAAATAAACAAAAATTATGATTACATATAACAAAAAAGAGGGAAAATGGAGAGAGAAGAAAGGACAAACCGTAGAGATTTTTTGAAAATTGCCGCTATGGCTTCAACGGTCGCTCTCTTTCCTAACACTGCTTTTGCAAGCAGAGAAATACCTTATCAAAAATCCATCTCTTTATACAATATTCATACCGGCGAAAAACTCGAAACGACATTTTGGGCGGATGGAGCCTATATTCCCGAAGCACTATCCGATCTGAACCATATGCTCAGAGATTACAGAAACGATTCCGCAATACAGATGAATACAGGACTGTTTGATTTACTCTACACAATCCGTACGAATATGCGGAGTAAGGAGCCTTTTCAAATCATCTCAGGGTATCGTTCACCGGAAACCAATGTAATGCTCAGTAGCCAATCTTCAGGAGTTGCCAAACACAGTCTCCATATGGAAGGCAAAGCGATCGACATCAATCTTCCCGGCCGTAATCTTGCTGATCTCAGAAAAGTCGCTATGGGACTCGGACGAGGGGGAGTAGGATATTATCCTAATTCAAATTTTGTCCACGTCGATGTCGGAAGAGTCAGACACTGGTAACACCTTTTTCATCTCCCTGAACGGAAGTATTATCCCGATGTGAGGTGGCGTTTGAAACTAAATAATAATTTTTCTAATTAATTCAATTTTATATTTTTGTATTTACCAAGTTGGACTAAAGTATCTGTAACGATTAGCGTGTTTTTGTAGATGGTTTGATGTGTATCGATCAATGCTTGTTTGATAAGCATTCATGAAGCGGAAGCAGGAATCTATGCAGCAATTTAGTGAGAAAGAACTTCGAGAGTACAACGGTCAAGAGGGCAAGCCTGCCTATATTGCTTACAATGGGCAGGTGTATGATGTCACTTCGTCCAAATTTTGGAAAAATGGTGTCCATTTTAAAAAGCACTTTGCCGGATGTGATCTGACAGCCGAACTGGTGAATGCACCCCATAGCGATGAGGTATTTGCAAATTTTCCGTGTGTCGGTGAATTTGTTGCTATCTCTCAGACTGCCGACGAAACTAAAAAAGAACGGTACCGGCAATGGTATGCGAGATATCATCCCCATCCTATGGTCATTCATTTTCCGATAGCACTGCACTATTTCAGCGCGGCTGCGGATGTTTTATTTTTAGCCAATCCTTCAACCGAATATGAAGCAGCTGTTTTTTTATCGTTTCTGATCGCTACGGTGATGGGACTCGTCGCGTTGATTACGGGAGTTTTTAGCTGGTGGATCAACTACGATTTCTCAATGTCCAGAGCGTTTAAAGTTAAATTGATCGGTGCACTTTTTACCCTTGTTGTCGGGTTGATTCCGATAGCTCAGAAAATGATGAATACGGATGTCCCTTTTAGCCAGGGGATAGACGGGTTCATCTATCACTCTATAATTTTTGCTACGGTCATTTCGATTACTATAGTGGCGTATTACGGGGGAAAAATCACCTGGGGGGCGAAAGTATGAAAGATTCTGTTTCGGTATTGATCGGTGGAAAAGCGGGTCAGGGGATCGCGAGTATCGAGACCTTGCTCACCAAAGGCTTTAAAAGAGCGGGTTTTTATACCTTTTCGACCAAAGAGTTTATGTCCAGAATACGGGGCGGAAGCAATACGACGCTGATACGTATCTCGAAGCGTCCTGTAAATGCCCCCGTATTCAAGGTGGATATCTTTGTTCCTCTGGATACGGATTCGTACTACCATGCCCAAGAGAGAATAGGAGAAGAGACATTTTTGATCGCCAAAAAAGGGGATTTTGAGTGCGACTGTACTCTATACGATCATGATTTACCGGCCTTAGCCAAAAGCATAGGCAGTCCGATCGTCTCCAATACGATAGCCGCGGCACTGGTTTTCGGACTGCTCGGATACGATGTCGGTATATTAAAAGGGATTGTGACAGAGCTGTATCAAGATGAGATGCTTGAGATGAATCTCAAAGCGCTGGATATTGGAACGCAATTGGCTGAAGACAACGGGCAGTGCCGCTATTGTATCGAGCCGAATCTCTCGGGTGCATCAGCAAACGACCTCTTTTTAAGCGGGACGGAGGGGGTCGGGTTCGGAGCGATCGCGGGAGGATGCAATTTTATCTCCAGCTATCCGATGAGCCCATCGACGGGGGTATTGACTTTTTTGGCGAAGCAGAGCCGAAGGTTCGGCATCTGTGTCGAACAGGCAGAAGATGAGATTGCCGCGTTTCAGATGGGGCTGGGTGTCTGGTACGGGGGCGGACGGGCAATCACGACGACGAGCGGCGGCGGATTTGCCCTGATGGGTGAGGGACTTAGTCTCAGCGGAATCACCGAAACGCCGATGGTCGTCTATCTGGCACAGCGTCCCGGACCCGCGACCGGGCTTCCCACACGGACGGAGCAGGGAGATTTGGAACTCTCCATCTACAGCGGGCACGGTGAATTTCCTCGGATTGTCTTGGCCCCGGGTGATCCGAAGGAGTGTTTTGAGTTGACTCGCAGAGCATTCGAACTCGCCGATCGCTTTCAGGTTCCGGTGATCATCCTGAGTGATCAGTATCTCGCAGACAGCTACTTTCATACTGAGCAGTTTACCATAGAGCCGAAACAGCCAGTTCACCATATTATCAAAACCGATGCGGACTATCAACGCTATTCTTTGAGCGCTAATGGGATCAGTCCGCGCGGGATTCCGGGATATGGTGAGGGGTTGGTATTGGCGGATTCAGACGAACATACGGCTGAAGGGCTGATCACCGAGAGTATGTCGGTTCGCAACGAACAAAACGGCAAACGGCTACAAAAGATAGAATTGATCTCTGAGGAAGCGATTGTCCCCGAAGTTGAGAGAGAGGGTGATATTATCGTTCTCGGATGGGGTAGTACGAAACACATTATCCAAGAGGCAGTTGAGAGAGTCGGCGATGAAAGGGTGACAACGATCCATTTTTCGTGGGTTCATCCGCTGAGCGAATCTCAGCTGGCTTTGCTGAGAGAGGGTAAGCAGATCGTGGTAGTTGAGAATAACGCTACGGGACAGTTTGCAAAACTGCTCAAACAACACGGGATAAGCATTCATGCCCAAATACTCAAATCCGACGGTTTGTCCTTTTTCGCGGATGAACTCTCTGAAAAGCTTGCATTCGCATTAAAGGAGATCCGATGAGTACACGATTTGACCGAATTGTAGAAGACAATGCATGGTGTCCGGGATGCGGAAACTTTTCGATTCTGGCACATTTAAAAGAGGCACTGGAGGAAATGGGGCTTGATCCGCTTAAAACGGTAGTGGTTTCGGGGATAGGGCAGGCGGCGAAGACACCGCAATATATGAGTGTCCATATGTTCAACGGACTTCACGGCAGAGCGCTCCCCGTCGCGCAGGGGCTAAAAGTAGCCAATCCCTCATTGACGGTAATCGCCGAAGGGGGTGATGGCGATATGTACGGGGAGGGGGGAAATCACTTTATGAGTGCAATCCGCCGAAACGCCGATATTATCAATATCGTTCATAACAATATGGTCTACGGTCTCACCAAAGGGCAGGCTTCTCCGACATCGCAGCGAGAGTTTAAAACACCCGTGCAGATCGAGGGGGTGCATGTAGAACCTTTTAATCCGATAGCCACGGCAATCTCTCTGGATGCATCGCTTGTGATCCGAACTTTTTCGGGGAATAAAGAGCACTGCAAAGCAATGCTCAAAATCGCGATCGAGCACAAAGGATATGTTCTGATCGATATTTTTCAGCCGTGTGTCACGTTCAACAAAACCAATACTTTTAAGTGGTTCAAGGAGAATGTGTATGAGCTGCCGGAGAGTTATGATCCTACGGACAAGGTCAAAGCATTTGAAAAGGCTTTGGAATCCCATCCGTTTCCGATCGGCGTACTTTACAAAAGTCATTCCAAAGTGACACTGGAAGATATTTTGAGATCAGAGTGCGGAATGGATGAGCGACCGCTCTTTTTACATCAGGTTGATTTTAATGCACTTCGGTCTGAAATGAATAAATACACTTAACAAAGGAGAAAAAGATGACGAAGTATGAATGCGATGTATGCGGTTATATCTATGACCCGGATCTGGGAGATCCGGAACACGGGATTCTCCCCGGTACCCCTTTTGAAGCGTTGCCGGAAGATTGGGTATGCCCTGAATGCGGTATCGGAAAAGAAGATTTTACCGAAGTGGCCGACTAACGCAGCGGACGGTGAGCTTTTATTTGGTTTTTGACATCGTTTGGAGAGGGTAACCGGATGCTTTCCACTCGCCGAATCCGTTGAGAAACCAATAGACGTTCTGATAGCCGAGTTTGCGTACCGCTAGTGCCGCTTCATAAGAATTGGCACACGACTCGCCATAGCAGTAAAAGACAAGAGGCTGTTTTTTGTCCGGAGGCAGCTGTATGACAATATATTCTGCTTTGGATACATCGAAATAGACGGGGAATGCCCCTTTGACATGCTCTTTTGCATAGTGGCGTTTTTCGCGCGCGTCAAAAAATAGAGCGTTTTGATCATACAAGGCTTTTGCTTTGGCAATATCGACGACGTTGACCCCCTTGGCGATTGCTTCGTCGATTTGGGGAGGGATCACACAGACATCGTAGGCGGTCTCAATAACAACACTTTTTTCACCGTCATAATCGACTCCGTAGAGAGCGGCAGAACTGAGTAATCCTGAGAGAATCAAAATAGATAATTGGCGTACCATAACCGACTCCTTTTTCACATATAGATTCTACAATAATAGAGCAGTCATTATTAACATACTATAATAATTTATTATTCATTTTGGAATTTAAATATTTTTACCGCTAATTTGGACCAAAGCTTATATTTTAATCACTTTTTTAAATATTGTGATTTGATGTTATTGTAGTTTTGTGTTACAATCGTCAAGTTTTTTACCGAAATGGGGGGCTATTTCACCGGTTGAGTTTATTCCCATTGCCGAAGAGAGCGGGCTGATCCTTCCGATCGGAGAATGGGTTCTGCGCAATGCGGTGAAACAGGCGAAAGCGTGGTTTGACAGCGGATTTCCTCCGATAATCGTAGCGGTAAACCTCTCCGCGGTACAATTTCGCCATCCCCATCTTCCGGAACTCGTAACGGCCATATTGGAAGAGATCGGTTTGCCTCCGGAGTATTTGGAACTCGAGTTGACCGAAGCGGTTGCCATGCATGATCCGAAAAGTGCTTATGCCGTCATGGATAATCTGCATGAGAGAGGTATCCGAATGTCTATTGATGATTTTGGAACCGGCTACTCTTCCCTCAGCTACTTAAAAAAGTTCAAAGTATACAAATTGAAGATTGACCAGTCCTTTATCCGTGACATCAATACTGATCCCGAAGACAAGGCAATCGTCAATGCCGTGATCAGTATGGCACACTCTTTGGGGTTAAAAACAATCGCCGAAGGGGTGGAAACCGTAGAACAGCTGGCCTATCTGCGAGAGCAAGGCTGTGATGAGATCCAAGGCTATTATTTCAGCAAGCCTTTGAGCTCTGACTTATTTGCCGAGTTTGTGGTCGCTAAAAAACAGTAGTCTCATTCAGATATTAGTTTCATTTTCGTTATACTGTCGGCATTAGCGCAAGGGTCTCGGTTCTTCCGATTCTCTTCACAATTTCCTCATAGGTTAACATATGAATCTTCTCTCCAAAAACGCACCCGTCGAAGTCTCCATCAAACGGATGGAAAAGATATTAAGCGAGATGGGATGTGCCGTCACCTATTCGAGTGAAAAACACCCTCTTAATCACTGCTATTCCGTCAACCTTGCTTCGGTTGAGGCTCCCAAGCATATTTATTCCAACGGAAAAGGGATCTATTCCGAGGCCTCTACCGCAAGTGCTTTGGGCGAGTACATCGAGCGCCTCCAAACCAATAATTTTTTTATCGATTTCCATCTCCCAAAGCGGAAGTATTATCCCGATGAGAAGCCGTTTGATTTTGAAGGGGGATATCTCAATCCTCAGCTGATGGACGTCTATGACCCGAACCGTGAACTGAGCATGGAAGAACTGATCGATTTTAACAGTGATACGGAAGACAAGATCGTTGCCCTGCCGTTTAAAAAACTCTCTTCGGATGAGGTCGTCTATTTTCCTCTCAATATTCTCAGTAATCTCTATGTCAGTAATGGACTGGCTACGGGCAATACCCCTCAAGAGGCTCAGGTCCAGTCGATGAGCGAGATTCTGGAACGCCATGCGAAAATCGAGATCATTAAAAACGGCTATTCCCTTCCGCACTACGAAGATGAGTTTTTGCAGCAGTTTGAACGCCTCTACAGCGATTTGACGAAGCTGCGGGAATTGGGTTTCATCGTGAATGTTCTGGATGCCTCACTGGGGGGAAAATATCCGGTGACGGCCATATCGTTTATCAATCCGGCCAATGCGACGCTGTTCGTCTCTTTCGGTGCCCATCCGATTTTGGAAGTCTCTTTGGAACGGACCATGACCGAACTGATGCAGGGACGGGGGCTGGAAAATCTCGAGGCGTTTGAAGTGCCGACGTTCGATATGTCTATCGTCTCCGAGAGCTTTAATCTCGAATCGCATTTTATCGATTCCAACGGCAAGATGGGGATTCAGTTTCTCAGCAGCAAAAAGAGCTTTGAACTCGCATCGTGGAACTACACGGGATCGAGTACGGCAGAAGAGTTTGCGTATCTCACGGGAATATTCGCATCAATGGATAAAGAGCTGTATATCCGCGAATACGATTATTTGGATATGTATTCGTGCCAGATCATTGTCCCCGGAGTCTCCGAAGTCTATCCGATCGACGATCTGGTCTATAACAACCGAAACCGCGGTAAAGTCTATCGGGAAGCGATCTTAAATTTTGCCGATTATGATCCGGACTCGGTACTTGATGAAATCGAAGCGCTCGAAGATCATCTGAACGTCGAAAAATTCATCGGAGTCATTTTCGAGGAGAACTTTACGATCGGAGAACTCAAAGCGCAGCTGCACCTATCGCTGGGAAATGTTGACGAAGCGGTGAGCTATTTGGAATTTAGTACCAATACCATGAGCAACTTGGTCGTTGAATTGATTCAGATGGAAGAATTAGGTCTTGAATTTGGTGACTACCGACAGGCATTGTATGATCTTTATACGCAAGAGCGGGTCGATAAAGCGGTCGGAATCGTAAGCGGGGAACAATATTTGGTCAATACCGCGCTGCACCGCGATTATCACAATATGCTGGAAATGTATGATCGGCTGGAAGTGAAAAAAGGGGTTCTGATACACTCAGAGGACCAATGCATTTAGATTTAACCCAAGGTGACATCAATACCCAGATAAAAAAACTGGCGATCCCTGCGAGTGTCGGGTTCTTTTTTCATACGATGTACAACGTGACCGATACCTATTTTGCAGGTTTGATATCGACGCAGGCGCTTTCGGCACTCACACTCTCCTTTTCTGTTTTTTTTATGATGCTGGCGATTGCCGGGGGGATGAGTGAGGCCGTCACGGCACTGGTCGGAAATGCTTTTGGGAAAAAAGATACCAAAGCGGCGGGGCATATTGCGCTGAATGCTTTGTTTTTCGGTTTTTTTCTCTCGTTTGTATTGACGTTTGCCGGGGTTTGGGCGACACCGCATCTGATGAAGCTTTTGGGTGCGCACGGTGCGTATTTGGAAGAGTCTCTGGCCTATATCAACATCATTTTATACGGTTCCGTCTTTTTTGTTTTCAGCTGGTTTATCAATGCCCTTTTGAATGCGGTAGGCGATACCGTTTCGTTTCGGAATATTTTGATCGTCTCTTCCGTTTTGAATATCGTTTTGGATTATTGGTTTGTTTTCGGAGGATTAGGGGTTAAACCTTTAGGGGTAGGGGGAATTTCTTCGGCTACGGTCGTAACCGAGCTGATAACGGCCATCTATCTATTTTACAAACTTACAAAAACACCTCTGCTGCGCGGCTACAAAGAATTTACCGTCGATACTGCCGTCTTTAAAGAGCTGATAGCCCAAGGGCTGCCGCCGAGTGCGAATATGGTCTTGATGGCAGCCGGTATCTTCATCATCACCTATTTTGCGGCCCCTTTCGGACAGGAAGTGGTTGCCGCTTTCGGAATCGGTATGCGGATAGAGCAGATTATCCTGATGCCGACTATCGGGCTGAATGTAGCCGTTCTCGCGATTGTTGCCCAAAACAACGGAGCAGGGCAGTATGAACGGATCGAAGAGACACTGAAAACCGCGCTCTATTACGGGGGGATCGTCTCGTTGGGCGGGATGGTGCTGCTGTTGGCCGGTGCCGAGGGGTTTATGCACGTTTTCAGCAATGATGCAAACGTTATCGCCCAAGGGGCACTCTATCTGCGGGTAGAAGCGTTTATCCTCTTCTCGTTTGTCGTAATATTCGTCCATCTCGCAATGCTTCAGGGGATTGCCAAACCGAATTTTATTTTTACGATCTCGATTTTCAGACAAATCATCGCACCGCTGCTCTTGCTGAGTCTGGTGTCGTTTTTAGGGCTGGGTGTCTTGTGGGTATGGCTGAGTATCGCACTGATCGTCACCTTCTCCGCATTCGTCACCTGGAGTTACAGCCGACAAAAGCTAAGAGCGGTCTCAAAGCGGCAATAGGGCGGGTTTAACCCGTTTCACAATCATTACACAGTAATATTAAATAATAAACACAATAAATATTTGACCGTTAAGGAGGTTGCTATGCGTACTACATTATTTTTGGGGATCGGATTGTTGATAATAGGACTGGGTGGATGTGTCAAGCAGCCTGAAAGCCGCAACGGATTCAACAATCTGCCGCAGTGGTATCAAGAACCGACGTCACTAGGGGATAAATATGCGGCGTCAGGCTCAGCGAAACCGAATAAAGCGCAGGACATTGAACTGCAACGGATCGAGGCTGCAGCCGTAGCACGTGCCGAATTGGGACGCCAGATGGAGCTGCGGGTTAAAGATATGTACAAACGGGCGACGCAGGAGCTGGGACTCGGCGAAGATCAAACGATCGATCATGCCGTCCAGTATGCGACGAAGCAGATCTCCGACGTGACATTAAAGCAGTCTCAGCAAAAGAAGCTTTTTTTAGACAGTGAAACGGGTGTCTTGTATACACTGTATGTATTGGATGCGAACAGCGTCGATCGGCAGATCAAATCAACGGTACAATCCTCAATGAACAATCAAGAAGCATTGTGGCAAAAATTTCAGGCGACACAGGCATGGAAAGAACTCGATGAAGAGGGAAAAAAATGAGCCGGACGGTTATCCTCATGGTTCTAACCGTATTGGCACTAAGCGGGTGCAGTTCACACACTGCGAATCCGAATGCGAAGATGATGGACAATGTGATGGGAGAACTGGATCGTGAGACATCGAAGTAAGCTTCTCCTTACCGTTCTCTCAGGGTTGCTTCTGGGTGGCTGTGCAACAACCAAAGTGGATTTGTACAAATACAAAGATATCTCTTCGGTTTCCATCGTCGATGATGATAAAGCAAACTATCAAGTCGTGCGCCCCAAACTCAATGCCGATATCACGGTCGATACGAACGGGTTTGGAGAATTCGATGGGACGATGCGGGATTATTTTCTCGCGTATAATGACCAAAAAGAGGTTTTCAAGCTCGACCAAAACGGTTCGTACCGTTTAAAGCTGACCCTTCATAATGTCAGTTCGAACAAAAAGTTCACCCCTTCCCAATATATCGAAAGGAAGCGGAAAATTAAAACCGACAAGGGGATAATCATCAAAGATGAAAGCTATTACAGCGACCCTTATTGGACCTACCATGTCGATACGGCAGTCGTGGCTGAACTCACCTCTGCGGGTGGGGAGCAAAAGTTTTTTGAGGCCGATGATGCGATCTCTTATTCCCTCACCGGTAAATACGGATCGGAGATTCCGCGGTCCAAATATGTAGAATCATTGCAGGGGACGCTCTCAAAACTCTTAAAACAGATTGCCAATGAAGTGGCTCCCGAGGGGCTGGTCGTCAGTAAAAAAGTTTCAATCGACGATGAAGACGACCTCATTTTCCTCGTCAATATGGGAAAATCCGAAGGGCTTTATGAAGGGCAAAAACTGCTTGTTTTTAAAGAACTGGTATTTAAAGACGAGATCGATGCCCGAACGATGACGAACAAGGTACATGTCGGCACCGCCACCGTCTCGAATCAGGTGATGAGTCATTATGCCTGGATGATTATGGATGATGAGGATCACAACCATGTAATCGACGTGGGTGACATCGTCCGTGCGCGATACTGATAGGAGATGAATTTGGGAAAATATCTACTACTGCTGATGTTCGCGTATCAGAGTCTGTATGCTTTTTGGCCTATGGACTGGTTCAAATCGAATGATCCGCTCCCTCCGTATGTATTGCAGCACCCGCTAATGGATGAGACAAAAGTGTACGGTGTCGGAAGCGGAAAAAACTTTTTAGAGGCAAAAAGCAAAGCCCTGAACGATATCGCGACACAACTGCAAAGCGATGTCCGCTCGATTACCTCCGTACATAAAAGCAGTTCTGCCCTCTCCTCCCAAACCGATCAGCAGATTACGGTTTTGACCAAACGGAAGATCGACAATTTTTCAATCGTGCGGGAAGACTATGCGAATGGGTTGACCTATCTTCTGGTCGAATATAAGCGTACTCCCGGAGAATAAAAAAGAAAGCCGGGCTTTTGTTTTTTAATCTTCACTGTTCTCATCCGTAAAAAGTTTCAGAATCTTTGAATATTCGGTGAACGCCTGCTTGTATAAATGTTGGGTGTGGTTATTACTCTCATACAGCTCCGTTGCACTCAATCCGCTTTCCAAGGCATTTTTCAGCAATTTCGTCCGTCGCAGGTAGGTAAAGGCGAGATTGGGGAAATGCTCATGAATTTTTTCACGAATCATCACCGCATCATTAGGGCTATCGATCATGTTGGCAAATACGAGGATCGGTTTTTCCCGAAAGTTTTTAATAAAAATCAGACTTTTCATAATGGAATTCAAATCGTTCGTGGTCGGGAGGATAATAATATCCGATTCCCGCAGTATCTCATTGGCATGCATGTTTTCAAATCCTCCGAAATCGTATACGGTATCGGGGTAGAGAGGGATTTTATTCGGATAGTAGCGGGCATTTTTGTATTTGTTCAGAACAACAGACATATCATTGGTAGCATAGCGGTATCGCAGGTCTTTGGCAAGAGAAAATGCGAGAGAAGTTTTACCTACGCCCCCTTTGGTAGATGCTATAGAGATAATGGCCATTGATATCCTCTGATTTTTTGGAAATAGTAGCATAAATAGGCCATATCGATTCAAAATATGGCAATTACATTCGATATTCATGTTATTTGTCAAGTAGTATAGTAAAACACTATGATTTAAATACTTCTTCAAAAGCCCTAAAATAGGGGAATAAAAATAAAATACGCAATAAACACTACAAAATCAATAGAATTACTTGACAATGTATTTTTTTTGCCCTATACTTTCTCCAGTTAAAAGGTGAACGAGCATTCATTTAGTGTGAATCTCAATACAGAAAGGAGTGAACAATGAAAATTGCAGCCAATGTTACGGAATTGATCGGAAATACACCGCTCATTACGTTAAATCATTTTTCGGAAGGGTCGACAACGATCATAGGTAAGTGTGAGTTTATGAATCCATCAGGATCCGTCAAAGACCGGATTGGATGCAATATGATCCTCCAGGCACTTAAACGCGGTGAGATTACGGATGAAACCGTCATTATCGAACCGACAAGCGGTAATACGGGAATCGCGTTGGCAAGTATTGCCGCGAGTCTCGGATTGAAGCTGATCTTGACCATGCCGAGTTCCATGAGCTTGGAACGTCGTCGACTTTTGGCCGCACTTGGTGCGCAAATCGTCTTGACCGAACCTGAGAAAGGGATGGGCGGAGCGGTTGTCAAAGCGATTGAGCTGGGTACATCGATCCCGGGCGCCATCGTTTTACAGCAGTTTAATAATGCGGATAACGCTGAAATCCATCGTCAGACAACGGCGGAAGAGATATGGAGAGATACCGATGGGAAAATCGATATCTTTGTCGCGGCAATCGGAACGGGCGGAACGATTACCGGTGTCGGAGAAGTGCTCAAAAAGTACAATCCAGACATTCAGATCATTGCGGTTGAACCGGACGCTTCGGCGGTTCTTTCAGGTGAACCGGCGGGCCCTCATAAAATTCAGGGAATCGGGGCAGGATTTATTCCGCAAGTGTTGAATCGCGGGGTATATGACGAGATTATCCGTATAACCAATACCGAAGCGATCGAGACATCAAGGATTTTAGCCAAATCCGAAGGATTGCTGGTCGGTATATCTGCTGGAGCGAATGTGGCCGCAGCGAAAAAAGTGGCGGAACGTCCTGAAAACAAAGGGAAAACGATCGTAACGATTCTGTGCGATACCGGCGAACGGTATTTGAGTACGGAGCTGTATGAATTTCCATCTGAAAACGGGTGAGAGTGCCATGAGGAAGGGACAATATGGAAGAGAGACATTATAGGAGTGTTGTAAAAACCATATCCTGGAGAACGGTTGGAACGATTGATACGATGATCATATCCTATTTTATTACAGGTAATTTGGTCATGGCCGTATCGATCGGTTCCATCGAAGTCGTTACCAAGATGGTCTTGTACTATTTGCATGAAAGAGCGTGGAATAAAACCGATTTCGGACGGATAAAACCTTCTGAAAATGATTATCAGATATAGGATTGAAACATGAGTAAGCGTTTTGAATTATTAAATACGTGGTTTGAAAAAGAGGATGTCGAGACCGTTCTTTCTCATTTTCTGAAAACGTATCACGGAAAAATTGCTTTGTCTTCGAGCTATGGAGCGGAAGATCAAGTGCTGACGGATATGCTCGTTAAGATTGACCCGATGGCGAAAATTTTTTCACTGGATACCGGACGCTTACCGGAAGAGACGTATGCCCTAATGGAGCAGACAAACCGAAAATACAGGATTAAAGTGGATGTCTATCATCCTGATGCTACCGAGGTCGAAGCGCTTTATAAAGTGCAGGGCATCAACGGTTTCCGAGATAGTGTAGAAAATCGAAAAGAGTGTTGTTACGTTCGAAAAATAAAACCGCTTCGCCGGGCGCTAGAAGGTCTGGATGTGTGGATTACGGGGTTACGGCGTTCTCAATCTCCGACACGGGAGACCATGCGACTCATCGAATGGGATGAAGCTAACGGGCTGATAAAGCTCAATCCGCTCATCGAATGGGATGAGAAGAAAGTTTGGGATTATATTAAAGAGAATAAGGTCCCTTATAACGTACTGCACGATCAAGGATATCCGAGTATCGGATGTGCTCCGTGTACACGGGCAATTTGCGAGGGAGAAGATCTTCGAGCCGGCAGATGGTGGTGGGAAAATCCTGAGCATAAAGAGTGTGGACTCCACCTCAATAGGAGCTGATAATGAAAAAATTATTGGAAATTTTGTTTGGGCTGCTCGATGATGACAGTGAGTATTCGCAGCGTAAAGAGTTGGCCGATTGGGCTATTTTTATTTGAGTGAAAAAAGGTAACAAAGGAGTGACCATGATATCTCAAGAGAGAAAAACACATCTAAAGGCATTGGAAGCCGAATCTATTCATATTATGCGTGAAGTGATTGCGGAATTTGATAATCCGGCAATGCTTTATTCGATCGGCAAAGATTCATCGGTGATGCTCCATTTGGCGATCAAAGCATTCTATCCCGCCAAGCTGCCGTTTCCGTTGCTGCATGTCGATACGACATGGAAGTTTAAAGAGATGATCGAGTTTCGCGATCAGCGGATCAAAGAGTTGGGATTGACGTTGTTGACCCATGTCAATCCTGATGGCATCGCACAGAATATCAACCCGTTTACCCACGGAAGCGCGGTTCACACCGATGTGATGAAAACGGAAGGGTTGAAGCAGGCATTAAATTATTATGAATTTGATGCCGTTTTCGGCGGAGCGCGACGGGATGAAGAGAAGAGTCGGGCAAAAGAACGTATCTATTCGTTTCGGGATAAAAATCACCGCTGGAATCCTAAAAATCAGCGTCCGGAACTTTGGAATATTTACAACGGACGGGTTCACAGCGGAGAGAGCATCCGTGTATTCCCGCTTTCGAACTGGACGGAACTGGATATTTGGCAATACATTTATCTCGAGGGGATCCCGATCGTTCCGTTGTATTACTCGGCACCGCGTCCGGTAGTTGAGCGCGACGGAGTGAAAATCATGGTGGATGATGATCGTTTTCCGTTTGAAGAAGGAGAAGTCCCGAGTATTGAAAATGTCCGCTTTCGGACATTAGGGTGTTACCCTCTGACCGGAGCGGTAGTAAGTGATGCGGTTACGCTTCCGGATATCATCCAAGAGATGTTATTGACAAAAACAAGTGAGCGTCAAGGCCGTCTGATCGACGCCGACAGCTCAGGATCAATGGAAAAGAAAAAAATTGAAGGATATTTCTAATGGCACATCAATCAGATTTGATAGCCACCGATATTGAGGGCTATCTACTAGAACAACAAAACAAAGAGCTGCTTCGCTTTATAACCTGCGGCAGTGTGGATGATGGCAAAAGTACCCTGATCGGCCGACTGCTGTACGATTCAAAAATGATTTTCGAGGATCAGCTCGAGAGCATTAAGAACGACAGTAAAAAATCGGGGACGACCGGCGAGAAAATCGATTTGGCGCTCCTTGTGGACGGGTTGCAGAGTGAGCGGGAGCAGGGGATCACGATTGATGTGGCCTACCGCTATTTTTCGACCGATAAGCGTAAGTTTATCATCGCCGATACTCCGGGGCACGAGCAATACACGCGAAACATGGCTACCGGAGCATCAACAGCGGATTTAGCGATTATTCTCATCGATGCGCGTTACGGGATTGTGACACAGACCCGCCGCCATTCGTACATCGTCCGTCTTTTGGGGATTCGCAATGTCATCGTCGCCATTAATAAAATGGATTTACTCGATTTTGACCGGGACGTATTTGAAAAAATTGATACAGAGTATCGGGCATTCGCCAAAGAATTGGGAATACAGGGGATTCATTCCGTTCCGCTGTCCGCTCTGAATGGGGACAATGTGGTCACCAAGAGTGAGCGAACTCCGTGGTATGAGGGGAAGACCCTTCTGGATATTCTCGAAGAGGTTCCTTTGGCTGCGGCAGCGGTTGATGCACCGTTTCGCATGGTGGTTCAATACGTCAACCGTCCAAATCTTGATTTCCGCGGATTTACCGGAACGGTAGCTTCGGGAACGGTACGTGTAGGCGACACTATTACGACCTATCCGTCTCTCAAGCAGGCAACGGTCAAAGAAATCGTAACCTATGACGGAGATTTGGAATCCGCTTCTACCGGAGATGCGATAACGCTGACGCTGAATGAAGAGATCGATATCAGCCGAGGAAACGTTTTGATTAAATCGGGTGAGGAGATAGTCCAGGCCAATACGATCAATGCCAATCTGGTATGGATGGAGGAAGAGAAATTTCTTCCGGGGAAAAGCTATCTGTTCAAGCGTTCATCGAGTGTTACGACCGTCTATGCCGATGCCATTGACTACCGTGTCGACGTCAATACACAAGAACAATATGCGGCGAAAGAATTAGGGCTCAATGATATCGGTTCGGTACGTTTGAATTTAGCCGATCCGATCGCTTATGATCTGTATGACGATAATCGAGAGATGGGTGGATTTATCCTCATTGACAAGATTACAAACAACACCGTTGCCGCCGGAATGATTACTAAAAGTACGGAGAAAAACAGTGAGATGCAGACTCCTGTAACCCCATTTGAGGTAGAGCTGAATGCTCTCATACGACGACATTTCCCTCATTGGAATGCCGCAACAATCGTTTAAGGAAGATGTGATGGCAAGCGAAACAAAAGCCGAGCGTATTGAGCGAATCAAACGCGAAAAAGATGGTTTGGAGGTTATTGCCGACATCTATCGATATGCACAAAGCGGTGAAGCGATCGATCCTGAAGACATCGATCGTTTTAAGTGGTACGGTTTATATACCCAAAACCGTAACCTCCAAGGCCCTGAAGATGAGACGCAATACTTTATGCTGCGCGTCAAACTTGAGGGGGGATATTTAAACGCTAAACAGGTACAGACATTGGGGAAAATCTCGGTTGCTTACGGACGTGAGAGCGGCGATTTGACGACACGGCAGGATATTCAGTTTCATTGGCTGAAGATCGAAGATTTGCCGACAATATTAGAAAAGCTTTCCTCCGTCGGGTTGAGTGTAGTCGGAGCTTCGGGAGACTGCCCGCGTAATATCGTCAGCTGTCCGGTAAACGGTATTGACAGCCATCAGATCGATGATGTCCGTGATGTCGTTTTGGCGTTAAACAATCTGTATCGCGGAAATCCGGATTTTTCGAATTTGCCGCGTAAATTTAAAATCGGCGTAAGCGGATGTAATAAACATTGTATCCAGCATGAAGTGCAGGATCTGGCATTCACTGCCGTCAAAAACGATGATGAGATCCGTTTCAGCGTGAGTGTCGGAGGAGGGCAGGCGAGCAACCGCCGTATTGCCGATCATATCGGATATGTGAAGCGTCGGGATATCGTCAAAATTGCCGAAGCGGTCGCCCGTATTTATCGTGATTCAGGGCGACGCGACAACCGTAACAAAGCCCGGCTGGGCCATTTGGTGGATGACTGGGGCGTAGAACGTTTCGTGGGTGAGTTGGAAAAAGTCTCCCGCGTAACGCTGGAACGTTTTGATAATGCATCCTTTACCCCTTATCCTCGACGCAGCCATTTTGGCGTCGGATCGTCAATCAAAAAAGGATACAACACAATCGGTTGTGCCCTTACCAGCGGTCGGATCAACGGTGAGAGTTTATTGAAGCTCGGCAGTATTCTGGAGTTTTACGGTGCGGAGGGGATTACCCTGACAACAACGCAGAATTTCGTGATTCTCAATGTCCACAGCGATGCGACAGAACCGATGATCGATACGCTTCAGGCGGTAGGGTTTCATCCCTATCCGTCGGTCTTCGAAGCACGGACGCTAGCGTGTACGGGTCTGAATTTTTGTAAATTTGCCGTCAGTGAGACGAAAGATTTGGCGATCGAGGTGGTCAACTATCTGAAAAACCGTTTTCCTGACTTTGAGGAACCGGTCAGTATCAGTATCAACGGCTGTCCGAATTCGTGTGCCCATCCGCATATTGTGGATTTGGGATTTGTCGGAGCTTACGTGAAACGGGATACCGAACGCTTAGCGGGATTTGATCTGATCGTCGGAGGACATCTCGAAGGCGAAGAAAGCCGTTTTGCCGTAAAGACAGGGGTAAAAGTTACCTCAGATGAAGTTGCTCCGCTGATTGAATCATTGATCAATGATTTTGAAACGAGTGACAGTATCGATTTTGGAAATTATTTATTGGAGAAATACGCTCATGAACCAACTGTTCCGGCCACTCCTTGAAGAGGGCGATAAGTATGAGCAGATAGGCCGAAATACGATCGGAATACACAAAAAAACCTATTTCGATTTTACGGCGTCCGGTCTGGCCTATGAACCGATCGAAGCACGGTTGCACGAAGTGCTTGAAACGTATGCGAACACCCATTCGAAAGAAGCCTCGATGGCGGCTCGGACGGATCACTATTACCGTGAGGCGAGAGAGCACCTTAAATCACTTTTAGGGCTGGACGGGTCATTTGCATTATTGCCATCAGGATGCGGAGCGACAGGTGCCGTAAAACGGCTGCAAGAGATATTGGGACTCTATATCCCTCCGGCGACACGGGCGCGTTTTCTCCCTACGGCTCCGGACATTGAACTGCCGTTGGTGGTCATCGGACCGTATGAACATCATTCGAACGATATCAGCTACCGAGAAGCGCTGTGCGAAACGGTGCGCATCGGTCTAAATGCCAAGGGATTGGTTGACCTTGAACAGCTTGAGAATATTCTGATAGAAAATGCAGGCCGGGAGATTATCGGGACGTTTTGTATCGCTTCGAATGTGACCGGAACGATTACCCCCTATGCAGAGATATCGGCGATACTTCGGCGCCACGGCGCTATCGTCTGTTTTGATGCTGCGGCTTCATCGCCGTATATGAATATTCCCTGTGAACTGTATGACGCGATGTTTTATTCGCCTCATAAACTCTTGGGTGGGCCGGGTTCATGCGGTTTGCTCGCCATACGAAAAACCCTGTTTGATGCGGCTTCGACTCCGACGTTTGCCGGAGGAGGTACGGTTCTTTATGTGAGTCGCACCAGTCATTTCTTTGTCGACGAGATCGAAGAGCGTGAAGATGCGGGAACGCCGGGAATATTACAGCTGATACGTGCAGCATTGGCGTATCAGCTTCGTAATGAACTCGGATTTGAATGGATAGCCGCACGTAAAAAAAGTTTATACAAAAAATTTATCGACGGGTTGAAACAGATTTCGGGAGCGTCATGCTACGGCTGTCGGAAGACAGAGAATATCGGGATCGTTTCCTTCAATATCAAAGATATTGACCCGTATGCGCTGTGTGAAGTTTTATCTGAATCAGACGGATTTCAAACGCGCGCCGGGTGTTCATGTGCCGGACCTTACGGGCATGATCTGTTAGGATTGGAAGATGATACTCCATTCCAAACGCGGCCGGGATGGCTGCGTATCAGTATCCATTATTCGCAGGAGATAGATGATATCGATGCGTTGCTGGAGGCTATTAAAAAATCTATAAAGAGGCTCGAATGACAAAAATTATCCAACCGATTTCGGCCGAATCCAATTATTCGTTTTCGGCGAGAAAAGGAGAAGTATATCTCGTAGGCTGTGGTCTTGGAGATGTAGAACAGTTGACACTTAAAGCGTATCGGATTATCCGTGAAGCCCAAGTGATCTTATATGACAATCTGATCACTCCAGAAATTTTGGAGCTGATTCCGTCTGAAACACGTAAAATCTATGTCGGCAAACCGAAAGACTGCCACAGTATTTCCCAAGATCGGATCAATAATCTGATCGCCGATTATGCAGGTCAGGGATTCAGCGTTGCTCGGCTGAAAAGCGGAGACCCCTACATTTTCGGACGCGGTTCGGAAGAAGCGCTGTTTTTGCTCGAACGCGGGTATAGCGTTGATGTGGTTGCCGGGATATCCTCCTGTGTCAGCGGTTCAGCATGTGCCGGAATACCGCCGACCGCGCGAGGATATGCTTCGAGTTTTTCGGTTGTATCAGCCCATTTGAAAGAGGGAAAATTTAATACGGATTGGCTGCCGTTGCTTAAACTCGCCAATCATACTACCGTTGTATTGATGGGGCTAAGTCTTGCCGGGCGGATTAAAAAAGCGGCGTATGCCATCGGGATTTCCCGTACGCTTCCCGTCGCGATTGTCGCGAATGCTTCACGTCCGGAGCAGGAAAGTATCGTGACGACACTGGCAGGATTGGAAAAAGCGGCTAAAACGGTTAGCGGTCCGGCGGTGATCATTTTTGGGGATGTAGTAACGCTTCACGGAAAGCTGCCGCAGTATCATCCGCAGTCGGTTGAAGTTCAACCGATATAAAAAAGGTCGGACTTAAATAAAATACATCGATTGCTGGTCCAAGGCATTGCCTTGATCCACGAGATCTTGAAGCGTCTCATGAAAAAGACCTCGCATATCCTCTCGAATACGATCCCAATACAGATGCAATATCGCTTGAAACCCCTGATCTGCAGGGGTACAAAGCTCCCCTTCCAAAGCAACGAGAATCTCGTAGACAGGAATATAATTGGGAGCTTTGGCCAGAAGATACCCTCCGCCGGCTCCGCGTATACTTTGGATCAATCCCTCTTTACGCAAGGTCGCAAGGATTTGTTCGAGATAATTTTGAGGGATATTTGCTTTTTCGGCAATTTCACGGATTTGAAGATGCCCTTGCCCGTAATGAAGCGCTAGCTCATACATGGCGGCAAGGCCGTAACTACCTTTTGTCGATATTGAGGCCAATGTCTTCTCCTGCATTGTAGAGTAAAGACATTGTAATTGAGATCGTGTTAATAGACCATTAAGTACGTCGATTTAGAAGAGATTATTCACTCTCTTTCGGCGATTTGAACGATTTGACATCGATACGGCGTGGAGGACGTTTCGCTGCTGCCGGCGCTTCGGCAGGTTTGCGATCTGCATAAGGCTTTCTATCCCCATACGGTTTTTTATCGCCATAAGGCTTTTTGTCACCGAAAGCAGGTTTATCCCCATACGGTTTTTTATCGCCATAAGGCTTTTTGTCCCCGAAAGCAGGCTTGTCCCCATACGGTTTTTTATCGCCATAAGGCTTTTTGTCCCCGAAAGCAGGTTTGTCCCCATACGGTTTTTTATCGCCATAAGGCTTTTTGTCCCCGAAAGCAGGTTTGTCCCCATACGGTTTCTTATCACCATAAGGCTTTTTATCACCGAAAGCAGGTTTGTCCCCATACGGCTTTTTCTCTCCATCGGAACGTTTTGTATCGTCAGAACTTTTTTGCTTGTCTCCGAAAAATTTCGGTTTGTTAGCATACGGAGTTTTGGTCGATTTTTCGGTATCCGAACGCGGGGTGCCGTCGATGTAGTGATTGCGTTCGCGGGTTTTACCCTCGAAGATCGGTTTGCCGTTTTCGTCTTTTCCGACAAAACGGGGTTTGCTGGCATGCTGTTTTTTAGCCATAAAGCCATCATCCTCACCGCGTGACGGACGTCGGTCGCCGCGTGCATCATCACGTCCGCGTTCGGGGCGATTATTGGTGTCACGGACCGGTTTTTTGTCACGATTTCTCGGGTCACGCGCATCCCGGGCTTCGCGCTCTTCGCGTCGGGCTTTGGCTTCGGCTTTTTGCTGATTGTCTACGGCAATCCCGAAATCAGGTTCGAACCCGTTGACGATCTCTTGAGTGATCGTTCGCCCGACCAAGGTCTCGATAGGGTAAAGACGTTTTTGGTCTTCTTCATCGAGGATGATCAAAGCATAATCAGAGGCGCGCGCAAAACGTGACATATAAACGATTGCTTTTTCCGGAAGATCATAGCTGATAAGAACTTCGCATCGCAAATCAGGCACATTGGCCAAAGCGGCATCGCTTAAAACAGTGATTTTATCGCCTGCAAAGATGTTTTGAAGTTCTTCAGGTTCATTGGAAGTAACGATAAGGATGTTTTTTCCGGTATTGCGTGCGATTAAAAAATGGACGAGTTCATTTTTACGTGGGCGGTTACATGGGTGGATACGATGGTTCTGGCGTTTCATAGGTGTCGATGACATAAAAAGTCCTTGGATAAATAGACCTCATCTAAGAGGGAGGTGGAGCGATCAATAAAGAAGTCTCTAACGCGTGATCGAGTGCGCGAATGGTAGCCGTATTATAGCGTAATTTATCGATAAGCTTTTATCCCCAACATTTCATCAACGCGCTGAAACTGATACCCTTGGTTTCGGAGCTTTTCGATGATCTCCCCCAGTGCCTCAACGGTTGCGTTATTCGCACGGCTGCTGTGCATGAGGATGATGTCTCCGGGTTGAACATGGGTCATAATGTTTTCGATAATGGCATTTTTATCTTTCATTGCCCAGTCGAGCGAATCGAGCGACCATAGAATGCTTTTGCACCCCTGCGCATTCAGCGTATCGACCACCCGCTGGTTGACTGAGCCATATGGAGGTCGGAAAAGGAGAGGGTAGTGCCCGGTGATCGTCGCAATCCTCTCTGAAGAACTTTGTATTTCTTGAGCGATTTCCTCATCACTGATATGGGTGAAGTGGGGATGATTAAAACTGTGATTGAGAACCAGATGTCCCTCATCGGCGACGCGCTTGGTGATGGTAGCATTCACGTCGAGCATCGGTGCAGCGATCATAAAAAAGCTCGCTTTGACGTCATAGTGTTTTAAAATGTCCAAGACTTTACCGGTATTGTTTTCATCCGGTGAATCATCGAACGTCAGGGCGATTTTTTTCCCTTGGGTCGTATCTCCGTGGAGATAGATATTGGTGTAATTTCCCTCAGCGATCGGGCAGGTTGTCTCTTCGCGCCATTGGTGCAAGAAACGGGTGAGGTTCGCATCCAGCAACGCCGAATCCCCGCGGATTTCATAGAGAGGGTCGCTATTTGCCCATAGAGCCGTTTGTACGAGTATTATAAAGGTTAAGAGTATTTTTTTCATCGGCGCGATTATAGCGAAAAGCGATACGGGCCGCTTCAAATTTTATATATCTGTGATTCTCACCAAGATTAGATACGGCTCACTCTCTAGTATATTGAGAGAAACTCCATACCGTTGTGAAACATGTTTACGCTGACCTTCGGTCAGTTCAGAGAGATGAACTTTATAGTAGTGATGGTTTGCATCTGAACTCACTTGCATGTGGTAAGCATGAATCTCTTCGGAGGATGGGTCAAAATGGATATATTTTTGCATAGGTTGATTATACCATGCTATTTCTTCTGCAGTTTTATTTTTTGTACCGATTTCGTATTATAATAGGTCCATTAGACGATATTCAAGAGGAGAATACGATGGATGCAGTACAAAAAGATTTAGAGAGTCGTAAAACAGAGATAAAACAAGCGATGGAGCTTATGTTTAAAGCAAACATGACGATTACCGACTGGGATGTACCTGAAGGAGATGACAAAAAAGCAGCCCAAATTCTTCTCTCCATCATGCAAGAATCGCTAACAGAGATCAAAGCGGATATCGAAGCAGGAAAATACGACTTTTATTGATACTTGTCTCAGACACTTTCACCTAAATGTCCGGCTACATAGCCGCTGGCAAAGGACCATTGGAGATTATAGCCGCCGCAGGGACCATCGAGATTCATCACTTCGCCGCAAAAATAAAGACCGCTTATCACTTTGCTTTCCATCGTTTCAGGACGGATCTCTTTGAGTGACACCCCTCCCCGGGTAATCATCGCCATTTTGAATCCGTCATGTCCGATAACGGTAAGGGGCATCCACGTGAGGAGTTTGATGAGATGATCGCGCTGCGCGCCGGGAAGTTTGTTAAATCCCGTATCGGGATCGGCTTCGGCGAGGGTGCAGAGAGAGCGGCAGAGCGATTCGGGAAGCAGCGTCATCATATGGGTTAATACGGATTGTTCGGGATTTTTATAGATTTCGTTTTTGATGTGCGATCGGATCTGTTCTTCGTTTAACCCTTTGGTCAGGTTGATGAGGAGGGGAACTTCGCCGTATTTTTCGATCAGCGGGGTGATCTCACGGGCAACATCGAGGACGACGGGGCCGCGTATACCGTTAGCGGTAAAGATCAGATCTCCGTGCGCACGGATATTTTTCGCTTTGGGAAGGTCGATACGGATTTCGACTTTGGCGATCGTATCGGCACGGCAATCGCCGACCCAGGTTTCTTTCGTTCGCAGCGGCATCATGGCAGGATACAGCTCGGTCACTTTATGCCCTATGGCTGAGGCGAGTTCAAACCCGTCCCCCTCAGCTCCGAGCTGCGGGTATCCTAGCCCTCCGGTAGCGATGATGACATTGTCAGCGGCATAGGTCTGAGTGTCTGTACTGACTCCCGTCACTTTAGTACCGTCATGTTCCAGGGCATTGACACGCGCGGAACAGACGAGGATGACTCCGAGCCTCTCCATCTCCTCTTCGAGTGCAGAGATGATACTTACAGAGCTGTGAGAGACCGGAAATACACGATATCCGTCAGGAGCATGGCTCTCGACTCCGATATCCGCAAAAAAAGCGATCAATGCCTTATGATCCAATGCGTTAAGGGCAGGGGTCATGAATTTCCCCTCCCGTCCGAAACGGGCCATAAAATCTTCATTTGAGAGGGTATTGGTCAGATTGCACCGACCGCCTCCGGTAGCTTTGAGTTTTGCGGCAATCTTGGAGAGTTTCTCCAGTAAAAGCACTGTTTTCCCACGACGTGCGGCGGTAATAGCGGCCATAATCCCTGCCGCACCGGCACCGACGACGATCAGATCATAAGAAGATTTCGGGGAGTTTTGCATGCGCCATTATAGCGATGCGGGGATTGAAAATCAAAACACGGCGCAGCGGAAGTCAGAAGTGTTTTTTTAGTCTCTCATATGAAGCAACGGCCCCTTCCAAATATCCCCCTTCATTGTAGGATGTCTCGGTTCCGATAAAATGAATTTTTCCGCCGAAGTGAAGTGCTTCCAACCCATATTCAGGATGCGCACTCGGTGCAGAACGGTCCGCATCGACCGAGGTAAATACTTCGGTACGCCAGTCGACGCAATGAAATCCGATGACGGACAAGGCACGGTCTCCGAACAGACGGTGTAACTGGCTGCGTACGAGATGCTCGATCCTCTCCATATCGCTTCCTGAACGGATAAAGCCGAACAATGCGTATCGATCGTCCGTACAGGCATCATGTATTTCCCCCATAGGGCCGGTATGACTGAAGCAAAATCCGCTCAGTCCCATTTCACGCCAAAAGGGTTCTCTAAACTCAATGACACATTTCGCCGAATGTCCCATCCATGTCGGGATTTGTTCAAATCGGGTCTGAAATTCATGGGGAAGCGGGGGGAAAAATGCCAGCGACTTCAGTATCAGTCTGGGGGGAAGTGTCACAATGACTTCGTCGAAACGATATTCGCCCTTTGAGGAGATGAGGGTTATCGTTTCCTCATTCTGATGGAGAGCTGCTACGGTTTCTCCCAAATGGATTTGGGTACCGGAGAGTTGAGCTGAAAGGCGCTCGATGAGTTTGGAAATCCCCCCTTTTATACGGCCTGATGGAGCAGATGGAGGGGGAATGAAACGCTGAATACCTTGGGGTGTCTCATACAGTGCATCGCCTTGGGCATACTGTTTGAAAATCTCCAGTTTGAGGAAGAAGATGAGGTTTAAAATTCGATTCTGATGGGGCCATACCCAGCTGGGGCCCAGATCAAACCCTTCTCGCGAGTGTATCCGGCCGCCGAGCCGATCGCGTCCTTCAAAGAGAGTGACGCGGTGGCTGTTTTGCAGCTGACGGGCTGCGTAGAGACCGCTCAACCCGCCGCCGATAATCGCAATATTTTTCATGCGGTTATTGTACAGTATCGGAATCTAAATAGTGTTAAACAATACATCTGGACGGCTTTCATTTACTTTTGTCGAGTTGAATCCATTAAACCGATGGCGATTAGATTACCGCATTAAGATCGCTGTTTTTTTTAACAAATTCTGTAAACAGATCCGCCGGGAGCGGTTTACTGAAATAATATCCCTGTACTTCATTACACCCATGCAGACGGAGAAAAGCTAACTGCTCAGCAGTTTCAACACCTTCTGCAATGGTATGCAATCCTAAGTTATTGGCCATATCAATAATCGCACTGACGATTGCACGATCATCGGAATCCGTCGTAATATCACGGATAAAAGATTGATCAATTTTGAGCTTGTATACTTTAAATCGCTTTAGATAGCTGAGAGATGAATATCCGGTACCGAAATCATCGATAGACATCCGTATTCCTTGGTCGTGAAGCTGGTTCATAATTTCAATGGCAGCTTTAGGGTCATGCATTGTAACGGCTTCCGTCAGCTCCAATTCGAGATATTCGTGAGGGACTTGCATCTCTTCTAGAATTGTCGTGACCAATGTTATCAAATTTGGCTGTCTAAACTGTACTGCGGATAAATTTACCGCTATCACCATAGGCGAAATCCCCTCAACAATCCATTTCTTGGTTTGTTGAACCGCTGTCCGCAGAACCCACTCTCCAATTTCGATAATTTGACCGCTATTTTCTGCAATCGGGATAAATTCAGCAGGTGGAATCATTCCTAATTCAGGGTGATTCCATCGCAATAGAGCTTCTGCGCCTATAATATGGCCATCTTCAATTGCGACTTGCGGTTGATAATAGACTTCCAGTTCATTTCGTTCCAGCGCATGCCGCAAAGCATTGACTAAGAGCAGATTACGTGACAGATTAAGCTGCATCTCTTGCGTAAAGAAATGAAAATTATTTCGGCTGTCGTTCTTGACCCGGTACATAGCGGTATCGGCATTTTTAAGCAGCGTTTCGAAATCTTTACCATCATTTGGATAGAGGGCAATCCCGATTGATGGGGTAATGATCAATTCATGCTGATCAATAAGGGAAGCCTTGGAAACCGCTGCAATCAGTTTTGTAGCGATATTCAAGGCGGCATTTGAATCGGTATTAGGAAAAAGCATGATGAATTCATCTCCGCCCAAGCGTGATACCGTGTCTTCATCCCGAATAGTAGCTTTGATCCGTTTGGCTATTTCGATCAATACCTGATCGCCTATCGTGTGCCCCAAGGTGTCATTGATGTTTTTGAAATGGTCAAGGTCAAGAAACATGACAGCCAACGATTCATGATTACGCTGGGCACTGTTTAGCAGATAGGTGACACGATCATTCAGCATGACACGATTTGGCAAGCCGGTCAGCTGATCAAAATGTGCAAGTTTTTCAATATAGGCTTCAGCTCTTTTTTTATCGGTAATATCCTCTTTGATAGCCAAGTAGTTTGTTATTTTTCCGTCTGATTGTTTGACGGGAGAGATCGTAGCCGATTCGATATAGAGACTTTTGTCTTTGCGGCGGTTAATAAGCTCACCATGCCATATGTCACCGCGTACCAGGTGTGCCCACATATCATCGTATGTTGATTGGGGTGTATCGTCGGATTTTAAGATCCGGGGATTTTGGCCCAGTGCTTCATCGTAACTGTATCCCGTTATAACGGTAAACATACTATTGACATATTCTATGTTTCCGTCGATGTCGGTTATAACAATCGAATTTGGGCTCTGTTCAACGGCCAATGAGAGTTTAAAAAGCGTTTCGGAAGAGCGTTTGCGCTCCGTGATGTCCTGGATAGTTCCTAGCATCTTCAGCAGTACACCATTACTGTCGAACTCAAGTTTGCCTAGCCCGTGCACCCAGCGTTCAACCTGATCATTATGACGAATAATGCGGTATTCCTTATTAAATGGCTTATGCTTACCCATCACTTCTTCTTTGAAATAGTGATCTATCCAATCGCGGTCATCGGGATTAAGTAAGAACAGCCACCCTTCAAAAGAGCGTTCGTAGTTTTGATCGATACCAAATAACTGATCCAGTATCTCCGAACTTTTCCACATCCCTGTTTGAAAATCAAGAATGTAACTTCCCAGTCCTGCGATTATCTGAGATTCTTTCAGAAAGTTTTCACTTTCGATGAGAGCTCTTTCGATTTCAATGCGTTCTGTAATATCCTCTGAAATCCCTAACAGGTACTGAGGATGATCATCTTTATCTCTAATCGTCAGTTTTTTGGTGTGGAGGATACGCGTACCATGCGGTGTTTCGATCGGTTCTTCCGGTATATCTATGATAGTGCCATGCTGCAATGTTTCACGATCTTTTTGGATAAAAAATTCTGCTTGATCGTTTGGAAAAAAGTCATAATCATTATGTCCGAGCAGCTGGTCACGTTTAAGGCCGGTCAGTGCTTCCCCCGCTTTGTTGAATAATGCATAACGTAAATCGGAAGCCTGTTTTAAAAAAATCATATGGGGAATATTGTTGATGATACTGTCGAGTAATTGGTTTTTTTCATGAATCTGATTTTGTGAAGCACTTAAATCTCGATAGGGTTTTTGTACGGTGGTAACAAAAATTGAATGATAGATGAACAGATAGGCGATTGTTTTATAAATATGGCCGAAGATATTGTAAATATCGCTAACATCAACGTAAAAAGTAAAAAAGAGTTCACTCATCGCCATGATACACACCGCACCGAATAATGCAGCGGTATGATAGGGTTGCGGCTTGCGCATGCGTTGCCACAGGATAAATGCGGTGGTTAAGTTTAATGCAACAATGACATATTCGGTATTGGTCTTTAATGCGGTAAGCCCCTCTCCCGGGATAAAGAACAGATGGGGAAACAGGTCATGATGAAATAGGAAAAGCCAGTGTATGACACCGGTCAATATCAGGATTGACATTAGGAAAATGTAACGGGTCATTTTGGAGATTAATGGACGTAATGGCATGATTACGAAAATTAGAAGTCCGACAGCAGAGAGCATACGGGCAGCCAACCAAAAGTCGATTGCTTTATCCGGGTTGTTAGGGGTTATATAATCTGGCATTCCTGCATAGGAAAGAAGATGGGAAAAATCGAGTATGGCAACACCGAAAAATAGAGAGGAAAGAAATATAATATTACCGGGCAGCTTATTCGTAAAAGCATTCCAGCCTAGGCCTGATATCTGCATTGCGATGATAATGGAGATAGTTTCAAGCAGCATATGCAGTGGCAAATAATCTTTGAGTCCTTGAATTCGGGGAAAGGAAGGCAACATCCAAATGAGGATTAAACTTGTTGCCATCAGGATAAGAACAAGAAGAACCCGCTGCATCGAGATGATATGGATAGGGTGTATCCAGAAAATATTTTTGAGTCCGGAAAATGGAGTATTCACTGCGATATCCTTGCATTTTTGAAATTCTGTAAATTATTTTGGATCAAGAAAATTCAGCGAACACTAATGTATTAAATTATTACTAATTTGTATATATTTTAAAATAAGATTGTTTAAAGAAAGGCTTTGATATTTTTTGAAAAACTTTTTTTCAGATTTTAGGGGACAAATATGATTGCAGTTGTTCATTAACATTGACTGACCCATACCCCTACGGTAAGAGTTGAATCCGCTGTACCCGCAAATGACCCGGCAATGGGAGGTACGGATTCAGGCAATCGCGCAACAGCTACGGCGATGTGATCGCTTCCCGCAATTTTTCCGATGGTAGGGTCAAACCCCTTCCATCCGGCACCCGGAAGATAAACTTCTGCCCATGCATGGGTTGATCCGATTTCTGATGCCATTAGCGGTGCGTAGAGATATCCGCTGACAAAGCGCGAAGCCAGTCCCAAAGAGCGTACCGCCTGCATAAAGAGAAGGGCAAAATCACGGCAGGAACCGGTGCCGCAGGCCAGTGTTTGGCAGGCACTCTGCACACCGGGTTCTTCTCGTACACGGTAGGAGAGCGTTTTGAAAATAACTTCGGCTATCCGCTGCAGGAGTGTGTAGGTTTGGATCTTTTCGGTAGGCTGCCAAAAATTGCCGATCCATTTGCTCACTGCCGCAAGCGTCTCCGGATCGGGTAAGGCTTTGTAGGGAGAGAGTAAAACATTGTCATCCCCTTGATAGGCAAACGGATAACGCAATGCATAATCGGCAACCATGAAATTAAGAGGAGATTCGTTGTATTGCTGAATGATCACTTCGCTCTCGATAAGGAGCTGATGTGCGGGGAGGGTAAAATTAGCGATGGCAACGGAATTGCCCTCAACGTCACGATGCCAAAGAAGTGTCGCTTCCGGAATGATCTTAAGGGCAAAAGACTCGATTCGAAGTTCATAATCTTCTCTCGGGCGCAGCAGCAAAGTATGGGGCCCGAGTATTACATCGGAAGAATAATTGTAGTACGTACGATGAAGAATCTTATAGCGCTGCATGGTCCGTCCTATCTTCATTATGAATGAGCTCTACGCGAACATGCTGTGTATTGGGATACAACGCCGGACCAAACTGATTGTACACCGCAACATCCGCAGCATCACGGCCATAACCGATCGCTACATATCCGCCCCGCATCTGCTCTTGCGTCGCATCAAACGCATACCAGCGACCTCCGATATAGGCCTCGAACCATGCATGCAGATCCATAGGCTCAAGACCGTGGAGATATCCTACTACCATTCGAGACGGTATGCTAAGGCTTCGGCACATTGCGATTCCTAGGTGGGAAAAATCACGGCAAACGCCCCATCCTCTGGCATTAACCTCGATAGCGGAGACGAGAGCATCGCTGCGATAAGGTTCGAAACGGATGGTAGTGCGTAACCACTCGGTGATGGCTGAGACCTGATCATATCCTAAGAGTCTGCCTGCGGTAATCGCGGTTGCCATTTGGCTAAAGCGGTCTGCTTCACAGTAACGGCTGGGCAAAAGATAGCTCAGCACCGTATCGGGCAGATTTTGAATCTCGATAAATGCCGCTCCGGGAGCTTGATCCACATAATCGGCAGTCTGCACCACGGCTGAGGTGATAACGGCAAAGGGACCGGGAGGAGCTATCAGCCTCTGGCAGAGATTGCCGTAGTTATCGGTAAATTCGAAAACGGGAACGCTCGGGATGATTTTGTACTCCTCCATCGCAATCCACTGCTGTGCACCGCTGCGCGGCCGCAGCATCAGAACAAAAGGGGTCGGTACCGTAATGTCAAATGTCAAATTACAGCTTGTACGTAGCCACATACCTTAAATCCTTTGGGTTAACGGAGCAAAAATTGTTTCTAATGACAAGGATAACCCGAATAAGAAACAATTCCATTGTCAAGTATCATATCTTTATTACCTAAAATTGATTGGGGAAAAGGTCAGCAGTTGAAGTAGAGGTTTAATAAGTACAGCAGATGCAGATCAATATTTTAACAACTTATCCATAAATGGCAATCGTATCAAACATTCCGAAAGCTATCATAATAAAATAAACGATCAAACCTTCTGTAATACCGACAAAAGTACCAAATAGCAGTTCACGCACTATTAACTTTTCCATATGCTCCCCCTTTTGGACGATCTATAAGGCTTCTTGTCAAAAATAAACTAAAGACGATAATAATAGTACTTTTGCGATAAATATAATATTCAAAAACAAAATTAAATTATTGATACCCATTCTTGAATTCAGTATTACTATTTACCTGCATTGATTTTGGATTGAAGAATTTTAAAATTTTTGAGTACGTGCTGAATCAAGGGGTCCGTAGAATGGTTGAGGGCGGGGTCTTTAATATCGTATAAGGCTTTGAGGTCGGTTCTTTTTTGAAGCGGGAGGATTTTCCAGCTGATATTATCGAGAATCAGGGTTTCATTATGATCATTTTTAACACCGAGCACGGCATGATAATTTTGCGAATCTTTGACTTTGACGATAAAGATCTTCATATCGGCGGGGCTCACCCCCAGCTCTTTGAGGGTAAAATATTTGGCGATGACAAAGTCTTCACAATCTCCGGAGCCATGAACGATGAACTCTTTCGGAGTTGCCCAGTAATCCTCAACACCCCAGGTATGGATATCATAATTATTCACGATATGGTTAAAATAAAGATTGACCCTCTCAAGCTGCATCCCTTTGGAAAAGGGCAGCGTCTCTTGTATGAAGCTACGGTAGTCCTGAAGACGAAGCTCAGCGAGGGAGCCATCAGCAGACAGAAGTGCGGTGATGAACAACAAAAGGTATTTTTTCATTGAAGGGTAACAAGAAAGAGGATTCGTATCCATAAAAACTCGCGGATGCAATGCATTATTTCTGAGCCGATACAGCATCTGTATGCAAGGGGAGCCGAATAATAAAAAGGGCACCGTCATTATAATTTCGGGCTTCTATACTGCCGTTAAATTTCATTTCGACAATCATTTTGACAATAAACAGCCCCAGCCCCGTTCCCTGAGACTGGTGTTTCGTTGTAAAGTAGGCATCAAATAATTTATCGCTGATAGCCGGATCAAATCCGCCGCCGTTATCGTATATCTTAATGACATTATCCTTTTTTTCACGGAGGCATTCAACCGTTATCTGGCTGCTTCCGGCATCAACGGCATTGTTGAGGATGATTAAAATGACCTGTTCTAATTTATGGATGGACCCATGGGCAATACAGGATGTCTCATCCAGTTTAAGGGTCAGGGTAATGTTGTTCTTATCAAATGTGCTTCCCAGAAGCCGCAGTGTATCTTCAATGGCATTTTTAACGGAAAATGTCTCCAGATCATCTTTGGTCTGGTCATTATGGAGAAAGTTTTTAAAGATATCGATTGTTTTTGACATATAGGCCACTTGCATATGCATATCGTTAAAAAGTTTTTGCTGATATTCGGAATCAACGGGTCCCATCATACTTTTGAGCGTTAAATCGGTAATACACAGCTCGATAATATTCAGCGGCTGTTTCCACTGGTGGGCGATATTGTTGATCATGGTTCCCATTTCAATAAATCGTGATTGTTTGACCAACATGGCATCTTTGAGGCGATTGTTTTCTTCTTCGATCGCTTTTTCTCTTAAGGCATTATCGATATTTTGCTGCATATGGAGAAATCCGTTGACAATCTCATAAATCGCATCGTCTTTATTGCCATTGTAGGATTCAAAAATAAGCTTGTCTCCGGGCTTGTAGCCTTTGATCTCGGCAGCAATCTTCCGCAGAGGGTTGAGCAGCTCTTTCAACAGACGCATTTCCAGCGAAAAATAGAGTATCAACAAAAAGGCCAAAAGCATTCCGACGATATAGAATTTCGTAGAGAGTTTTTTGAGTACATGATAACCGTAGGCGATTTCCAGTGTTCCGACTTTATGATGGGTATCATCGATTTCCGGACTGTAGATTACTCTTGTATCTTCTATCGTATAGGGACTGTCTGCAGAATACCCCGGAACAGTGATCTCAGAGACAAGCGTTCCGTTCGTATCTCTAAAAGCGATGTATTCGAGTTTATAGTTTATTAATATCTTTTTGAGAAAAGCATCCATTTGGGAAGTGGCATTTTGATTGTTAATAAAATACCATACCCCGACTTTAGCGGAGAGTGATTCGGAAATAATAGCGATATGTCTTTTTTCGGATTCCATAAAAACATCGTTGACCAGTTTATGGATAAATATTCCGCTCGCGGAAAATATCAGCGATAAGGTTATTACGATAAAGAAAAGCAATTTACGCTGTATTGAAACTGTACGAAGCGGCCGTATGAATTGAGTGAGTATATTCATTGTGAACGACAAAGCCTTAAAGACTCGGCCAGTTTACTTTGCTGAGTTCGCTGTCAAGAACAGTCGGCGTTCCACGGATCTCCGCATCCTTGGCTATTTCGATCTGGGCATTGATAAGTTCTGTAAGATGCTTCTCCTCATCAGCGCTCAAGACGAGGGTTTTATACTCATCCGAGCCGTTCGCCAAAGCGAAGAGCCTTTCTGCCATATCATTTTTATCTTTTCCTTTGAGTATCCATTTGCTCATCGGTATCGCGTCAGCATGGAAGGACAACGGGAAGAGATAAATTTTGAAGGTATATTTGTTTTTGAGTGTCGGCATCACTTTTTCGAATTGTTTGCAGTAGGGGCATTGCGGATCGAGAAAAACATACATAACGTTACCGCCGGTTCCGTAACTGAATGCTTCTTTCCCTTCCAGAATAGTTTTGTCCAAGGGAAATACAACTTTCATTTTGCTGTCGGTATAGAGTGCATTTCCCATAATAATGATTTTCTTATCTTTCGTAATGAAAAAATCAAACGGTTTTTTCTGCTGCCCTATCGCCACCAGCGAAGGCTCTCCGTTGACGAGATATACATCCCCTTCGTCTTGTACCTTCAGGATATTGATTTTACTGTCTTTAATAATGCTTAGAGCGTTTAGTTCGGTGATGAGCGGATCTGCTGCCATAAGAGCAGAAGCTGTCGTGAGAATAGCGATTAGAAGCTTTTTCATCATTATTCCTTTTTTATCATTCTATCAGATTTTATCTGATGAAAAATAAATAAAAATAATGAGGAACAAAAAATGAGTGAATCTTAGTGATTTTCCCAACCGGGAGGCTGGGAAAGAGGGGAGTTTTATCCTCGGGCGGTGACTTCTAAAAGATGGTAGCCGAATTGAGTTTTGATAGGACCGTATAATACTCCGACATCTCCGGTAAAGACCGCTTTGTCGAACTCAGGGACCATTTGCCCGGGACCAAATTGGCCCAGATCTCCGCCGTCTCTGCCGGATGGGCATTTTGAGTGGCTTTGCGCGACGCTTTCGAACGAAGCTCCGTTTTCAATCTGCGTTTTTAACGCGTTGCACTCCTCTTCGGTGCCGACTAAGATATGTCTTGCGGTTGCCCATGCCATAATGATCCTTTTTGTATTTTTGGATAAAAATCTTACACTTTTTTTCCTTGACTTATTGCATGTCTAAAGGGGCAGTGATTTAGGTCAGAGACCATTCTTTGAGAATTTCATAACGTGCTCCCTCCGGGGACAGGTGACTTTGGTAGAGTGCGACTTTAGGTTCCAGTACACCGATAGGTGCGGCCGAAGCAGCTGCTGAGAGCTTGAAAAATGCGGGTGCGTCAAGGATACTTTTGACTCGCATCAGCGTCACATGGGGACGAAGTTCCATAGACGCAAGCCCCAGCAGCGGAGCAAGCTTTTCATAGAGGTTCTGCAAGGTAGGGTTATAAAAAGTTGCGACAAAAACCCGGCTTTCGGCGAAATAATCCAATGCGGATATTTCGGAAATATCAAAAGAGTATTCAAAACCGGAGAGTTTTTCGATCAGATGATCAGGATTAAACCGGTTGCCCAAAAAAGCGATCGTGGCATGAAGATGTTCTTCTTCTCTCCATCGACCTTTTAACAAGGGCGAAAAATCTTTTTTGATCTGCTCATAATGATAGAGGCGAACGGGGACGGCAAGAAAGAGACGGTTTGCAGGCATGGTTCCCCTTTTCGGATGAGCATAAATATTCTAATCCGTTGTCCTGGAAGAGTTCCTGAAAGATAACCGCTAACACACCATAGGGGCAAATTAATACTGCTGGAATTATCAGAACGCTATAATCAAAAAGAGAAAGAGCTGGGTGGCATAAAAAATGGGCTATATATCGTTATACATTGTATTCGTCACATTTGCACAGGCCGTCACGATGCTCCACATGCTTTATCTGCGTAGAAACCACAGTACCATTCTTGCCTGGTTTATTATGATCCTCATGTTTCCGTTCCCTGCGTTTATCCTCTATTTCATTTTCGGGAACCGAAAAATACGGCAAAAGAGTAAAAAGAGCCCCCTGATCCTTCATGATCAGCATCAGAGCGATCATCCCGTTTCCAACCCGATCGAGACGCTGCTGGAAAGCCATGCTATAGCGGGTACAACACTATGCAATGATCTTCAGCTCTATTTTAACGGGGTTGATGCGTATACCGTTCTGCTCCATGAGATCATGAACGCACGCGAATCGATCTGTATCAGCACCTATATATTCGAAAACGATTTAACGACAAAGATTATCCTCGAAGCGTTGACCCAAAAAGCGGCGGAAGGGGTGGACGTCAAGCTGCTGATCGATTCCGTCGGCTCCTATAAACTCTATTTTTGGCAGCGTCCGCTCCAAGCGCTCCGAGATGCAGGGGGAAAGGCGGTATTTTTTATGCCGATTCTCAAACATCCGCTTAAAAACTACATCAACCTGCGCAATCACCGTAAAATCTATTGTTTCGACGAGAAGGTCGTCCTGGCCGGAGGAATGAATCTGGGGGAGAGATATCTGGGATCTGCCCCGGTCAAAAAACGGTGGATCGATATGATCTTTCGTCTCGAAGGGGAGGCCGTTTTTTCTTATGTGGAGATTTTAATGGCCGATTTCGGATATGCCTGCGGTGAAAAGAGAACGGTGCAAAAAAGAGAGATACCTTGTGTTGGGAACAACGCCCTCCAGGTTGTCCCCTCCGGCCCCGATATGAGCAGCGATCCCCTCTATGAAGCATTGTTAAGCGCGATCCACTCGGCACGTCAGAGGGTATGGATCGTGACCCCCTATTTTGTACCTGATGAGACGATCCTGCGTGCACTGATCATCGCCAAACACAAAGGGATCGATGTCAAACTGATTACCCCGCATACCTCGGACCATTGGATCACCGACATCGGCCGAAGCAGCTATATGCGCGAAGCCGAGGAAAACGGTCTTGAAATATTGTTGTATCATGGCAATATGCTCCATACCAAAGCTGTTTTGCTGGATGATTACGCCGTGATGCTGGGATCGGTTAATATTGATAACAGGAGCCTTTTTCTAAACTATGAAGTTGTCAGTTTTGTCTATTCGAAGCCGATCATTTTACAGATGGAAGAGTGGATAAAAGAGCTTATTGCCCACTCGGCACCGGGGATGAAAAAAGGATCCAAACAAAGGCTGATCCTGGAAAATTTTATGCGGATATTTTCGCCGCAATTGTAAAGAAGTCCATGTCATGCTAAAACCTCTCAGAATACATCGCAATCAGCCGGAACCGCGGCAGGAAGAGACCTTGCCGATGGAATTTGGTCTTTTATGCTGGAATGTCCACAAACAGAATCTCGGATATGCGTTTGATCACTATTTCGGTGAGATGCTTGAATCTTACGCCATCGATCTCGTTGCACTGCAAGAGGTCAAAATCAATCCTTTAGCTTCGTCCTCGTTTGAGGCTTTTGATTTTTCATTTGCCCCGAATATACAATTTTTCAAGCATGTTTACGGCGTTCTAAACGGCTCGCGTGTTCAGGAACAAAAGATGTTTTCGCTTCTCTCCGCTCACCGCGAAAGCTTGATCCGTACCCGTAAAAGTGCTATTTTTTCTTATTATCCGCTGTATAACGGAGATTCTCTTTTGCTGGTCAATCTGCATGCGATCAACTTCCGCGCGACCAAGGTGTACATGAAGGAGATCGAAACCATTTTTGAACAAATACGCCATCATCAGGGGGCGATGATCGTAACCGGAGATTTTAACAGCTGGAATCGGCAGCGGATCAGTTTTTTGATGAACCTCTGTGGTGCTTTGGAACTCAAAAACATTGAACTTGATCACGGACATCTGGTCAAATCGTTTATGAGCTGCAAGCTGGATCATATTTTTTATCGGGGATTGAAAGTGCAGGAGAGCTGTGCCATCGATGTCAAAAAGTTCTCGGATCATAATGCATTGTATGCCCGCTTTATTTGCATATAAATCGGTTTTCATAGTGGTCGGTGAGAGTGGCCGTTTCTTTATGCATCGGCACTGAACTTGCAGGTGGAGGATAAATTTGATATACTTTTTTATCACTCAGGAGCGATTGTAAATCCAAATTCTCCCACATGAGGCTAAAAGGAGTCCGATATGATTTTGAAGACGTTTTTAAAGTGGTCTGTTCCGCTGATTGTGTTGATAAACAGTGTACAGGCAGCTCCTGTTTCTCTTCGTCCGGGACTATGGGAGCATACGACAGCGATCAAAAGCCAAAATAAAGAGATGGAAAAGGCGATGAGACAGATGGATCAACAGATGGCTTCTATGCCGCCTGAACAGCGTAAAATGATGGAGCAGATGATGGCATCCCAAGGAGTTGAGAAGACTCCTCAAGGCAATAGTGTTAAAACCTGTATCACTCCGCAAGATGCAAAGCTCAATATTGTTCCTCAAACCGATCAGAGATGCAAACAGCAGATTATTAAACAAAGCGGCAACAGCGTACGTTTCAAATATGAATGTCAGGGAAATCCTCATAGCAGCGGAGAGGGGGAATATATCATCAAGAATAATAAATCATATAGCGGAAAAATGAGTGTCCGAACAACTGTCCAAGGGCACACCGAAGTGATGCAAATGGATCAGTCCGGAAAATGGCTCTCCGATGATTGCGGCAAGCTAAAACCGCTCAGCCGCTGATTTGTCAAAAAGCTGTAAAAATCGAGTCAGATAATCTCACATTGTCCGGTGATTTTGCATAATGGGCAAAAATTGACAAGACCGGCGATGAGGGGAACGACACCTAAATAAAACCATGCATTGCCACTATAGACCCCGTAACTGATAAGCGCTAAGCCTAAAACAATACGGAATGGACGGCATACTTTTCGAATCATGTTGACATTCATCATTTTCCTTTGGAGATGTTTTGAATAAAACATCAAATTATTATCACATTAATAAAATATTATAGCGTGAAAATGACTAAAGAAAACACCGTAGAAGTGAGGTAATGGGTAAATTTCATCCAAGATTTGGCTAGATGCGGTTTTTCTCTTTTCGGCGGAGGGAAGGATCAATGTTCTGAGCAATATCACTGTGATGCAGTGCACAGCTTATGCGTGCTTCAGAGAGCGGCATCTCTGGGTATTTTCCCAAGGTCACACTTCGTTCTATCCCTTTGTCACGGTACTTTAAACGCCAGAGTTTTCCTCCGGTTGTTTTGATCAGCAGATAGAGTCCATGTTGATCATGGAGCTTGATATTGGTATCCGAAGCGAGGGTGTTTTCAACCTCGGCTTCGGTCAGGGGAGGCAGGGCTTCAACTCTGAAACGCTGTCGGGTGACCATTCCCCAATACGGATCGTTATAGCGTTCTTCTTGATACGGCGTATGATCATACGCCGTAATGGTTTTACGCCAAAACTCGGTGGCGTACGCGGCTCCCTCTATCTGTTTGATCTCCCACTCTCCGGGAAACATGCTCCAGAGCTTATGGGCAAATGTCATCCCGCTTGAATGGCGGCGAAAAGAGGGGACGACGTAAAATTCGGATACTTCGTAACTAGTCTCCTCTTTGATTGTGATTGCGGCAAGACCTGCAGGCGATTCATGGATAAAAAGGAGTAATCCTATCACTTTCTCCCCGAGCTGCGTATCGAGTTCAAACAGACCGCCGGCATCAGGTTTTTTATGGGTCAGCCCCGAAAATTCCGCTTCATAGCATTGGGCGAGATTCAGATAAAGGGTGAGATTGTTGTCGGCAACAGGGATGATTTTCATAGTGCAGTCAATGGCTATTTTCGATCAAAATGGTAGATCGAGCTATCCGATTTTTGTTTTTGGTTTTCCCAGCTGAGATACGAAGTTTTGAGGTGTTTGCCGTTGTTGCTGAGTTCATGGATGATCTGATGGACATGATCCTCATCGGATCGGCACAGTTCGGTAGACATATCGCAATCGAAAATGATCCGCTCCGGAGTACTCTCACGAAGATTGGCGAGGAACTCCGGCTGATTTTGTTTGACGCAGTAGTGGGTTGCTTTGAGATTGGTGCAGGCTATATCTTTGCAATGGTACATCGTCACCATTTGCTTCGTCGTATTCGGTAAAAGGTCTTCCTGGATCGTTACGTCACCGCCGATGAGTTTAAATGCTATTCCCGTCGCATCGGTACCGACCAGAGGCAAAACGGCGTGGTGCTTATACGATTCGGTCCCGATTTGCTGATCGGCACCAGAGAGGACCCATTCTCCGACCAGGGACTCTTCCATCCATCCGAAGAGTTCCCATGATGTTGCTTCTGCGGCATGGGCAGAGGTGAGAAGCGGCAGATTGAGCATTGCGGCTAAAATGATTTTTTTGAACATGATTATCCCTTTTCTGGATTGGAATTTTACTCTATTTCTCTGCCGTTCTTGCCGGAGTTGAAAATGTGGGGAAGAAACTAATAGGATTTTTATATAATAACGTAAACGATACCACAAAAAGACGAAGAGATGACACAAATCGATTGGGAACAATTTAAAAAATTTAAACTGAAGTACTCCAATCGCAAAGGATTCGATAATTTTCAGCTGCTGCTGGAATATATCCGAAGTGTCGACAAACTCATCAGTCCGGACGACATTCTAGAGATACTGAGAGAGGATGTCCTCTCCCAGCAGATGCTGGAAAAACGGGAGATCACCGAAGTCGCACAGATCGAAGAATATCTGTACACGATTCTCCACGGATAAGGGAAAAAATCTCTTATTAAAGAGTATCGGCACCTTTTTGGGTCAATACCAACGTAACACCGTCTTCTTGTACTTCTATCAGGCCGTCACTCTTGAGTTCATCCATTGCTCTTTCGAAAATCTTGTCTTGTTTGGAATCGAGTTTTTTCAGAACATTTTTAATGACGTCCGCTTTGCCCATAACATGACCCGCAACGGCTCTGGAAGATTTAAACCAGTTCATAAACATCGCTTTGATCTCGTTTTTCAGAGTAACATCCAGATTCTCTTTTTTCGGAGGCGCTTTGCGTTGAAAGTTTGGTGCAGGTTTTGAATAATCTCGTTTCGGCGTCGTTTTCCGGTTGGTTGCAGGTGGTTTAATGGGGTATCCTTGTGATCGTATATCAGTTACCGTATTGTAGTGAATTTTGCTTAATCACGCTTCTTTGGATACTTGAACGTTAAAAGCCGGCGACAATAGGGTTGTGGAATTTTTAGGTAGAATACAGGTTTTATAACAGAATGACAAATGAAAATAGACAAGGGACACGATGAAAGAGTTAGGGACAGTTGATTTGATGCTTGCATTGGAGCAGGATATTAAAATGGCTCTTTATACACTCGACCGATACAATATTGAAGCTAACCTGGCTCTGGTAGCCTGTGATGATTACGATGTTGACAAAGCGCATTTGATAGACAGCGTACGCCAAAGCGATGTCGGCAGAAGAGTGAATGATCATTATATCGCCGTATTATTTACGTTTGTAGATCATGTCGGCGCCCGATGCGCTTTGGAAAAACTGATCCATCACTATCCGGAATATCATCTGAAAGGAAGTCTGATCATATTGAAAAAAGGGGATACGGTAGAAACCGTATGCGAGCGCCTCATCAAAGCCAACCAATTGATTCATCAAGATGCCGCAAACTGTGTTTTTGATGAATCGGAGCAGTTTGTCTCATAAACCGTATCGCCTCAAAATAGAAAAAAGGTATAACATTATGATATTACGTTTTATTATAGTCTTTGCTTTTTTGCATTCTTCTCTTTTCGGGGAGGGCGATGAGCGTAAAAATGATATTTTGTATACGAATTTAGCCGGTGCCGCACTGATTACGGGATGGGGCTTAGTCAATTGGGATTATGGAAAATCTGCCCCGCACAGCAGCAATGAGCAGTGGTTCGGGAAGGATACGAAATCAGGCGGAGCCGATAAAGCGGGGCATTTGTATGCCTCTTATTTCGTCGGTACAGGGCTTATCAATCTGTATGAAAACTGGGGATATGACAAAGAGAAGGCGGCATTGTACGGGTCGCTTTCTTATTTTTTTCTGATGAACTATATGGAAGCCGGGGACGCTTTTAGCGATCGGCTCGGGTTTTCGTATGAAGATACGATCATGAATACTCTCGGCGCGGTCAGTGCTTATCTTTTTGCGACGTATCCCGACCTTTCCCGGCGTGTTGATCTGAGGCTGGAGTATGTTCCCAGTTTCACGACAGCCGATATTGTCACCGAATACGAAAAAATGAAGTACCTCATTGCGATCAAGGCCGAAGGGTTTGAATCCATTACCAATCCCTATCTTCGCTACGGCGAATTTCATCTGGGATATTATACGCGCCATTACGATGAGGGGTTTTCGGATGCAAGTGAGCGTATCCTTTACGTCGGCATAGGATTTAACTTCTCGCGGCTGGCTCGGCAAAGCGGCTATCCGACGACCGGGCGTTTTCTGAATTACTATCAGCTCCCCTATACCTACCTGCCGTTTGAAAAAGATTTGAATCGATAACGTAACGGGGTTATTTCGGAAAAGGGAGTATCATTCGGACACGACGCTGATACTCTTGATAGGTCGTACCCCATGCCGCAAGCAAATCTTTTTCTTCAAGCCAAAGACCGATAAAAATATAAATACTCAAGGTGACGGAAAGCATCATGTGCGAATAAGACATGCTCGGCGTCAGCCATATCCCGATCAGCACTCCCAGCTGGATCGGATGGCGCACCAATCTGTAAAAGAGTTTTTCCTGAAACGTCACCGCCGGTTCAGGCTTATTGATGAAGTTCAAATAGATCTGCTGCAGTCCGAAGAGTTCGAAATGGTTGATGATAAAGGTCGAAAAGAGCGAAAACAGCCACCCGAACAGATACCCTGCCGTCAACAGCGCTTTTCCGGTTTCATTTTCCACCTGCCATAAATATCCGTTTAACGGCTGCCAATACAAACAGATCAGCCCCAGCGCCAACCCTGAAAAAAGGACATAGGTACTCCGTTCGGAGGCTTGAGGGATGATTTGGGTCAGATATCTTTTAAATGAAGGACGTGCCATTATGGAGTGCTGCAGACCGAACAAAAGAACCAAAGCAAAGTTGATGGACAAGGCTGAGATAAGTGATACCGTTTGGTGCCCATTGACAGTAACCGGCATAAACTCCCACTCTCCGAGATACAAAATAAACCATATCTGTGCTACCAGAGCAATGAGATAGGAAACAATTCCGTAGATAAAAATTATTGATTTGCGCATGTCTCTCTTTTCATTGTTCTTGTCAGTATAACTTAAAAAGTAAGTACAATGAAAGATCGATTGGCGCGTATGCCCGTATCCTTCTGCTTATGAGGGTGATTTCGAAGAATAATAAAGAGTCTTTGCGCATTGGGTACAAAAAATCTCATGCTGAAAAGTTTCGTGTATCAACGGCCGGACATCGATCGAATTGTTTTCGCAGGTAAAACAGGTAACGAAGTCACCCTGAACATTATCCGGATATTTTTCTTTATACCATTCATACGTTTTATCTTCGATCGTCTCTGATTTATTTAATTGGTTTTTGATAAAGATGACAGGGATAAAAACGAGAAGCCCGCCCAGAATGAGTAAAAACAAATCGAACTTCAAGAGCAGAACAAAGAGCAGTACCCCGGCACCGATGAGCATAACAATCGAGCTGATGATGACGACAAATGTTTTGTTTTCCATACTATCCCTTTATTGCAGAGCTTATGAATACCGATATTTAACATTATACGGTATGTATTATGATGCAGATAAACTTATAAATCTATGAAATAGCCTAATATGAATTTTTGCCTGAAAGGATGGAAAGAGAATCAATAGCGGTTTTCTCTAAGATATATCGATGTTATAATGCCTAAATGCCATGTGAGGAGACAGCTATGGGCACTATTATCATGATGTTCATATTGCCGCTTGGAATATTGGTCTATTATTGGGATCGCCGTAATTATGCGCAGAACCTTGCGGTTTTCAGGGACTATATTTTACAGATAAGCCATGCGGATCTGTCGGACGCCGAAAAGATGGATCGTATCGATGAGATGTTTTACCAAAACGGCTATACCCGCATCGAACGTGTTGAATCCCGTCTCATTATCGAGAAAAAACATTTCAATATCGGAGTTCTTTTTATTTCGGTGGGAGCTTTGACCTACTTCGGGTTGTTTTTATATCTGATTTACTACCGTTTTTTTATGAAGCCGCGCAGATTGAGAGTGGATTTGGAAGATGAGATCATGATGAGGGAGAGTGAAACGTAAGCTATTGGTCTGCGTGTTTAAATCGTACCCATGCTTTCTTGGTAATGTGAATCGGGACAACGAAAATCAATCCTAACCTGACATCGTCTACTCTTCCAAGCAGAGCATTGTCTTTTCCAATAGAAAAATAAACGTTGTTTCCTCCGCTGGCAAAGCCGACGGGAGCAAACCCATACGATTGGTTTAGACCCGGACAAATGATATTTTGGTCGATACAGAAGCACTCTATGTTGTAATCAGAAGTTTGATTATTATCCGGTACGACTTTAAGATTTATGAATGAATCACCGTGAGAATCGGTCCTTCGTGTATTCGTGAATAAGGATATTTTTTTGCTGTTTGAAGGGATAAATAATATCGAAGAGAGAGAAACATTTTTGGTTTGATTATCTTCTCCTCTCCATTCGCCATCATTGACATAGCTCCCTTCGATCAATTTGCATTGATCCCCTAACCGCGTAATCTCACCCCATTCACGAGGATAAAAAGGATCCGGGGCAAGAGGAGCTATGCAGCCGCTAAAGATGGCTGTCATCATCACAGCAACTGGAAAAAACAGATAACGAATTCTCATCAAGTCTATCTCGAATTCCCTTTATCCCCTCTTTTATTATCGAAAGTTCACCTGACCATTGGCGGTTGATTTGAGAGTATTGGCAAATCCGGCTTTGCGCAAACTGTCCGCATTGATGACCATGCTACCGTCTGGCGATACTGAAACCTGCAGTGCGGCTTTGCCGCCGCCGGTAGCCGATCCGCCGCCGGTATTGTCATCGCCGAGCAGTCCGCCATTTCCGCTTCCGCCGGTATTGTCATCACCAAACAGTCCTCCATTGCCATGGGCGCTATTTCCATCGGAACCGCCGCTCCCGCCACCGGTAGCACTGCCGTCTTGGTCGCTTGCGAGGCCGCCGCCCTTAGGCCCCATTGCACCGCCTCGGCCGCTCATTCCGCTTTTGCCTGCCATTGCCGCGTTTTGGCCCCCTCGAATGGTTGTCGAAGGAGCTATGATGGCACCGCGGAATGTTCCGCTTGCTTTCCGGCTGTCAAAACCGTTGACGCGTACTTCCCAGACGCCATTGCCTTTCTGTGTCACCGACTCGACCGCAAATCCGAGTTGACGCATCGTATTGACCATATGCCGCTCTTGATCCATTTTCTGCATCGGGGCTAAGGGTTTGTTTTTTAGCTCAACGGCCAAAGCATCCAATCCGAATAAACCAGCTAAAACGAGTGCCGATCCACCCAATCCTATTACTTTTACGATTTTAGACATATTGACTCCTCTGCGCTTTGTATGTTTGGTATATCTATAATATGCAGTATACTAAAAAAATGATGAGATGCTATTTTTTTGAATAGGAGTATTGTCATAAAGAAAAGCGCCTTCCGAGAACGAGTTATACCAAATCCAGCAGCGCGTCGCATGCTTCTTTGATACGGATAAACATTTCCTGAGAGCCGCCGGCATCGGGGTGCGCCTTTTTAGCGGCTTTGCGGTAGGCAGATTTGATCTGGGAGAGTTCCAGTGTGCCGTCCTCCGGGAGGTTCAGCAATGTACGATACTCTATTTGGCTGCATTGCATGGCATTGATCTTGCGTCGGTTATGTTGTTCGAGCTCCTCAAAAAAACTTTCCTGTGCTTTGCGGCGTTTGTGGAGAGCTTCTTGACGCAGCGCTTCTCTGTCGTCTTGCCATTTTTGTTTGGACATGACGGCACATGCGGCAAAATAGATGAGGC
>NZ_JBASYM010000037.1:0-29150 GCF_049277495.1 Sulfuricurvum sp. | reverse complement strand
GTTTGACCTACTTAGTTTTCAATGATCTCAAACTCAAACTTAACCCTTCTTTTCGAAGCGTCTCATCGTTTGTGGACGGGAATTATAGGGGATTTAGACTTAGATGTCAAGAGGTTTTCGAAAGAATATGCAAAATATTGCAAAAAGATTTTATTTTTTATTTTGCACCCCTAAAAACGTAACTTTTCTACTCATTTTACCTCTCTGAACTCTCATTGCTACCCTCATTTTCAAATCAACGGTTAATCGAACTACTGTATAATCACTTTCGTAAAAACCCTTATAAGGAAAAAGCTATGGCTTTATATGATCGCGAATATGCACGCGAAGGTGCTTTTGGTTACGAGAGCGCACACAAGAGTGAAGCGCAGATCGTTTCGTTTGTTAAAGATACCTATAAATTGTTTGCCGCATCAATGCTGGCAGGCGGAGTAGGTGCTTATGTTGGTATGCCGTTTGCCGGTATCGTTGCCGCTAATTACTGGTGGATTGCTATCCCTTGGATGTTATTTGGAATGTTCGGTCTGCAAATGATCAAAAACAAACCGGGTATCAATATGATCGGATTGTTTACCTTTACTTTCGCGAGCGGTGTTATCATTACTCCGCTTCTCAGCCATATCCTCGGAATGGCCGGCGGGGCAACGATTGTCGGAAATGCATTTTTTATGACGGCGGCACTCTTTGGCGGGTTGAGTTTCTTTGCTATTAAAAGCAGTAAAGATTTCACAACGTGGACTAAACCGATTATGATTGCTTTCTTTATTATATTGGCGGTCTCACTGATCAATGTCTTTTTATTGAAAAGTCCGATCCTTTATGTCGCAATCCAAGCAATCTTCTTGCTTGTTATCAGTGTAATGGTATTGATCGATACCCAAAATGTTATCCGCGGTGCTTACGAAACGCCGATGGACGGTGCTATCGCTTTGTACCTCGATTTCTTTAACCTCTTCATTACGTTGCTCCAGCTCTTCGGAATCTTCGGAAACAATGATGAGTAATCTCTTTCCCCCGGAACTCCTCCGGGTGATCGATGCCAATCTCAACCGCCTCAAAGAGGGTATCCGTGTGATTGAGGATATAGCGCGCTATGTTCACGATGACAAGGAACTCGCAACAAAACTCAAATCTCTCCGCCATCAATGCCGTATCGAACCTCTCGAAGCACTCCTCTCATCGCGTGACAGCGTGAATGATGTCCTGCGCCCTACCATGAAAAGCGAAATGAATCGAACCGATTTGCGTTCTATAGTAATAGCAAACTATAAAAGAGGGGAAGAATCTTCTCGGGTTTTAGAAGAACTTTATAAGATAGTAGACCCTGATTTGAGCGAACAGTTCAAACATATCCGATACGAACTCTATACATTAGAAAAAGAGAACCTGCTAGGCCTCGGTCAATAGAGCCGTTGAAACCACAGCGAATTGCCATTATCGGAGCAGGTCCTGCAGGATTAATGGCTGCGGATATTTTATCTGCGGCAGGGATGAGTGTCGATGTTTACGAATCAAAACCCTCGGTAGGTAGAAAGTTTCTCATGGCAGGCAAGGGAGGCTTAAACATTACCCACAGTGAACCGATGGCAGATTTCCTCCGTCGCTATGATCAGAGTGATTGGCTCCATCCTATGATCAGCGGATTTGATGCCAATGCAATTCGGGCATGGATGGAAAGTTTGGGGGTAAGCTCGTTCATCGGGACATCAGGGAGAGTGTTCCCGACCGAAATGAAAGCTGCGCCGCTGTTGCGCCGGTGGCTCTCAGGATTGAAAAAGCGGGGAGTCCGGGTCCATTGCCGTCATTACTGGCAAGGATTTAACGAGGATAGCAGTTTACGCTTCGCAACTCTTGAGGGAGAAAAAAATGTGGCAGCCGATGCCACGATTCTGGCTTTGGGCGGCGGAAGCTGGGCCAGTCTGGGTTCGGATGGGACTTGGGTAGATATTTTAACATCCAAAGAGGTCAAAATCAATCCTCTATTACCGTCTAATTGCGGTTTCAAGTCTGTATGGTCTCCCTTTATGCATTCGCATTTAGGGACACCGCTAAAAAATATCTCGGGTTGGGTTGAGAATGGTGCCGTTAAACTTGATGCCAGCTCCTCCGAAGCCGTTTTAACAACCTATGGGATTGAGGGAGGGCTAGTCTATGCGCTCTCTCGAAGCTTGCGGGAAGAAATCATCGCCCATGGCTCAGCGACACTCTATCTGGACCTTTTGCCCTATATTAATGAAACCGCATTAGCGTTACAGCTCATCCCATCGGGAAAACAATCTATCGACAATACATGGCGAAAAGCAGGATTGGAAAGCGTTAAAGCAGCCCTTATACGCGAAGCCGTACCTAAAAACAGCTGGAACGACCCCTCTACGGTTGCCGCATATGTTAAAAGATATCCGCTAAAACTCTCTGCTATGCAGCCCATTGATGAAGCGATCAGTACCGCGGGGGGAGTTATACGCGAAGCACTCACTGAAGATCTTATGCTCCGTGCTCTGCCGAATGTCTTTTGTGCGGGGGAAATGCTCGATTGGGATGCACCGACCGGCGGTTATTTGCTGACCGCTTCATTTGCCAGCGGAGTATTTGCGGCTAACGGTGTTTTGAAGACACTTGCCAAGGAAGAAAATTTACCGAATCAGTGACGGCAATCACCGTTGTGACAATGTTTTTGCTGTTCAATATACTCTTCGGAGAGATGCAGATTCGAACACGAGTCCAATAATCCGTACAATTCCATTTCACGCCCGGTAAGATGCTTTACCGTATTTCCCTCTTCATCAATAAATGCAAATATTTCGTGTTTGTGCTCATTCTTTTTTATATGATGTGAGAAAATGACGTATCCGGCCTTTCTCAGTTCCGGAAAATTTTCGCATGTGGCAATGTATTTTTCACACTCTTTATTAATCTTTTTGATTTCCAAAAACTCTGTCTGAATCGCATCTCGAAGTACCGGCAGTAAATTTGGCATAACATCTTTTAAATTATCATATTTTTCAATTCCGTGCATGATGATCTCCTTTTCTTGAATTCTTTTCATAGATAGTATAACGCTTTAACTCAAAAATACACATCTCTTTTGAGTTAACATTTCCTGCTAAATAATAGTTCAAATTTATATTCTGCTCCATCTCCTGCCAATTATCCAAAGCACTGAAAGCTTTGGTTTGGTAAGATTTCGATATTAACTGTCATAAAGGGCTTTATGCAAACCTTAGCACAACTTCACGCAGGGGAACTCAAAGGGGCTAAACGGCTTGTCCTTTCTGAAGATCTCACCTCTTTTCCAGAAGAAATATTCGATCTTGCCGAGACGCTGGAAATTTTGGATTTAAGCAATAATTCCCTCTGCGAACTTCCTGATTTGAGCAGACTTACCAATCTTCGAATCGCCTTTTTTTTCTATAACCGCTTCGTTGCACTCCCCTCCTTCCGAGGTTGTGAAAATCTCACGATGTTAGGATTTAAAGGAAATCAAATAGAAACGTTCGACGAGGATATTCTCCCGCTTGGAATCAACTGGCTGATTTTGACCGATAACCGCCTAAAATCCCTTCCCCGCTCGATCGGCAAACTCACCAAACTTCAAAAGTGCGCTCTTGCCGGCAACCGCCTCGAGGCTCTTCCCGAAGAAATGGCAGCTTGCCGAAACCTAGAACTTCTCCGCTTCTCTGCCAACCGTCTAGAATCGATCCCCTCATGGCTCCTAAAGCTTCCTAAACTCTCATGGCTCGCCTTTTCGGGAAATCCGTGCATTAAAGAGCAAAAATTCCCCCTCCAAGCAATCGCGTATGAGACGCTGGAGGTCAAAGAGAAATTGGGCTCCGGCGCTTCGGGAGATATCTTCAGAGCCTACTCTGCCACTCACGATGAAGAGGTGGCGCTCAAACTTTTCAAAGGGGCCATCACCAGCGACGGGTATGCCCATGATGAGATGAACGCCTGCATGAGCGCGGGGGAGCATCCGAACCTCATCAAGGTGTTAGCGAAGATAGAAGAGGATGAGCGGCTGGGGCTGCTGCTGGAGTATATCCCCGATATCTACCGCAATCTCGGACTTCCGCCCGATTTTGAGACCTGTACGCGCGATACGTTCAAAGAGGGGAGCACTCTTGAGATAGAAAGCATCCTCGAAATAGCCAAAGCGATCGCTTCCGCGGCGGAACATCTGCATGAACGGGGGTTGATGCACGGCGATCTCTACGCCCACAACATCCTCATTAATGAGGAAGACCACTGCTATCTGGGAGATTTCGGTGCGGCGAGCTTTTACGAAGCGCACGAAAAAGAGTTTGAGAAGATCGAAGTGCGGGCGTTCGGATGTCTATTAGAAGATATGCTATCCCTCTGCCCCACTAAAGAGGGAGATATTTATGAGAGGTTGGAGCAGTTACGAGAACGATGCATGAATGAAAAGGTAGAAGAGAGACCGCTTTTTAGCGAAATGATGTTTTAATCTTTTACGTCGTAATAAACACTATCTCAAATTCGAGATAGTTCAGCGGATAGGTTTCCATCAGCCGTTTTGTCTGTGCAAAATCGAGGACTCTGCGTCCACCGCTCACTCCGCTGCGCTTAATGTAACGAAACATCTCTCTGACCGAATCGAACTCCAGCGTCGTGTGCAGCACTTCGAACCGTGCGTCCAGATATTTCTCGGCAATTGCGATCACCTCGTCGCTTGAGCGCAACAGGGGTGTGACTCCCGCACATTCGTGAAGGGTTTTAAAAGTTCCTGCGGTGAAGATCGCCAGCGACATCGGGGTATTGAGCGATGCGAGAGATTTTAAAACGCCTTTCAGATCGCCCGCCCACTGCAGCGCCGAAGCGGAGTAGATGCGATCAAAGTGCTCACAGCTCAGTTTCTCAAACAATGAGGGATCGTTAAAATCGCCCAAGATCAGTTCGACATTCGGCGATGTGGGGTGATGCTCCAGCATCGATGCGGAGAAATCGACGCCGACAAACCGTTCGACGTCCCAATCGATCAGAGAGTAGAGGGTGCCGCTTCCGCATCCCAAATCCAAAATTCGCTTCGCTTTATCGGATGTAGAGGCAATCAGCTTTTCGGCGACATGGCGCTGAATGACATTGCGGCTGCCGTATTCGGCGGCGTAGCGTGAGAACTCATGGCAGGCACTGCTCATCGGCGATTCACGACCAATGCAATAACAAATATGACAAGGAGACACAATACGATCGCCGCACCGCTGGGGAGAGAGAAGAAATACGAAGCGCTTAGCCCGATAAGTACAGAGACAAGGGCTAATCCTATCGATAACAGCGTGGTAGGATAAAAACCCATCCCGAATCGGATCGCGGCGACGGCGGGAATCACCATCAATGCCCCGATCAGCAATGTTCCGACTACCCGGATGGAGAGGGCGATAATGATAGCAATGACACTGACAAGCATAAAGTTCAACATCGTGACGCGGATTCCTCCCGCACGGGCGACATCCTCATCAAAGGCGATAAAATAGAGTTCTTTGAAAAATACCAAGAGCAAAGCCATCGCCAGTGATCCGAAAATCCCCATCACCCACAAATCTTCTACGCTTACCGAAAGGATCGAGCCGAACAGATAACTAAACAGTGAGGCATTAAACGATCCTGCCAGAGAAACAATTACGATGGCCAAAGCCAATGAACCGGATAAGAAAATCGCCAGTACCGAATCCGAATACATCCCGTGAACACTTCGCAGATACTCAATCATCCACGATGCGACCAAGGAGGCCAAAACCGCCATCCACAACGGACTCATTCCGAATAAAAGTCCCACGGAGACCCCGACCAAAGAGACATGCGCCAAGGTTTCACTGAGCAAAGAGTAGCGGCGCAGAACAATAAACGATCCGCTCAGTGATGCCAAAACGGCAATCATCAGTCCCGCGACAAAGGCACGCTGCATAAAGGGGTAATCAAGCATTTCTAACATTTTTTACCTCCTTCAATGGTTATGACAAACGACATGGGCAGGTACACCGTAAAGCCGGCTCATCTCGTCACATCGGTTCATTTCCGCCGGGTTTTGAGAGACAAGCAAGGTTTGATTGACAAACAAAACACGGGTAATATCCTCGGCGATCACCCCGATGTCGTGAGTGATAAAGAGGATCGACATCTTTTTGGTTCGGTTAAGGGTTCGTAAAAGTTCGTAAAAGCGGTGCTGCGATTCGACATCGACTCCGGTATTAGGCTCATCAACGATCAGGACATCGGGTTTGGAGGCCAAAGCACGGGCGATCATCACCCTCTGACGCTGACCGCCGGAGAGATTGCCGATCAGACGATCCGAAAGGTCGCTGACCCCCATCAGTTCCATCGCCTCTGCGATTGCTGCTTTGTCTTCGGCAGATTCAAACCCTAAAATTCCCCGTCTGGCATATCGCCCCATTCCCACTACTTCGCGTACCGTTGCCGGAAACGTACTGTCTACGAGGGCGGAGCGCTGAGGGACGTATCCGATACGATTCCAATCTTTAAAACGGTTTTGGGAAGTGCCGAAAAGTTTAATCTCACCCGATGTCGGTTTTTCAAGCCCCAACAAAAGACGGATCAGGGTCGTTTTCCCTCCGCCGTTCGGTCCGATAATGGCACAATATTCCCCCGGTAAAATACGAAATGTCGCCCCTTTGAGGACAAGATTGCCCTGTCGTTCAAAGTTGAGACTGTTCACATCGAAAAGACTCGGGGAAAATTTCAACGGCACTCCATCGCTTCACGCAGTTTATTCAAGTTCTCACCCATAATCGTGAGATACGTTTGATGTGATTTTAACTCATCTTCGCTAATATTTTCCAGCGGTTGGAGGCTTTGCGCCTTTGCTCCCGTCTCCCGCGCAATCGTTTGGGAGACGTTGTCATTGATAAACTCTTCGAAGAAAATGGTTTTTACCCCGTGTTCTTTTACCAGACTAATGATGTCGGCAATATTTTTCGCGCTCGGCTGTTCATCCGAGGAGAGGCCGATGACCGATACATTCTCCAGATTATTCGTTTTTGCAAGATATCCGAACGCATCGTGATTCGTGACTAAGGTACGGCTTTTACACTCTGCCAATCCTGTTTTATATTCGGATTTTAGTTTTTGAAGTTTTCCGATGTAGGTAGCGGCATTCCCATGAAACAGCTCTGCATCTGCAGGAAAGAGTTTCGAAAACTCACGGTCGACCGTCTGTGTCATTGCAATCATGTTATCAATGTCAAGCCAGTAATGCGGGTCAAACATACCGCCGTGGTCATGACCTTCCTCCTGATCATGCTCTCCAGGTCCTTCGCTTTTGATCAACGTAACGTTCTGACTCATATCAATAACGTGCGTCGTTTCCGGAAGGGTCTGTTTCAAATTTTCCGCCCATGTCTCAAATCCCGCGCCGTTATAAATGAATAATGCCGATCCGGTAATCTCAGCCACCTGTTTCGGGTTTGGGGAGAACATATGGGCATCCGTTCCCAATGGAATGATCGGATGGATTGTCAATGACTCCCCCGCAACCGCGTGGGCAATTTCATATAAAGAAAAAGTGCTCACCGAAACGACCGGAGATTCTATCGATTCTTGTGTCGTCTGAGGTTTGGGTGAAAAAAAACTCATCCCGATAACGATTGCGGCAATAATACCGCCAAAAATGATCAATCGTTTGGTTTCCATGCGTACACACCCTTTTGCGTTTAGTAGAGAGAATTTTAGTCACAAACAGTTTAAACCCTCACCATGATCAACAACTTACTTTCATAAGTGGTTCATCAACACTATGCTATAATCGCGAACTTTTTAAATAATCAAGGATAAACATGACAGGTATACTGCTCATCGTGCAGATCGTTTTGGTCGTTATGATCACCATCGCGGTACTGCTCCAAAAAAGCTCAAGTATCGGTTTGGGAGCCTACAGCGGCTCAAACGAATCGGTTTTCGGAGCTAAAGGACCGGGTAGCTTTTTGGCTAAAGTGACCTTTTTTCTCGGATTTGTGTTCATTGTCAATACGATTGCATTGGGCTATTTTTACGCTCAGCAAAAAAATGCTTCGGTTGTCGATTCAATGATCGAAACGACTCAAGTTGCCGCACCGACGATCAACATCGTAAACGATACCAACACTACCAAATAAGACGAAGGGGAATTTCATGTTAAACGAAGTCTATCAATTTTGTGAAGAAAAGATGCAAGGGGACGTGGATCATATGATCCACAACTTCCGAACACTCCGTACCGGAAGAGTAACAACGAAAATCCTCGACAACGTCCGTGTTGACAGTTACGGTTCACTCGTCCCTCTCGATCAGGCAGCCAGCGTTTTAGCTACCGATGCTACTACCATCACTATCTCTCCATGGGATAAATCGATGCTTTCCGTCATTGAAAAAGCGATTATGAAAGCGGACATCGGGGTTAATCCGAACAATAACGGAACCGACATCAAACTTTTCTTCCCGGCAATGACGGTCGATCAGCGTCATGATACGGCTAAAAAAGCCAAAGGGATGGCGGAAGATGCTAAAGTCGGCGTCCGAAATAACCGCAAAAAAGCAAACGACAAGATCAAGGTGCTTGAAAAAGACAAGCTGATCACTACCGATGAGTCAAAATCGGCTCAGGATCAAGTTCAAAAAATCACGGACAAATTCATTGCAAAAATCGAAGATCTGCTCAAAAGCAAAGAGCAAGATATCTTGACGGTATAAATATGGACGTTAAATCTATTTATATGAATGCCAATGCCATGCTCGAGGGGCATTTTAAACTCAGTTCCGGAAATCACTCGCAGTACTATCTCCAGTCGGCGAAAGTGCTGGAAGATCCGAAAACCGCTAAATTGCTTGCAGATGCTTTGGCGGAGCGTATCCAGGCAAACGGAATCGAAATCGATACCGTTTGTGCTCCGGCACTCGGCGGTCTAATCGCCGGATTCGCTCTGGCTACCGCACTTGATAAGCGCTCAATTTTTGCGGAACGCGTCAACGGCGAAATGCAGATCCGACGCGGATTTGAAATTACCCCGGGTGAAAAAGTGATTATCTGCGAAGATATTATCACTACCGGCGGTTCTGCAATGGAAGCGGCTCGTGCGATCGAAGCTCTCGGCGGTGTCGTCGTAGGATTCGCCGCACTAGCCAACCGCGGTTTTTGCAAACGTGACGGAAGCGGCTTGGAACGTAAAGTAAACTGTGCACTTCCTGAGGACAAACCGCTGTTTGCCTTGGCCGATTTTGATTTTCAAATGTATGCACCGGATAACTGCCCGCTCTGTGCTGACGGTTCAGAAGCAATCAAACCCGGATCACGAGGAAACTAGTTTTTATGCTATCGGGGCGTAAGCTTCCGTATGGCTCTACTAACGCATATCTACATGCGTTTACGAAACCAATCTAAAAGTTGATTATCATGGAAAATACTAAACAATTTAAACTCGATATGGCACATCTTCAAAAAGTGCAACGCACCATTCGTAAAGCAGGAAATATCTTTCCCAATGAAAAACCTCTTATCGATACTCTTGAAGATCTGATCATCAAAGCACAAGACGATACGGCACTGAACACCTATTACAGTATGTCCCAGTATCTCAAACAGCGCCTCAAAGAGCTAAAAGTCCATTTGGACCAGCCGCTTGAAGCGGTCGATACGGCTATCGAAGAACTGGACTGGTCGATCAACTATCTCCAATGGCTAGTGACAGAACAGCCTAAGCTTGCCACAGAGCAAGAGTGATCATATTTCGCAATGCAGCGCTTCCGTTACTAAACGTGCGGCCACCTCTTTTTTCCCATCGATCGTAATCGAGATGGGGAGACCTCTCAGCGCACGCTTCTCTTCCAGATTAATGACTTTTACCACCAGTTTTACATTCGGTGCATAGCGAATAATCGTTTCACAGATAAGTCTCTTTTTTTCAAGATTATCCAGAGTGATGATGACACTGATAGAATCTTTGGTACACAATTTGTCCAAAATCGCCATTTTTGACATATCCCCGAAATAGACCTCTTCCCCGTCTCGCAGCGCCTCTTCAACATGTTTGTAGCTGTTATCGGCGACAACATAGTCAACCCCTTCGGCACGCAGCGCTTTAGCAACGAATTTGCCGACAACCCCATAACCGCAGACGATGATATGGTTCTGTCGTCCCGGAAGCATGCTGAAGCTCTCGGTAACACTGACATCCTTGAAAAAATAGCCGCTGATCTTGGATAGATACGCCAAAATAAAGGGGGTGACGATAATGGAGAGAACGACAACCAATACCAATATTTTAGAGAGTTCTTCCGGAATCAGCTTTTGATTTCCGGCAAGGGCAAAGATGGCAAATGAGAATTCCCCCACCTGAGAGAGGGCGATCGCCGTTTTAAAAGCAATTTTGGTTTGCGAATAGATACGTACGACACCGAAAATAATGAGCGCTTTGATCAGCAAAACACCGACAAGAATTGCCATTATCTGTGCAATATCCGTCACAAAAAGAGCCAAATCGATCTTCATACCGACCGTCACAAAAAAGGTCCCCAATAATAGATCTTTAAACGGTGCAATATCCGACTCAACTTTATGATGATAGCGCGTCTCGGCAATGATCATCCCCGCCACAAAAGCCCCCAATGAATAGGTAAATCCCGCATATGCAGCGAGCAGCGACGAAGCAACGACAATGACCAGAACCGATCCCATAAACAGTTCTTCCACTTCGCTGGTGGAAGAAAAATGGAGCAGCCACGCCATGACCCGCTTTCCGACGATAAACAAAAGTCCGACGATCACAAAAGCACTGAGAGCAGTTTCAAACAATACATCCGTGACTTTTTCGCCGCCGGAGCTTAAGAATCCGATCAAAATCAAGATCGGAATGACGGCGATATCTTGGAAAATCAAAATCCCGGTCGCTTTTTGCCCATAAGGACGGGCAATCTCTTTGGTCGATTTGAGATAACTCAGTACGACTGCCGTCGATGAAAGGGAGAGTGCCATCGACGTAATCAAAGCCGTTTTCAGCGAAATCCCGATCATGCCGTAGGCTATGGTAAAAAAGATAACTGCGGAAAGAAGAACCTGCAGCGATCCGTTGAAAAAGACATCTGTTTTCATTGTCGAAAGCCGCTGCAAAGAGACTTCCAGCCCGATCGTGAACATCAAAAAAACGACTCCGAATTCAGCAATAATTTCCAGCGTATGCGAATCCGCCATATGCCGCAAATCAAAGAGATACGCGACGGTGACACCCGTGACGATATAGCCGATTATCTGAGAAATCCCGAATCGTTTTAAAATAAGATTGACGACAATGGAGAACCCTAGAGCTACCGTGACGTAATAAAGCGCCGATTCCATCTATTTCCTTTACACATCTCGATTCTCCAAGCTACCAGCAGGCTTTGTCCTGCGGGGAAGAATGACCTCGGAGAAGCACCTGCAAAAATTTATCTGTTTTTTTACAATTGAGTAGCTTTTTATAAGTCTTAAAAGTATATAATACGTTCCTTAAGAAGAGCGGCAGTTTGTCGACATTTTGGATCTTCGCGACCCATTTAACCCCATCGTAAAAACGTTAAGAGCTAAGGAATGATTCAATGACCAAATATATTTTTGTAACCGGCGGTGTACTCAGCTCGCTTGGAAAAGGGATTACCGCAGCCAGTATCGGCGCACTCCTCAAACACTCCGGAAAAGAAGTCGGGATGCTTAAAATCGACCCGTATATCAATGTCGATCCCGGCACAATGAGCCCGTTGGAGCATGGGGAAGTATTCGTCACCAAAGACGGAGCCGAAACAGACCTGGATATCGGAAATTATGAGCGGTTTTTAGATGCCTCATTTTTACGTACCAGCAACTTCACGACAGGTCAGGTCTACAGCAGCGTTATCGAACGCGAGCGTACCGGCGGATACTTGGGACAAACCATCCAAGTCGTCCCGCATATCGTCGGTGAAATTGTCGACCGCATCAAAAAAGCGGGCGAAGGGCACGAAATTCTGGTCGTAGAACTCGGCGGCACCGTCGGAGATATCGAAGGTCTGCCGTTTATGGAAGCGATTCGGACCATGAAACACGATGATGAAGTCGAGGGAACCTTTTTCATCCACGTCACCCTGATTCCATTTATCAAAGCTGCCGGCGAACACAAAAGCAAACCGACTCAGCACTCGGTACAAGAGCTCCGCCGTATCGGTATCACTCCGCAAATGATCATCGCCCGAAGTGAAGAAAAACTTCCGAAAACCTTTAAAAAGAAACTTGCCCTTGCATGTGATGTCAGTTCAGACAGTATCATCGAAGCGATGGATGAGCAGACGATTTATGCCGTACCGCTCAGTTTTCTTCAGCAAAACATCCTTGCACCGATCAGCAAAGAACTTGATTTAGGTCTTCTCGCTCCGGATATGGAACAATGGGATTCCCTGGTCAAAAAAATCGTCTCCCCGAAACATCATGTGACGATCGGCTTTGTCGGTAAATATTTGGAATTGAAAGAGTCGTATAAATCTCTTATCGAAGCACTCATCCATTCCGGCGCCCATCTCGATACCCGAGTAGCGATCCACTGGGTTGACTCCGAAAAAATCGAAACGCAGGGGGTTGATGCGCTTTTGTCCGATTGTGATTCGATTCTTGTTGCCGGTGGGTTCGGTAACCGCGGTGTCGAGGGTAAAATTCAGGCTATCCGATATGCCCGAGAAAATAAAATCCCTTATTTGGGAATCTGTCTGGGAATGCAGCTCTCCATCGTCGAGTATGCCCGCAACGTCCTCGGCTACGAAGATGCCAACTCCATCGAATTTAACCCGGCAACAACCCATCCGATGATCTATCTAATCGATAACTTCATCGACCAATCGGGTGAAACACAATTACGTACGCACCACTCGCCAATGGGGGGAACACTCCGCCTAGGCGAATACCCGTGTGAAACCAAAGCGGGCTCAAACCTCCGTGCAGCCTACAACAATGAGCCGCTTATCTATGAGCGCCATCGTCACCGCTATGAAGCCAATCCAACCTACCGCAAGGCACTAGAAGATGCCGGTATGATGGTAACGGGAGAGTCTCACGGCCTGATCGAAGCGGTTGAGATTCCGGCTCATCCATGGTTTTTAGGGGTACAGTTTCACCCTGAATTTACCTCACGCCTCCAAAGTCCTAACGCCTCGATTCTCGGATTTGTGAAAGCAACCTTTTCGCATGCAAATCCTGCCTGAGGTACCCCTTCTCGACCATACAACTCTCGGGAGTTTTTTAGCACGCCGTTTTGAGACGCAAAGCGAAAAACTCTCCGATATTCCCCACCCAAGCCAACTCAAAGATGCCCAAAAAGGTGCCGAGCGACTCGCGCGTGCCATCCGAAACAATGAACGGATTGCATTGGTAGGGGATTATGACGTTGACGGTGTTACCTCCACCGCAATCGTTAAGCGATTTTTCGACCTCATCCCCTATCCCCTGATCACCACGATACCGAACCGATTTACCGATGGGTACGGAGTCTCAAAAAATGTATTGGAACGGCTCGATGCCGATGTTATCTTTACCGTTGATAACGGAATCAATGCGATTGAAGCCGCAGAGGTGTGCAATGCCCGAGGGATAGACCTCATCATTACCGATCACCATACCCCCTCCGATACTCTTCCAAGTGCGTATGCGATCATCAACCCGAAACAAAGTGATTGCCCCTATCCCTTTAAAGAGATTTGCGGAGCACAGGTAGGATGGCTTCTGATGGGACTGCTCAAGCAAGAATTGGAACTTACCATCAACATGCGGCAGTTTTTCCCGTTCTTGGCCCTTGCCATTATTGCCGATGTGATGCCGCTCGTAGGGATCAACCGTGCTATCGTCAAAACGGGACTGGAGATGATGCAAAGCTCTACCCTCTCCCCTTTTGTCCTGATTCGCGATTTCCTTAACCGTTCTGCCGTCACATCTGAAGATATCGCGTTTCAGATTGCTCCGCGTATCAACTCTGCCGGACGCCTCGAAGATGCGAAGATCGCCCTCGATTTTTTGACTGCGGAAACGACAGAGCAGGCCTACCATCAATTTGAACTCCTCACCGCTCTCAATACCCTGCGTAAAGAGACCGAAGCTCAAACGACAGCTGAGGCAATGTTCCACGTCAATCCGGAAGACTCCATTATCGTCGTTGCCGGAGAGCACTGGAATGAAGGAGTCGTCGGGATCGTCGCGTCACGCCTCGTCAACCATTTTCAAAAACCCGCCATTGTTCTGAGCATCCATAACGGCATTGCCAAAGGCTCCGGTAGAAGTATCGGCAGTGTCGATCTCTATAGCCTGATCAAATCCCAAGAACATCTTCTGGCTAAATTCGGCGGTCACAAAATGGCGGCAGGGCTATCAATGGCGGCAGAAGAGGTGGAAACATTCCGACACGGAATCAACGAAGCCTCAAAAAGTGTCGACCCTGCCGATTTTATCCCTCACAATGAAATTATCGGGGAGCTGGAGCATGAAGCGATCAACTTTCAGCTCCTTGAGGTTTTGGAACGCTTTGAACCTTACGGCGAAGGAAATCCGCGTCCCCGTTTTCTCATCCGTGATGCGGAAGTCGTCACGGTCAAACTTTTCGGCAGCGACCAGTCCCACAGCCGTCTGGAGCTGAGACCTTCTTGCATCAGCTCAAAAACGCTCGAACTGATCGCCTTTAGACGGACATTGGCATGCCCTGAAGATAAAAAGATGTCGTGCAGCTATACCGTCAATAAAAATGAGTGGAACGGGCGCGTTTCGATTCAGCTCATGGTGGAGCGGATATTTTGATCTATCGTATACTCCCTTTCCTTTTCTCGGCTCTCACAATAGTCGGATGCACTGTTCCGAACGAACCTCTGCCCTATCCGCTGACCATAAGCGAAGAGGGACTGGGCGCCATCCACCCCGAAACTCCGTTTGATCAGGTCAATACCAAATTAAGCGGATTTACTTTTGAAAAACTGAGTCAGATCTCTCCCGATCATCCGGAAACGATTTTCCAAATGAAACGGGGGGACAATGTGATAGCACAAATCATCTCCGATCCTTCCGGAAAAAAGATTGCCTCTATCCTTATCACCTCTCCTCTCGTGAAAAACAAAGACAACCAAGGATTAGGCGATCCTCTTCCCATGGATAAAACACTCCGTTGCGACAAGAACCTATGTTCGAATATCAACGAACCTTCTCTCCTCTACCGAATCGATCCGAATGGACGAATCATTCGCGAAATAACCTTTTCACGGCTATAATACGGCATGGATACATTTTTTATAGAATTTCGCGATCCCCTTTTCGGTGTTGTCGTTTTTTTCATTCTCCTGTTCGTCCTCTCATTTTTGAGCTATTGGTGGGGACGGTACAAAGCATCACGCGAACATCGCGATCTCGAATCGTTCTTGGGGAAATTCGAATCTCTCGGCGAGGGAGCCAAACTCGCCGAGCAGGTACAAACGAATTCTCTCTCCTACGAATCATGGCTTTTGCTGGCACAGAGCTTCGAGCATCAGGGGAATTATGAAAAAAGCGTCGAGATCTATCATGCCCTGCTCTCCAAAAACCGTGACCCGATTTTTCAAAAAGATGCCCTTTTGCTTCTCGGAAAAAGTTTTTTCAAAGCCGGTTTTTTAGAGCGTGCTCGCCAAACTTTCCTCCAAATCCTCCATAATGCGCCCCGGACTCCGCAAGCATTGCACTATTTGGTCTTGATCTACGAACAACTCCAGCAATACGATAAAGCCCTGGAAGTGATGGAATCCCTGCAGGAGATCGCACCCGATACGATCAGTGAAAAACTTTATTTGGAGTGTCGTATCCTTATCGGGAATCATCACATCACTATCGATGAAAAAGCGGTGAAACTCCTTGAATTTTATAACACGCATCATCGGCTCGGATACATGGTTTTCGAGTGGCTTTTTACCTACCGCCCGCAGCTTGCATGGAAGCATTATGACCAATCTCTCAGTGAGCGTCTCAGCGATATTTTATGGCGTATTGGGGATGAAAATCTTGATTTGGATATAATTGCGAGTAACACGTATCTGCGTGAGCTCTTCAGTGCCAAAGGATCTGTCGATCTGGCGAGCGGAAGCTCCATCTTTGAACTCGATACCCTTATTGCACTGCGTCACTGCGGTGCGGCTAAAGCAACCTTGCAGTTTGAATATACGTGTGATGAATGCAAACAAGTTTCATTTTTACCGTTTCATCGCTGTCCTCATTGCCATGCGATTGATTCCGTCCACGGTATGATGAATCTCTCAAAGGAACGGTTTGAAGAAAATAACTCTCTTCAGTGACGGCTCAGCACTCGGGAATCCGGGGCCCGGCGGGTATGGAGCCATCCTGCGCTACGGAGACAAAGAACGTATCATCCGCGGCGGGGAAGCCCACACAACCAATAATCGGATGGAACTGCTCGGTGTGATCGAAGGATTGCGTGCGATCAAAGAACCGTGCGAAGTGACGGTTATTTCTGATTCGAGCTATGTCATCCGCGGAATTAACGAATGGCTGGAAGGGTGGATCAAACGAAATTTTGCCAAAGTCAAAAATCCCGATTTATGGCAGGAATACATCATCGTCTCTTCCGTGCACCGGATCAACGGAGTGTGGGTTCGAGGGCACAACGGCCATGAAGAAAACGAACAATGCGATCTAATCGCCCGCGAGGAAGCTGAAAAGTATAAAAGCGGGTTAAAATAAAAAACACGTAAGTGTACTGGGCTCACCGCCGAGGTAAACTCGGTGTTAGCACAGGGTTGGGGGCTTTGCTTCCTATCCGTGTTAAAATGATGAAATCGGAAAAATTTAAAAAAGGACTGACACAGTAATGAATGATTTAGAAACCCTGCAAGAACGTTTAGGGTACACCTTTGAGAACAAAGAGCTCCTTATTGAAGCGCTGACGCATAAAAGCTACAAACAGCCCTACAATAATGAGCGCCTTGAGTTTTTAGGCGATGCGGTACTCGATTTGATCGTCGGAGAATACCTCTACAAAAAATTTCGAAACTTTGATGAGGGAAAACTCTCAAAAATGCGAGCCTCCCTCGTCAATGAGGGGGGGTTTACCTCTCTGGCCACCTATCTCAACCTCGGCGAATACATCTATCTCTCCAATGCCGAAGAGAACAACAGCGGAAGAACCAAAAGTTCACTCCTCTCCAATGCGTTTGAAGCACTGATGGGGGCTATTTATCTCGAAACAGGTCTGCACAAAGTCCAGGAGATCACCATATCTCTTCTCGAACATGTCCATCCGGATATCTCACTAGATTCGCTGTTTAAAGATTATAAGACTTCGCTTCAAGAACTCACTCAGGCCCATTACGGAACGACCCCTGATTATCAGCTCATCGCCGCTCACGGCCCTGATCATAAAAAAGAGTTCGAAGTGGCGGTTTTTATTGATGGGAAACGGTACGCTTCCGCTCAAGGAAAAAGTAAAAAGCAAGCTCAGCAGGAAGCGGCTCAAATCGCTCTGGAAATGTTGCAAAAGGAGCTTACATGAACCGTTTTGGAGAACGTTTTACAATGACTACGTTCGGCGAATCGCATGGAAAAGCGATCGGATGTGTGCTTGACGGTGTTCCTGCCGGACTGGAAATCGATGAGGCATATATCCAAAGCGAACTCAATCGCCGCAAACCCGGACAAAATGAGTTTGCGACTGCACGCAAAGAATCCGATACGATAGAAATTCTCAGCGGAGTATTCGAAGGGCTCAGCACCGGAACCCCGATTATGATGGTCATCTACAATACCGACCAAAAGAGCGGCGACTACAGCAATGTAAAAGATATTTTCCGCCCGGGTCACGCTGATTTTACCTATTTTCACAAATTCGGACTGCGGGATTATCGCGGCGGCGGACGCTCAAGTGCGCGTGAAACAGCGGCGCGTGTTGCCGGAGGTGCGGTGGCTAAACTGATGCTTTCCAAAATGGGAATCACTTTTCACAGCGGCATCAGTGCCATCCATGGAATCGAAGCGACGGCCCTTGATTTTAATTACCCGTTTCAAAGCCCTATCTACGCCCTTGATCCTTCCGTCGAAGAAGCCCAAAAAGCCGCCATCTTAGAAGCAAAAAATCGCCATGACTCGGTCGGAGGCGTTGCTACCGTCAAAATTTCCGGACTTCCGATCGGCTTGGGAGAAGGACTTTATTACAAACTTGACGCAGTATTGGCTGAAGCGATGATGGGGATCAATGCCGTAAAGGCGGTTGAGATCGGGGAAGGGATCCACAGCGCGGAACTTCTTGCCAGCGAAAACAATGACCCTATCACCCCGAATGGATTTAAAACGAATCATGCAGGCGGTATTTTAGGGGGAATGAGCAACGGTGATGATGTCACCTTGCGTGTCCATTTCAAACCTACCCCTTCTATCTTTATTGATCAAGAAAGTATTGACTCCAAGAACGAAAGCGTGCATGTCTCTCTCAAAGGACGCCACGACCCTTGTGTCGCCGTACGCGGCTCCGTAGTCGCCGAATCGATGGCAGCACTTGTCATTGCCGATATGCTCCTCCTCAACATGGGACGAACAATGAACGGCCTTAAGAATTATTATTTAATTAGTAAATAAGTACGAAAACGTGCGTGGGCTTTCCGCCGAGGAAAACTTAGCGTTAGCGTAGCTATCGGGATTTTATTCCGATAGCGTTTCGAATAACATTAAGATTCTTTTTGCTACCATAAAGGATTCCTACTAAAAGGGTTCTTTGTGATGAGCACTGTTCAAAACTGCTATCTACTCGACACTTCCGTTATCTTAGACGATCCGACCAATATTCTCCGTATCAGCGACGAAAACCAAAACGGTATCGTCATCAGCAACATCGTTTTGGCTGAGCTAAACAGCAAAAAAGACGATATGCGTTCCGAAGCGGGATTTCAGGCACGGGAGTTCTTCCGCCTAGCCGATGCCGCATGGGGAGAACCGATCAGCTTTATAGAGCTTCCTGAATGTGTTCGGAACCATGCCGACATGGATCAATGTAAAAATGACCGCTATTATAAACTGGCACTGAATTTTGACCGCTCGCTTCACGGCGGAGAAGCAAATCTCATCAATCTTTATATCGTTCATCGCGAACACTACCGGATCAGTTCCGCATTCACCGAACCCAAAGGGATCAATGATGCTAAAATCGGCGAAATTGCCGACGATTATGATCTTACCCTTCTCACCAACGACATGTCGTTTCGTATCGCCGCAGAAATCCGTGGTATCCAGACCCAAAGCATCCGTAACAGTAGCGTAGAAGCTCCGGAACAAATCGATTTTACCTATACTTATGAATACGATGATACACCGGCACTTCCTCCGGAAGCAGTCCATCATAATTTTGATCAAATAACCTTTGTCCAAAAAACCCTGAGCAGTGCCTCTGAAATGTATGAAACAGGGATCCAACGCCATGCATTTGCGTTTAACAAACAAATCGAATGGTGTGACTTCGATCGCCGGTTCGGAGAGCATTTCAATGAAGAACTCGTGCGTCCTCTCAATTTGGAACAAAAGTTTTACTTTGCGATGATGACGCATCCGCAGAACTATGTTACCGTTGTCGCCGGATCTACCGGATCGGGAAAAACGCTCGTTGCCCTCCAAGCGGGATTAGAACTGGTCGAAGAGGGAATTGTTGAGGGAATCGTATATGCCCGTAATACCGTCACGGCCAATGATCCGCAATCCGAACTGGGCTTTCGCAAGGGGGATGAGGAACAAAAATTGAGCTTTTTTATGTACCCTCTTTACTCGGCAGTCAACTTTACAATTGAACACCAAAGCAGCCGCTCTATCGATGCCAGAGTCGAATACACAGGCAATGTCAATTCGATTAAACGGGAAAATGCGACCGAAATTTTTATGAAAAAATACAATATCGAGGCAATGGACATCGCGCACATGCGCGGAACGACGATCTCGCGCAAATTCGTCATCATCGATGAAGCGCAAAATATGACCAATGCAACCCTAAAGCTTATCGGAACGCGGATGGGGGATGAAACCCGCCTCGTCGTCATGGGAGACCCGGGACAAATCGACCATCCGTTCCTCTCCAAACGACGCAATGCCCTCGTCAGCTTGCTGAATAAAGCACAGCACAGCGATTTCATCGCCGGAATTCAGTTGCGTCATACGATACGTAGTCAGGTTGCGGATTGGTTTGATAAGAACTTTTAGTATACTTTTCTTTTCATAGAAAAGTATCAAAAGAAATCGCCCTCACACCAGAACGCTGGCGGTACGCTTTTGCCCTTCGGCAAGCGACCTTGCTCTTGGTGTGGTGTGAGGGCAAAATTATGTATATAAAATTCCGTGATCCATCACATAGAGCCGCTCCGAAGGCAGTAGTGCCGAGAGGAGCGAGCGTTCTTGGATCACGGTATGATCTTTATGTACTTTTCTGGCTAAACAGAAAAGTACATAAAAAAAGATTAGATTGGAAGAACGCGGATTTTCTGAGAGAGTTTTTCTTTCAATGTCGCTTCGATAGCGTACAATGTTCCGGTACTTGAACTCGCGCACCCGTTACATGCACCCAAATAGCGGATATAGACATCGATATACTCCGGTGAATCTTTGATATCGATAACTTCCATATTACCGCCATCCATAATCAAAAACTGACGGATCGACTCATCGACAACACTGTCGATCGCTTTGATCTTCTGTACCAAAGTCATCGCTTCAAAATCACCGTGAGCCCCGGCATCAGCGGCTGAGCGCATTTTCTCCTGATCCATTTCAGAACGTACATCAGCCAAAATGTCGACCAGATAATACTCACGTGCTTCATGTCCGCCAGGCTTGATACAAGACTTACAAAAGCCCCCTGCTTTCGTATAATCGGTTATCTGCTCAACGGTTTTAAGGTCATTGAGTTTAATCACTTCGCGCAATGTCCCTAGACTCACACGGGCACATTCACAAACGATAATCTCGTCTTCAAAACTTGCTTCATCCACACCGAGATAAAGCCCTGCCGCTTTTTTAATAACGTCATATGCCATAACCGAACAGTGCATTTTTTGAGGTGGAACCGCAGGGATTTCCGGGCTGTCTCGAAGCGCCATCTCAACATCGATATTGGTGATTTTGACCGCTTCCTGAACTGTTTTGCCCAGACAGAGTTCTGTCATCATATCCGAACTTGCGATTGCCGTTCCGCAGCCGAAACTTTTAAACTTCGAATTGACGATCATATCGTTCGCCGGATCGACTTCCCAATACAAACGAACCGCGTCACCGCAGCTCTCCGCCCCGAAATCGGCAACGATCAGTTTATGACCCGCCGCGACAGCTTCTTCTTCGGTGATTTCACCCTGATGCTGAGGGTTGTTCATCAACGTTGTTACTTTATTGGAGTACTGATCCCAAAGAGATCCGCCCAGTAAATCATTTTTTGCCATAGTAGAATCCTTTAGTGATGTATTCCGCACGCAGCTGCTTCGCCGCCTGCTGTAGGTTGTACGATTGCGTACGAACTTGAAATGGAACGTAAGCGTTTGACTGCCGACTCAAACCGTTCAATGACATAATCGATCTCTTCATCGGTCGTAAAACGGCTGAGACTCAAACGAATCCCCGTATGTGCCAATTCATTGTCGGCACCGATTGCGAGCATAACAGTATTGGCTTCCAAATCTTCAGAGGCACAGGCAGAACCCGTCGATGCACCGATAAGGGCATTATTCAAATCCCATAGCATCCCCTCGCCCTCTACACCGCGAATCGAAATCAAAATAGTGTTCGGAGTACGGTTGTCACGGTTTCCGACAACCATAACATCGCTCAATCCTGCGAGAAGCGCATCTTCCAAACGGTCACGTTTAGCACGGATAGCTTCCATCTTAGCTTCGATATTCTCGGTTGCAAGTTCGATCGCTTTGCCCATACCGACGATATAAGGGACATTCAGGGTACCTGAACGGCGCCCTCCCATATGTTCTCCGCCGTGCAACAACGGGGTAAGTTCTTCGGAATTACGGATATAAAGAGCGCCGATCCCTTTTGGTCCGTGAAATTTATGCGCCGACATTGACATAAAATCAACATGAACATCTTGAACATCGACAGGGATTTTCCCAACGGCCTGAACTCCGTCCGTATGGAAAAGAACCCCTTTTTCTTTACAAATTTCACCAATCTCTTTGATCGGGAAAATCATTCCCGTTTCATTATTTGCCCACATAACGGAGACCAATGCCGTTTTATCGGTGATAAAGCTGCGAAGCGTATGCGCTTCAATAACCCCTTGATCGTTCACCGGAAGGTATGTTACTTTGACACCCTGTTCTTCAAGAAATTTGCAGGTTGAGAGAACCGAAGGGTGTTCGATTTCAGTGGTGACGATATGATTTTTATCGCCGTTGAGGATTTTATCGACCCACACTGATTTAAGAACCCAGTTATTAGATTCTGTTGCGCAAGAGGTAAAGATGATATCATCTTTGTCACTTGCATTAATCCCTTTGTACATCTGATTGATCGCTTTTGTAATCGCAGGATGTGACGCAGTACCAAAACGGTGAAGTGAGTTAGGGTTTCCATAGATCTCACTAAAGTACGGTATCATCGCTTCTACGACGGCAGGGTCAACCATCGTTGTAGCGTTGTTGTCTAAATAGACTTGCATTTTATGCTCCTCAGCGGTTTTCTAATAAAAGACTAAATTAGTCTTGTTTAACTTTTGGGATAATAGTGCAAACGATGTTATATTCACCTTAAGGGTTTTTTATGCTTAGACTGCTTTAAGGATTGAATCAATTCTCCATCAAAGCGATCATCTGATCAATCGTCTCTTGGTATTGCGTAATGCTTGTCGAATCTTGGGAAAGAAACCCTTCCATCTTCTCTTTTTTACTGATGGCTTCATCCAGCTCATGATCCGAGCCTCTGACATAGGCACCGATCCGAATCAGCATCTCATTCTCTTTTAATAGTGTATACAAACGGCGGAACCGCCGAACGGCACCAAGATGCTCAGGCGTGATGATATCGTTCATAACCCGGGAAGCGGAATTGAGGATGTGGATCGGCGGATAGATCCCGAAATCCGTAAGTTCGCGAGAAAGGACAATATGACCGTCCAGAATTGACCGTGATTGGTCCGCAATCGGATCACTCAGGTCATCTCCTTCGACAAGGACGGTAAAAAAAGCGGTTATCGAACCGTTCCCGTCTTCTTTTCCTGCACGTTCCATGAGTTGCGGCAACAATGTCAGAGAGGAGGGAGGATACCCTTTTGAGGTAGGAGGCTCGCCCAGAGCAAGGCCGATTTCCCGTTGAGCCATCGCGAAACGGGTCACCGAGTCCATCATAAACAAAACATCGTGCCCTTTTCCTTTAAAGTACTCCGCAACACTCATCGCACTAAACGCACCGTATTTCCGCATCAAAGGTGAATCATCGCTGGTCGCGACAACGAGAACGGTATTTTCCAAATTCCCCCCGAGGCTTTTTTCGATGAATTCTGGAACTTCGCGTCCCCGCTCTCCGATAAGGGCAACTACTTTGATCGGGGCATCCGCACCGCGGACGATCATCCCCATCAGCGTCGATTTTCCGACACCGCTTCCGGCAAAAATACCGAGTTTCTGTCCTTTTCCGCACGTCAGCAAACCATCGATCGTTTTGACCCCGACGCTGAAAGGTTCATCGATCATTCCCCGCTTCATCGCTGCGATAGGAGCTTTGATGATCGATTCGAGATGGGTGCCGCCGATAGGGCCTTTACCGTCGATGGGATTCATAAACGGATCGACAACGCGACCGAGCAAAGCTTCTCCTACCTCGATCATCATTCCGCTTTGATTCGGATAGACTTTATCGCCGGCTCGAAACCCTTCCACAAAGCGAAATGGGGTGATAAAAAAGCGGTTGCGTTCTACCTCGCTCACCATCCCCAGTGCTTCGGCACCGCTCACATCACTGACCATCATTACCGTATCGCCGATACTGACATGCAGCCCCTCGGCAACGATGACGGTAGGACTGATTTTCGTAACTGTACCGAATACGGTGGTGAGCTTTTCAACTCCCAAACGGCTGCGCAGTGCTTTAAGCGGCATCAGATTTAGTAGCGGTTGCCGCTAGAAGAGTTGATGAGGCTAAAAAATTCCATCCGTGTTTTCTCATCGCGTTTGAACAATCCGCGCAATGCACTCGATGTCGTTGTCGAACTGATTTTTTCTACCCCACGCATCTCCATACACATATGCCGTGCCTGAATAACGACCGCAACCCCTTTTGGGCTAATGGCTTCCATCAACGCATCGGCGATCTGCTCGGTCAATTGCTCTTGGATTTGCATACGACGAGAAAACACATCGACCACACGGGGAATTTTAGAAAGCCCCACCACTTTCCCGTCAGGAATATAGGCCACATGCGCCCGTCCGATAATCGGTAAAAGGTGATGTTCGCAGGTGGAATAAAATTCAATATCTTTAATCAACACCATCTCATCGTTAGAAGATTGAAACATGGCAGAATTCAAAATATCCTGCGGATTTTCCTGATAGCCGCCGAACATAAATTCATACGCTTTTAAAACACGTTCAGGAGTTTTAAGCAATCCCTCGCGCTCCACATCTTCACCGACGTGGGTAATCATCGTTTTGACCGCATTGATAAATTGCTCGTTGTTATCGAATACCATAGTTTCTCGTTCCTGATAAATATTGCTATTACTTTATCATCTCTTTGCTTTTATTTTAATTCAGCGTATAATTAACCCTTTTTGGATATTATTGCCACCATTTGATCACATAGTGACATAACAGTAAAAGGGATTCAATGCAAATTACAACCAATAAAATCGACTCAGCCAACGCTAAAATCACTGCGGCAATCACACGCGGCACTATTGATGCCAACATCGAAAAACTCGCCAATCAGCTCTCTAAAGAGGCTAAAATTGCCGGTTTCCGTAAAGGGAAAGTCCCTGTTAGTGCAGTAAAAAAACAATATGGTGAGCGTTTGGTTCAAGATGCTGAAGCGCAAGCATTGCGTGATCTTTTGGATGCAGGTCTTCAAGAAATGGCAATCGCTGCCGATTCCCTTATCGGTGAACCGCAAATCGTTAAATTCGACAAAAATGAGAACGATATCAATGTTGAAGTCGTTATCGCTATGCGTCCTGCTATCGAACTTGGCGATTATGCCGCAATGGTTCCTGAAGTTGCAAAACCTGATATTGACGATGCAGCCATCACCGCACGTATCGAAGAACTGGCATCTGCGCAGGCTCCTTTAGTCAATGTCGAAGAAGACCGCGCTCTTATCAGCGGCGATTCTGCTCTTCTTGATTTTGAAGGATTTGTTGACGGTGAAGCGTTTGAGGGAGGAAAAGCGGAAGGTTTTTCTCTCCGTCTCGGAAGCGGACAATTCATCCCTGGATTTGAAGATCAAGTTATCGGCATGAAAAAAGGCGAAGAGAAAACGATCGACGTTACTTTCCCTGAAAACTACGGCGGTGCTAAACTTGCCGGAAAACCTGCTCAATTCAAAGTAAAAATCCAAGCAATCCAAGCTAAAGAACCGGTTTCACTGGATGACGAGTTAGCGAAAAAAATGCTTCCGGGTGATGAAAATGCTACCCTTGAGGCCCTTAAAGAGAAAGTCAAAGAACAGCTTCAAAGCGAAGCGATGAGCTCACTCTACAATGACGAACTTAAACCAAATCTGATGGAAACATTTGTAAGCGCATTTACGATTGATCTTCCGGAATTCATCATCGAGCAAGAGATGGATATGGCCTTGAACAAAAAAGCTCGCGAAATGAACGAAAGTGAAATTGAAGAGCTTCGTAACGATGCTGAAAAAGTAAAAGCGATGCGTGAAACTTTCCGTGACGACGCAAGCCGTGCCGTTAAAGCGACTTTTATCGTTGACGCCTTGGCAAAAGCAGAAAACATTATCGTTAATGAACAAGAGTTGATGCAGACTATCTACTTTGAAGCAATGCAAATGGGTCAAGATCCTGCAGCAGTCTACAAACACTACCAAGAGTCAGGTTATTTGCCGGCAATCCAAATGGCGATGATCGAAGACCGTGTGTTGAGCAAATTGCTTAACGATAAAATTAAAGAGGCGTAATGAGCTACATTCCTTACGTCATCGAAAAGACAGGACGCGGCGAGCGCTCATACGATATCTATTCACGTCTTCTGAAAGACCGGATCATCATGCTCAGTGGCGAAGTAAACGATGCTGTAGCCTCTTCAATCGTAGCTCAGTTGCTTTTCTTGGAAGCAGAAGATCCACAAAAAGATATCTATTTCTATATCAATTCACCCGGCGGTGTTATCACCTCCGGAATGGCGATCTATGATACGATGAACTATATTCGTCCGGATGTCGCAACGATCTGTATCGGGCAAGCTGCATCTATGGGGGCTTTCTTGCTCAGTTCCGGAGCCAAAGGGAAACGCTATGCGTTGCCTCATGCACGGATCATGATCCACCAGCCTCTCGGCGGAGCACAAGGACAGGCAACCGATATCGAGATCCAAGCCAAAGAGATTTTACGCATGAAAGCGGAACTCAATGAAATTTTGGCTAAAAACTGCGGTCAAAGTGTCAAAAAACTCGAAAAAGATACCGACCGTGATAACTTTATGTCAGCCGCAGAAGCTGTAACATATGGTATCATTGACGAGGTATTAGTTCAAAAAGAAAAAGAAGAGAAATAAAGGCTAAAAATGGCGACTCTTAGTGATCTAAAACGCTTACAACGCCAAAAGGGCGTTGATGAGGGCGCACCTATCAGCGCCGGATCACTCAATGATCCTACCAGTGATCTTGAGATCTTTGCCAAAGAGGTGCTTACTGCCCTCATCTCTGATAACCTTCCTCCAACCCCTAATAATTTCGCCCTCTATTTTGACCGTATTTTGGAAGACAAAAGCGAGAGTTTACGTCGGCAGATCGGTTCCATTCTCGAATTCGAAGAAGATGATCAGGATGAGAAAAGCATAGAACTGGAGAAAACCCTTAAGCAAGGGTTTTCTTCCGTAAAAAGTATTTTGCAGCTCAGTGCTACCCTCTACAAAAACATCTCCCTGATGGAAAAAATCCTGGATAAGCGCAGAGAAGAGATTAAGACGATCCCTTCGCTTGCCGGTGCGAATGATATTATCACCTCATTGGGAAATGATGTCGGAAAACTCAGCGGTATTTTGAAAAAACAAGTCGTTCATATGAAAAGCATTTATGAAGAGACCGCTACCATCGTTAAGCAAGTAGAAAATGAAACCATTTTCGATAACCAGTACGGTGTATACAATAAACGCTATCTTCTTGCCAAGCTTGAACAAGAACGCAACCTTATTGATGAGTTTAAACACAAAAGCTCACTTATTACCGTCCGGCTTTCCAAGCAGACATCCAATTCAATCCAAAGCGAAAAAGCACAGCAGCTTATGATACGAACAGTAGCCAGATTATTGCTCAAAACATCTCGTCGCAGTGACATCGTCGCTCACTACGGGGAGGGAATTTTTGCTATGGTTCTTAAGCATACCGATATCGAGAGTGCCAAACGGGCATCTGAACGCCTTTTTGACCTTGTCTCCTCCAGTAACTTTTTTCTCGCGGAGCAGGAAATTCAACTACGCATCGCTATCGGTGTCGCAGAGCTCACGGCATCAACCGGGGTCGAGCAAACCCTCATTTGCACCTTAAATGCAATGGAAACGGCAGACAAAGAACCTACTCTTCGATACATGGCTTGCAATCAGTAAGGGCCCTATGATTCTTCCTATTATTACCTACCCAAACAAACAGCTCAAAACCCGCTCTCATCCGGTCGTCAATTTTGACGACTTGCTGCATCGCTTTTTAGATGACATGTATGAGACGATGATGGTTTCTAACGGTATCGGCTTAGCCGCCATTCAAGTTGCCAATCCTATCCGTGCCCTCATTCTTTGTATTCCCGATGAGGAAGGAGAACAAAGCAGAGACAATCTCCTCGAGATCATTAATCCCGTGATTCACGCTCCGCAAGGAAATGTGCTGTATCAAGAAGGATGCCTCAGCGTCCCCGGTTTTTATGAAGATGTTGAACGGTATGAGACACTGACCCTCCATTACCAAAATCGCCACGGCGAAGCCTGCACACTTCAGGCAAGCGAACTCCTTGCCATCGCTATTCAGCATGAGATTGATCACCTTGAGGGAAAACTCTTTATCGAGAAACTCTCCTATCATCGACGCAAGAAATTTGAGAAAGAGTACAAAAAAGCCCTCAAAGAAAAAAAATAATATTGCTTTTTGCAATATTATTCGTATTATTCCCTTCATCGCGCTAGAATTTATCACACCAATATAATATTAATCGTTTAAAATGGTTTTTATAAATAGAGCTTAAAGACCTCTTTCGCCCTTAAAAACTTTCAAATCTCTTAATAATTGTAGTAATACAATAAAAAATGATGAGAGAGGAGATAGTATGAAATGGTTGGATAAACGATACTATAGTATCTATTTGGTAGGTGCGATAATCAGTGCTTGTTTTATATTTATGCTGGTCAGTACAATCGCCGTATTTGAGAAAGTCGGAAGAGGAAAAACAAGTTTAGATCTGGCATTGGAAGATGCACAAAAAAAATGCGATACTAAAAACGGCAAGCTGATTCAAGTCACTAAAAACAATCCTTTGAATACGGCTTGTATCCTATACCCCGCTGATGAACACAGTCAACCCTGAGTTCACGATAATAGAGGGGTGTTATTATCATTTCACTACCAAGAAGCGGAGAATGCTATGAAACAGTTGCTGTGTGCTACATTTGAAGGTATCGATGCTAAACCCGTTGAAGTACAGTTTACGGCAACCAAAGGGCTACCTGCTTTTACCATTGTCGGGATGGCCAATACCGCCATTACCGAATCTAAAGAGCGGGTAAAGTCGGCTCTGCTGAGTAACGGATTCACCTTTCCTCCAAAACGGCTCACCATCAATCTTGCCCCCAGCGATGTACGCAAAGAGGGCTCTCATTTTGATCTCGGTATAGCCGCATTGATCGCTTTGGGAAACTATGAGGGGGACATAAGCGGCTGGTACCTGTTCGGCGAGCTTGGGTTGGATGGAAGCGTCACCGAAAATGCCCTCCTCTACCCTATCATTTTG
>NZ_JBASYM010000036.1:0-3093 GCF_049277495.1 Sulfuricurvum sp. | reverse complement strand
GTAGCCGCTTACGAGGCCGGATGCTCTCGGACCAGCACTTTTCAGTCGGAACCCTAGCATCCATTTATTGAACAATAATTGGGAGATATGCTCCCCCCGAATTTTCTACATGCAAAAATTATAATAGAAATATAATGATCGAATAGGCCTTAAGTGATTAAAATTTAATCAATTTTAGAAAAGTATCAAAATTCTAACGATTCGCCGATCATCACCGTCATCCTTTAAGAAGCCGGAATGGACAACGCACTCAGTGCTTCATTGACAACAAACAGTTTGCCTCTTATATTGCTGTATCCAAATGACTCTAGACGCTCGGTATGCTTTTGCAGATAACGCGTCGCATCTTCCATTGTTTCAAACAGATAAATTCCGCCCGCTTCCTTTTCCGTCTCGTTTTCCGTCCAAAGTTTGGAAATAAGCCCTTTTTCGTGTGCAATATCTTTCGCCAAATCGGCCATTGCCGCTGTCAGCTCATCCCCGAACGGTCCATTATGGGGAAAATCTACTTGCAGAAGGTATCTCATGTTATACTCCTTTGATTATTTAGGCAATAATAATCTGTTCAAACAAATTTGTCAACTAGGTTTACAATGTCAATCTGCTTTTTATCCTTAGAGACCAGTAAAATATTTAATCAGCTTATTCTTGACGAGCTTACGGCGCAAGGCTTTGAGGGGTTAAGCGGTGCACTGATCGTCCTTTTCCCCTACATTGATGAGTACCAGGGGATCACCGCGACCGCACTCGCTTCCAAGATAGGCTACACACGGCAGGCAATGCATAAAAATCTGCTCAAACTTGAAACCTTGCACTATATCACGTTCGAATCAGGAACCAATAAAAAAGAAAAAGCCGTTGTGCTAACGCAAAAAGGGATAGACCTGATGCAGAGTGCGACGACGTTTATTGAAAAAACGCAACAAGAACTCTCCAACCTCTTAGGCGAAAAGACTTTGCAAGAGTATATGGAGTGCCAATACCAAATATTTACCTACCTGAACGAAAAGAGTCCGGGTCGCATGACACTCTGAAATATTCGTTTACTAAGCCCCTGTACAATATCCACAGCATCTTGAATTTTCGAGAGGATTTTATACAATGAATAAACATAACCTTACCACTAAAAGATTTTTAGCTTCCGCCCTGCTCACAACCGGATTATTGGGAGCTTCTCCTGTTATCGGTGAAGAACTGATCCAGCCGGAGAGTCTGCAGACACTGCAAGAACAGGTAACGCAGCGAATCGATTCACATCTTTGCAATAAACAATTTCAGTGCAGCAAGACCGGGCTCGTCATCCAATTTTTACCGAATGAAAAAGCACACTTTATCCACCCCGAATCGGCACAAATCCTTAAGGCTGATTACACGGTCCGTTTCAACCGCCATATTGCTATCAATGTATATGAAAATCCTTCCAAAAATTTCGATTTGATGATGCATGATGTGATGATCCACTCAGAAGGTTTTGTAGCAAGTGTTAATCGTGAAGATCGATATTTTCAAAAGCTCTAATACTTCCTCATAAATTAGCAGAGATTCAACACTGCTTTTTAAAATTCTATCTACCTGCAGCAGCCATCAAAATATCATCCATGTCTAAAAAATATATAATTTAAACACCACTTTAATTTTTGTTAATAATTATTATTCATAAGATATGTTAAAATCATATTATTACATGCTAAATTAAATGAAAGAATACACTTAATGTTCGAATTGCATAGAAATATTATTCAAACTTTTATTACCGAGGACATTAAAGACATTAGTACGTATGGTGGATATAAAGGTGCCTATATTCTCAAAATAACAACAAAACGATTGCCATTAGCCGAAAAGATTGCATCGTATTGTGAAAGTCTTGGTGGAGATGCTGTGGTAAAAGAAAATCATAATCTAGTTCAGTTTGAGGTATATTGTATTGCCGAGGACCCATCGGTATACAATATAAAAAGTACTGAAGATTCATCGATGTATGGTCTGAAAATCAAGTAAAATTATAATAAAAATATACTGATAGGAATTACCTCAAGAAGTGTAGATGAAGCTACCTATAAAAAACAAACCATAGAAATACACAATGTATATACACTTTACTTATTAGCCAACTTAGAAACTATAGCGTCAATACTGTCAGTGAAGAGTGTATTTAGAAGAGGTTCTACATCTTTAGACGTGTAAGATGGTTTTATCCATATTCCTTGTTTTTGAGTAAATGTGAATACGTTTACCTTATCCGCTTTTGTTAGAGTTACCTCTACTATGATTTTTCCATGAAGATTTTCATTCAATTTATCAGTATCATTATAAATGAGCTGGATATCTTTAATTTTTACATCTATTTTTGTATTCGCATCTGCAGGATTATTGACCATGTTGAACATAGCAGCTTTTAATACCTTAGTAAGTCCCTCTTTATATCTGTCTGCAAAATCTACATGGCTGTATAACTTTGTAGTTACGTAACCATTTGCTTCTACATATCCTATTGAAGTCTTATCTGCTCTTATATCTGTGACCGATAAAAAAGAAATATTATTTCGATCCTCTGTCGTTTTACTCAAGGAATGGGCTTTATAGGATGAAAGCTCTATTGCTTCATTTTTATATGAACATCCGCTCATTAAGACGACAACGGCAACCAAACTATATAATTTATTCATATCAGTTCCTCTATAAAATTTAAAAATATGCACAATCACTCCAACAATTATGCCCAAGATAAACCAATGCATAGACAACCTCAATGTCCGTTAATTAGTGCCCTGCTCTGATACAGTTATTACATTTTAAGAAGCACCAAAATCAGCTTTGCTATACCTTTTTGTCAACCTGCAAAAATCGTAAAAATCACTCAGCATCAAATAGCGGAACTCGATATCTTCAAATTGTTTCTTCATGACGGGTTCGCCTTGCACAAAGTATTTCACATCTTTTTGAAACTCTTTTGGATACTCCAGCTTTTCGGCCTGCAGCGATGAGAAACACTCCACGAAATCCACAAAAAGTTTGATTACGATTTCATCTTTCTCCTGCGATCTGTGTTCGAGAAAATCCGTAATTTCGTCAAATCTCTCACATATACCT
>NZ_JBASYM010000035.1:0-44558 GCF_049277495.1 Sulfuricurvum sp. | reverse complement strand
GTTTGACCTACTTAGTTTTCAATGATCTCAAACTCAAACTTAACCCTTCTTTTCGAAGCGTCTCATCGTTTGTGGACGGGAATTATAGGGGATTTAGACTTAGATGTCAAGAGGTTTTCGAAAGAATTTCAATAAAAATAGAAAAAGTATTTCTATTAGAATCAAACCCTTTCTATATATAAGAAGATTTCGCCTTTTTTACTCCCGAGAAACATCCACCATTACCCCTAACTGACTCGAACCGCTTCCAAGTACGACGCCCTGCATCGGAGAGATATCTCCATAATCGCGTCCGTACCCTAACACTATATGCTGATCCAGAGGCACCATGTTATTGGTCGGATCAAAATCGAACCACCCGTATCCGGGTATAAATACTGACACCCATGCATGGGATGCATCGGAACCGAATAATTTTTTTGCCCCTTCCGGAGGTTTAGTCTCAATATATCCGCTCATGTAGCGGGCACAAAGTCCGATTCCCCGTAATGCGGTCAATGCAAAATGGGCGAAATCCTGACACACCCCTTTTTTTTCGGCAAATACCGTTTCCACCGGTGTGCTTAAATCACTAAAGCCGCTTACGAATGCAAAATCATGAAATATTCTTCCCATAAACTCCAATATCCCTTCATACAAGGAGCGTTCCGGTTTAATGGAAAGCAACGCGTAATTTAAGATATCCGCCGAAGCAATCGACAATAAAGGGCTTTTTAACCCGAACTGTTTTGCTTCAATAATCTCAGGAGTCAAAAACATCATCCGCTGTTGAGTCTGAGCATACGTCAGCCCCAAAACATTTTGACGGCTTTCCCGAACTCTTTCAACGGAGTCATAATCAATCTTTACCCGTGATTGCGCAACTACATGGAGAACGGTATGCGGTTCACGAACCAAAAGATGGTGCAGATGGTTTCCGAAAAAATCATCATAGGGTTCAATCTCTGCCGCAGCCGGTTCGATCGTCAGATCAAAATTAAGAACATTCTGCATCGGCGTATTGCGTGGCTGAAGGCGAATGAGGTTGTGACTGAACCCGACCTCTTGCTGATAGATAAAGCGGGTGCTGTGGTAAATGGTATAAATCATCGGCTACTCATCATAATGGGCAAAATAGGTTTTTGAAAGCTCGCTGGATGCTAAGATCAGCAACCCTGAGAGTTTGGAAAGGAGCGTATCGAGTTCATTTCGAATGTACTCATCCTCAGGAAAAGAGGAGAGTGCATCGATTTTACTCAACCGTATCATCGAAAAAGCTTCAAAAATCGGCTCTTCGTATCGGCTCAAATAGATCGCATTTTTAAATTTCGGCAAGTGCGGAAGCGTTTTCATCAATCCATCCAGCTCGCTGATCAAGGATTTTGGAAAATTGATGTCCAGCAGCAAGAACTCGATGACATTCCGGATCTCAAACGAAGAGCGGTAACGGGCACGATAGGCATTTAGGCTCTCACAGGTACTCAAAAGTGTTTCGAGTATTTCATACTCGCTGACGACATCGTGTACGGGGATAAGCAATGCTCTGGCTTTGGAAATCAGCAACTGAGAACGTTCTATTCGTGCCCCGATCTCATACAATACCAATCCTTGTTCGGCGAACAGGCTCTCTTGGATCAACTCTTTATACGCCATCAACTGCATCAGCAATTTGTCGAGGTTGTGTATCATCAGCCGCGGAACCGGCTTTTCGACGCAACAAAATTGGTTCCATTCGCGGCTCATCTGCTCAAATATGCGAGAGGCTTCCAGAGGCAATAAGTTTTTGGCGTAGGTATTCGTATTGGAAAGGACCGTAATAATTTGGACCAGACTCCCGACTCTTGACGTATTAAAACTGACCGATGCAATCTCATCAAACGGTACGGAGGCAATTTTTTTTTCTAAAAACCCCGGATAGGTCATCGTAACATGGGTAAGCGCTTTAGTCAGCATATCCTGAGTTTGGCGGTTCGAGTCATGATCATAACGTGAAGCATTCGTCATGTATTTCAACGTTGTACGGATCATTCTGGCCGTAATAATCGAGCGCATCAAATAACGGCCCAGCCAAAAAAGATTTTCTGCCCGCAGACTCGGAATATTTTCGAGAGAATTTTCAACACCCGATTTGGGTTTAAACGTATGAATCAGCGGAGCACTTTGGGATTCTCCGAGTACCCATAAATCTTTACTGCTTCCGCCCAACTGATTCGAAACCATCAAGGAATCATTACTCATCCCGACTCGAACCAATGCTCCCGGCATTAGTGTATAGGTATCATTCTGGGCAATCGTATACGCACGGATAACCGACTTTCTGGCTTCAATCGAATCTTTTACCATCGTAGGACAGGTAGCGAATTCAACCTCTTCTTGCCCTACATAGCGATGGGGCTGATCAAGAATATCCTGCTGAAGGGTTTTGAGCTCTTCTCTGGTCAGTTTCTTCCCGACATAGGTATGTTTTTCTCCGACACGGTCAATCGTTTTGATAATAAGGCGATCAAGATTTTCCAACACGAATTCTTGCTCTTTGGCTTGACCGCACCACCAGGTAGCAATCTGAGGGAGGATTAATTCCTCATTGAGGAAATAGCGTGCCAAACGGGACATAAACGGGTTAAGTCCCAAATTTTCCAGTACACCGCTGCCTAAAGGGTTAATCATCCCTACCCCGCCGGACCGAATGGACTGAACAAGTCCGGAAACACCGAGCTGCGAATCAGAGCGCAGTTCCAGCGGATCACAATAGGTCTCATCCACACGGCGTAAAATCGTATCGATACGACGAAGCCCTTTCAGACTTTTGAGCCAGACAGCCCCGTTTTTGGCCAATAGGTCCTGTCCCTGAACCAGTGTCAGCCCTAAAAAAGAACTCAGATAAGCATGTTCGAAATAGGTCTCATTATGCGGACCCGGAGAGAGCAGTACATTCAGCGGTTCCATGTTCCGGCCTGTGCCGTCACCTTGAAAAAGCGATTTAAAGGTTTCAAAAAAGTCATACAGCCGTTGAACCGAAATCCCTTCATACAGATCTTGCATCGCTCCGTTCATCGTCAAACGGTTTTCAATGGCATATCCCAGACCTGAAGGAGCTTGGGTACGGTCATTGATCACCCATATCTTTCCGTCCGGTCCCCGTGCCATATCGGCGGCATAAAGGATCAGCGGATTTTTGATCCCGTGCATTTCACGCATAAATCCGCCGTGAGCATAGATCACTTCCATCGGAATGATCCCGTCTTGAATCGCTTTTTGTTCGCCATAGATGTCTTGCAATAACAAATTAAAAAGTTTGCACCGCTGCTTGAGCCCTTTTTCGACAATATCCCACTGCGCTTCTTCGATAATCAAAGGGATAGGATCGAGTTTCCACGGGCGGTTCAACCCTCCCGGATCATTATAGACGTTGTATGTTACACCGTTATCTTCCAATCGCCAATCAATCTCTTTTTGCTTGGCGTGCAATTGTTCTAAGCCGATCCGCTCAAGATTTGCTTTTAGCTTGACCCAATGGGGACGAACATTTTTTTTATCATCAAACATCTCATCATACGATGAACTGAGACGGTATCGTTCAAACATCGAATTCAATCCGCAAACCTTACCATGTTAAATAACCGTTTATTGCGCATTCGGGCTCCATTTACGGCGGAGATCAAGGGTATGAGGATATTCCAATGAACCCGGAAGTTCCTGATAGCTGAATACTTTTTTCTTCGGATGGGTCACCACGGCACGCGATGCAGCCTCTTCACCTGAAGGTTTTTGTTCTCGGATCATCGGTTCATGAACCTCTTCGATCTCGCCTTGGGTGTGACCGAATCCCCAGAACCTGCTGATTCGGCGGGATTGCGCTTCCAGGGTATTGATCGGGAAAGTATCATACGATCGTCCTCCCGGATGGGCGACATAATAGGTAAAGCCCCCCATAGAGCGCCGATTCCAGGTATCCACGACATCAAACACAAGCGGCGTATCGACTCCGATCGTAGGATGGAGCGCAGACCATGGCTGCCATGCCCGATAGCGGACACCGGAGACATATTCCCCCTCTACCCCGGTAGAGACGAGAGGAACGCGGACTCCGTTACAGGTAAGGACATACCGTTCGTCGACAAAATCAGTTACTTTTATCTGTACTCTCTCCAGTGATGAATCGACGTAACGGGCTGTCCCTTGAGAACTCGATTCTTCTCCCAGTACATTCCACGGTTCGATTCCTCCGCGCAGTTCACAATGGATCCCCTCAACCGTACTCATGCCGAATAACGGAAAACGGAACTCGAAAAACGGGTTAAACCAATCATTTTCAAAGGCGTACCCTTCCGAACGCAAAAATTCGACAATACCCCGGATGTCTTCACGTACATAATGTTCGAGCAGAAATTTGTCATGCAGCTGTGTTCCCCAGCGTACCAGCTTGTGTTTATACGGTTTGCGCCAGAACAGTGCGACAAGCGTACGGACCAGCAGCATCTGCATCAATGACATCTGCGCGTGCGGAGGCATTTCAAACCCGCGAAGCTCCAATATCCCCAACCGTCCCGTTGACGAATCCGGAGAGTAGAGTTTATCAATACAAAACTCGCTCCGATGGGTATTTCCCGTCAAATCGGTCAGCATATGGCGGAACAGCCGGTCGGTAAGCCAAAACGGAACCTCTTCTCCCTCAGGAATTTGATTGAACGCGATCTCCAGTTCATAGAGGTTTTCAAGCCGCCCTTCATCGACACGCGGAGCCTGCGAAGTCGGTCCGATGAACTGACCCGAGAACAGATAGGAAAGACTCGGATGATGCTGCCAAAAGGTTATAAGTGAGCGCAAAAGCTCCGGATTGCGCAGCAGCGGACTGTCACTCGGAGTTATCCCGCCGATCGTGACGTGATTTCCCCCGCCCGTTCCCGTCTGTTTTCCATCCTGCATAAATTTAAGGGTCCCCAGTCGGGATTGATGCGCTTCTTCATAGAGGGTATCGATGACATCTGTCAACTCTTCCCAGCTCGATGTCGGATGGATATTGACCTCAATGACCCCGGGATCGGGAGTAACGCGCATTTTCTCGATGCGTAAATCGTGCGGAGGCTCATACCCCTCGATCATCACCGCCATATTCAATGCCTCAGCCGTCTCTTCGATCGACGCGATCAAGTCCAAAAAGGCTTCAGTATCCAAAATCGGCGGCAGAAAAATAAAGAGTTTCGACTCGCGTATTTCGACACTGATCGCCGTACGGACAAACACATCGTAATCGGTTGTTTTTTTGGTCGTCTTGTTAACCTTTGCCGCACGTGCTTTGACGGCACTGTGGTATTCCCCCAGCGATGGAAATGCCGAAAACAGATCGGGTTCAAAGCTCTGTTCGAGCTCCACATGCGGTTTGTGCGTTAACGAGTCCAGCGGTAGCCGCAATCCTACCGGAGAAGTCCCCGGTGCGAGAAACAGCTGAGCTCGGCGGAACTCCCATCGGCAGGTGATCCATCGGGTTGTTCCCCATCCTAGGGGGAGGACAAATCCCGCAGGTTTGTCAATCCCGCTGGAGAGGCTATCCGCCAAGGCCCGACGTTCAAGCGAATCTTTCAGACTTGTCTTCATCGGATCGACATCGACCGGCAAAAGAGATTCTTGGAGCAATGCAACCAGAGGATCATTATAGGCATCGTGGATATTTTTATCGCTGATCCCTAAATTCAGACACAGTTTTGATAAAAATTTACGGGCATCTTCGGGTTTATAGTCAAACGTCTGATCCAAACTTGCCAATAAATCCGGATTATTCCAGATCGGCTGACCGTCTTTGCGCCAGATGATCGTAGACATCCATCGCGGCAGCGGCTCTCCGGGATACCATTTGCCTTGCGCATGATGGAGCATCCCACCGTGGCCAAAAGTCTTGAGCAATCGCCGAGAGAGGACATTGGCCAATTCGCGTTTGTGCGGACCGTCGGCTTCGGTATTCCATTCGGGTGATTCCATATCGTCGATGGAGACAAACGTCGGTTCTCCCCCCATCGTCAGACGGACATCATTCTCGATCAGCTCTTTATCGACCTGATAGCCCAGTTCATCAATCGCTTTCCATTGTTCTTCACGGTACGGCTTCGTGACGCGCGGCGATTCAAATACTCTCGTTACCGTATTCGAATAAGTAAATTCCACCTCGCATTTATCCATCGCCCCCTCAACCGGTGCAGCACTTTCAGGATTAGGGGTACACGCTAAGGGGATATGCCCTTCTGCGGCGAAAAGTCCGCTCGTCGCATCCAACCCGATCCACCCGGCACCCGGGATATAAACTTCCGTCCATGCGTGCAGATCGGTAAAATCTTCCGCCGGACCGCTGGGACCGTCGAGTGATTGTACATCTGCCGCAAGTTGGACAAGATAGCCCGATACGAAACGTGCGGCAAGCCCGAGATGGCGCAGTACCTGAACAAAAAGCCATGCAAAATCGCGGCACGATCCCGTTTTGCCTTTGAGGGTAACCGCACACGTCTGTACTCCCGGTTCCATTCTGAGGGTATAGCCTAGATGCTGATGGATTTTCATATTCAGTTCGACTAAGAAATCATTGATCGGACGCGGGGTCAAATCGATGGTATCGATGAATGCATCAAGCCGCTTCCCTTTTTCACTGATCTTTAGATAGGGTGAGAGCTCTTTTTTTAATGTCTTGCTGTAGCTGAAAGGGAACTTTTCGGCACTCTCTTCCACAAAAAAGTCAAACGGATTGATACTCACCAATTCGGCTAAGACCTCTACATCAATGGCAAGTTCCGTCGTTTTATCCGGAAAAACTATACGTGCAAGATAGTTGCCGAACGGATCTTGCTGCCAATTGATAAAATGGTTTTCAGGCTTAATATTGAGAGAATAGGCCTCAATCGGTGTTCGGCTGTGAGGAGCCGGTCGAAGTCGTATCACATGGGGAGAAAGATTGATCGGTTTATCAAAAGCATAATGGGTTTTATGGGAGAGAACGACTTTGAGCGACATCGGAGTCCTTTGCGCAGCAGTTAAATTATCAGTAAGGATAACACAACTTAGTCCAAAATAGCGAACGAGTGATGCTTATAAAACGTTCAAATACTTTTAAAACACAGATTCACATTATTTGTATTATAATTTAGTTTCTTATGGAAGGGTGGATTTATGGAATACATCGAATTTTTAGGAACCGGCGGCACTCGGACACCGACACAGGGGACTACATGTGTACGGGTAAGCAATCATTGTGTCATCGATGCCGGAAACCTTATCAATACATTCGGTGACGAGGTTTTTACGATAGAACATATTTTTTTAACCCATTCGCATCTTGATCATATTATCGACATCCCTTTTCTCGCCGACCTCTTCGTCACCAAAAAAAAAGTTTCCCTGAAAATTTATGGATTGAAAGCCACACTCGATGATCTGCGACAATTTATCTTTAACCACCGGGTCTGGCCCAATTTTGAAGAGATCACGCTGATCGGCAATACGGAAAAAACCATCGAACTGATCGAGCTGGAACTCGAAACCCCCTATCAAGTCGATGATGTGATCCTCACTCCCTTTAAAACAAACCATACGGAAGGAAGTTGCGGCTATATCATCGAAAAGAACGATTCTGGCGTTTTGTTTACCGCAGATACCTACAAATGTGACCGGATATGGGAACTGCTGGATGAACGCCCCCATATTCATACCCTCATCACGGAAGTATCCTTTCCTTCCAGCTTTGAAAAACTGGCCTATGACAGTAAGCACCTTACCCCTGCCATCCTTGCTGAAGAATTGAAAAAATGCCGAAGAGACGATTTTGTCCTCTCGGTGATGCACCTCAAAGCTCTTTTTATAACACCTATTCTCGAGGAACTCGAGATGTTGCAATTACTTCGTAACGGCGGAAAAGCCCTTATGGATGGGGATCGGATAAATTACGCTTTAGCCTAATACGCTATAATGCGCCTAATTAATCAAGCAAGGTGTCATTATGAGTATTGAACAAGCATTACAAGAACGAAGCGGAAATATTTGCGAATTATGCGGAGCGACAGAAGGGTTAAGCGTTTATGAAGTCGCCCCGAGTGACGCTTCTGCGGATCAATCGGTCTATATCTGCGAAACCTGCAAAAGCCAAATCAACAATCCGCAAAACCTCGATACCGATCACTGGCGTTGTTTAAGCGACAGTATGTGGAGCCAAGTTCCGGCCGTACAAGTGATGGCGTTTCGTCTCCTCTCCGCATTGGGAGACCAAGATCAGCTTGACATGATGTACCTTGAAGATGATGTCAAAGCTTGGGCACAATCAGGCATGCTCAACACTGCCGCTAATGACGACGGCGGTGCAGTGATTCAACGCGACAGCAACGGAACGATCCTCGCCGAGGGTGACACGGTAACGCTTATCAAAGATTTGGAAGTCAAAGGGGCGGGCTTTACCGCTAAACGCGGAACCATCGTCAAAAATATCCGTCTCACCGACGATGCTCGATACATCGAGGGAAAAATCAACGGCACCACGATTGTCCTCGTTGCCGCATTTATGAAAAAAGCATAATCTCTCCCGAGGCTTTGCGCCTCGAAAACTTTTCATCACGCGTCCGTAGCTCAGCTGGATAGAGCATTGGTTTCCGGTACCAAGGGTCAGGGGTTCAAATCCCTTCGGGCGTACCATCTCCTTACTGTACTTAACAATTCACACACGCGACTTGCAAACAATAATTTGTACTGCTTTATCTAATTAATCCACGGCTGTCCAAATACATAGCCCGGTACTTTAACCCGCTTGAAACGTATCGACACAGGTTGCTCCTGATCTTCATGAATGACATTCAAAATAACTTCACTTCCCGCTTCTCCGCGCAAAAGCAAGATCGCTTCTTGTGCCGTAGAGAGCGTTTTGACCTCGACGCCGTTGATGGACACTATCTTATCCTTCGCTCTAAGGCCGGCAGTGAATGCCGGAGAGTTTGGGTTGACATCGCTGACGCCCAAGTTTCCGGTCCATCCCAATTCAACGGCTGAAAATCCGCCGGGCCAATACCAGTTGATGCCCGAAAGAATGGCCATGATTCCGCCGTTTGGAAGAGGCCCTCGCAAGAGGGTTTCGCTGTTCTTTTTCTCTACAGGCTTTACTTCTTCACAATAATCATCGCCAAACAAAGAACCGCCGTTTTTGGCCATATATTTCATACGTGTATGCCGTACTATGATCGTTTTTTCCGAGTCTCTTATTTCGCCGCTAACCTCGCCGCTCTCCTCAGGAATAGTACATACGTAGGCTTTTAAAGGTGAATGTTTCCACGTCCCGGTCAAGCTGGTTCCGCTTGCTTGCAGATCGTATTTGACCTGTTCCTTACCCTTGATCCACATCTTGCCGACAAGCGGAACACTCCCCTCGGCCTCATTGTCCGTGATTGCGTGCTGATCCGTTTCCAATACGATGTGATTGCCGTCTGATGTGAGTCGATAAGGGGTTCCGTCTGCTGCAACCCATGTCCCGAGACGTGCAGTCGTTTTAGCAACGCGTTCCTGCAAAAACTCGATTTTTATGATCTCGTCTTGGATTTTTTGAGCATCCTCTGCATTCGGTGAGAGCTTAAGATAGCGCTGATAGCTTGTGATGGCTGCGCCGTACTGTCCCAGCTTTGTCTGGAGTGACCCCAGATTGAACCATGCATTCGCCAAGGAGGGATCGAGCTCGGTTGCACGACGAAATTCGTCGGCCGCTTCTTGCAATTCGCCGGGTGTTTTGGCGATCTCGATCGCGGCAATACCCCTTACCATATGTTTTCTTGCACCCTGTGCACCTTCGTCCGCCGAAACAAGAATCGAAACGCTCAAACAACCCAGCAATGCCAAAGTCAAGAAATTTTTATTCATGGAGTACTCCCTTTTGATTTGTTCTGTGCCTCTTTTTCCTGCTGTTCAAGTTTGGAAAGTTCCTGAGCCGTCCGTTCTCGGTCGGCTTTGGCTTTGGCGAGCGCTTCTTTCGCCCGTTTCATCGCATCGCTCTCGCCTTTTGGGGTTTTTACGTCAGGTTTTTTCATCTCTTTTTGGGAAATTTCTTTCTCCAATGCCTTGATTGCAGCGTCCTGTTTCGCCAGCGAATCGCGTGTGCTAGAGACACGCTGATGCAGCGATTTTATGAAGTTGCTCAGCATCTGATCATCGACGACGGTGGTCCCGGCGACTTCGACCGGCATTCCCGGTTCGGGAATATTTGATAGAATCGGAGTGCAATTCGGCGCCCGCTGTTCCCAGCTTCGGTTTGCTTCGTTGTTGCCGATGCAGTTAAGCTGCGACAGCGCGGGAGGGATCGGTTTGAGTATGATCTGATTGGAGGCAGATGAGGCACTCACCCCTTTCATACCGCCGAGCAATTTTTCTTTTTCCGCACTGAACGCTCTTTGTTCCGCAGCTTTTTTCAAAGCGGCCTGCTTGTATTGAGCCTCCTCTGCAGCCTTTTGAACTGCCGTGTCCATTATATTGTCTTTTTTTTGGGCTTTTGCCGCACCCGTTTTGGGATAAAGCCCGGGCTTGAAATAACACGATCCCGCACAGTCGTTTTTGTAGTTCGAATTCATGCAGCGCGAAAAATAATACGAGTTGCATTCGGATTCGCTGGGCCAGCAATGCCCTGACTGTCCGGTATAACTTTGAAGCCATGATTTCCAGTCGATACAATATTCGGCATGAACCGGCAAAATACTCAGCATAACCGTCAATGCAATCCGCAATGGTTTAATGGACATTGCCATCCCCTTGCTTTTCAATCATTTGTACCGGTTGTATACCGCCATCTTTTAAGACTGTACACCCCTCTCCTGAATGTATATCGACACTGCTTCCGCTTTTAGGCAGTCGAACCGAAACCGTCCCCTCAAAAACTTCGATACGGCTCCCCCCCTCAAAATTCCGAATCGAAAAATCGGTCCCGCGAACGGCACAAATCGCAGCAGGCGTTCGGACCTCAAACTTTTTTCCCATATAATATTTCAGTTTCGCTTTGACGTGTGCAAGCCCCTCACTGAGCATTGCTTCAAAACGCTCTCCCGTATCGTCGCGGGTAACCGTAAAGCTGCTGTTTTCATGAAGATCCACCTCCGCGTCTCCGCGTGCCACAAACAGCTTGGCTGAGCTGTTGGCCCCCACATCGACCTTTTCACCGACACGAAGCGGCAATACGGAATCCGAAGCGACTTCCGACCCTTTGAATGTACGGCGGACCTCTCCGTTTACGGGAATCACCATCGCTTTTTCGCCCCCGAAATCCGAAACTGCCGTTTGTATGGAGGCAAGAAGCTTTTCTTGTTTAGACAATAATTCTCTCGCCCGCTTGAGCAGCGTATCGGCTTCTTTCAGCCCCTGTTCGCTGACCGACACCGCTTCGCGAGCGACGGCCATAGCATCAGAATCTTTGGAGGTTCGGATATCCTGCTCAATACTGCGTGAAACCCTAAGATCGCTTTCCGCCGCTTCAACCCTTTTTTCGGCGGCGGCTACCGAACCTAATGCGCTGTTGCGTTCGCTCAATGCCCATTTGATAGCCTCATCTCCGGGTTTGGCTGTGCATACGGCTTGAAGAGAGAGAATAAACACACATGCAATCCATAAACGTTTCATTGTTTTTTACCTTGTGAATAGTGATACATCTTATGTATAATAGCTTAAGTAGCAGAAAAAAAGGATAGTTAATGCGCACTTTATTAAAAGCTGTTTGTCTCGCAAGTCTTCTCTCAACTCTCTCGATCGCCGATGATCGGATGGAAGAAGGACGCCGATACCTGATACGCGGGATCGCCGCGATCGAAATGGCCAAGTCGGATAAAGAGCTCTCCGGAGCCGCCGAGCAGTTTGCAAAAGCTACCCAAGTCGCCCCTGAGCTCTCAGCGGCGTGGTACAATCTGGGATCGGTGCAAACCAAACTCGGCCGATACAAAGAGGCGATGCACAGTTATCAGCGCTATCTGGAACTGAGCCCCAAAGCCGAAGACGCTCCGAAAATACGCGACGAAATTATCAAGCTCGAATACCGTATGGAACAGGCGGCTAAAGTTACCTCCCTTGCAGGAATATGGACCGGGCATAACGGGTGGACCTATACACTTGAAATGTCAGGCAATCATTTAAAACTTACTTCGGATCGCCGTCCTGACGATGATGATGTCATTTCAACCTATACACTCGTCGGAAAGGTCCCCGTCAGTGAACGACTCACCGATATATTTGATTTGGAAATGTCAGGGGTGGATTTAAGCGGAAAATGGAGCCGAAACGGCTTTCAAGCGGATAAATGCACAATTCCGCCGGACGGCGGCAGCGTAACAGGTGAAATATTCTATGATCAGAATAAAATCGTGTTACGCTACACACGCACAAAATACTCCGCAGCAACCCAAGTCAATGTCTTTGATGATTTTTGTATCAATGTCAAAGTCACCGATCGCAAAAGTGTCGAAGAAACCTTTGTCAAACAGGTCCAATAGCCCTACTTTGCTGAGGGGCTATCGATTTGCAATGCTAATTCCGAATAAATCCGTGCTTTTGCAATGTTGTAACGATGGGTTTGTCCACTCTTTTCCAACGACGCAATTTTTTGATTGAGCTGGATCATGCGGGCATTGATCGAGTTGCGGTTTTGCACTACCGTACTCTTGTCATCCCGTTCCGGTTGGGATAGCCCTGCGTATATTTTTGCCTGGTTGACATAGCCGCCGGTTGTATCCAGCGCATCGGCAATACTTTGCGTCGTTGCCGCCATCATGGCCGTAGACGAAGATATTTCTTTGAGAGCATTTTCAAGATCCTTGGCATCCGCTAATAATTTAGTATCGGCATATATCGCTAATTTGGATATATCCGCGGCACTCGCATTATTCGGGCTTAGTTTGTCAAAATTCTCCAGAAATGCATCCGAACTCTTTTTATATCGGTTCAGCGCACTTGCCGCTCCACCGAGATTCAAGACCGTTTTGGAAATCAGTTTGGTCGTATTCGATACTTCTCCCGCATAGGGAATCGGTAAAAAACGGACAACATTACTGATATAGACACTCGATTTCACCATATTGGCATAACTGTCTACCGTCCCTTTCATTGCATTGATGAATCCTTCAAACGATTCAATATTTTTTTTGTCTTCTCGCAGCAATTTGGCTACCCTGGATAGGTAATTGTATCCGTAGGTATTGAGCGATGCCGCAGTCATACACGGTTTTTGAGCCGGGAGAGGAGCTTGCGGGGAACAACCTCCCAATAGCACCAATACAGCCATCAGCACTATCGATCGCGGTACACTCGATCCCATCATATCATCCCCATCTCTTTCAGGGCTCGCCGTATTGCACCCGCAATCGATTCACCCGTACGTGCCGTATGTTCGTCCAGCTTTAATTTTTCACCCTTTGTCAGCGTCAAAAATACCTTTTCGCTTTGTTTGATATCGTCCATTTTTTTGGGCCGTCCGCCCGGATGTTTAGCGGTCTGAATCTCTTTGTGGGTTGAGAGCTCCCGTTGAGTTACCCGCGCCGCAAACTTATTCTCTTTGATCTCTTCCATTTCACCCTCCTTTTATACGGTCAAAAATACGCTAGACATTGGCATATTCCCGAATCTTGGTGTGCAGCTCACGAATCATATTCGAACTCTTCCGATAGGCATACCCTTTGATCCCTCCTTGCTGTGACAGCTCGATAATAGACCGGTTTTCATTGATCGCTGTTTGAAGCGCGACGCTCATCGGAATCGGAAACATCTCGATCTCATACCCCAGTGTCTCTTCGAATACGAACTTCGCATCATTGATGTCATTCTCTTTTTGGCTCATGTTCGGCACCATCAAGATCGGCTTATTTGCTGATGCGACCCGGACCAAAGTATCTACCGTTCCCTGAATCGTCTCGAGGGTCGGAATAAAAGGGATAATGATCAGATCCGAATAGCGGATTGCCTGATCGAGTTTGATATCATCAAACCCGCCGAAATCAAAAATCGTCTCCTCTAGGGGCTGCGCTAAATATTTTTCCTGTATCTCAATGCGGTTGACCCGCTCTGGCAATCGGTCCGACAAAGATCCATACGGATCGATTTCGCATCCCCGGAATCCAAACCCGGTAATGAGCTGATGGGCGATCATCGATTTTCCGACGCCCCCTTTAAAATTGACGATCGTAATGTTCATAATTCACCTTACTGAAAATAACTGTTAATTACAGTATTTTACCTACAAATAATAGTTTAAGTCAAGTTTTATACTGTAAATAACTACTATTTTTTTATATTTGGTATGCAGCAGTGGGGTTGTGGGATATCACTCCCGCAGAAGGATTAGACGAATAGAAACTCTTGCTTATAGAGAATATGAGCACTCGTCTCTTTAAAATCAGCCATTTTGGTAAGGACCTCTTCCATAGCGACATTCATACGGTTGCTGATTTCGAGGCATGTGAACATTTCGTGCATTGTCATTTTTCCACGGTACGCGATAATCGCCTGCTCCATCGGTCTATGATCCAGCCACGACAAAAAGTTTCCATTGTATGTCATTTGATCCCCTTTTTTTGAGGAAGATTGTTGCATGAGAGGATTACTGTCGTATTACGATTATTCAGTTTCTTCGGTGAAATATTTTTTTCCGATGGTGCATACTTCACACGGACTGCACACTTTTTTACTATACTAAAAATAAAAGGGACACTACGATGGCTATGCCAAGCGGTTCGGCATTAGTATTGGTTTTTGGAGTTGTTGTTTTATTATTCGGAGGGAAAAAAATCCGTAACTTGCAAAAGGGCTATTCAGAAATCCTGAATAGCGTTAAAATTCCTACCTCAACAAACGGATAAAAGCATCGATATAACTTTCATCCAATTGGGAGTTCATCTCTTTTTTCATTAACAATAAAGCCTCAAAGCTTGTATAGTTTGTACGAAAAGTCCGTTTGGTCGTTAATGCGTCAAATACATCGCAGATTCCCAGAATGCGCGCGAATACGGAAATCATTTTTCCGCGCAGACCCTGAGGATACCCGCTTCCGTCAAGTTTTTCATGATGGAAACGGACCCCATACAAAATTTTTTGATTGGTGATCCCATTATCCAGCAAAATTCCGTAGCCGGCATCGGAATGCCCTTTTACCAGCTCATACTCATCCTCATCCAAAGGGCCGGGTTTGAGCAGCATCTCTTTATCAATCCGAATTTTCCCGATATCATGCATTAATCCGGCAAAGGCGATTTCAACGAGCGCTTCCTTTGTCAAACCGAGTGCTTTCCCCAAAATAACCGATAAAAAAGCGACATTTGTACTATGGTTGTGCGTAGTATAGTCAGTCGGCATCCTATTCAGCATCACATGAATCGTTTTGACATCTATGCTGACATGTTCGACTAACTGCGTCGCACTCTCTTGAATAGCCTCTAAAGGAAGTTTTTCATCCTTCTTATTAAAAATGGCTTCTAACAAGTTTGATGTCACCGAATACACAACCTCAAGTTTTTCATCCAAGCCGTTTATTTGCGACAACATGTGAGACATTTTCGAAACCGTATCCACCATTTCCTCGGTATGCAGCCCATGCAATATAATTTCATTGCCGTTTTCATACGGTTCGCGATACACTTTGAGCTTTTCGGTATCATGTTTCAAAATATAGATCACGCCGTTTTTATCTATTTTGTCCAGTAAATTTTTAGAAATGATCGTACCGGCTTCAATAATAATGACATAATCGCCAAAACGTTTAATATAGCAATCAAACGGGATTGCGGCCCCTTCGATCAGACTGCTGGGATTGAGCGGCAGATATTTATAACTGATGACTCTCTGTACAACTCTTTGCACTCATTAACCTTTTCGTTTATACACAGTATTTATGACTAAATTCACTATTTTTGATCCCATCTTGTTCAGGCGTGACATTCTCTTTTATGACGGTACATTGCTTTATCCGCGGCATCGATAACCGCATTAAAATCCGATCCCAACGAAAACGGGGCAATTCCGTAGGAGAATCCGATTTTGAAACTCCCCTCTTTTGCTTTAAACAATGTATTTCCGCATTTTTGGATCATGGCTTCTATCTTTTTTTGAATAGCGGCCGCTGCTTCATGGGCATCAAAAATAACTAAAAATTCATCTCCGCCAAAACGGACCACCTTTCCTCCGCTCTCTTTCAGCTTTTGGGCTACATGCACCAACACTTTGTCGCCTACGACATGTCCATGCGTATCATTGATAGATTTAAATTTATCAAGATCAATAACAACAATCGTACCTTCCTCGGTATTGTGATCCAGATAGGTATCCTCCAGCCATTTTCGGTTATAGCTTTTGGTAAGTCCGTCTTCATATACAAGTTTTTGCAGTTCAAACATCTCATCACGCAGTACTTTTGTTTTTTCCAAAACCAGCTTCAAAAGCAATTTATCTTCATTTTTTATTGCTTCTATGGCTTGATCGGCACACAATGTTAAGGTAATAACATGGCGAACTATTTTGTCGTTCAATACTTCAGAAGAGAGAAGTTCTTCCGGCTTCAGTTCAATATTACATTTTTGAGCTGTTTCATTATAAATCTTTCCATATACTGCAGGAAAAACTACTGGCATCGATTCTATTGACTCTTTAACCAGCCTGGTAATTTTTTGATGCTCTGTATAAAGGTTTTCCAAATAATTTTCCTATTTACGATGATATTGCTCAAATAAACTTCTGACCGACATCATTATCTCCCTATTTATGAGATAAAAATGGCTTGAGTCGTTTGAAATTGTTTTAAACATATTTTATTATTTACGCGATTGAAATTCCATTAGAAAACCTAATTAGTTAAATCCCACGGGGTTCCGTCATAAAGATAAAAAGTCTTGGTAATATTGTTTTAAGAGAGGCTATTGGAAGGTTTAAAAAAAGGGGGATAAATTGTGGTGGAGGCGTCCGGGATTGAACCGGAGTCCTAAACCAAGATTGTAAAGGCGTCTACATGCTTAGTAACGTTGTTTGTTTTTCAGATACCTTCACACAACGTGCAAAGCTACAGCATCCAATTCTCTAAATTCATTCAAGTCCGAGACATTCCAAGAATATAGCTATCACAGGGGTTATACGCCAAGCCCTTCCGGTTATAGCATAGGAAGGTAGCGCAGTCCTAAATTAAATTAAACTTACGCTACAGCGTAAGCAGGACGGTAATTAGTGTTGTTTGCGTTTAAGCAATTGTGAGCCGTATAACGGAGTTGCTCAGTCCGGCAATGCAACCTAAACCTTCTTGATCCAGTCGAAGCCATGTCGCCCCCACAAAGATAACCGAAGTTATAGACGTATTATATCCAAAGCTGTGTAAATAGAAGATTGTTTATTGCTCTTGAAAAGTTATCCTGAAACCGTATTCGCGTTCCCGAAACCCCATCGAATCCTCATACGGGGCAGTAGCCCGAGACTGCGTCAGCGGATAGGTTTGTATCGTCATCGTCACGTCAGTATCAATATGAAGAGCGCTCAGTATGTTTTTCATCCCGCTGGCGATACTCCCCATCGGATCTAAAAGAAAATAGCTTATGTCGCCGATCGTCTTTGAACCGAAGACCCTACCTCCGTTCGCATCGAGTTTCCCTTCCAGAACATACATCCCTTCCCCCAGAAATGAGCCGAGCAAAGGGGTAAAAATCAAGTCCTGAATCGAAGGAACTTCGGCAACCGCTTCATAACCGTATTCCCAGAAGAAAGTCGACATCAGTGCAGAAAAGGCTGCCGACTCACCAACCGACATTCCGTCATTACGGGCCATGGTGTAATACCAGGCACCCGATACCGGATGCCCGATGTAGTTGATGACCCAGTCATCATGATCCCAAACCGGCGGAGTGGATACATGTTCATACCAGCGTTCTGAGAGTGATTTTTTCTGGAGCTCCTCAACATCCCAGCTGGTGATGCTCTGCGGAAGCAATGTTAAAAAACTGACGGAAGAGATCAGAAGAATCTGCAAGTAGACGGTATCTTCGATCACTCTCCGATACCGATAAGGAAGCTCTTCATTGACATTGATTGTTTGGGGAAGGTAGTCTTTTCCCTCATCGCTGCTCAGTCGCTGAAACTGCTCGCTGAAATTCTCCGACACAGCGTCGTGATGCGCGGATAAAGCTTCGCCACTGAGAGAAAAATCATAAACAGCCGACGCTTGAACTTCTGAAGACGGGTTTGTTTTCAACACATCATACAAAGAGTGATCGGCAGAAACGCTAATCGCTGCGAAGAGTAACAATACGGTTTTACGAAACATTAACCCTCTAATGCTCCGCGAGTGCTATTCATTGATCAGTGATTTAATCACTCGGGTAATCTCGCAGCATTTGGCAATTTTTTGCGTATTGTTCAACGTGTCATCCAGAAGGACGTTCACGATGGCCGAACCGACGATAACTCCGTCAGCCCCCTGCACTTTTTCACGGGCCGTTTGCTCATTCACACCGAATCCGACATACACCGGGGTCTTTGAATGGCGTTTGATCATTTCAAGAACCGGAAGCAAATCTTCGCTTTTTCCGCTTCCGGTAATACCGGCATAGGCAACGAGATAGATAAACTTACGCGCTTCTGCGGTAATGGTTGCGATCCGTGCCTCACCGTCGGTAGGCGCTACAAACGTGATATTTGCCAGATTGCGCGATTCAAATGCATCATGGTAGGCTTTTGCCTCTTCGTAAGGTACATCAGGGATGATGAGGCCATTGACACCGAGAGTTTGCATCGTATCGAGCAGACGCTCCACTCCGAATTGATAAAACGGGTTGAAATACCCCATCCATAAGGTGTCGATTTTAGGGGCAATCGCTTCGGAAATACTTAAAATATCAGCAAAACGAAATCCTGCCTTTAATGCTCGTTCATTGGCAGCTTCGATCACGGGACCATCGGCTACAGGATCAGAAAACGGAACCCCGAGTTCTAAGGTATCGACACCGCTTTCACCTAGCGCCAATGCCAGGTCAACGGTAAAATTTTTATCGGGATATCCCGCGGTAATGTATGCTACGAGTTGCTTCACGCTCTCTCCATATCGGGTAAAATTAAAAGGGAAAAATGGATTTTAGAGAGTTCATTGTCCATTTTGAAATCTTCTTGCCATTGCATAAACATATCAGAAACACTGATAAGCCATGTCACTGTCTCTTCATTGACGATTTTGTCTTTGCTGCGCAGCTGTTCTAGCGCATCTTCGACGAATGTGGATAAACGGGTCATCGGTTCAATTTGCAAATAGCCTGAAGCTGACTTGATATTATGGAAAATACGGAATAGCTCTTCGATTGAGCGATGGTAGCGCTCGGCATTGCTTAGATCAACCATAAGAGGCTCCATAATCTCCACCATTATGGCATAGTGATCTAAAAATTCGTCAATGATTTCAAAGTCAAAATTGGCCTCTAAATCGCTTCGTATTCCCATTCCCATGTTCTCCTATATCAAAAAATTATAGCGTTGTTTTGTTTAATATCCCCTCTTAGTTGCCACAGAATAGCAATGCATCTGAATTTTTGGGTAAACTACCATCATATTATTATAGAACGCCAACGAAGCTATGCCCGTTGGATTATGCTTGCCGCTATGGCACATGTCGTCGGCGGAAAGCTTAGCCGCAGGCGACAGTAAAACTTGCCTCTAAAAAGGCAGATATCGACATAGGATATTATAGTATGAAAAAACACACTATCGGCTCTATCCGAAAACGCAAAGGTGCTCAGCCGCTCGTTATGATTACGGCATACGATGCCCTTTTTGCCCGATTGTTTCAAGAAAGTGCCGACATTTTACTTGTCGGAGACAGTCTTAACATGAGTTTTGGCGGAAACCCGGATACTCTGAGCGCAACGATGGATCAGATGATCTACCATACCAATGCCGTCTGCAAAGGTGCATCGGATACTTTTGTCATCACCGATATGCCTTTTGGAACCTATACCGACGGGGTAACGGCTCTTGCCAATGCGATCCGCGTTTTTCGGGAAACACCCGCAGACGCCGTTAAAATCGAGGGCGGGTCCGATAAAGCACCGTTAGTACGCCATCTCACTTCCAACGGCATCGCTGTTTGCGGTCATATCGGGTTACTTCCTCAGGCCGTTCGTGCCGAGGGGGGATACAAGGTCAAAGGCAAATCCGAAGAAGAAGCCCTCTCCCTCATCGAAGATGCACAGGCCATTGAAAAAGCGGGTGCCTTTATCCTCGTCATCGAAGGGGTAAAAGCCGATGTTGCGACACGTGTCGCAAAAAGCGTTGCCATCCCCGTTATCGGAATCGGTGCAGGCAACGGTGTGGATGGGCAAGTGCTCGTTTTTTCCGATATGCTGGGTCTGTATGAGCCGTTTGTCCCTAAATTCGTCAAACAGTACATGAACGGTGCCCAGACGGTTAAAGAGGCCGTTGCCGAGTATGCCCAAGAAGTTCAGAACCGATCTTTTCCCGATGAAAACTATGTTTACTAACACCTTGAAAAAAATCTGCCTCGTTAGAGGCAAGCTTCAGTGCCATAGCGGCAAGCGTAGCAGTGGGAATTTTATTCCCGATGCGTTTTAAGGATCTAAATGGAACGTATCGTAGAGATTGAAAAATTTAACGCCGAAGAGACGACCGAAGTCTCATTGCGTCCGAGTGCCTGGAATGATTATATCGGGCAGGATCAGATCAAAAAAAATCTGGGTGTTTTTATCGAAGCAAGTTCCAAGAGGGGCGAAGCGCTCGATCACGTCCTTTTCTACGGCCCTCCGGGTCTGGGAAAAACAACATTAGCCCTCATCATCGCCAACGAGATGGGAAGCAACATCAAAGTCACAGCCGCCCCGATGATCGAAAAGAGCGGGGATTTGGCTGCCATCCTCACCAATCTCGAAGAGGGGGACATCCTCTTTATCGATGAGATTCACCGACTCTCGCCTGCGGTCGAAGAGATCCTCTACCCTTCTATGGAAGATTTTCGTCTCGACATCATCATCGGCAGCGGACCTGCGGCGCAGACAGTCAAAATCGATCTTCCCCGTTTTACCCTGATCGGTGCGACTACCCGCGCGGGGATGCTCTCCAACCCTCTGCGCGACCGTTTCGGTATGAACTTTCGACTCCAGTTTTACAGCCCCGACGAGCTCTGTTCTATCATTACCCAAGCGTCCGTTAAACTAGGGACCTCTATCGACAAAGAAGCGGCCCACGAAATCGCCAAACGTTCCCGCGGAACACCCCGTATCGCGCTGCGTCTGCTCAAGCGGGTACGTGACTTCGCCGAAGTTGCGAATGAAAGCACTATTTTGCATGAACGTTCCCGCTATGCGCTTGATCAACTCGGAATCAACGCACATGGATTCGATGAGATGGACATCCGGCTGCTGCAGCTGCTTATGGATGCCAAAGGAAGAGCCATGGGTCTCAGTACGATTGCCGCAGCCCTCAGCGAAGACGAAGGGACCATCGAAGATGTCCTCGAACCTTATCTGCTGGCAAACGGCTATTTGGAGCGGACTTCCCGCGGACGTCTGGCAACCCAAAAAACGCATGAGCTTCTCAAGTTCGGAACGCCTCAAACCGGTTTATTTGAATAATTTTCACTAAGGATAAATGACTGTGAAACGAGAACACTTTACGATCGTTTTGTTACTGGCTGTCACCTATGGAATGTATCGGCTCTATGAACCGTTCTGGATCAGTATCGTTGTCGCATCCCTCCTTGCTATCTCTACACACCATATCCAATTGGGATTTTTCAACCTGACCCGAAGCCGTTTTTGGGCATCGGCACTCTCCACATTGGTCCTTTCCGCTCTGTTTTTCGCTCCGGTGAGCTATTTTTTATTCCATTTTTCCGTTTTTCTCCAAAACCTTGATCCGGCCATGTTACAAAAAATTGACTTGCATCTACGCAGTTGGATCGCGCATCTTCCCCCGGCACTTTCCAATATCGAAGCCAAGATGGAAGTTTCTCTCAGCCGGTTTGATCCCGCAACTTTTGCCCAAAATTCCCTCGAGTATGCATCCAAGATCGGCGGTTTTGCGATGACGTTTCTCTCCCGCACCGTCTTTATTCTGGCTTTTTACTTTGTCGCACTCTATTACGGTAAAGAGATTTTCGAATTTTTCAAACGATCCGCCCATTTTCCCCAGCAGGAAAGCACCCTTATCATCTTTGAGATGCGCTCTTCCATGAGTGTCGTCTTTTATTCGATTCTTGCGACTGCCGTATTTGAGGGGGCATTGTTTGGAATCGCCGTAGAGTATATGGGATACAACGGATTGTTGTTCGGGATCATGTTCGGATTTGCTTCACTCATTCCGGTCATCGGAGGGGTTATCATGTGGCTCCCGTTTACCCTCTTTGAACTCTCCGTCGGCAATACCCAAAACGCCCTTTTTATCGCTTTGTATACAGTTATCGTCATCTCCCTCATCGCCGATACCTTTATCAAACCGGTTATTATCAAACTCATCAACAAAAAATTGATCAAACCCGAAGATAAAATCAATGAACTCATCATCTTTTTTGCCATTATTGCCGGCTTGGCGACCTTCGGATTTTGGGGGATGATTATCGGGCCCGCCATTACCGTACTCTTTCTGACATTGCTTCGGATCAGCGCTGATGCTATGCCGCAGGAAGAACAGAGCCATTAATACGGTTAATAGAGTATTGATCCACGATTATCACAATTAGCCTATGATGGTAAAGTTTAAAATCAGCAATGGAGAAAATAATGAAAAAGATTCTAAGTATCGCACTGATTCTCGGTGCAACCGCATTAATGGCATGCCCTATGGGTCAGGGTATGATGAACGGTCAGGGAATGATGGCCGGAAACTGCCAAGGGCCAATGATGGGTAAGTGCGGATGTGACACCTCAAAACTTCCCCCTTTCTTTGAGAATTTAGGCCTCAATGATCAGCAAAAAGAGGAAGTGAAAAAACTCCGTGAAGAGGGAAAAGCGTTCCATAACCGACAACACGAAAAAATGATGGCGATTCTTACTCCTGAACAGCGTACCAAACTCGATGCATTACGTCCGATGAACGGCAAAAAATGCAATATGAAAGGACCGATGTCCGGAAAAATGAGTCAGCCGATGGGACAGCCTGCTATGCCGGAAAAGATGGTAGATGAAAAAATGCCTGCGAGCGGTATGTAATCTAAAATAATGCAGGAAGCAAAGCATGATTAAAATCCTCCTGATCGAAGACGACCTGGAAATTTCCGATCTATTGGGACAATATCTCGGACGCTATCAGATGGAGGTCATTGCTTACGCTCATCCCAAAGCAGCCCTTGCTTCTTTGGGAATCGAATCGTATGATTTGGTTTTGCTCGACCTGACTCTTCCCGAAATGGATGGACTGGATGTATGTAAAGCGCTTCGAGAGCGCAGTGACATTCCGATCATCATCTCTTCGGCTCGGAGTGATTTGGGAGACAAAGTGATCGCACTCGAACTGGGTGCGGATGATTACCTCCCCAAGCCCTATGAGCCGAGAGAACTCGTTGCCCGGATACAGAGTCTCCTCCGCCGGATCAACGGCAAAACCATCCAGGCCAGCAGCGATACTTTCCGCGTCGATGAAAACGGGATTTACAAAGAGGGTGAGCTTCTCCCCCTGACCCGTGCGGAATTTGAGCTCTTGGCCCTTTTAATCAAACACCGCCGCCAAATCATCTCCCGTGACTTTATCGCCAATAACGTCGAATCGATCGGGTGGGAGAGTTCGGAGCGGAGCATCGATGTCCTCATCAGCCGAATTCGTCAAAAAGTGGAAGCCAATCCTAAACACCCTACCCTCATCCGTTCCATTCGAGGAATGGGATATCAGTTTACCCTATGATTTCACGCCGCCACTCCGTATTTTTCAAGCTCCATTTTTTCTTTTTTTTGGCGCTTGTTGTTTTAGTTTTACTGTTTCTCTCGGCATTGCATGAACAGGAACTGCAAAAATTCCGTCTTCTTACGCACCGTTCTATGGAACTTTCCCGTATCCTTGAAGAGACGCAAAGCCGAACCTGTATGGAGCAAACTACAGAGCTCAAAGAGGCCGGTTTCAAAACGATTGAAGCGGTATCCCCAAATATGGAGATGATTCCCCTCCCTCCGCCGATGCGTTCAAAACTCCATTCCCGAAATATCCGCGTCACGATCTACCGGGATGACAGCGGGTTCATCTATGCATTAGAACGCGAACACTGTATGATGTATTATCGTGATACGGCAGAAAAGACAACCTACTATTTCGTCTGGTCTTTGTTTTTTGCCCTCTTGGGCGGTCTGGTGAGTATGTATCTGCTCCTCTGGCGCAACCTCAAACCGCTCAAATCTCTTTATGAGCAGATACAGCGCTATGGAGAGGGGGAAGAGATCCTCAACACCCAAAGCAACGGCAAAGATGAAATTGCCCTTATCTCCAATGCCCTGCATGATGCCCTCATGAAGCAAAACAAGCTCAAAAAGTCCCGTGAGCTTTTTTTACGCAATATTATGCATGAGCTTAAAACCCCTATCACCAAGGGGAAACTCATCGTTGAGCTCGAAGAGCCGAGCCCTAACCGAACTATGCTGGGCAAACTCTTTAATCGTCTCGAACATCTGATCCATCAAATGGCACAGATTGAAAAGGTTCATGCATTCGCTCTGGTGAAAACTCCTCAGCAAATCGATTCTATGATTCACACCGCTATGAGTAATCTGATGATCGAAGAAGAGGTTCTCCAGATGAGCGGGTGCGATCGAACGATTACGGTAGATGTTCCCCTCTTTACCAGTGCCTTGCAGAACCTTATCGATAATGCCGTGCGTCACGCCTCGTCGTATCCGGTACATATCGACTGTGATGAGGAAAAAATCTGTGTCCGAAACAGCGGCGAACCGCTTAAACGTCCGGTCGAAGAGGCATTGCAGGCTTTTGTAACCGAACGGGGAGACGGAGAACTGGGGTTAGGACTCTATATTGCCCAATCCATCGCAGACTTGCACCAGTTTACGCTGGATTACCAATATGAAGACGGGGTTCACGCCTTTTGTATACGGTTTTGAATCCATAGCCAGCAAAGAGCTGAAACGAGCGCCATAGCTAAACTCAACGCCATCCCCAGCGTCATCCATTGACCGAGTATATACCCGATCTGCGCATCCGGCGCACGGTAAAATTCGACCGAAGCGCGGCCGATTCCATATAAAAATCCGTACAACAGGATCAATTCGCCTTCAAACGCTTTGCGCTTGCGATAGGCATAGATAATCACGAAAACGACGATTCCCTCGACAAACGCTTCGTAAAGCTGTGAAGGGTGGCGCAGAGTGTCGTACACATAGATTCCCCACGGTACATCGGTAGCACGTCCTACCAGCTCCTGATTGAGAAAATTCCCGATCCGGCCGAACACATATCCCAGAGGGACCGAAACCGCGACCAAATCCATCAAACGGCCGAAAGGAACCCCATGGCGGCGATGATACCAGTACGATCCGATTAAAAAGCCCACGATCGCCCCGTGAAAACTCATTCCCCGGATTCCGACGAACTGACCGTCGATAAAAGGGTTGAAAATCTGCCACGGCTGGGTCAGATAATACGACGTATGGGAATCGTAAAAAAGGATATACCCCAACCGCGCACCGAGAATAACACCGATTTCCGCATAGATAAAATAATCATCCAGCTGCTCTTTCGTGATGGCGATATTGTCTTTCTTTACAATCCACTTGGCGATCATCAGTGCCGAGAGAAGGGCAAGGACATACATAAGCCCGTACCAATGGACGGGAATCGAAAAGAGGTTAAAGGCTACCGGATTAAAATGCTCGTAAATATGGTTCCAAAATTCCATTATGATCACTTATTTCTGATGCTGATGCTGCGCTGAGATATGAGTCACTATTTCGAGATTCTCATTCAGACGGTATGCTTTCCCGAATCCCATGACGGCACTTCCGCTTTTCGGGGAGAGTTTAAAGAGATGGAAGTCACCCATACTGCAGAGTGATGCGACCAGTTCCGGATCAAAGTGGGCTTTAAAACGGTCAATGACTTGCGAAAAGTTCTCTTCATCCGATCCTACTTCAGAGACACCCGCTTCGATCGTCACCCTTTTGCGGGCGAAGGGCTGAATGCATTGAGACTCATCTTCGGCAAAAAGCAATGAGACTTTCTGCGCTGCCAAAAGGTTCCGCCCGTGCTGAGCTACGGTACTGATGAGAATATAGAAATTATTCTCCAGCCGAATATACGGAGCCGTACTCGCATGCGGTTCGCCATCTGGGGTAATAGAAGCCATTACCAGGGTTTGAAATGTCTCTAAAAACGATTCGACCTCGATGGTTGTCATGATTGTCCCTTCAGTGCTTCGGCGATCAGTTCGATCGGATTTTTAAAGACGACATCGACATTCGCCTCGTTCATGGAATTATTGATCTGCATTCGGCATGCGCTGCACTCAGCGGTAACCACCTGGGCCCCTGTTTTAGCGATCATGGCGGCTTTCGGTCTCCCTACGGCTTGGGCGAAATGGAAATTTTCCGTCTGCATCGTCACACCGCCGAATCCGCAGCAGGCATTCGGGTCACTCATCTCGGTAATCGTATAGTTCTGGGAAACAAGGCGGCGAGGCTCTTGATAAACACCCTGCATTTTACGGGCATGGCACGGATCATGATAGGTCACTACGGCATCACTTCGCCCTTTGCTGGCCAATAATGATTTGAGCTCCGTTTTTTGCTCCAGCCACTCGGTCGCCATAAAGATCTTGCCTTTGAGTTTTTTGGCCCGTTCCAGCCATTCGGGCTGATCGTGAAAGAAATGTTCGTAATCGATTTTGATCATCGCGCTGCAGGTCGCTTCAGGGATGATAATCGCTTCGACTTCATCGATAAAACTCTCAAAATACTCAATATTCTTTTTGGCATTATGATCGACGGTTGCAAAGTCGCCGGTGAAATAGGCCGGGGCTCCGCAGCAAAGCTGTTTTTTGGGGATAAAAGCATCCACTTCCAGCGCTTCCAATATCTCCAGCAAACCTTTCCCGATCTCCGTGTAATTGTAATTTGCCAAACACCCGATAAAAATAGCAACCCGGCGTTTGCCGCCATGAGGAATATTTTCAGGATAACTGTTCAAAAAGGACGTTTTCCCCATCGACGGCAAAAGACGGTCTTTTTTGATAATCGGCAAATTGAACCGCGGTTCCATCGAGTTCAGTTCCGCTTTGATTTTGAATCCGCAGGTTTGAAAGACGTAACCGAGTTTAAACAGGATATCCATCAGTCTGCGATGACGAAGAAGAAAGAAAAATCCCCGCTTAAACCATGCTATTCCGTATTTATCGGCGAGATCGGCACGAACCTGTTCGATCACCATATCGGTCGGAAGGTCTTTCGGACAGACATCCGTACAATTGGTACACAAAAAGCAGGTCTCAAAAATCGCCTTGGCATTTTTGTCCAATTCCAACTGTCCGCGTTGATATGCCCCGAGCAGATCGATAAATCCGCGTGGAGAGGTGACCTCATCGGGATTGACATTGTGAATCGTACACACCGGAATACATTTCCCGCATTTTATGCAGGCATCCGAGGTTTCGGTAAAATTAAAGAGTTCGCGCGGTTCCATGGTTACACCGTTTTACTAAACGCTTTGTCACTCATCGAGTGACGCTTCATATAAGCATCAAAAGGCATCGCGATATTACGGATCAGGAGGGTTCCCGTCGTCGAACATTCAATCGCTTCATTGCTCATCGTGAGCAATCCGTCCTCTTCAAACGGCTTAAGCGCTTCCAGAGCATCGGCAAAATATTCTGCAAATTTTACTCCGTACAGTCTCTCGAAACGGACGATATCGAGTTTAAAATTACTCATCAGCTCCATAATGACATATTGACGGATACGATCATCCTCATTGAGTGCTACTCCGCGTTCATGCGGCAATCTGCCCGCATCGATAGCCGCTTCATACCCTTCCATCTCTTTGAAGTTTTGCGCGTAGTAATCCGCCCCTTCCCCGATAGAGGTGAGACCGATACCGATCAGGTCTGCTCCCCCTTTGGTAGTATAGCCCTGGAAATTACGGTGCAGTTCACCTTTCTCAATCGCTTTGAAAAGCTCATCTTCAGCACGGGCAAAATGGTCCATTCCGATCATTCGGTAGCCGTTAGACTCCATATGGTCGATCGTGTAACGCATGATGGCAAGTTTTTCCGCCGGATGAGGAAGTGTCGTCTCATCAATTTTACGCATTGTTTTTTTGAGCCACGGCACATGGGCATAGTTGAAAACAGCGAAGCGGTCGGCATTCAATGTGAGCGAAAGGTCAAGGGTTTTTTTGAATGTCTCCAGACTCTGGTACGGCAAACCGTAGATCAAATCGACATTGACACTTACCATGTTGTATTTGCGCGCCAAATCCATCGCCGCTTTGGTGATATCGTACGGTTGGACGCGGTGGACGGCAACTTGTACCTTCTCATCAAAATCCTGGATCCCGAAACTCACACGGTTAAATCCCGCATCACTCATCACTTTCATCTGTTCTTCGTTGATATGGCGAGGATCGATCTCACAGCTGATCTCGGCATCAGGCGCAAAGTTTTTAAAATGGCTCTTGATCGCACTGATGATTCGGTTCAACTGATCCGCATCGAAAAACGTCGGTGTCCCTCCCCCGAAATGGAGCTGAATGACCGAACGGTTTATATCGATATGGGTACTTAAAATTTGGAGTTCACGAAGTAGATAATCGATATAACGCTCTTTTTTATCCTCTTTGGAGGTAAAGACGACGTTACAGCCGCAGAAATAGCAGGCATTCTTACAAAACGGCAAGTGGAAATAGAGCGATAACGGACGTGCAGGATCTTGAGCATGTAGCTTTGCGAGATAGCTGTCGTAATCAAAGGCCTCGCTAAATTCGAGTGCTGTCGGATAACTCGTATAGCGCGGTCCCGGTTTAGAATATTTGGTAAATTTATCAAAATCAAGCATAGTCATCCTATCGTTCCCTGTGAATGACGCGATTATGCCCCTTTTGCGTTGAATAACGGATAAAAAAGAAACATTATTCTATTATCCCGAGAAAAATTTCCTCTTCTGTACAGTTTATTTCCTTACTTTATTCTATAGTGTGATAGAATTATCACATTATATTATAGCAATTTCGAAAAGAGGGTTTATGAGCGCTATCAAAGTATTAGTCGTGGAAGATGATGAAGTAACTGCCATCAATTTAAAAATGTCTTTAGAAAAACAAGGTTACGACGTCATATCCCTTGCTGACAATGCGGTGACCGCACGTAATAAAATCAAAATCTACAACCCGGACATTGCTCTGATTGACATCGGACTCCAAAAGACCATGGACGGTATTGAACTGGCACAATATATCCGTGATAAAAAACAGCTTCCCTTCATTTATCTGACAGCTCACTCGGATAATGAGATGCTCTCCAAAGCTAAACGGACGGAACCTTACGGCTATATCGTTAAACCGTTTGATCCGATCAATCTTCACACCACCATCCAAATGGCCCTGTACCGGTTTAAAGAAGAGAAAAAACGAAATTCCAATATCGATGAACTCAAATCCGACCGGGAAGAGCTCGAGAAGCTGGTCTACGCCAAAAAGCTTTCCGATAAACCGATCGTCGAATTTGGTGAGGGGTACCGCCATGACACGGGACTGGGTGAAACTTACTACCAAGACCAAAAGATCAAACTCACCAAAAAAGAGAACGCATTCATCCGTCTCTTAGTGGCACAATTGGGAAGCGTCGTTGATTTTGAACAGGCAATCAACTACGTCTGGGAAGCCAAAGGGGCAACCGATAACAGCGTCCGAACGCTGGTCTGGAGACTCCGAAACAAGCTCCCGACCGATGTCATTAAAAATGCGTCCGGCGTCGGATACTATCTCGAAGAATAACGGTTATACAAACCGTTTTCGAAATTCTCCCAGAAGCACTTCAAACGCTTCGTTAAAATCAAACTCTTGATCGTTTTCCATTGCCGACTCTTCGATAACATGGGAGAGGCGGGAGAGTTCGTCAAAACGGAAATTGGCACTGGAACCTTTAATGGCATGGGCGATAAATGCAATATTCTCATACATTCTGTTTTCAATAGCATTGTGCAGTTCCTGAAGCGAATGCTCCATTTTTGATCGGTATATCCCGAGTAAATATTCAATCTGTTCTTCATCCAGCATCAATGCACTTTTGAGATGATCCATATTGATATTTTCCCATTTGGTCCCGACCTGTGCGCTGTTTCCGACGATGGGAACGATGGTCGATTTCAAATAATATTCAAATACCTGTTCAATCTCTTTCAGTACGATCGGTTTTCCCAAGAAAGCATCATACCCGTTTTGAATCGAACGTTCACGGGCCCCTTTAATGACATTTGCCGTCAGGGCTACGATCGGCGTGTGTGGCAAGCCTCGTTCCTGCTCAAACGCCAAGATACTTGCGGTTGCCTCATTGCCGTTCATATACGGCATCTGCTCATCCATAAGTACCATATCAAAGGCTTCGGATTGATACAACGCTAAAGCCTCTTCTCCGTTAGCCGCGATCTCATACTTCAAACCGTATCGTTCCAAGACGATTTTGATAAGCTCCTGATTGGCAAAGTTGTCTTCGGCAACCAGTATTTTCCCTTCAAATCCCCGCCGTCCGTTAAACCCTTCCGCCTCGGGAAGATGAGGCTGATTCATACCCAAAACATCGCATAAAGCACTTTGAAGTTTTGTACAATAAATCGGAAAGGTCAACGGTGCGATCGTCGATGTCGCATCATAACGGTCATCCAGAAAATCGAGAATCGCCAGAGAGGGAATTTGATCACGAATAATTATTTCACGTGCCATATCATCCATCGAACTCTCTAAAAAGATCAATAAATCGCAGGATGCCTGCACATTTTCAACGATCTGGACATCCAGCCCGAAATGATCCCAATAACGCTGCAGCGATTCAAGCTTATAGCTCTCGGAAGGATCGTAGGCAAGAAGTCCGAAACGGAACCCCTCAAACATGGATATATCGAATTTCGAAACCGCACACTCACTGTTGACAATGACCGGAATTTTCAGAGTGAAAAGGCTCCCCTCTCCCACAACGGAATTGAGTTCGATCGTCCCCCCCATGTGAATGGCTAACTGCTTACAGATCGAGAGTCCCAACCCTGTGCCCCCATTGATTTTCATCGTCCCTTCCTGCGCTTGGGAAAATGCGTCAAATACCCGTTCCTGGTCCAACAGGGCGATCCCGACACCCTGGTCTTGTACCGACAAAGAGAGTACCCCCTCCTCACAGCGTGCTTCAACATGGATTGCCCCGGCTGGATTGCTGAATTTAATGGCATTGCTCAGAAAATTTCCGACAATCTGTTTAACCCGCAGCGCGTCAGCAACAATCTCATAAGGGATTGACGGATCGATAAAGCTCGTCAGTGTGATGCTTTTGGAATTGGCACTCGGAACGAAAAGTTCCATCGTATGCGATATTTCATCATGAATATTGAACGGCTGAGGATCGACGGTAAATTCACCGCTTCGGAGTTTCGAGAAATCCAGAATATCATTCATAATATGGAGAAGGTTTTCACCGCTGTTGGAAATAATATTGAGATACTGTTGATAACGGGGGTTGGTCGTCTCATCACGCAGCAAAGAAACAAATCCCAAAATCGCATTGAGCGGTGTCCGAATCTCATGCGACATGTTTGAGAGAAAATATTCTTTGGCCTTGGAAGCGTTGATGGCCTCCTGTTCTTTTTGGTAGATCGTATCGGTATAGATCTTTAAAACACTGGCAAAATTTTGGTCAAAAAGATAACTGATCGCATTGAATATCGATTGGTCATTGATCCCCAAACGATACGTTGCATTCAAAACAGCGCGTTTAAAATGGGTGCATAAGACAAACAGTTCATCCGCCCGGAGATCTTTGTTTTTCAGATAATCGATCAAATCTGCAATGACCGGGCACTCTCCGATCGCCATACTTCCGGATACCACCCCCATAAAATAATCAAAAACGCTTCCGGCATAATGGGTACGGAAAAAATCGGGTTCAATCTCATGCCGCTCTAAAATCGATAGGCACAGTTCCGACTCGACCCATTCATGCAGAAGAGGCTCTTTTTCAGAAAAAAGTCTCTCTTTTGCATGGACTAAATTCAACATATCCGGAAGAGGCATACTGATTCCTTGAAGCAAAACTATTGAATGGCTATAATACTCAAAAAGGGTTAAAAGTATAATATTTTATTATTATGGTGCAACCCAAAAGAAAACACCTGACGCCACGATCAGAAACTGAAAGATCAAAATCGCCGTTGTACCGATGATATTTCCGGTTTGACAACTGGTGCATTGTTTGTAAATGCGTGCTTCATACTGGGCATATAAAAAATACGCAAGAATCAGCACAGGAACTGCGAGAAGCGCATATTTATCGATCGTATAAACCCATCCCCGGACGTTATCCGAGACGAAAAACGGTAAAACAAAGGTCAAAGCAATCAGCGAATTCATATATCGTGCACCCCGTTTATAATAATCACGGATAAAAATCACCGGGCACGATCCGCCCCCTTCGACAAGACCATGCTCCAAATGATCGTTAATCCGTTGTTTCATCTCTTTATCCACACGATCGACAAAGGTACTCCCGAAACAATAATCAATCTGCTGCTGAAATATTCGGGACATTTCCGCATCCAAATCACGATGATGCGAATTTCCCTTTTCATCTTCGTAAATAACGGTTACCTTCTCAAACCGGTCGACGTCAACACTGATTCCAGGGTAGTAAATACTCCGTTCGGTCTGGGTACTCATTCCGGAATGTTTAATCAATCGGGCATTAATATAAGGAATATACGCATCCCCTTCTTTCATAACGATGACACTGTACTGGATTCCGATCATAATGGCACTGAGAGCGTTAAGATCATTGGCTTTCATCGTGTCGATCATATCGGTGATCCACTGGGACAATTCGTCATTAAAGAAACGGACATTTGCAGAAATAAGCCGGATAGCAGGATCAGGATACTTGAGTAGTGGTTGAACCATAGAAGATTACTTTTCAAAAAATTCTGCCTCGCATGAGGCAAGCTTTAGCATCATGTGCTCTAAGCGTAGCCAAAGGAATAGATCCCTTGGCGTTCTAAATACAGAGAATTAGTGGCTTTTGCTCACTACAATAATCATTTTGATATTGATGATTACGAAACGGATAAACTGCCAAATCTTACACGTACGAAAAAAACGTGCCCATTTCCCGGGAATCATCGCCGTATTGAATTTATCATTTTTAGCAAAGTTAAACTCTTCTTCTTTTACTGACATTTTTTCTCCTTATTTTATCTTTTAAAAATTTTTATTCCGGAATTACTTTCCAGAACGGTTTAAGTTTTGCTTTGTACATAAACAAGTAGTGAAGGATATGTTTGATCCAGTGTCCGGCCAAACCGATTTCCCCGAATGTATAGTCCGTATCACGGCCTGTTCCAGGATATTTATCAAAATCAGGAACAACAGGATAAACCGTCATAGCTGCCGCCTGACCGTCTAACCAGCCTTTACCCGCAGATGCGACACACGCCGCACCCATTTCCGCCATTGACGCTTCATGAAGTTTCGCATCCGGCCCTTGTTTGATCAAATCGCATACACTATGCGCAACGGCTTTACCCATGATACCGCTTGGCATACCGGTACGAGGAGGAGTTGGATTGATCATTGTACCGTTTGGCGATTTCATCGGTTTGGAGATGATATGCGGAGGTGCGAATGCGATACCTGCTGCAAAAAGATTTTTGTAGGTAGGATTTTGGTATGTGCGAGGCCAGTCGGATGCTTTCCACTCTTCATACGGTTTTGGCGTATAGTTAGCATCAACTTTCATAAAGCCGTTTGGTGCGAATATCGTATCGGTAATATCTTCGCCCGCTTTATTGTAGGCTTTAAGGCCGACACCGGCGAATGGAGGAATCAACATTGAGAAGTCAAATGACTCTTCACCCATTGAACCGTCAAGAAGTTCATACGAAACTTTCCCTTTTTCTACTTTATTGACATGAGCACCGGTGATGTAGTTAACACCGCGTTCTGCGAATAATGACTCGGTAAAGATACGAGAACTGACAACGTATCCGCCCACTTTCATGTGGAGTCCGCCCATCCCGAAATCACCCATGAAAGATTCGTTAGAGATCCATTGGATATCGGCCATGTCACGAAGACCGGCTTTACGGATTTCATGCTCAACATTGAAAATATATTCGAATGCCGCACCTTGACATGTACACATACCGTGACCTGTACCGATCAAGATTTTTTGGCGTTCGCCTTTGCGCATTTTATCCATAACTTTTTTAAGCTCATGCGCCGCATGATCCGCGTGATCCGCCGTACATACTGATACTGTAAATTCTCCTAGATTTGAGCCTTCACCCAAGCCCGGAGTTGCACCGAAATTCAATTTTGGTCCGGTAGCATTGATGAGATAATCAAAAGTAAGCTCTTCGCTTTGACCCGCTTTGCCTTGACCGGTATATTCAATCGTTACAAAAGATTTATCACCATTGGCATTCCCCTCAGGGTTGATACTGACCGCTCGTGCTTGCTTGTACGTGATTCCCGCTTTCTCATAAACAGGAGCAAGATCAAACGTGACATCTTCTTTTGTCATTTCGCCGACACCGACCCAAATATTGGAAGGGATCCAGTTCCATTTTGAGTTAGGGGTGACAACAACTACTTCGTGTTCTTTTCCAAGCCAATCTGCCGCAAATGTTGCAGCCGTATGTCCGGCAACTCCGCCGCCGAGGACAATTAATCTCGCCATATCTTCTCCTTAGATGTATTCCATAAATGCTGATTATAATACCATTACATCACAATTATATCACATCCTTAAAAGAAGCATTATATTTTAGACTAAACTTTTTAGAAAAGAAGTCTATGTTACTTTTTTTCACATCGCGTTTATATATACTTTGCGATGATAGATAGAATAAAAAATACTTATGACGAACAAACATTTCCAGAAATTGACTTTAAGCGTCAATCCTATTATAATTCCTAGAAATAGCTAAAAACAATAATTATTATTTGTAGATTTAAATATATTAAAGAGGTATACGCAATGAAGAATGTTCTTATCCTCGGCGGAGGGATCGCCGGAGTCGAAGCGGCGATCTATTACCGCAAAGAGGGATTTTCCGTCGAACTTATCAGCGACCGCTCTTATCTGTTTATCTATCCTATCGCCATTTGGATTCCGGTAGGGATCAATACGTTTGAAAATGTCGCATATCCTCTTGAGAAACTGGCACGAAAACACCGTTTTACCCTTACTATCGATCGCGTCACTGCGATTAACGGAAAGGACAAAACCATCACACTTGAATCCGGAGAGGTTCGTAAAGCCGATCACCTCGTCATCGCAACAGGTTCGGGCAAGATGAAACACGTCGGACTTGAACATACCCTATCCATCTGCGGTGCACCGGAACAAACCCTCCTCCTCAAAGAAAAAATCGATGCATTGATCGCTCAGGGGAGCGGCAAAATCGCCTTTGGTTTCGGCGGCAATCCGAATGATCCGAGTACGGTTCGCGGGGGACCGGGGTTTGAACTCTTTTTCAATCTTCACCACAAACTCGAACAACTCGGCATCCGCGACCGGTATGAAATGACTTTTTTTGCCCCAATGCCTGAACCGGGAGCCAGAATGGGGGGAAAAGCCCTTTCGCTCCTAAAAATGCTCTTCCAAAAAAATAAATTTGACTCGCGCTACGGTAAAAAAATCGCCCACTTTGAAGAAAAAGGGGTCGTATTTGAAGACGGAAGCCGCCTAGAGAGTGATTTGACGATGTTCATCCCTGCAGGTGACGGTCACTCTTTCATCAAAGAGAGCGATCTGCCCCTCAATAAAGCCGGATTTATCCAAATCAACGAATTTTGCGAAATCAAAGGTATTGAGGGATGGTATGCCATCGGGGATGCGAGTGCGCTCGAAGGGCCTGATTGGAAAGCGAAACAGGGGCACTTAGCCGAAGTAATGGCACGCAACGCCGCCCATAACAGTGCAATAGCGTTTGGCCTTAAAGATGAGGATCCAAAAAGCTATTTGGAACACCTCAATATTTTATGTGTTATGGATATGGGCAATGGGGCAGGTTTTATTTACCGTAATAATAGCCGAGCGATTGTGATCCCTATGCCCATTATCGGGCACTGGCTTAAAATTGCTTGGGGCTGGTACTATAAAATGTCTAAGATGAACTATTTTCCCCGCATTCCGGGGATGTAGTTTTTAACAAACCTCTAAAATTTTGACAATGATTTCATAGACATTGTTCGAGAGATCAGGATGATTTTTAATCCGTTCCAATTCTCCTCCCATCTGTCCTTTTTGCACACTAGAAAGTTTCCCGTAATTTTTAAACGCTCCGGCGAGCCCTGACGCAATCTGCGGATTCAGCGCATCAATCTCGATCACTTTATCGGCAACAAATTTAAATCCTTCTCCGCTCTCATCATAAAAAGCTACCGGATTTCGGGCGAATGATCCGATCAATGAACGGACAAGGTTGGGAACTTTAGGATCATATGCCGGATCATTTTGTAATGCCTTGACACGTTCAAGTGTCCCGCCGCGACGGGAAGATGCGCAGACGCCAAAGTATTTGTTCATGACCAGAGTCTGGTCTTTATAACGGCTGTAAAAATGGCTTAATGCCTCTTCGGCTTCTTGGGGCGCATAGTTTTCCAGCAAATCAAGAGCACTTAAACGATCACTCATCGAATGCGATTCTTGATATTGACGTACACACAGGTTACGGATTGATGCATCACCCAGACTCATTACAAGACCCAGCAAGCGATTTTTGAGGGCCCGTTTCCCCATACTCTCCCCATCGATCAGCGTATTGGAGGGATCGAATAAAGCATCAATCATGTTTTGCAATTCGGTGATATAGCGTTTCGCGATAGTCTGTTTCAGCTCCTCTTGCACCTTTACGATTGCCGCTACATCGATAATTTCCTGGCGCTGCATCAATGTTGTGATCGTCGGAAGCTCTAAAATTTGAGATTTAAACATCGGATCGACCGCGAGATCGCGCAACATGGCACCGTAACTTTCAATATAGTGTTCATTGACCGCATTGCCCGCCATCATAGCTTCCAGTGTTTCAATCCCGAAACGGTGTGCCGCTTCAAAACGTACAAATCCGTCACTCTCCCTGGCCATCAAAAACGGATAGTCGATTTCATCACACTCAATAATGACCGGTGCACTGAATCCGCGGTTTAGAGAGAGGCGCGGAGCTTCTGTAATCCCGGTAAAACGAATTTCATGCAGTTCATTCTCAAGCCATAGCACATTCTCATGCAAAAGAGTTATATCATCGCTTTTAAGGGGATATTCGCTCCCATCGGGAGCCAAAAGTGCCATTTTGAACGGCATAGCGTACGGAAGCTGTTCTTGGTTTTTGGTATTGTTCGGAACTTTCTGAAGGATTTTCATCACCAGTTCAGCGGATTCCGGACGGTATTCCGTCGAAATTTTAAGTGTCGGAGTTCGCTCTTGGGAGTACCATCGTTTGAATTGGCTCATATCAACCGGGCTTTGTGTCTCCATTGCCCATAAAAATTCTTCCGTTCCTACCGCTTGCCCGTCAAAATTTTCAAAATATCGGTCCATTGCTTTCCGAAACCGCTCGCGGCCCAAAAGTGTATGCATCATGCGAATCACTTCCGCACCCTTCTCATAAACGGTTGCCGTATAGAAGTTATTGATCTCCATATAATGGTCCGGTTTGATCGGATGGGCGGTCGGTCCCGCATCTTCGACAAATTGGCGTTCCCGCAAGGCACGGACATCATCCAGACGCTGCGTCAGTTCTGAATTCATATCGGCACTGAAGGTTTGATCCCTGAAGACGGTCAGACCCTCTTTGAGCGTCAGTTCAAACCAGTTTCGGCAGGTGATCCGGTTCCCGGTCCAGTTGTGAAAATACTCATGGGCTATGACACTCTCGATTCCCATAAAATCGGTGTCTGTCGCCGTTTCTTCATCCGCCAGGACATAATGGGAATTAAAAATATTGAGCCCTTTGTTCTCCATTGCCCCCATGTTGAAACTGTCTACGGCAACAATATTATAGACTTCCAGATCGTATTCCCGGCCATAAGTGTACTCATCCCACTCCATCGATTTTTTCAGGCTGCGCATCGCATGATGACATTTGTTCTCATTGCCCCGGTCGCAGTAGATGGCTAAATCAATCTTTTTGCCGCTCATCGTTGTAAACGTATCCGTAATAGAGCCCAAATCTCCTGCGACCAGGGCGAACAGATAGCACGGCTTAGGGATCGGATCTTCCCAAAGAGCCAAATGCTTGCCGTTCTCCAGCGTCGCCGTGCCTCTTAGATTCCCGTTGCTCAGCAGCACCGGACATTTCTCTTTATTAGCAATGATTTTCGTGGTAAATTTTGCCATCACATCAGGCCGGTCAATAAAATAGGTGATGCGCCGAAACCCCTCGGGTTCGTTTTGGGTACACCAGATACCGCCGGAACGGTACAGCCCTTCCAGTGCCGTATTTTGGTCCGGATAGATACGGTTTATGATTCGGATACGGGCACTGTCACAATCAAGCGGCAGGGTCAAAGCGTCTTTTGTTTTGACATACATATCCTCTGTATACAGAACATCATCAACCCACAACAGCTCCAGATCAAGCATCTCGCCATCGAGTCTCAGCTCCTTCGCATTAGCGTCACAGCGTTTGATTTCCATGATGTTCTCAACCCGCGTCGAACTCTCTTCAATAATAAATTCCAAGGCACAGGTAAGTACCGTATAGGGGCTGGGAACATACTCTTTAAAATAAATTGTTTTGTGTTCTTGCATCAAATATCCGTTTATTGTTTTTGTAATAATACTCAAATTACGCTACACTTCAGCCATTAAAATATAAAGCAACAATGATGCACAATAACCTCTACATTGCTCGTCAGCCTATTTTAGACCGGGCTGAGAACATTATAGGCTACGAATTTTTTTACCGAAACAATCATGGCGAATGCGTGATCGATGACCCGCGGCACGCCACGGCATCGGTACTGGTCAATATTCTTAACCAAATCGGATCCTCTTCGGCTTTTGGAGAGACCTTAGCCTTTGTCAATACCGACGGTCCCCTTCTATTAACCGAGATTCTACGCAGTATGCCCAAAGAAAAATTTGTTTTTGAGCTCTCCGCATCCATGAAAATCACTTCCCGAATTCATGAAGCAGTCCGCTATTATCATGCACTCGGATACCGTTTTGCTTTGGATAATGCCTCCTTTAATCCGCACTATCTCGAAGCATTCATGCCACTTTTTCCGTATATCGAATTTGCGAAGTTTGATGTAACCCAAACGGACATTGAACAATTCAGCCATGCACCGAATCCGTATGGAAAAATGAAACTGATTGCCCAAAAAGTCGAATTTTACGAGATAGCCGAAGCGTATGAAGGGCTCGGATTCGAGTATTTTCAAGGGTTCTATTTTGCCCATGCCCATCTTATAACCCAACGCCGGATCGATCCGCAGTATATGGATGTCATGGAACTCTTTACCCTGCTTCAGGAAGATGCCCCTATTGAAGAGATTTGCGATTCGTTCAAATACCACAACATTCTCTCCCTGCAGCTGATACAGTTTTTACACTCGGCTTTTCCGGAACATCTGGATGGGGTTTTATCGATGCGGGAAATGATCGAACGATTCGGGAAAAATGCCCTCATGCAGTGGCTCTTGCTGATTATCTATTCCAAATCGGGAACAAAAGCCATGGATGATAAAAATCCGCATGCTGTCTTTGCCCAGCAAAGGGTAGACAGGATGCTGGCGCTGCTGAATCAAGTATCCCCTTCTGTGGATGAAAAAGTACAAGACCATGCCAGAATCATCGCACTTCTCTCCCTTTTGGAAGGGCTTATGAATGTTCCGCTTCAAAATATTATCGAAACCCTTCATCCCGACAACGAAGTTGAAGATGCTTTGATAACCCGCACCGGAATGTTGGGAAGACTTTATGCCGCCGTTCTCAAACTTGAAAGCGGAGACGTCAACGGAGCGGTCATACTTCTCAGATCCTATGGGATTACCCATGAGAATATCCCCTCATGAACGGTTATTATGCCATCAACGCCATCAGATATGATATTATGGAATCGACCTAAGCAGGAAGAGGCAGATTTATGAAAATTTTATTGATGGAAGACGATATATCCTTAGGTGAAACGCTCCAAGAACTTCTTAACTCTGCAGGATACCAAACGGACTGGGTTCAAGACGGTGAAGAGGCGGCTGAACGCACTTATGCGCAACACTACGATTTGTATATTTTCGACATCAACGTCCCTCAGATCAATGGATTCAAACTTCTTGAAGGACTTCGGGATTCAGAAGATATGACCCCTGTTATTTTTATCAGCGCCCTGGTCGATCTGGCCAGCATTACCAAAGGATTTTCCCTCGGGGCGGATGATTATCTCAAAAAACCTTTTTTCCCGGAAGAACTTCTCGTACGTATACAGGCCAAACTCGGTCGCAAAACTCCCCTCATTACCCATGAGGGGATAACCTATAATACTTCAACGCATGAAGTTCAATCTGACGGAAAGTTTTTGCATCTCGGAGAGGTTCAGCAGGCTCTTTTGGAGCTTTTTATCACCAACATCAGCCGTACTCTCGATAAAGAGATTCTCCTCGATGCGCTTGAACATCCTAGTGATGCCGCTTTGCGCGTCCATATCAATAAACTCAAAAATACGACAGGCTGGGAGATTATGAATGTACGCGGAATAGGATACCGTCTTGAAACGCGTTGAATCCGAAGCTTTTACGAAAAGTTTTTTACTTTTTTTCTTTTCATTGGGGATACTGAACACTTTTTTATTTCTTTTCGAATATCATCAAGAACGGCACGATTTTGATGAAAACATACTGACACAGATGAAAGTGTGCAGTTTTGATCTAAAATGTACCCAATTCAAAATCGATTTTGCACCGCTTGATCCGGACAACCTTTATAAACTCTCAAAAGACGATACCGGAGTATATGCTTTTTTTTCCATTCCCAAAAGCGAATCCCACTCTATGAAACTCACTTTGCCAATCAAGGATTATGAAGGTCTGATAGAACATATTTTTAATCATATGCTGCTTTACTATTCCATTGTCATGTTGTTTATCGCGCTGCTTTCGGTCTTTTTTTCCTTGTATGCTCTCTATCCGCTTAAAAAAGCGCTGGAACTCACCGAGGAATTCAGCAAAGATATTCTGCATGATTTCAATACCCCGTTGGCATCCTTGCGACTGAATGTCCGGATGCTGCAGTGTCCCGAAAGTGAACGTAAAAAAATTCAAAGGATTGAACAGAGTATTGAAACCATCCTCTCATTACAGAAAAATCTGAGAGGCTATCTCGAGGACCACTCACTCCAAAAAGAAGTCTTTGACGTCCGCCATAAAATAGAAGAACGAATCGCCTTGATGCAAAAAATCTACCCGACGATACATTTTGAAGTGCATGCCGACCGGCTTGAAATTGCAACCAATGATGACGCCTTTACCCGGATCATCGATAACCTCTTAAGCAATGCGGCCAAATACAATCAGGACGAAGGGCGGGTAAATGTCATTCTTGATGCTGCCGCCAAATCGCTGAAAATCATGGATACCGGAAAAGGAATTACCAATACAAAACGGATCTTTGAACGTTTTTATAAAGAGCAGGAGAGAGGGATCGGCATCGGTTTGCATATTGTCAAAAAGCTGTGTGATACCATGGAGATTCCCATCTCTGTTTCCAGTAAAGTCGGAGAAGGCACAAGCTTTACATTGGATCTGAGCAAGCTAACACTCCGCTAACATTGCTGCGGTAAACTGCCGCCATCCCAAAACAAAGGAGCTACCATAAAAAAAGTGCAATCCATTATTTTAGGAATGCTTTTAGCAGGAACACTGGTCCATGTCAGTGCGGAGGATTCGATTGATACGCAAATCGATGAGATTCAAAAAGCACCGGCAGAACAGCGGGTGCAATTAATGAATCAACTTAAAATGAAACTCGCCAATATGAATGAAGAGGATCAGATTAAAGCGATGACTCAAATGCGCGAACGGCTCCAGACCCGTGCACAAAAGCGTTCGTCCAATACAGCGCATGAGGCTCAGATACGTATGAACCAAATGCAGCAGATGAATCAAATGCAGCACCAAAATATGATGCAAACGCAAAATTTGAATATGAACGGCGGAGCAATGCAAGGCGGGAAACGCTAGCCTTATGCTTTTTAAAATCTTAGTTTGGCAGGATTATCATAATCCTGCCCTTTGGAGTAATGTATGAAGTTTTCACTTTTTTTGATTACCGCTTTAGCCGTCAATGTATTCGCCTACAGCGATACGGATATGGACGGAGTCGAGGATTTGCAGGATCGTTGCCCGAATACCCTTATCAACGAGTTGGTCAATGCACAAGGGTGTACCATTAAGTCTCTCGAAAACCATTATGATATTATCGTGGGCGGCGGATATTCACAATTAAACTATGCCAGTAATACAAAAGACGACACATTAACAACTACTGTGCAGGCAGATTACTATAATCAAAACTTTTCAGCCCAAATCCTTGCATCTCGCTACTCCTCCAAAAATGACAGCGGAATGAACGACACCTTGATTGCCGGATATTACCAGATACCTCTGAGCGATCCATTGAGCTTGAAATTGGGCGGAGGGGTTTTACTGCCGACCTATGAAACGGGTTATAATAATGAAGCACCCGATTATATGGGTTCAATCGGCTTTACGTTCCTCATCAATCCGCAAGCAGCGGTAGTAGGCGGCTATAGCTATACATTTGTGAATGACGATAATGTCGCCCGAGTCCTAAACTATCAAAATACGCAAGCGTATTATCTGGGAGTTGATTATCTCATTGACAGCAAACTCTCTATAGGGGGCGTATATCATAACAGTGAAAGTATTTACAGTGATGTCGAAGCAATCAAGAAGGTTTCCGGATTCGGGATGTATCGGTTTGATTCCCATTGGTTTGCAAATGCAGCCTATTCCTACGGACTGAGTGACTCAGCCAGTGATCATGCTGTCGATCTTCGAATCGGATACTCTTTTTAAATCGTTCAATACCTCTTCTCCCGGGAGAAGAGGTATCGGTCCCTAACTCATAGCATCCATAGAAACGAGCAGTTCATCCATTTTTTGATCGACCGTTCCGACGTACTGCGTCAAATCCATCATCTCGTCCATATTTTGATGAAGCGACTCGCTATTATCATTAATCGCTTGAATCAAAACATTAATCGTCGCAGAGATCTCCGCAAGACTTTTTTGAGTGCGTTCTGCAAGCTTTCGAACTTCATCGGCAACCACAGCGAATCCGCGTCCGTGTTCGCCTGCCCGCGCTGCTTCGATAGCCGCATTGAGCGCCAAAAGGTTTGTTTGATCGGCGATATCCCCGATCGTTACCAAAATAGCTTTTGTCTCCTGCGCATTCCCGACGAGCGCTTGGAGATTACCGGAAAGCTCATGTTCTTTTCCGGCAACACTTTGAATACGTTCTACCGTAGAGTTGATCATTCCGTTCAGTTCTACAAACTTTGTAGAACGGAGATTTTCGATTGTCCCCTTGAGGTTTTTCGTATTATTATCCAGTATCTCTTTGGCCTGATTATTTTGCTCTTCCAAAGATTGCAGGGCGGTTCCAAGATCATTAATTTTGAGCAATGTCTGCCCCATTTTTCCGCCGACATCGACCTTGACACGGGTGCTGAAATGTCCTTCGCTCAAGGCTTCCAAAACACTGATCGCCTGATCAAGATTCGCTTCCGTAGCATCCAGCATGGTATTCATCGTTTTGCGAAGCAAATGGACGTGAGGTGTTTTGGAATCACTGTCAACACGGCATTTGTAATGTCCCTGGCGTACCTTGTCCGCCAAAAGAACCATCTCTCCGGCAACCAGGGTGTCTTGGATCAACATCTCCTCATGCGCTTTGACTAAACGATTCAATTTCTCTTCCAGACTGCCAGGCTGCGCATCCATCAGAGACAAGCGGTTTCGTTTAAAATTTATCAGCTGCAGAAAATCATCCATCTGTTTGCTGATTGCATCATTTCCGTGAGGCTTTTGCACGATCATACCGATCGCCGATGCAACCGTAACGATCAACACACCGAGCAAGATACCGACACTTTGTGTCAATACCCCGACAAGGACACCGATTACTCCCAATACAACCAAAAGGGTTATTTTTACGCTATTTGTCATTATCGTCCCTTTATTGCATTGTTTTATAGAGACGCTCGGCCTCGGCTATCTCTTCAGAAGAGGGTTTCCGACGGCACGACAAATATCCGCACTTCCCATTTTCACAAGAAATGTTAGGATAAACTGTAGCATAGACCCAATAGTATCCGCCATTTTTGGTAGCATTCTTGACGTAACCGGTCCAAATTTTACCGCTTTTG
>NZ_JBASYM010000034.1:0-41091 GCF_049277495.1 Sulfuricurvum sp. | reverse complement strand
GATAACGAATCGTTCGAAGAAGAAAATTTTGCTGAGATGTTAGAGGCATCTTTCAAAGAGCAAGAATCTACACTCATTACAGAAGGTGAAGTAGTAGAGATCCAAGAGAGTGACAACCGCGCGTTGGTAGGCGTCGGTGAGAAACTTGAGGGGATCCTTTCATTGGATGAAATCCGTGATGCTCAGGGAAATCTTCTTTTTAACGTCGGCGATAAAATTATGGTAATGGTGATGGGACACTACAATGAGCGTCCAAAAATCTCCTACAAAAAAGTACTTGAGCAAGAAAAAACTCTTGCGTTTATTAATGAGCACAAAGATGATTTCGAATCGGTTGTGATTGAAGCACTGGTTACGAAGAAAAACAAAGGCGGATACCTTTTGGAAGCGGACGATGTCCATTTCTTCCTTCCACGTTCATTGGCTGCGTTCAAAGAGACTGATCAAGTTGTCGGTAAAACCATCAAAGCACAAGTGGTCAAAGTTGATCCTGCAGAAGCATCGATCGTTGTATCTCGCCGCAAACTTTTCAATGATGAGCGTAAGCGCAAAAAAGAAGTAATCGATGCATTGATGGAAGAGGATAAAGTTATCCAAGGTACCGTCAAAAAAATCACAAGTTACGGAATGTTCGTCGATGTCGGCGGAATTGACGGTTTGGTTCACTACAATGAAATCAGCTACAAAGGGCCGGTTAACCCTTCTAAGCTTTACAAAGAGGGCGATGTTGTCAATGTAAAAGCAATCGCATACGATAAAGACAAGCGTCATCTTTCACTTTCGATCAAAGCGGTTCAATCAGATCCGTGGCAAGAAGTTGAAGAAGCATTGGAAGAGGGCGATACCATCACCGTTACCGTCAGCAACATCGAGCCGTACGGTATTTTTGTTGACCTCGGAAACGATATCGAAGGGTTCTTGCATATCTCTGAAATCACATGGGATAAAAATATTAAACACCCTAAAGATTACCTCACTGTCGGTCAAGAGATCGATGTAGAAGTTATCGAAATCAACTCTAAAACTCATAAATTGCGTGTATCGTACAAACGTCTTCAGCCGAAACCTTTCGAAGAGTTCAGCAAAAAATTCAAAGAGGGTGATGTCGTTACCGGTACGGTTACGTCATTGACCGATTTCGGTGCATTTGTTAAAGTCGGCGGAGTAGAGGGATTATTGCATAATCAAGATCTTTCATGGGACAAAAACGTCAAATGTAAAGAAACTCTCAAAGTCGGTGAAGAGATCGAAGTAAAAATTGCAAAAATCAATGCAGAAGATGAAAAAATCTCTTTGAACCGTAAATCATTGGAAGAGAGCCCGATCGACCAATTTGCAACCAACCACAAAATGAACGAAGTCGTACAGGCAACGGTTCGCGATGTGAAAGATTTCGGTGTATTTGTTTCTTTGGAAGGGGGCGTTGACGCTCTTATCCGTAACGAAGATCTTTACCCTCTTATTCCGGAAGAGTTGGAAATCGGACAAACGATTGAAGCGGCAATTTTAGTCATTGATGCTAAACGTGATCGTATCCGTCTTTCAGTGAAAAAACTTGAGCGTATTAAAGACCAAAAAATGTTGGATGAAATCAATGACAATGATTCACACAGTCTGGGTGATTTGATTAAAGACCAATTGAAATAATTTAATGCGACGCGCTACTTACTGGCTATTTCCTCTTATAGCATCCGGTGTAGCCGTTTTTATTGTCATATTATTGTATAAAATCAATCCGGCAGCTCCGAAAGTGGAAGCTGTTGAGTATGATGAGATTCAATCTTCAGAGACTCCTACGGGGCAGAAGAATTGGATGAGCCGTTTCTCCGTCAGTGAGGAGAAAGGCTATTTTTACCCGGTCAATGAGGTGAGTTTAAAACTTGATATGGGCGGGGAAAGCAGTGCTTCGGCAGTGTATAGACTCTCTGTCGGCCTGAAAAGTTCGTACGAACTCTTTTGTGTTAAACAAGAACTTAAAAAAAGTGCACTCCCTTATTTTATGCACAAAGAGGGTAAAGTAATGACCCTCACGGTCGATTCGACCGACCAATCTAAACTTGCATCCCTTGTAACAAAACTAAAAACCTACCAAATCACGGCGACCGTATCGCCGTACACAGAGGAAAAATAATGGAAAAATTTAAAATTGTCGTATGTGACCACATCCATGAAGAGGGATTGAATATTCTTCGACGTGATGACAAGGTAGAGATGATTTTTGCTGCGGATATGGACAAAACAGCTCTTTTAGACGTAATCAAAGATGCGGATGTCGCGATCACCCGCAGTTCAACTGATGTCGATGATAAATTTATTGAAGCAGGGCGCGGATTGAAAGCGATCGTACGTGCCGGAGTCGGTGTGGACAATGTCGATATCCCGGGATGTTCAAAAGAGGGGATCATCGTTATGAACGTTCCAACAGCGAATACGATTGCTGCGGTTGAATTGACAATGACCCATATGCTCTCTTGTATGCGTATGTTCCCGTACTCTCATGATCATTTGAAAAATCAGCGTGTATGGAAACGTGAAAAATGGTACGGGTATGAGCTCAAAGGGAAAAAACTCGGTGTTATCGGTTTCGGTAATATCGGAAGCCGTGTCGGTATCCGCTCAAAAGCGTTTGAGATGGATGTTATCGCGTATGACCCTTATATCCACCCTTCCAAAGCGACGGATGTCGGTGTTAAGTATACGACAAATTTCGATGATATTTTAGCCTGTGATATCATCACGATCCACACGCCGAAAAACAAAGAGACGATCGGAATGATTAATACCGACGAGATCGCTAAAATGAAAGACGGAGTCGTTCTAATCAACTGTGCACGCGGCGGATTATACGATGAGGATGCCCTTTATGAAGGTCTCAAATCAGGGAAAGTCCGTTTCGCCGGTATTGATGTATTTAACAAAGAGCCTGCTATCGATAATAAACTTCTCGATTTGGATAACATCTGTGTCTCTCCTCACCTTGGGGCAAATACGTTCGAATCTCAATACAACATCGGTGTCGAAGCAGCACAGCAAGCGATCGAAGCGGCTAAAGGGATTGCTTATCCGCATGCATTGAATTTGCCGATTGACGAGACTAAGATCCCTGCTTTTGTTAAACCGTTCCTGGAAATGGGACAAAAAATCGGTTTTCTTGCATCTCAGATGAACAAAGCACCGATCGTATCGATCAAAGTCAGCGGACGAGGCGATATTGCCGAATACGTCAATTCCCTTGCAACCTTTGTTACCGTCGGTGCATTGGCTGAAATTTCAGGGGATACGATCAATTACGTCAATGCCGATTTCGTTGCAAGCGAGCGCGGAATCAAGATTGAGACAGAAGAGCTTCCTGCAAGCACTGTCTATAAAAATCTTGTCACCGTCAAATTGACAACCGATAAAAACGTTATCGAGATCAGTGCAACGATGTTCGGTGATGATGTTCAACGCATCGTTGATATCAATGGTTTCGGTGTCGATGTCGAACCAAAAGGAAACATGATCCTTTTCAAGAATACCGACGTACCGGGTGTTATCGGACAGGTTGGTACGCTTCTTGCCGCACATGAAGTGAACATCGCCGATTTCCGTCTCGGTCGCAATAAAAGCGGTGAAGCACTCGCTGTTATTATCGTTGATTCTGTCGTGAATGATAAAACCCTCAAAGAACTTGCAGCGCTTAAAGCGTGTATCAGCGTTTCTTACGCACGCATCTAATTTTTTTTCTTTTCCCGCATATGCGGGAGTCACTTGCAGTTTTTTCATTATCCTCTTTTTTCAATCCCTCTGCGTTATAATCAAGTACTTTTTGAAAATATGAGATTAGCTAAATTAAAATAACATAGGGTATTTGAGATGAAAAGTATAAAAGTTACACTCCATACGTTATTAATACTGACATCTCATGTACACGCGGAAGTATCATGGGGGACACTTCATGGGCAAATCCGCAGTTATACGATGGTTGAGGATAATCAAGACCCATTACGTGATTATGAGGCAACGGCAATAGGGGGAAAGCTTCTTTATCAGACTCCGCAATGGAGAAATTTGCAAGGTACTATAGCTCTTTATACGACTCACTTCATTAATGACAATGTCTCTACTCAGAGTATTGAACCTCTCGCATCCAATAAAAATTCCCGTTATGTAGTCGGATTAGTCGACTCTACTGATTACGATGCTTCGAGTGTGACAAAAATCGGTGAAGCGTATTTACGTTACCTGTATGACAAAAGTTCTATTACGCTAGGGCGGATGAAACTGGATACGCCGTTCGTTAATCCGCAGGACGGTCGTATGCTTCCTACTCTGGAGCAAGGAATATGGGCTACTTCGGTATTTATGAGCGGATGGAGTGCCCAAGCCGGTTACATCAATGCTTTTTGGAATAGGAATACCCCTGAATGGAAAAGTGTCGAGGATTCTTTGGGATACGGATATGAGATGGGGATGAGTGCACTGGATACTACTGTCGCCGGTAACTATTATAATAATACTTCATCGGATGGGCTTTTTATCGGAAATCTCCGCTATGAAACGAAGAGCGGATTCCGCTTGGATATGTGGGATTATTATTTGGAAAATATATTTAATTTAGGTTATGCAGAAGCTAATTATTCACATTCTATGAATGGCGTTGACCTTTCTTATGGGTTGCAATATATTGATGAACGCCAATCCGGCGATGGTGGAAACGGTGAAGACAATCTCAACCCGACGAATGCTTTGAGGGCGAAGTCTTATATGCAAGAAGGTGAAAAGAGCAAGACCTACGGAGTCAAAACAGCGCTAAAGTATGAAAATTCGAAATTGACTTTTGCGTATAATCGGACAACGGATGAAGGGCGCTTTTTATTCCCGAGAGAGTGGGGCAAAGAACCGTTGTTTACTTTTCAGAAACGCGAACGCAGTGACGGAAGCGGCAATTGTCATGCATGGTTGAGCACGCTGGAACACAATTTTGCAGGGCAGGGTTTAAACGGCTTAGATATAATCCTTGGCTATGGAGAATATACCAAAACGGATCCAAAACAGTGGAAATACAATAAATATGGTACTCCAAGCTATGCCCAATGGGATATTGATATTTTTTATCGCTTTGGCGGCATGCTCCAAGGGCTTAAAGCTGAATATCTTTTGGTACGAAAAGTAGCTCGGGGTGAAACATATCAATTAGCGGGGGCTTCAGAATACAATTTTATTTTCCGAAAAAATGGAATGACTTTGCACAATTTTGTACTTAATTACGATTTTTAGAAGCGATTAAATACCGTTATACAGTAGCTTGGGGTTGACTCAAATAATACCCTTGTATATAGTCGATACCGAGTTCTTTACACTCATCGTAAATTGAACTGGAAGAGACAAATTCGGCGATTGTCTGAACATTGAGCCGGTTAGCAAACTCAACAATCGTTCTTACGATATCTTGGGCACTTAAGTCAATATCCAAATTTCTAATGAGCGATCCGTCAATTTTGAGATAATCGACATTCAATCGCATTAGATAAGCAAAATTAGAGTATCCGCTTCCAAAGTCATCGATAGCGATTTTACAGCCGTACTGTTTTACACGTGTAATAAAAGATGAGACCTCTTCAAAGTTTTCAATCCCTTCGCTTTCCAATATCTCAAAAATAAGTCGATTACCGACGTCAGATTGTTTTAAAAGAGTATAAATCATCTTTTGTGTTTCTTGATTCAGAATATCATCTAACGTGAGATTAATCGAATAACTGTACGGTGTATTGTGCAGCTGTACAAAAATCTCATTAATAACAAAATGGGTGATATGGATGTAAAGACGTGTTTTTTTGGCTATCTCTAAAAACATAGCGGGAGGAATAACAGATCCGTCTTTGTCAATAATCCGAATAAGCGCTTCATATTCAATAACAGCTTGGGTAGATGTATCATGTACTCCTTGATAATAAAGGGCGAAACGGTGATCATCGATCGCATCTTTGAGTTTTTTAGTCCATGATATGTTATTTAAATATTCTTCTTTAATGTGCAGTTCGTCATGATATTTGACAAACGAAAACCCCGATTTTTTTGCTGTTTTCAGAGCCATATCGGCACGTCCGATCAAATCGCATCCATCTTCAAAACAAATATCGGCACCCATAGCCAAGGTTACGAAAATAGTGATACCGTCGATATCGTAATACTTTTCATTCAGCGTATGCAAAATATTCAGACATAGATTTTGAAACTTGTTTTCCGGTAAGCTTTCTGTTAGAGCCAAAGCGTATTCATCGGCGTGCATTTTATAGACGCTGAGCGGGTAATCGATGACCGCTTTTTGAAGTGATTCACTAATCGCATTGAGAATTTTATCTCCGATCTCATGTCCGTATAAATCATTCATTTCTTTAAAATTATCGATATTGAGGAGTATAACACCTCGATAATAATTATGAGAAAGATCTTCATAGAGCGCTTTACGGTTAGGCAACCGTGTAAGGACATCGTTATAAAGCTGATAATGCAGCTGCTTACTATGTTGAGACGAGAGATTATTGATCTGATCAATCAGGGTTTTAAAACCAAAATGTAAAACGATACTCAATAACACCAGTACCAAGAAACTGACAACGATCAATTCACGTATCTCTTGTTTGTAGATGATTTCATCTTCGGTTACATCGATCGCACATACTATTTTGGCCAAAGATTTATTGGCATAGGTACGCAATTCTTCAGTAGCGATAAAATACGCTCTATCGTTGTAGGTGTAGAGATAAGAATTTTTTAAAAAATTATCATTGGGTAAAGATTCGAATAACGGGTCATTAGATGAAATAAGTGCATACTTTCCATACTCTTTTAAATGTTTATTGGGGAGAAGTTTATGAAGAATTTTCGAGTCAAAAGCCAGAGCACTTTTAATTCCGTCATGGGTATCGAGACTTTCTTGTATTTTGTCGATTTTGACGGATGCTTGCAATAAGCCTAAAAAATGGTTCTCTTTGAAAACAGGGACAAGCGTTACAATCGAAATATTGTAAAGAGTAACGTCCAAAGAAACAATGGGTTTACGTGTTTGCAACGCTTCAGCGATCATTGGGCGCTTCGCTGCTATGTCGTCACCGAATTTTTTTGGATCGGTAAGACGTAAAAAATGAATTCCGTCATCTCGGATAAAACCGCTTAAATGGACTTCATTACGCTCATTTGCTTCTTTAAAATATGGAAGAGCCAATCGGTATAAAGTATCACGGTCTCGCGCTTCAAAGGCATCAACAACTTTTTGGTCGGTGAGCATTTGAAAGGCGAGATTATTGAGGGATTTTTCGGCACCGAGAACGGAAAGTTTATAGATATTCTGCAACAGCTCACGATGTTCTTGCATTTTTTCATCTAAAGAATGCTTTTTACTCTCTATTGCATTGAAAAAAAAGTATCCGATCAATAAAAGGACAATGAATATCGAAAGCAGTGTTGCCTTTATCCGTATTTTGTCCATTTATAACCTTCATGTACTGTGACTTTTCTTGATTACAGTATAGCGAACACTTAATCAAAACATAGATAGCTTTTAGTGCCATTGGGTTATAATAAAATACTTTTTTATTGCGGAGTTTGGATGAATACGGAAGAAATCGGGGAAATACTAAACGACAAAAAGAAGCTCCTCTCCGAAATCTATTTTGAACTCCAAGCGGCATGTGAAGCCAAATACGGACCTGACACCCTCGTTATTATCGAAGTAGGCTCTTTTTTCGAGGTCTACGAGGTCAATAATGAAACAATGAAGATCGGAAAAGCCAAAGAGGTCGCCGAGTTTCTCAATATCCAGCTCACCCGTAAAAATAAAACAATCCTCGAAAACTCGATTCAAAATCCCCTTTTGGCCGGGGTTCCGACGGTGTCGATCGAACGGTATCTCAGCCGTTTGGTACAGTCGAAAAAATACACGATTGTCCTCGTCCGTCAGCAGGGGGAAGTCCCCCATATCCGCCGATACATCTCCAATATCATTTCCCCGGGTACGAACTTCGATTACATCGCCGAAGCGAGCGAAAACTATATTGCTTCTCTTTTGATCGATCAAAACAACGGCGTCTATTCAATCGGGTACTCGGCGATCGATGTCGGGACGGGAAAAACGCTGATCAATGAGATACACGGGACACGTGAGGACAAAACCTACGCCCTCGATGAAGTCTTTACCCTTTTGCAAAGCTATCAAACCTCTGAAGTCGTGGTGACGTTCTGTGCGGGGGACATTGATGAAGAGGAGGTAAGCCGGTATCTTGAAATCAAAAATCACCACCGCACCTCCCGTAATGAGAAGCGTATCCGGATCGATTACCAAAACGAACTGTTCGAGCGGATTTATCAGATACGCTCACTCCTCAGTCCGATCGAGTATCTGGATTTGGAACGTTTTCCGTATGCTTCGGAATCGCTGTGTATCCTCATCAACGTCATTATCGATCATGATGCGGGAATTATCGAGAAGATGAATCGGCCGACCTTTTTGGGGACGGCGCGCTATATGTATCTGGGGAATAACGCGGCGGAGCAGCTGGGGATTATTTCGCGTGACCATGATGAGATGACGTTGCTCAAACTGGTGGATAAAACGTCGACGGCGATGGGGAAACGGCTTTTGCGAGAACGTCTTCTCAATCCGATCTGTGAGGCCAAACTCCTGGAAGAGCGTTATGATCTGATCGATAAGATGGGCGAACATATCGCTCCGCTGGAGACAAAGCTCAAAGAGGTGTATGACTTAGAACGGATACTGCGCCGTCTCAAACTCGGGAAACTTCATCCGTTTGAACTCGCGTATTTCCATGCATCGCTCTCTGCGGCGGAGAGTTTGTTTGAGGATGCCAAGCGCTTAGGGATAGGATATGACAAAGCGAGTGCGATGGAGTGCTCCCTTTGCGCCAATGAACTCCGCCGGCTTTTCAATATCGAATCGTGTGCCAAATTTCGTCGGGATCAGGTGGATGAGAACCTCTTTAACGCAGGGATCGATCCCGCAATCGATGCACTGGAACAGCTGCAGAGCAATAATGAAGCGAAGCTCACCGCCATCATCGAGCATATCGATACCTTTTTTGAATCGGGCGGTTCCTATGCCTCGATAGGCTGGCTGGAGAGTGAGGGCTACCATCTGCTCATGACCCGCAACCGTTATGTCAATGTTGAAGAGGCTTTGCACAACAGCTTTTTTACGTTGGAGGGGAAACATTACTTTTTCCGCGATTTTCAGGTTCGTAAACTCAAAACAACCGTTAAACTCTCATCCAGTCTCCTCGATGAACTCTCGATCGAAAATGCCGGAGCAAAATCACGGATGATCGCGCAGGTCAAAGAGCGCTACCGAGAATATCTCGAAGAGATTGAGAAACGGTATTCGCATGCGATCGAGCATTTAATCTCTTTTCTCGCCGTTGTGGATGTATCGCTTAGCGGTGCGAAATGTGCCAAGCAGTACCGCTACGTTCGGCCGGTTATCGTTCCTTCCGATAAAGCGTTTATCGAAGCCGTCGGGCTGCGCCATCCTCTCATCGAATCACGCGAAGAGAACGGGATATTTATTCCGAACGATCTGTTTTTAGGCGCGGCAGACAAGCATACCTATGAGGAACACACAACCCTCGAGAGCGGCGAAGATGCCAAAGGGGTTTTGCTTTATGGGATCAACTCCAGCGGCAAGTCATCCCTGATGAAGAGTATCGGTCTCGCGGTCGTGATGGCACAGGGGGGATTTTTCGTTCCGTGCGCCATGCTCCGATTTGCCCCGGTCGATAAACTGCTGACCCGTATCGTCTCAAAGGATAATCTCTACAAAGGGCTTTCGACGTTTGCGGTCGAGATGCTCGAACTGCGCAACATCTTTAACCGTGCGACACCCAATACCCTCATTCTGGGAGATGAGATCAGTCATGGAACCGAGACGGAATCGGCATTGGCGATTGTCGCAAGTGCGATCCTCAAACTGCGTGAGATCGGCAGTCTCTTTATCTTTGCAACCCACTTGCATCAGCTCTCATCGCTCAGTGAGATCGAAAAGGCGAAAGAGATTGTTTTATTGCATCTGGGAGTCTATTACGATGAGGCAAGCGACAAACTGGTCTATGACCGCAAACTGAAAATCGGGAGCGGCTCGACGCTGTACGGACTGGAGTTTGCCAAATCGCTCCATATGGATGAGACTTTTTTGAAAAAAGCGTATGAGATCCGAGGACGCATCACCGACAAAACGCATGAAGCGTCGTTGTTGAAACGGGAGAAAAAGAGCCGCTACAACGCCAAACTCTTTTTGACCAAATGTGCCTTATGTGATGAAGCGGTCGATGAAGTCCATCACATCGTCCCGCAGGCGAATGCGGATGACGGCGGATCGATCGGTCACTACGGGATGAACCACCGCTATAATCTTATACCGCTGTGTGCCAAGCATCACCGCCTCGTGCATGAGGGGAAAATCGCCATTCACGGCTTCGTCATGAGCGAGGACGGATTGAGGCTCAGCTACAGCGAAAATACCCTGAAGGATGATCTGTGAGTGTATTATTAGAGTTTGCGATGTTCCCGATTAGCGATGAGTGTCGTGAGGGATCATCCGTCTCTCATCAGGTGGCCAAAATCATCGATATGATCGATCAGAGCGGATTGCCTTATCAACTCACCCCGATGGGAACGATCGTCGAGTGTGAGAGCATTAAAGAGGCACTAAACGTGGTTGAACGCTCTTACGAGCAGTTAGCCGGATGCGAGAGAGTGTATTCGACGATTAAGCTTGATATCCGAGAAGGAAAACTCGGACGGCTAAAAGGTAAAATCGATTCGGTTGAGTCCAAAATCGGCCGTAAAATCAATCAATAATCTTACGCCATCACTTTGTGCATCGGATGTGAATAGGGCTGCACAAGCTGCATATAGATTTTCGGAATGTCGAGGATTGAAATCATCTCATTTCCGAAATCTTCCGCATGATCGGGAATAATGACCGCTTTGGTCAGGGTGTTTTCATTTTTCAAAATATTGCTGTAATGGCTGATAGAGCGGATCGGAATTTCAGGACTGCTGTAAATAGAATCCACGGCCAGACCCAGATAAACAACCTGTTTTTCAATCACCGCTTTTACCAGAATGACGGTGTCACGCTCTTTATCGTATTTTTTCTCCATTCCGAGCAATTTAGCAAGCGAAATAACGCTGATCATCCTTTTGTCATAGCTGATGACACCCAAATTGTATTCACTGGAGTGAAGGATTGAGGTGAGTTCTTGATGAACAAGGGAACAGACGACATTTTTGGATTCGATTGCGAAGAGTGACCCTCCGACGAAAAAGGTCGATATTTCAGAGGTCTCTTCATTACCGTTAGCTTTAGGGTAGGTATAGATACGCTGCAGGGGAACTTCACTGCCGATAACCTGCATTTCGCCGATAGGACGGTATTGGAGTGCGATAATATCGTTATCGTATCCGTCGCTTTGTTTGTATTCCCGGTATCCGTTTGAGCAGGTTGCACCGAGGGTGTAATAGACTCCGTTATAAGGGAGAACCTGCGCATCGCTTTGTCCGGGGCTGAGTTCCAGAATGGATACCGGAAGCTGGAGTATTTCTCCCACATTGATGGTGGAAGTTGTAGTTGAGATGACACGTCCGCTGCGATCAACAAAAAGGGCGAACATCCCCTCCGGAACGAGATGGCCTTCGTCTTTTGGGAGCGTGTCGTGCAGCATTGCTTCGAACTGAGATTCGGCATCAAAGACGATTCCGATTCCGCCGACATTCTCCTCGTTAAAATTGCGGATACAGGCATTATAGATATAGGTTGAACGATTGGAATAATAAGGAGACGGTTCGAACGCCGATACGACATACTCCTGTGTGGTTTTGAGATCCAGCGTTTCAAGCGCCCATGAATATCCCACTCTTTTGCCGATCATTGAATGCTCAGACGGATTGGAGACCGCGATAATAGTCCCTTCGCGATCATAAATGAACATACTGCTGTACACGGTATAAAGACCGTTAATGTACTCTAAAATCGTATTCATTTTTTCCCGTTCTTCATCGCTCAGATGCGTATGGGAGAGGGATTCGCGAAAGGTTGTTGTCAGCGCCCACCATCGGCAATCATTCGCCCGTTCATACAGATTGCGGTCCATAATGTCGATTGCGAGAGAAGATTGGAATTTTAACTCTTCAAGATGCTGAATCAGCATTGCCGTATTAAGGTTGGCAACCGTATGATCAAAAACCCGTTTGGTCTCTTCGCCTGTTTTCGATATTTCCGAAAGAAGGGCTTTGGTAAAGGGGCTTTCGTGGCCGGACTTATTGGCAATTTGGACATTTCCGTTCCAGACGGTGATGTCCAGTTCACTCTGGATCTTTTTGGCTTTTGCCAAAATATCCTGGAGCTCTTGGGGATAATAGGTTTTTGCATTGGCCACCGTATCGAACAAATCATTTTTTAAAAATGTGGAGCGCGATGAGGCGCGAAATGCCAAGTGAAGCGGCACCATTGCATGTCCGATCCATCCTGACCCGTTGTATCCCTGATAACCTGTTGTTTTGACCGCTTTGTAGAGGTATTCGAAACCGGCATAGTACGTTTGCTGGTCCTCATTGTTGCGCGGCGGCAGATGCGAACCGACCGGAACATGATGGGCAGATGACGAGGCGATCACTTCCCCGTGCGGATTGAGCAGTTCGAGTGCGATATAGGGATTGTCACGGGTAAGTTTATGAAAAATACTTTTTAGCTCATTTTCAAATCGGAAAATAAGACACAATACTCCCAGCGGTTCATCATTATCGGGATTGCAGACACGATAAGAATAGATGAGGGAATGTTTCTGATGGGTAAGATCGCTTGCACGATAGGTTTCGACATATCCTTGATGGGTTCGCAGTGACTCTTGGATCAGAGGATCTTTTGAAAAGGTGACAGGATTAGCCGTGTCGAGCTGTACGAGCACTTTCCCTTTTAGATCGAGGAGAATGATGTTTTCATAGACACTGTATTTGGATACGTATTCTGCAAATCGCTCCGTAAGTGCCTCTTTTTTCTTGATTTTAATTTCGCGTATCTCTTCGGAGGCGGTCATATCGGCCGAATGCAAAAAGAGAAGATAATCGCGGATATCATCATCGGTAGCGAGAAAACCGATATCGGCGGTACGCTCGAAAAGATTTCGGATCAGAATGTCAATCGCTGTTTGTGCTTTTGACTCGAGTTCATTGAGACTTTTGTTAAAGGTCTCTTCGATCAGACGCTTTAGCGGCTCATCGAGCAAGTCCTCAAACGCTTTGCGTGTTTCACTCGTATCCATGCCTATATTGGACATTGAACCCAGAAGCGTGAGTAAATCCCATTTTCCGGAGAGGGTATTCATATTTTTTTCAAAATTTTGGACGTCGGGCATATAACCGATAAGATGATTGCGCTGCATAGTATTCCTGCTCAAAATAATTTAGGTTGAATTACGGTGACAGTATAAGTGAGAAGAAGAAGGAAAGAAGCCGGTGCTTTGCTCAAAAATTAATCACATTTTTCAATTATTACCATTTAATTACTACTCATGATGAATTAATTATCAGTTGCGAGGGGTGAGAAGCTCTTTAGGAAGAGCAGCTCAATTTGAGGTTTTTGAATGCATGCGGTGTCGGCTGTGCATAGCGTTCAAACCGTTCATGTTCATCATAGGGGTTCTGTGCCAGGGCGAGCAAGTCATTCACGAGGGTAAAATCGTTCTTTTCCGCAGCATCGATCGCTTCACTCATCAGATATTCGCGGATAGAGGAACGTAACACGGCCCGTCCGTCGCCCTGACGCGAATAGAGGGTCTGCCCTGAACCTTTGAGCTGAAGATTCCAGCCGTTCGTCATTCCCAGATTAATCGCACGCCCATCTCCGAGACGCTGGACGTAGTATCCAAACTGATGTCCGGCATAACACATCGCATAGGGGCGCGAGCCTTCTAAGAGCAAGGTACCGTTGAGAAGTTCCTCCAGCTCTTTGGCATTTAAGCGTGAGGGATCGAGCCCTATCAGTTCAGCAGCGGGAGGATTGTGGCTGATCAGGCGCGGATTTTTCAGAGGTGTGGGAGAAACCTCATGGTAAAAAATCGGCTCAAGAGATAAATAAGGGGTAGTAAGAATTAGGTTTGTTAATTTCATGCAAGTGTTTTACCGTAAGAAGTTAAAACGCGGTGAGGTTTGAAAAAGAAGTTGGAATTTTTTAGGCTTCTAATAGAAATTTTTTCTCATCACCCTCTTGACGCAGGGTGATTCTGGTGGCTTTTCCCTGCGGGGTAATCGAATATTCCCGATGGTTTTTGGGGTCGATAACGAGAATCCGGTTATGGCCGTTATAGAGCCCGTTATGGATGATGAGCGCATGAATATCGGCTTCGTAGAGTTTGTTAAGTTCGTCTTGCAAAGTATGAAGCTTTGCTTCGGATTGTTTTAGCGTTTCCAGAAAGGTTTTGAGCGCTTCGGCTTCGGTTTTGTATTGCTGGATGCGGATAAGATCGGCTTTCATGGGAGTGGTTCCACTTTTTTGTGCATTGATGACACGCTGTTGAATCTCTTTAATGCGGCTGTTTTTCTCTTTAAAAGAGAGCTGGCGGGTGATATACTCTTTACTTTGCATTTGGATACGGGACGTTTTATCTTTGAGTTGAATCTCCAATGCCGATATTTTTTCGTGGTAGCTCTCAATCGCATGGGGATCAATAATAAGATTGTTCCCTTCTCCTTGAATGTTTTGCACAGTAATCGATTCAAGTGCGATTATCCGGGCGTTGGAATGGAGCAGGTCGATATGAACCTCCCGAGCGATAATCTCGCCACCCACCATTTTTTTGACATGGACGATATCGGCTTCTACTTTTCCGGTTTCTAGTATATCAATATGGGCTTCTCTGGCTTTAAGATTGCCCCGGTGGAGATGAATCTGGGCGATTTCCGTGACGCTGATTTGTGAATCACGATGGGTCTGTGCCCCGATATTGACTTCACAGGCTTGGATTTTTGCATTTTTTCCAACGGTTCCCGTAACGTCAAGCTTTTGGACATCGATGTTGACCCCTGTGCCGACAGAGTCTTCACTGGAGACGTTTTGCTTGATTTTCAAGGAGATATCTTTATCGATTCCGGTTTCAATGGAACCGGTTTTTTTGAAACTGGCGGACTCGATTTGGAGCTCTTGGGAGACGGTAAAGACCCCTTTTTTACGTTCGATAAAACCGGACACTTTCGCGTAAAAGCGGATGCTGTTGAGATCTTCTTCGCTGCTGATCGTCTCTTCATCGATGGCATTGTAGGCGGCATATTTGGTACTGGGCTCGGGAACGCTGATAAAATTACCGTCACATCCTCTTCCGTCCCGTCCATATTTTGGAAAAATATATTCGAAAATCAATTCGCCGGGCTGAACCCCTTCAATGAGACTTTTTTTCTCTTTATTTTGTTTATAGTGCAGGATAATGGCATCATTGGTCGGAAGAATCGGGGGGAAAAACTCACCGATCGGAAGCCGGTAGGGAGCTTTAAGCGGTCCCTCTTTTTGAATTTTAAGGAGTAAACGGTTGATTTCGCGATCAAGGTTTTGTTCATACAGGCCGATCATCAAACCATGTCGAAGCTGCTTACGCGTCAACGCCTCTTTAATCCACTCCTGAACCCCTTTTTTAAGGGGAATGGTCGATCTGGGATCGATCAGGGCGACGACCTTGCTTTTATATTTGTCGGTAGCGAGCTTCATCCGTAAATCAAGATAGGGGTGAGGTGTGAATTCATGGAAGCGGACTTCATATTCTTGGCGAAGCAAAAAAATCTTGGAGCGGATTTCTACTTCAGTCGTGCGGTCTAAAAGGTTATTCCCCTCAAAAGGTTCCCACTCATCTTCGACCGTCCCTTTGAAATAGGTCTCATAGGAGAGCAGGTCAAAATCGATCCCGTCAGCCGAGATACCCCGAATATTGGCAACATGAAGCAAATCGCTCATGACATTGGTAGATATCTGGGTGATAGGGGTAAACACGTTCTTTTATGGCTCCATGATCGATACCGCTTTACGTTCGTGAAAGTTGAAATGGCGTTCCAAATCGGAATTATGAATCAGTACGGGAACAACAATGAGCGATGCGATGACAGCTGCAATTGTACCAAAAATAAGGGATACTCCAAGCCCTCCGAATACGGCATCGCTGGCCAAAAGGGTCGAAGCGAGGATAATCGCTGCCGCGGTAAGGAAAATAGGTTTGGCGCGGGTTGCGGTTGCGTAGGCGATCGCCTCTTTTTTATGCATCCCTTTATCCTGCATCAGCGATTTGGTGAAATCAATCAGCAAGAGAGAATTGCGTGAGCTGATACCGATCAGGGCGATAAAACCGATCAATGACGTCGCCGTCAGGAAGAACGTATCGGTGGTGAAGATATCCATAATCAAATGCCCGAAAATAACCCCGATGATTGAGAGGAAGCTTCCGAGTAAAATGATGCCGCTGAGGACGAAGCTTTTATAGTAGACCACCATAAGCAGAAAGATCAGAATCAGTGCGGCAATGAACGCACCTCCCAGATCAACGAAGGTATCGAGGGTTACTTTCATCTCTCCGTCCCACTTTAAATTATAGACCTGCTTGCTCTTTTTATCGACAAGCTGAAGATCAAAAAGGCCGGTTTTACTAATTTCATACTCATCGCCAAAAGTATCGAGGATCGTATTTCGTGATGCCATCAGCGGATAAACTTGGGAAACCATATCGGTTTCGGCCAAAACGTTGCTCATTTGGTGAAGGTCTTTGGAAGCGATCATCGGATTCGATTTGACGGTTACGATATTGACTACTTCGGTAATGGGGACCATCATCCCCATCTGATTCATCAGTTTCAGACTGGCGAGTTTCAGTACAATCGCTGTTTGGTCCCGAGAATCAAATTTTTTACCCTCAGGAGTCAGGGTCAAAAAGATCGGAATCTGATCGGTCGCTTTTTGGGAATTTTTGACGGCAACACCCATTCCTTCGAATGCCAGATACAAGATGTCGTTGACTTGTTTGACATTGAGACCGGATTTGGAGATTTTATCGGTATTGACACGCACTTCAAACTTATCGAAGATCTCATCTTGCATGATATCGACGTCAACCAGGCCGTCTGTTTTTTTAAACACCCCTTCGACCCGTTCGCTTAGATGGCGGATACCTTCGGCATTTGAACCGTATATTTCGGCAACGACAGCCGCCATGGTCGGAGGGCCTGCCGGCGGCTCGATAAATTTGATGCTGGTTTGCGGATAGATACTTTCACATTGTTTGACAATCACAGGACGGAGACGTTGGACCATCATGTAGGATGGCTCTTCACGGTGATGCTTTTTGGTCAGATTGACAACGATTTCGGCGACATTTTCAGAGTTCTTAAAATGGGAACCTTTGATCAATCCGGCAAAATCCAGAGGGGAACCTGTGCCTAAAAAGACTTCGGTATCCAGCGCTTCGGGCTCTTGTTGAATGATTCCGACCGTACAATCACTCACTTGGCGTGTCTGCTCGATCGAGCTTCCGTTTGGCAGATCGATATAAATCGAGTATGTATCATTGTTTTTGCCCGGAAGCATTTTGGCTAAAACCAGTTTTGTCGGAATCAATGCCACGGCAAGTATAAATGCGATCAATGTCCCCCAAAGAACCATATTTTTCTTTTTTGGAGAATTCAAAATCTCTAATAAATAATTTTCAAATTTTTTGTACATCAGTGAGCCTCTGTATGATGGTCAGGTTTTTTAAGCAATCGTACCGCCAGATACGGGGTAAAGATATAAGCCACGAACAAAGAAGCGACCAGGGCTACCGGGACATTTGCGGGGATCGGTTTCATGAACTGTCCCATCATCTGTCCGACGAATGCCATCGGAACCATGGTGAGGATGATCGCCAAAGTCGCAATGTTGGTCGGGGCACCGATCTCATCGGTGGCTTCGACCATCAGCTCATCGAGATCGCGCTCGGCAACATCGGGAGCATGCAGATGGCGATGGATATTTTCAATAACGATAATTGCCGCATCGACCAAAAGCCCCAGACTCAGCAAGAAAGCAAAGAGGGTGATACGATTGATCGTTTGTCCCGTCATGTAGGCGACAAACAGGGTGATTGCCAAGATCGCAGGGACCGTAAAGGTGACGATCAGTGATTCACGCCAGCCCAGTACAAAGACCAGCAAAATGGCGATAATGACGATAGAGAGGAGCAGATGGAAGACGAGTTCATTCACCGCTTCATTGGCACGTTCACCGTCGTTGCGGGTAATGACATAGCTGATCCCCTCATTTTTCATCTGTTCTTTGTATTTTTCGAGTTCTTTTTTGACCGCTTCAGAGATGATAACGGCGTTGGTTCCCTGAAGCTTGGATACGGTCAGGGTGACCTGGTCTTTGAGCGGAGAGAATTTTTCGTTTTCGTCTTTGATGCTTACCAGAGCCGATTTAAAGTTCTGGATATCTTCACCCGCCGTGACGGTGGCGATATCACGCAGATAGATCGCTGAACCAAAATTTTGGGCAACGATGATATTTCCGACATCTTCGACACTTTCGATCGCATTACGCACGCCGATCATGACAATTTGATTATCCTGCGTTTTACCTTTGATCTCCGGAACATTATACGAAAGCGATTGGACGGCCTGGACGATTTGTCCCAGAGAGAGGTTATAGCCCGAGAGACGGTTTACATCGACCAAAACATTGTACTGATGTTTCTTGGCACCTTTGATATCGGTTACGGCGACATTCGGCAAACCGTTGATATGGTGCTGAATCTCTTTGACGTGATCATAAAGTACCGTAGGATCCATATCCGGATTATTGGCATAAAATGCGACCGATACGATAGGGATGTCGACGTCGATGTCGAGAGGCTTGATAATCGGCTGCATGGCACCTTTGGGGAGGATGCTGATATTTTGCATGATTTTGTCATAGATTTTGAGATTGGAATCTTCTTTGGCTTCACCGATAAAAAAAGCAGCGTTCAAGACGGCGACATTGTCCATCGCCATGCCGTGAATATGTTCGATCCCTTTGACCTCTTTGAGTTTGCGCTCCAGCGGTTTGACGATGACATTTTCGACTTCGCTGGCAGTGGCACCGGGGAGGGCGATGATCACGGTTGAACCGCTCACGACCATTTGAGGATTTTCTTCACGCGGCATGAGCATAAGTGCCATATAACCGATGACGAGGAGAAAAATACCTAAGATAGGGGTCAGAGGATTACGCAAAAAACTTTTTGCAAGTTTTCCGGCGGAATCTTTTGGTTGAAAGGAATGGGGTGCGTGCATTCAGTCTCCTATTCGATTTCGACAGTAGCGTACATTCCGGGATAGACCGTTTGCATGGCTTTGAACGATATTTTGATTTTAAACGAATGGGTTACCGGATTGGAACTGGGTACTATGGCGCTCACTTTTCCGATCCCTACAAATCCGACGGAGGGGATAGAGACTTTGACTCTCTTTCCGACTTTGATGAGATGCAGAGAACTTTCGGCTACTTCTACATCGATTTTGAGATCGCTCAAATCTGCCAGTACGATGGCCGGCATTCCCGGCATCGCCATCTCGCCTACTTTGATATTTTTGGAGATGACAACACCGTTGTTCGGGGCGCTGACATTCAGGTAGTTGTACTGATTGTTGACCTCTTTAAGGCGTGCTTTTGCCTGATTGACCTGACGTTCGGAAATCTGAATCATGTGCAGAAGATTCTTCCGGGAGAGCTCAAGATTTTCGACTTCGTAACGTGAGACCATATCCTGCTGCAGGAGACGTTTGTGCCGTTCAAGGTTGAGCTCAAGATTTTGGTATTGGTTTTGGTACATCTGAAGGGAGAGTTCCGCTTGGGATATTCCCATTTCGACTTGTGTTTTGGCCGAATCGACTTCTCTGGAATCAATCGTATAGAGAACGTCTCCTTTGCGGACGCGCGAACCCTCAGAGACATTGACGGAAGTGACAAATCCCATATTTCGGCTGGTAATCATTTTCTGGTTATCGCTGATAACGCTTCCTGAGAGGCTGAGACCGGCAGCGCTGAGGGTAGCGCCCAATGCAAGTGATGTAATCCAAAATTTCATTATTTAACTCCGTTGCTAAGTTTTTCGAGGGCGAAGATACGCTCGTTACGTTGATTTTTAACCGATTGAAGGGTCAAGACTTTTTCGATCTGCATGGATTGTTTGATAATCACATCGCTCATCGATACCAGGTTCTCGGAATAGCGTCCTTCGTAGTTTTTATAGATTTGTTCTGAGAGTTCCAACTCTTTTTCAAGGCTTTTGACTTGGGCATTGAGGCTGTCGATTTCCGTTCGGATTTTGTCAAACTGCAGCGCAATCCCTTTTTTGGCCAATTCTACCTGTGCCGATGTTTTCATTTTTTCGATACGGGCTTTTTCCAGAGAGTTTTTGTCGACCCCTCCGTTAAAGAGATTCCAGCTCAGTTTGGCACCGATCGTATATGCTTTGTGATCGTTAAAATTACCTAAAAAAGTATTGTCCGCGCTGGAAGCTTCGGCGAATGCTCCGATTTGCGGGAGGAAAGGGGCATAGGCGAGATCGACCATCTTTTCGCGAATCTCTAATCCCTGGGAGGCTTTTTGAAGATCGGTGTTGTTGGCCAAAACGTCAGATTCACTGATAGCTGAAGCAGGATAGTCGTTTTTTGGAAGTTCGATCTCGGTGATCGTTTGGTTCAAAAGGAAACTGAGGTAGTGATAGAGAAGTTTTTGATTCGCTTCCATCTCGGTAATGCTTCGTTCAACATTCGCTTTACGGGCTTCTACTTCGAGAAGGTCGACTTTTTTAGCATACCCTTCTTTGATCATCATTTGGGTCGTATGTTCCAACGTCATAATGTTTTTATAAATGATTTTAATATGGTCGAGGGAGCTTTGCAGCAGTGCCATATCGTAATAGCTTTTGCGCAATTCATACCGTTTTTCGGTTTTCATATGATCGGCATCGAGTTTTTTGATTTGTTCCATTTTTTCGCTGATGTCACTGTAGGCACTCAATTTGCCGCCGGTATAGAGAGGAACCATGTAGGTGAGTTTGCTTTGGTAATAGTTTTGGTAGCCGGGGTAGTTTAAATCTTTAGGCTGGATGGCTAACAATTGTTGATTATCAACACCGATTAATCCCATATTGTTCAAAAAATCATTAAACCCAAAATCTCCGAAACTTGCTTCCCGTGAGCTGAGTTTAAACCCGAAAACATTGCCCGCGTCATTGGAACGGCTTGCGGTCTGGGTAAAATCGAGTGAGCCGAAATTGTACCCTTTTGCAATGGCGGTATCGCTTGCGGCACTTTGGACATCGAGTGCAGTCGTTTTGATTTCAAGATTGTTATTGTCTAAAATTTCCAACGCGGCGGGGAGCGAAAGTCCCGCTCCCATGAGGTGGCAAGAGCCGATCAAAAGCGATGTACTGAAAATACGTGAAAGGGTTGTCATTCAGATAATTCCTTGTGGTGTATTTGTAATTATAATCAAATGTATAAGAATCATTATACACTTTAACCAATTTATTAGAGCTAAAAACCTTTAAAACGATAAAGAATTAATGGGTAAGATCATACCATAAGTTACAGAGGGTTTGGAATTCAGCGCAGTTTCGGGTAAAATTCTGACAAAATAAAGACAGAAAAAGGTTTCCTGATGGCAACAATCGGTATGGGTGATATCAAAAAAGGCGTACGTTTAGAAATTACGGGTGTTCCGTACAAAGTGGTAGAGTTCCAACATGTTAAGCCGGGTAAGGGTGCAGCATTTGTCCGTTGTAAAGTCAAAAGTTTTCTTAACGGAAAAGTGATCGAAAAAACGATCCATGCGGGTGATAAATTCGAAGTGCCGAATTTGGTACACACAACGATGCAGTTTTTGTATGATGATGGCGAAATGCTTCAGTTTATGGACAACGAAAGCTATGAGCAGCTTGGTTTGACGTACGATCAATGTGAAGATGCGATGAAATGGATCAAAGACGGTACGAATGTTCAAATGATCTTCCACAACGGCAACGCGATCAGTGTTGAAGCGCCTGAAATCATGGAACTTAAAATTGTTGAAACGGCACCAAACTTTAAAGGGGATACTTCAAGTGCCTCTAAAAAACCGGCAACGCTTGAAACCGGTGCGGTCGTGCAGGTTCCTTACCACGTTTTAGAAGGTGATGTCATCCGCGTTAACACCGTTGAGGGTGAATATATGGAAAAAGTAAAGTAAACTCAGTGTTAGAATAGCCAATCGGGGGATACTCCGATGGACCATCAACAATAGGAGGTTTCCATGCTTAAGATACTTGTACCGATCGCGACCGGATTTGAAGAGATCGAAGCGATCAATATGATTGATGTATTGCGCCGTGCCGGAATCAATGTCATCATGGGCTCTTTGGATGAGAATAATCTTGTCAAAGGGGCTCACGGTATTACGATCCAAACGGATCGTCCGATCAAAGGGCTCACCGCAGATGAGCTGGATATGATCCTTCTTCCGGGCGGAGGAGGCGGTACCAAAGCGTTGGCTTCCGATCCGGCGGTTCAGGCACTGCTCAAAGAGATGGATGCAAAAGGGAAAAATATCGGTGCGATCTGTGCCGCCCCTTATGCCCTCTATACTGCGGGAGTTCTGAAAGAGGGGTACACCTGTTATCCCGGCGTCGAAAACGATATTCCTGTGGCGGGATTTTCGGGAGATAAGCATGCCGTGATCGTGAGCGGCAACGTTATGACCTCCCGCGGTCCCGGAACGGCGATTTGTTTCGGACTTGCCATCGTCAAAAAGCTTCTCGGCCAATCGGCATATGAAAAACTTCGGGCCGGACTGCTTGCCGATTATTGTGAAACTCTCTAAAATAGTTCTTTTTTTGACACTCATTACTCCCGGTATATGGGGAGCCGTTCATTTGGCTCCCGCCGAAGAGTATACGCAAGAAGGTGCTTCAGAGTATTGCCGTTCATTCGGACCTTCATGGCATCTGATGAGTATCGCTGAAATCTATTCCCTTCCCCAAACAACCCCGTTTAACCCAAAGTACAGCTATTGGTCTTCGGATCAGACTCCTGCCGATAACAGCGAAATCGGAACGGGAAGCGAAGGTGACGGCGGCAAAACGCCGATGCTCGGCTACAGTTTCTATCCCAAAGAACGCAATATTACCCTTTCCCCCGGATGGAAACGCATCGCTGCGGCGTGCACCGATGAGGTGAAGCCCCAACGGATAAGAGACTATCGAATCACTGCGGAAGGGACTGCCGATTCGTATTCAGGTATCACGTGGTTATCCCTTGATGCGACCGATAAACGTGCCAAATACACCTATGACGATGCCAAAGAGATGTGCGAAAATCTATCTCTTTTCGGGCGTTCCTGGCGTTTGCCGACTACCGATGAGCTTTACGGTATCGTCGATTATGCATTTACCCGGCCAACGGTCGATATGAAGTTTTTCGGAGTCATGATGCAGCGCTATTACTGGACAAGCGATTCCTTGAATGACAAAGAAGCGTACGTCGTCGGATTCAAACTCGGAGGTATCGCAACCGCACCGAAAAAAGAATCGGTACATGTGCGCTGTGTGAGTGAAGAAATACAATAGTATAATTAAAGATATTGCATGAGGAGTTGACGTGAGTCACGACACTATACTGAATCAAAGAGCATTAGATTACCATGAACATCCGCAAGGCGGGAAGATTGCGACGCTCATCACGAAACCTTTTGCTACCCAGAGTGATTTGAGTCTGGCCTATTCACCGGGTGTGGCCGCACCGTGTCTGGAGATCCAAAAAAATCCCGAGGATGCGTACCGCTATACGTCCAAAGGAAATCTGATCGGTGTCATTTCAAACGGAACCGCCGTATTGGGGCTGGGAAATTTGGGGGCATTGGCGTCCAAACCCGTGATGGAAGGAAAAGCGATCCTGTTTAAAAAGTTCAGCGATTTGGATGCGTACGATATCGAAGTCGACGAAACCGATATAGAGCGTTTTTGCGATACGGTAGCGGCGATTGCCCCGACGTTCGGAGGGATTAACCTCGAAGATATCAAAGCCCCTGAGTGTTTTGAGATCGAGCGGCGGCTGATCGAACGTCTCGATATCCCCGTAATGCATGATGATCAGCACGGTACGGCGGTCATTTCATTGGCGGGAATCATGAATGGATGCCAAGTGACCGGGCGTTCGCTGGAAACGATCCGCGTCGTGATCGTCGGAGCCGGAGCGGCAGCGATCAGCTGCGGACGGATTTACCGTTTTATGGGAGTCCGCGAGATTTACATGTCCGATTCAAAAGGGCTGATCCATGCGGGGCGAAGCGATCTTAACGCCCAAAAACTCGAATTTGTTGCCCCTGAGGGGATGAGCTTGCGCAGTGCGTTTGAAAATGCCGATGTGGTTGTCGGGCTTTCGGCACCGGGGAGCTTTACGTTAGAGGACATCGCGTGCATGGCGCCTGAGCCGATTATTTTCACCCTTGCAAACCCGGTTCCGGAACTTTTCCCCGAAGATGTCCGTTCCGCACGCCCCGATGCCATTATCGCGACCGGACGGAGCGATTATCCCAATCAGGTCAATAACGTTCTGGGCTTTCCGTTTATCTTTCGCGGTGCGATGGATGTGAGAGCCAAGACGATCAACATGGAGATGAAAGTAGCCGCATCAAGAGCTTTGGCGGCATTGGCACGTGCCGAAATACCGGAATACCTTAACGAGATTTACAAGAGCGAGCTGAGTTTTGGAAAAGAGTACATCATCCCCAAACCGTTCGATAAACGCCTGATCGTCGAAGTCTCTTCCAGTGTGGCGCAAGCGGCGATGCAAAGCGGTGTTGCAGGGATTCAGTCGTTCGATATCGATCGCTACAGACGCGAACTCTCCGAGCGGTTGGCATAATGGGCTGGCTGATTGCGAAATATCTGTTGACGGCAGGATTGATCGTTCTGATCTCCGAAGCGGCGAAGCGGAGCGAAAAAATGGGTGCATTGATTACCGCTTTGCCGTTAGTCACGTTTAGTGTTTTGATCTGGATGTATATGGAAAAACAGCCGACGGAAAAAATCGGCAATTATGTCGGGTATGTTTTTTGGTATGTTCTGCCGACGATGCCGATGTTTCTTCTGTTTCCGGTTATGTTGGCTAAAATCGGATTTTGGCCGACTCTGGGGGCATCGGCACTTCTAACGATCGCCTGTTTCGGAATAGAAGTGTTGGTTCTTAAACATTTTGGAATCGAGTTGCTGTAAATGGTTTCCTCTCATCCAAAAACACTCATTTTAGGAGCGGTTATCCTCATCGGTCTGTTAGGCTATTCGGGGATATACGCGTATGATACGCTGACATGGTTTATGGAAACGCTCCCGGTGATGATTGCCTTGGTGATTTTGACGTTTACCTATCGCACTTTTCCGCTGACGTCGCTGGTTTATTGGGTTATTTTCATCCATTCGATCGTACTGATTTTTGGCGGTATGTATACGTATGCCCGCGTTCCGTTCGGATTTGAGATTGCACAGTGGTTGGATCTTGATAGAAACCCTTATGATAAGATCGGACATTTTATGCAGGGATTCGGTCCGGCATTGATCGCACGTGAGATTTTGATCCGCGGAAACTACGTCAACGGACGCCGAATGCTGAACTTTATTATCATCAGCATCGTTCTCGCGATCAGCGCGTCGTATGAGCTTATCGAGTGGGGAGCGGCGGTATGGATGGGACAGGGTGCGGATGAGTTTTTAGGAACGCAGGGGGATATCTGGGATACCCAATCGGATATGTTTTTTGCCCTCATCGGAAGCAGCGCAGCGATCGTTTTTTTCGCTGCATTCCACGATAAATTGATTCAGAAAGCGGGTAACCATGAAAATCCTCGTTGACGCGGACGCATTCCCCAATGCACTCAAAGAAATTTTGCTCCGCGCGGTATTAAAACGGAAGATTACGACGATCTTTATTGCGAACAAAAGGATCGGAATCCCCGATGTTCTTCATGTATCGATGGAAGTGGTGGCACAAGGGCCCGATGAAGCCGATCACCGTATCGCCGAACTGTGCGAAGCGGAAGATTTCGTTATTACCGCCGATATTCCTCTCGCCGACCGGATCGTCACGAAAGGGGCTGTTGCCCTCGATCCGAGAGGGACGATCTATGATGAAAATAACATCAAACATCTCCTCGCGATGCGCAATCTGATGGAAGAACTCCGCAACAACGGGGAGATTACGGGCGGTCCGAGCGCCATCGGCGAAAAAACGGTGCGGGCATTTGCGGACGGGCTGAATAAATTACTATCAAAGCGGATTTGAAAGCTCCTCTTTACCCGTGAGACACTATAATCTTTTTACTTTTTTTCAAGGCACACCGATATGAGCATCCCTCCTTTTACCCATCTTCATTTACACACCGAATACTCCCTTCTCGACGGCGCAAACAAGATTTCCGCATTGGCCTCTCGGGTGAAAGAGCTGGGGATGACGTCGGTTGCTATGAGTGATCACGGCAATATGTTCGGTGCAATCGATTTTTATCAGCAGATGAGGGGGGCAGGTCTCAAACCGATTATCGGGATGGAAGCCTACATCCATAACGGCGAGGAGTTAGGGGATAAAACGATCAAACAGCGTTTTCACGTTTGTTTGTTTGCCAAAAACGAAGCAGGGTATAAAAACCTGATGTATCTCTCCTCCCAAGCCTATATCAACGGCTTTTACTACTTTCCCCGTATTAACAAACAGCTCCTTCGCGAGAATAGCGAGGGGATCATCTGTACTTCGGCGTGTTTGCAGGGGGAGATCAACTGGCACCTCAATCTTAACAGCGAACGTAACGTGAAAAACGGGGCAGGGGGATATGAAGAGGCGAAACGGGTCGCGCTGGAGTACAAAGAGATCTTCGGCGATGATTTTTACATGGAGATCATGCGTCACGGGATTGCCGATCAGCTTTTCATCGATGAGCAGGTGATCAAAATCTCTCAAGAGACGGGGATCAAACTCGTCGCGACCAACGATACCCACTACACCTACGCCGATGATGCGCAGTATCACGAAGCATTTATGTGTATCGGGATGAATAAACTCTACGACGATCCCAAACGTATGCGCCACTCGGTTCATGAGTTTTATATCAAATCTCCCGAGCAGATGGCACGGCTGTTTGCCGATATTCCCGAAGCGCTCTACAACACCCAGGAAATCGTCGATAAGTGCCAGCTGGAACTGAAACTCGGAAATCCGACACCGCCGAATTTTAAATTTACGACCGAATACGCCCTCGAAGAGGGGCTCACGATCGAAGAAGACTCCGAATACTTTATCCACCGATGCCGCATCGGTTTGGAACTGCGTCTGAAGCACGTCCCTGCGGAACGCCATCAGGAGTATCGTGACCGCTTAGAATTCGAGATGCAGGTGATCAATCAGATGAAATTCCCCGGCTATATGCTGATCGTTTGGGATTTCGTCCGCGAAGCGAAACGGATGGGAATCGCTGTCGGGCCGGGACGGGGATCGGCAGCGGGAAGCCTCGTCGCCTACTCTTTGGAGATCACCGACATCGATCCGATGAAATACGACCTTCTTTTCGAGCGTTTTCTCAATCCGGAACGGGTATCGATGCCCGATATCGATATGGACTTTATGCAGGCGCGCCGCGGTGAGATCATCGATTACGTCGTGCGTAAATACGGGCGCGAGCAGGTGGCACAGATCATTACGTTTGGTTCGCTGCTCGCCAAAGGGGTTATTCGCGACGTTGCGCGTGTTTTAGAGATGCCCCTCTCCCAAGCCGACATGATGGCCAAACTGATCCCCGATGAGCTGGGAATCACCCTCAACGGTAAAACCAAAGGGGGAGAGTTCAAACCCGGAGCGTTTCAGAAAGAGCCGAAGATTTCAGAGCTGATCGAAAGCGACGCGCAGGCGGCACGGGTATGGGAGTTCTCCAAAAAGCTCGAAGGGCTCAAACGCAACGCCGGGATGCACGCGGCGGGAGTCGTTATTTCCAACGAACCGCTCTGGAAGAAAACCCCGATCTACAAACCCTCCGGCGAGGAGACGTTCGTCACCCAGTACTCGCTTAACTACCTCGAGGATATCGACCTGATCAAATTCGACTTCTTGGGACTCAAAACCCTCGACGTCATCGACAGCGCGATCAAACTGATCAAAAAGCGTTACGACAAAGAGGTTGACTGGCACGCTATCGATGAAAATGATCCCGAGGTCTATCGGATCATCCAAAGCGGGGATACGATCGGGATGTTCCAGATCGAGAGTTCGGGGATGCAGGATTTGAACAAGCGGCTTAAACCCAGTAATTTCGAGGACTTGATCGCGGTACTCGCCCTCTATCGTCCGGGACCGATGGAATCGGGGATGCTGGATAGTTTTATCGAACGTAAACACGGACGTGAAGTGATCGAGTATACCTTCGCATCGATGGAACCGATCCTCAAACCGACCTACGGGGTCATCGTGTACCAAGAGCAGGTCATGCAGATCGTACAAACGGTCGGAGGGATGAGTCTCGGCGGTGCGGACATCGTTCGTCGTGCGATGGGTAAGAAAAAAATCGAAGAGATGCAAAAGTACAACAAAGAGTTTAGTGAAGGGGCAGCAAATCAGGGATTAGACTATAAAAAAGCCTCCGAACTCTTTGACCTGATCGAAAAATTCGCCGGATACGGGTTCAACAAATCCCACTCGGCGGCGTATGCGATGGTCACCTTTCAGACGGCATGGCTGAAAACGTACTATCCGCAGGAATTTATGGCGGCGCTGCTCACCTCGGAGAAAGACAACACCGATAAAGTCGTCAAATACATCGACGAAGCGAAACGGATGAAAATCTTCCTCGGAGCTCCCGACATCAACCATTCACAGCTTGAGTTCTCAGCGATCAACAAAGACGGCCAGGATCAGATACTTTTCGGTCTCGGTGCGATCAAAGGGGTCGGAGAAGCGGCCGTCGAATCGATTCTCGAAGCCAGAACCGAGGGTGAGTTTAAAGACATCCAGGATTTCATCAACCGTATCGAACCTCAGAAAGTGAACAAAAGGGTGATCGAATGTATCATCAAAGCAGGGGGGCTGGATCATTTCGGCTATTCGCGCCGAGCACTGCTGGAACAGGTCGAAACCCTTGTGGAAACGGCAAAAAAAGGGTCGTCTCTGAAAAAAGATGCCCAATTCAGCCTTTTTGGAGATGACGAAGAGGTGACGGCAGTTGAGCTTACCCTCAAAAACATGGACGAGTTTGATCTCAAAACACTTCTTGATTTTGAAAAGGATACCCTCGGCTTTTACGTCTCCGGTCATCCGCTCGATAATTTCCGCGATCAGATCGATGCGATCAACTATACCCTCTCCTCCGAGGTCGAAAATATCGAAGACGGGTCGAGTGCCATCTTCATCGGTAAGGTCGAAACGATCACGAAAAAAATGTCGAAAAAAGGGTCGATGTTCGGATTGGTCAGTCTGATGGACTTTCACGGCAACATCGAAATGATGCTCTTCTCTGACAAGCTCGAACAGCTCGAAAAAATGGATCAGGACGAACCGATCGCGTTTAAGGTCAAAGTCACCCATACCGAGATGTTCACCCGTATCAGCGTGACCAAAATCATGACCCTCGCCGAAGCGAAAAAAGAGGCGAAAAAGGTGGAGACCAAGATCGTCGAAAATCTCCCGCCGCAAGAGCCGTTGCAAATACGTATCCGCCTCAGCGACAATCTCGAAACGCTGGAGAAACTCTATACCCTCGTCCGTCGTCATCCGGGACGCCGCGAGATCAAACTCACGATCGTCTCGAAACTTGCCGATGTCGTAATCGATTCAGCGATACGGGTGGATAACAAGGTAATAGAAGAGCTCTCGGGGCTTGAAGAAGTAGAGATTATTTAGGAGATAAAAATGCGGGAATTTAATGAAGAGATGATTGATTTTATCGATGCGTCGCCGACACCGTTTCATGCAGTGGATTGGATGGCAAAAACATTAGAGTGCCGCGGATTCATCCGTTTGGAAGAGGATCAGGAGTGGGATCTCCAAGAGGGAAGCGACTACTATGTCACCCGTAACGACTCTTCGATCATCGCTTTTACCTATCCTCCGTGCGCGGAAAAAGGGTACACCATTGTCGGAGCCCATACCGATTCTCCCCATTTGCGTCTCAAACCTAATCCTCTGACTACGGTATCGGGGGTCAAACGTCTCGGGGTGGAACCTTATGGCGGGGTATTGCTGAACCCGTGGTTTGACCGCGATTTGGCGCTTGCCGGACGAGTCGTGTATCTCGAGGGAGGAGCACGCAAAGAGGCGCTGATCAATATCAGCAGCCCGATCGCGATCATCCCCTCCCTCGCGATCCATCTCGACCGTGAAGCGAACAGTTCCCGCTCTATCAACGCACAAACCGATATTGTCCCTATCATCGCAACCGGCGATGTCGATTTCGAATCGTTCATCCTCTCCCAGATTCAGGAAGAGAGCAGTGAACTCACGTTATTGGCCCATGAACTCAGTTTTTATGATTGTCAAAAAGGTTCTTTCATCGGAGTCAACAGCGAATTTATCACTTCGGCACGGTTGGACAATCTCCTCAGCTGTTATGTGGGGCTGCAGGCGCTGTTGGAGAGTTCTTATCCGATGATGTTAGCCTGTATGGATCACGAAGAGGTCGGCAGTGACTCACATGTAGGTGCGGGAGGGACATTTGTCGAAGAGACGCTGCGCCGTATTGCAGGTGACGGATATGGGACGCTGATGCGACGATCTTTGATGGTATCGTGTGACAATGCCCACGCACAGCATCCAAACTTCCCGAGCAAGCATGAGGGTGAACACGCTCCGCTGCTTAATCAGGGGGTTGCGATTAAAATCAACTCAAACCAGCGTTATGCGACCAGTTCCCGAACCATGGGGCGGTTTGTGCAGTGTGCCGCTGCGCTTCATATCCCGACACAAACTTTTGTCACCCGAAGCGATATGGGATGCGGCAGTACGATCGGACCGATCAGTGCAGCCCGTTTGGGGATTGAGACGATTGATGTCGGGGTTCCGACGCTGGCAATGCACTCTATTCGCGAACTTTCCGGCACCAGTGACGCGTACGGACTCTACCGTATTTTGATGCACCTGGGTGATTTTTGATGAGCGATGCCATCTCTCCCGCAGAGCTAAAAGCCCTTATCGATCAGACCTACAAGGTCGAAGAAGAGTATGTGGCATTGCGCCAATCGTATGAGTTCCTGCAATCGACGATCGAGCAGGTGATCGAGTTTCTTCCTAATGCTATTTGGATCGTGGAAGAAGACGGTTCCGTGTTTCTGCAAAATTCGCAGGGAAAAGCGCTGGGAAAACTGTTTGATACCCTTCGTCTGGATGAAGAAGATTACGAGATGATGTTCAACGATCGTTCATACCTGATCAAATCGGCGCGGCACAATGAAAAACGGTTGCTCAGCGCCACCGATATTACCGAACAGAAGCGGAAAGAAAATCTGGCGACGATGGGGCAGATGGCTGCTCATCTCTCCCATGAAATACGTAATCCGATCGGCTCCATCGCGCTGCTCACGTCAACGTTGATCAAGCGGGTCAAAGAGGAGAACAAACCGATCGTTATCGAGATCCAAAAATCGCTGTATCGCATCGAGAGGATTATCAAAGCGACACTGATGTTTTCCAAAGGGGTGAGTGCCCAGAAAAATGCTTTGCGCTGGTGGCAGATACGTGAAGCGCTGCAGAGTGCCATCGGCTATTACAGTTATGCCAAACCGATCGAATTCATCTTTCCGGAAGAGGATTTTGAACTTTTCGGCGATTTGGATCTGCTGGTGATGCTCTTTAGCAATTTCGTCTTTAACGCGATTGATGCAATCGAACTTGATGAGGAGGAAGAGGGTATTATCGAAATTCTTCACACCTCTTCAGGAGTTACCCATACTTTTGAGATTTACGACAGCGGAATCGCCATCGAAAACAAAAAATGGCTTTTTGAAGCGTTTAAAAGTACGAAAGAACGGGGAAACGGTCTGGGACTGGTACTCTCAAAAAACATTGTCGAATCCCACGGAGGAGAGATTGCTTTATGCGAAGGGGAGCGAAAAGGGTTTCGCTTTAGCCTCTCAAACTAGAGGTTTCGGTTCTCCGAGATAATATCCTTGCAGATAGTCTACGCCGAGCTCTTTACATTTATTGTAAACCGCTTCGGAATGGACAAATTCCGCCACAGTTATTAATCCTAAATGTTCTGAAAACTGTCCTACAGCGGTGAGAATGGTTTGCGCATTGGTGTCAGTATCGATATTGCGGATCAGCGAGCCGTCAATTTTGAGAATATCGACATCGAGTTTTAAAATGTGGGCAAAGTTGGAATAGCCCGTTCCGAAATCATCGATCGCAATGCGGCAGCCGTATTGTTTGACTTCGGCAATAAAGGATGAGACTTCGGAATAGTTTTCTATCCCTTCACTCTCTAACAGTTCAAAGACAAGCCGTTTCGTGTGGGACGAGGTGCGGAGTTTTTGGATCAAGAATTCTTTCGTCGGCTTATCAAAAATATCATCCACCGAAAGATTGAGCGAGTAGGTATGCGGAGTTTTCTCCAGCATAGCGAACACTTCATCCAGAACGAACTGCGAGAGTAACGGATAAAGACGGGATTGTCTTGCAGCGGGGAGAAAATAGCCCGGGGCAATGATGGCTCCATTGGAGTCTATCATACGAATCAGCGCTTCATATTCGACAACTTCTCCGTTTTTCGCGTCAAAAATCGGTTGATAATAGAGGCAAAACCGTTTCTCTTCAATCGCCTCTTTGAGTTTTTTGCTCCACAAAATATTATGCTGATATTCTTGTTTGATCTGCATCGTTTCATCATACAGAAGATAATTAAGATGTCTTTTCTTAGCCGATTTCAGTGCCATATCGGCGTTGGTAAGAAGGCTGATATTCGCAGCGTCGCGGTTTCTGTTGGCGATATCCATTCCCATCGTCAGGGTCACATAGATACTCGCACCGTGTAAATCGTAATATTGAGATTGTAAATGATGGACGATATTGAGACGGGCTGCTTCAAGCTGCGCTGTTTTCATCGGCTCATACAGAGCAATTGCATATTCATCTGAGGGCATTTTGTACAGCTGCATCGGCAAGTCATGAATGGCTTCTTGGATCGAATGTGCTATTGCCAAAAGGGTTTCATCCCCGACGGCATGTCCGTAAAAATCGTTGATCTCTTTAAAGTTGTCAATATTCAGCAGCATCAGCGCATAAAAACGGTTGCTATGGATATCTCGAATCAGAGCATTTCGATTGGGAAGTGCCGTCAGATTATCGGTATGAAGCTGATGCTGGAGTTTTTGGTTCAGCTCGCGTGTAATTTGGGTGTCTTTATCGATTCGACGGATTAAAATACGAAAGCCGTAATGGAGGACAATGGCAACGATGCTCAATAAAATGAGACTTACGATAAGAAGGTTTCGGATCTCTTGTCGGTACTCTGCAACATCATTGGTAATATCAAAGGCACAGGTCATCATCGCGATGGTTTTGTTCTGAAAATCATTCAGCGGACGTGAAGCGACAACATAATCCCGGGTATCGATCGTGTAACGGTTACTGTGCTCAAAAGAAAAGTCGGCCGGTAGCCGTTTAAAAAGCGGATCGTTGAAGGAGACAAGAGAATATCCCGCATAAATGACATTTTTAGATCCGGGAATGAGCAGTTCGAGTTTTTTACTGTCGAATGCGATAGCACTTTTAATCCCGGAATGGGCATTGAGCCGTTTCTGCACATTATCGATATTCGCGACTGTTTGAATAATTCCGATAAAAGTGTTGTCTTTGAAGATTGGAATGATCGTGACGATGGCGACATCATAGATGGTTACGTCTAGCGCGGAAACCGGTTGGCGTGTTTTAATCGCATAGGCCAAAACCGGACGTTTTTTGATAATATTATCGCCATATTTACGGGGATCTTGTATACGGAGAAAATGGACGCCGTCTGCACCGATAAAGCCGCTCGTATCGACATCCCCCCGTTCTTTCGCATCTTGAAAATAGGGGAGGGATAGGCGATAGAGTTTTTCCCGATCGTGTGCAGCAAAAGCGTCAACAATATCACGGTTCCCCGCAATCTTGCAGGCGAGTTCGCTTAGACCTTTTTGGGTATCGAGCATCGCTAAATCAAAAGAGTTGCGTAACAGTGCCCGGTGTGCAGAAGTTTTTTCGTCTAAAACTTTTTTTTTGTCTTGAATGATTGTAACAATAAAGATGGCGATCAGTAAAACAACCAACCCTAATGCATAGAGTGTTGCCCGTTGTTTAATCTTTTGCACTCGCCGCCTTTGTCCTTTACTTATAAAGGCTGATTATAACATAGGATAAAGGCGATTGTGATAAATATAGAATGAAAATCAGGGTTTCGGGAAGAGAATTGACCCTAAACGAACCAAATTGGAACCGCATTCGATTGCCAGTTCAAAATCGCCGCTCATTCCCATGGAACAGGTGGTTGCATTCGGAAGAGACTCAAAAATCCGACGGGTTGTTTCAAAACTTTTACGAACCGTTTTCGGATCGTCGACATGCGCCCCGATACTCATGATTCCCTGCAGGTGCAATCGCGGGCATTCTTCGCGTATTCGGGCGTAGTTTTCACTGATTTCTTCGGGGAGGAAACCGCTTTTAGACTCTTCGTAGGCGGAATTCACCTGAATCAAGGCCCGCAGCGTCATATCATTTCGTTCCAGACGCTCATTGAGGGCATGGGCAAGTTCCACGGAATCGATGGAATGGAGGAGGTGCGGCCGTACGCTCAGGAGATGATTGATCTTGTTTTTTTGAAGGGTTCCGATGAAGTGCCATTCTATCGGCAACTCTTCCAGTGCCTCGCTTTTGCTCATAAGGTCCTGAACCTTATTCTCACCGAATGCCCGCTGTCCTATGGCATAGAGAGAACGGATGGCTTCTGCGTCGACATATTTGCTCGCAGCGACAATTTTAACGATGTGATGACCGTCAACACGCAAACGGGCTTTTTCAACCCGCTCAATAATCCGGTCAAAGGCGAGTTTTTGTTCCAGAGTCGTCATTGCATCAACCTCGTAATATCGTTATAGAGTCCCAAACTCATGAGCCCGAGCAATAATACCCATCCGCCGATTGTAAGCTGCATAATCACCGCTTCGCTGGGCGCTTTGCGGCGGATCATTTCGTAAAGGTTAAACATGATATGGCCGCCATCCAGAGCGGGGATCGGGAGCAGATTGAGAACTCCCAAGTTGACCGAGATAAGCGCTGAAAAAAAGAGGAGGCTCATCCAGCCATACGCCGTTGCGTCGGCCGTGATTTGGACGATACTGACCACTCCGCCGACCTCTTTTGCCGGTACGACACCGGTTAGGAGTTTCTGGACACTCTGAAAAATCATTAACGAGGCGCCGTAGGTCTCTTCACTGGCATATCCCAGAGCATCAACAGTGCTGAGTTCCATCGTATGGGTAACGCCTGCGGGTGCAATGCCCACCATGCGCTGCTGAATACTCTCTTTAAAGATATTTTTGGTTTCGGTTATTTTGGGGACAACGGTAAGCGAAAGGAGGGTATTGTCTCTCTCAACTCGTAGGCTCAAGGCTCCGATGGAGGATTTGATCGCATCCGAGAGTTCATTCCACTCAGTGATCGTTTCTCCGTTGATTGAACGGATAATATCCCCTTTTTGGAGTCCCGCAACCTGAGCAGGAGAATCTTTGACGACGTTTCCGATAACCGGAGAAAGGGTCTTTGGCCCCCCTAAAGCGATGGCGTAAAAAAATACCCATGCAAGAAGGAAATTGGCAAGCGGGCCTGCGAGAAGTATGATAACGCGCTGCCACGGTTTTTTAGAATTATAACTGTCCTTGTCCGAACTGGTGGAAGCAGGGTCGAGATCATCCTGGCCTTTCATCTTGACGTATCCCCCCAGAGGAATCGCCGAGATTTGCCAACGGGTATTGAGCCATGTAAACGAAGCCAGCTTTTTACCGAAACCGATACTGAAGACCTCGACATAGACTCCGAAAAAACGGGCGGCACTGTAATGGCCGAGTTCGTGAAAGAAAATGAGTGCCGATAAAACGGCGAGGGCAACAATCCAGCTCACAGTTATCCTTTCGTTTTGTAGGCTTTACTGAACCCGACGAGATATTCACCGCCGGAATAAAGCGTGAGCGCAACGGCAATCCACAGCAGCAGATCCCCGAATGGCCAGTGCATCAATAAAAAGCCGATAGCGATCATCTGGGCTACCGTTTTTACTTTACCGGCCCAAGATGCGCTGATATCAATCCCCTCAGAGAGCGACAGAGTGCGAAGCCCTGTGATAAAGAGTTCACGGACAATGATAATATAGATGGCCCAGGCAGATGCGGCGCCCGTCATCATCAGCCCCAAAAATGCGGCTAATGTTAACATCTTATCCGCAAGAGGGTCAAGGATTTGTCCGATCATGGTGATTTGATCGAGTTCGCGGGCAACATACCCGTCAAAAAAATCGGTTGTGCTCGCGATAACGAATAATAATGTCGCGATGTAATAGTTCCAGCTGATATGCCATCCCATATCGGTGAAAAGTTGAGGATTGAGAATGATCCAAAACATCACCGGAGCGATGAGAAGGCGGATAAATGCTAAGATATTGGGGATATTAAACACCAAGTTTGCCTTTTCGGATTTGGTTTTTTAAGCGCGGAAACTGCGCGTGGGCATCGCGCCGAGCGAAACTCAGCGTTAGCGTAGGCTAGCGGGCTTTGCCCGCAGCCGTATTAAATTTATTGAAACGTTGTTCCGCCGTCAACGACAATCGTTTGACCCGTGAGCCATGATGAGCCGTTGCCGCAGAGGAATAAACACGCCCCCGTCAGGTCATCCGCTTCACCCATACGGCTGAGCGGTGAACGTTTGACGACTTCGCTTTTGACCTCTTCATAATTCGGGAATGCTTTCAGCGCATCGGTATCGATCGGTCCTCCGGATACGGCATTGACGCGAATCCCTTTTTCACCGAGTTCCGCAGCCGCGTAACGGACCATTGCTTCGACTGCCGCTTTGTTGGTGCCGTGACCCGCATAGTTAGGGGTGTAAACGAGATTACCGGTAGAACTCATGGAGATGATCGATCCGCCGCCTACTTTTTCCATCCGTTTTGCCGCTTCCTGTGCACCGACGACAAAAGCGTCAACCGTTGCGATGTATATGTTGTTCAATCCTTTAGGTTTGAGACGCATGAACGGTCCGAAACCGCCCACTACCGCTCGGCCTGAAATAATTGCATTGGAGATAAAAAAATCGAGACGGTCGAAATCTTCGTCAAATTTTGCATAGACTTCTTTATACTCATCGGGTTCTAAGATATTGAGGGCATAGCCTCGGCATTTAACACCGTAGGTCTTTTCGACATCTTTGGCAATTTCATCCGCAATTTCTGCATTTGAATTATAGGTAAATGCCACATTAACGCCCTGTGCCGCAAACGCATAAACGATTGCTTTACCAATACCTCGGGTTCCGCCGCTGATGAGTAGTGTTTTTCCTTGCATATTCAATTAGAGTCCTTTGATTGTGTAGTTTTTCATAATGCTCTCGAGCCGATTCATGTTCTCCGTGCTGGGGGCAACAAGAGGAAGCCGATATTCGAGTGTATCGATCAACCCGGCAATGTACATGGCCGCTTTGATCATAACGGGGTTCGATTCGAGAAACAGCGCTTTATTGATCGGGAAAAGAGCGTCGTTTATCGCTTTTGAACCGCTAAAGTCACCTGCTAATGCTTTGGTTACCAGTGCACTTTTCAAATCGGGCAAAAGATTCGAGGTAACCGAAGTGATTCCGGCTCCGCCGTTGGCCAGTATCGGAAAATCGATGGCATCGTCACCGGAAAATACTTTGAGATCCGGCCGGCGTGAGAGCAATTCGATGGTGCGCTCCAAGCTTCCCGTCGCCTCTTTGATACCGTAGATGTTTTTCACATCATCAAAGAGTCGGATAACGGTATCCGCACTGATATCGACTACGGTTCGTCCCGGGACGTTGTAAAGCATAAAAGGGAGTTCGGGAACAGACTCGGCAATCGCTTTATAGTGCTGGTATAGACCTTCCTGGGAAGGTTTATTGTAATAAGGGGCAACGGAAAATATAGCGTCAACTCCGCATTTCTGTGCCGTTTTCGCCGCTTCTACCGCTTCTGCGGTAGAATTGCTTCCTGCGCCGGCTAATACTTTGGTCGAGGTACCGCGACACACTTCAACGGCAATTTCCATACAGCGTCTGTCTTCATCATAGGTTAATGTTGCGCTTTCGCCTGTCGTCCCCACAGGACATACGGCATTAATACCATTGTTGATTTGTCGTACGATCAGATCCGCGTATTTTTGCTCGTCTAATTTTCCATTTTTAAAAGGAGTTATCAAGGCTGTCGTTGAGCCTGTTACTAGATTCATTTTTGACCTTTTCTGAGGATTAAGGTAGTCGATTTTTCATTAATGAGATACTGCGAAGCAACCTTTTGAATCTCATTCGGACTAAGTGCTTCGATAGCGGATTCATATTGCATCAACGGTGCAATGTCACCGCGGGCAAGGTAGCTTCCGAAAAGATCGGCAACGGATGTCGAACTCTCCAAAGAATAGATAAAATCGGATTTTGTGTTGATCTTCACTTTATCCAATTCTGCTTTTTCCACCGGCATGTTCTGGAGGTTATGGATGACATTCCATATTTCAGTCTCGACAGTTTCGGCTTTTACCCCGTTATTACAGACGGCTAAAAACAAAAATACGCCCGCATCAATATTTTCCATGTTATAGGCATAAATCTGATTGACAAGACGTTTTTCATCCACCAAAATTCGGCTCAGGCGTGAGCTTTTTCCTGAACTGAGCATTTCGCTGAGGGCTGAGAGTTTAGGCTGATCGGGATGCTGGAAATTAGGGATAGGGAAAGAGATCGCCAGCATTTCCACTTCCGATTCTTTATTGACGATAACCCGTCGTGCACCGTCTTGTTCAGGTTCGATTGTTTTCACAGCAGGGATATCCAGAGTGTTGGGAACACTTCCGAAATGTTTTTCCGCTGCATCAAAAACTTTCTCCGCCGTTATATCTCCGGTAACGACTAAGATGGCGTTTTTCGGCTGATAGTAGGTTTGATGAAAATTGCGGATATCCTCCAGTGTCCATGTCTGAATATCGTTCATAAACCCGATCGGCGTCCAGTGATAGGGGTGGTAGACATAGGCGCTGTTGAACAGGCGAAAGTAAAGATAACCCATCGGGTTGTTATCGGTTCTCCAGCGGCGCTCTTCAGCGACTACGTTGCGCTCAGGCTGAAACTCATCGTCTTTGAGATTGAGGTTTTGCATCAGTTCAGAAAAAAGCGAGAGCGATTTTCCGAGATTTTCAGTGCTGGATTTGATGTAGTAATGGGTGTAGTCGAATCCGGTAGAGGCATTATTAAGACCGCCGATGCTTTTGACTTCTTCATCAAATTCGCCTGCTTTGAGGTTTTTGGTTGATTTGAAATTCATGTGTTCAAGCATATGGGCAATGCCGCTTTTGCCCATGACTTCATTACGGCTTCCCACTTTATAAAAAATATCGGTTGAGATAACTTGTGAATTGTTATCCATCGGGATGGCAACAACTTGCAATCCGTTAGAGAGGGTTTTAGTGTCAAAGTGAGGTAGTGATGAGGCCATAAGGGTTCCTAAACTCAAAATTAGTCCGGCGAGGATTTTCATCGCCGATCCGCACCGATTGCTTCCGTGATCGATGTATAGCCATCGGATGCCAAAAGATCGATCAGACCGCTGTTGATCTCTTCGACCGTTTCGGGCCCTTTGAAAATCAGCGAGGTATAGATTTGTACGAGGGATGCCCCTGCACGGATACGACGGTAAGCCTCTTCGGGAGTGCTGATGCCGCCCACACTGATCAGTGTAGCTTTTCCGTAGAGTTCGCGTGCAATGGCGTCGAAGATGTAAAAACTTCGTTCGCGCAAGACTTCACCGCTGAGCCCTCCGATCTCTTCGGGTTCAGAGACGAGAGAATAATCGATCGTCGTGTTGGTTGCGATAATTCCATCTGCTCCGCTTTCCACCGCATGGACACATAAAGCGACTGCCTGATCTTCAGACATATCGGGAGCGATTTTAAGCAAAATCGGTTTGGTTGTAATCGCTTTTGCCTCGGCAAAAAGCTGGCTGATAAACGCTTCATTTTGCAAATCCCGCAATCCCGGAGTGTTGGGAGAAGAGATATTGATGACCATGTAATCGGCATATTCATGCAACGCTTTGATCAAGGTGGTGTAATCTTTGATCGCTTTGTCTTCCGGAGTGGTTTTGTTTTTCCCGATGTTGACGCCGATAGGGGTGCTGAAAGGATAGATATTTTTGAGACGATGGCTGATGCGGAAGAGCCCGTCGTTATTGAACCCCATAGCATTTTGGAGAGTCTCTTCTTCGATATGTCTCCATAAACGGGGGCGTGGATTGCCCTCTTGCGGTTTTGGGGTGAGGGTACCGATTTCGCTGAATCCAAATCCAAGTGCCATCACACCGTGGAACATCGTCGCATTTTTATCAAAACCGGCAGCGAGGCCGACCGGATTTAAAAAGGTACGGCCAAAAAGCTCTTGGGACAGGGAAGGATGACTTACAAAATGTTTGGTCATCCAGCCATTGATCAGGGGAGGACAAAAGCTTGCACTGCGCAGTAGCGCTTCGGCAAGGGTATGGGCGCTTTCGGGTTGAAGTTTAAAAAGCCAGGGTTTTAAAGATTCGTAATCAAACATACCGTCCGCCTCATTATGGTTAAAGTTGGCGCGATTATACTCAAAAAAGCATTAACGGCTGTTTATTCTCCCATTTTTCCTGCAAGACGGCGGTAGTTTTCAGAGGTTTCGAGAAGTTCTTGGTGAGTACCGCGTGCGATGATGCGCCCTTCTTCAAAATACAAAATAAGATCGGCATGGGTGATTGTGCTCAGGCGGTGG
>NZ_JBASYM010000033.1:0-27273 GCF_049277495.1 Sulfuricurvum sp. | reverse complement strand
CTTTATCCGCACTGTTGTGATAGGTCTCAGGGGCGATGTTTTCGGCTCTTAAATAGCGTATTCTCTCGACCTGTTCCATCGATTTGAGCAGGCGGGTCTCATCCTCTAGGGAAAACGTATCCTCACGGTCTAAAAGGGAAGCTTCGTTCGCTGCTAGCCATGACAAGGATGGACTGTATGAATCCGAAGGAACCGAGACGGAGAGTTTTGCCCCTGCCATCTTGACCGCCGCAATCGATGCGCATATCTCATCAACACTGTCGCCGGACTCAAAACGGAGCAATACGCTTTTAACGTTTCGATAACGAACGGTGTTGCTCTCTCCGCGTATACGGCACACATCCCGCTCTTGGGTAAACTCACGATCCAGCCAGTAGGCAAAATTTTCAGCGGTAGCGATTGCGGATTGAAGCTCGGAGATAAAAGAACTACTCTCGCTGAGGAGTGTGCGGAGACGGTCGATATAGGGGTGGTGGTGTCTTTCCTCTGTATTCGTACTCTTACTAGAGAGATGCATAAACTGTGAAACATAATTGAATCCGCCCGCTTTTCTGCCGCTTCCGATAGAGGATTTTCCCATGCCGCCGAAGGGCTGACGCATGACGATGGCTCCGGTGGTGGGGCGGTTGATATAGAGGTTACCGGCGAGAAGGCTCTCTTGCCAAATGGCCTGCTCCCGTTCGTCGAGACTTTCCAACCCGGAGGTAAGCCCGTATCCGGTTGCGTTGACCAGTTCGATCGCATGCTCCAGACTTTCGGCACGCATAACGCTGAGCACCGGTCCGAATAGCTCGTTCATATGGCAAAAATCACCGTTTTTTGTCCCCCATCGGATCGACGGGCGCAGCATGTAGGGATTGTTATCATCGCCGTAAGAAGGTTCCAGAGCCCAGCTTTCGTTTGCGCTGAGATAATCCAGTGAATATTTGAGTTTGCCCGAAGGAGGGGTGATCAGTGCGCCGATACGGTTTTGGAAATCCCAAACCGATCCGACCTGCAGTGAGGATGCCGCATCAATCAGGGTCTGCTTGAAATGGGGATCCTCATACACTTCTTTCTCCAAGATGAGCAATGAGGTTGCCGAACATTTTTGTCCTGAGTTATTAAAGGCGGATGCGACGACATTTTTGATCGCTTGATCGCGGTCGGCCAAAGCCGTGACGATGGTCGCGTCTTTGCCTCCGGTCTCGGCACTGAGATGGAGATCGGGGCGCGCTTTGATCATGGCGTAGGCGGTTGTTTCGCCTCCGGTAAAGATGACAAAATCGACGAGGGGATCGGTGATGAGGTATTTTCCTGCCGATTCGCCGCTCGTCGGGAGAAACTGGAGGGTATTCTTGCTGACTCCCCCTTCCCAAAAACATTGACAAAGGCGATAGGCACACAGAACAGCGTTGGATGAGGGTTTTAGGATAACGGTGTTCCCGGATGCCAAGGCTGCGGCGATACCTCCGGCAGGGATGGCGATGGGGAAATTCCAGGGGCTGATGATTACGCCGACCCCTTTTCCTGTTGCGTGCGTGTTGGTAAGGGCAGTGAACTCTTGGACGCTGTAGGGGTAAAAATTACAAAAATCGATCGCTTCGGAGACTTCGACATCGGTTTCATTAAAGACTTTTCCCGTTTCGGCAGCGGCGATACCGATCAGGTCCCCTCGGCTTTTTCGAAATTCATGGGCGACCTTCATCAAAATTTTCTGCCTGCTGAGCGGATCGAGCGCCCGCCAACCATCCGGATCGGCTGCTGCCACACTCAAAGCCTCGCGGATATTTTCTGCAGAAGCCGGGGTATAGCTTCCCACAATGACTTTGTCGTGATATTGCGATTTGTCGATGACATGAACCCGCTCTTCGGATTCTATCGCGACACCGCCGATGACCGCGCTAGCGTGAAACCTGCCGTTATGAGAAATATTTTTCCATTTGTCACGGATTTGCTCCGCCCATTGCCGATTTTGCGGCAGTGTAAAATCGGTATCGCTTTCGTTTTCAAAGCGGTAGGATTCGGGTTCGATCATATCCGGGGAAATATTCCTGTTTTGGGTGCGAAAGGGTTTGAGGCTCAGATCGGGGATATTGGTGAGGGCATCATCGTAGCTTAGAACCAGTTTTTCCCATGCCGGAGAATTGACGTGCAAGCCGAAACTGTGGCGTAAGAAGTTCTGTTCGGCGGTATTCTCATCAAACCGACGTACCAGATAGGCGATGGCGTTGGTAAAAGTTTTCGCCGTAGCGGTAGGGGCATAAAGGATAACTTCCAGCCCTTCGTTTTTGAGAAGTTTATAGGCTGTCTCGCTCATCCCTTCCAGCATCTCCGCACTGTAGGAGTCTTCCACTCCCCGTTCGCGTGCGAGGAGCATTCCCAGAGCATGGTCGAACAGATTATGGGATGCGATTCCCGTATGGACGCAGGAGGCGAGGGCAGGGTCGAGGAGATAGTCCATCAGTATTTTATAGTTTGCATCGGTTTGGGCTTTATTCAGATAGGTGACACACGGCCATCCGCGCAGGCTTGCTTCGGTCAGCTCCATTTCCTGATTGGCCCCCTTGACCAGACGTATTTTGATCGGGGCACCCCCCATTTTCACCCGCTCTTGTGCCCATTTTGAGAGTTTTTGCAGATAGCTCAGGGCGTCAGGAATATACGACTGTATCACGATCCCCGCGTACAGTGAGTGAAATGACTCTTGGGAGAGGGTTTGCATAAAGGCATCGACGGTCAGAGCGACATCGCGGTACTCTTCCATATCGAGATTCACAAACTTATCGTGTTTCATGGCCGTTATATAGATGCTCTCCAAAGAGCGGGAAATTTGATTCACGGACCAATCGTGCGCCAGGGGGATAATCTGCGAAAAGATCGTAGAGATTTTGATCGAGATGTAGTCGATTGAAGGATTTTCCAAAGCGTCAATGTATTTGAGTATCCGTTCATGCGCTTCTTTTTCACCCAAAACCGCTTCCCCGATAATATTGATGTTGACCCGGGTCTGCTCGTCTCTCCGTTTTGCCAGATACCCTGAGAGAAGGGAGGACTCCCCTTTAATCACGACGTTGCTGACATCATTGCGAAGATAGCGGATCAAAAGGGGAACAGAGATATAGGGGAGATAGATGCCGATATGACGGAACAGCCATATCAGAAGCTGTTCGAACTCGGTAAAAAAATCGGTATTTTCATATTTGGAAAAAAGATATTCGAGCTGATCCGCGATGCGCTTGTTATCGTGAGAACGGAAACTCTGATCCAATAGCTCGATTAGAAAAATCTTGTTGATCGGATCTCTGAGCATTCTCACCATAACTTCGTGGAACTTTTTCTCGGTATCTTCCCGATCTTGCTCTATATTTTTTTGCCATTGTTCAGCGAGAATTTTGGCATTTTCAAATGTCGTCGTTGTAATGGGCATTATACTCCTTTGAATCCGTTAGAGGATAGCTTCTTTAAACTCTTTAGAGTCCTTTATATGTTCAAATGACGGTTCATGCTCGATATCTTCTCTGAGATTTTGATTTTTATGCAGTGCCGTTTTCAGATCGGATATCGCTTCAATCTTGCTTCCGAGTTTTGCATGGGCACAGGCTCTTTGCCAGTAGGCATAGCCATAATCTTGATCGATCTCGATTGCTTTGTCACTTAGATTGAGTGCCCACTCGTATTGATCCAAATCCAATACGGCATCCGCTTTGTAGGCATAAGCTTCGCTGTCGTCAGGATTGAGTTTTAAAATCTCATCATAGATCTCGATTTTAGATTGCAGATTGGTCTCTAAATTTGCTCTCATCCACAGCGAATGGCTAAATTGCGTTGTGTAAATTCTATTTTGATTGTCCAGTATTTTTTTAGATTGTTCACCTAGGCGTTTTTGGAGAAGTTCAAGCTCTTCATTGTACTTTTTCGTAATCTGCTCAACCCGAATTTCAATCATATCTTCCGTTTTTTTCCGGATATCTCGCAATGAGTTCCATCCGGCAAAGATCAAAAGAGAGGTTGCAGCGGCAATCAGATAGAAAATATTTCCGATGGTGTCGGTGACATATCGTGCAGCGCGATCGGTTTGCTCTACTTCTGCTCTGGAAATCCGTTTTTCGGTATCGTTGCGCAATTGCTGCTGATCGGTGCGGACAGATTTGAGTTCATCTAAAATATAACGCTCGATTAAAGGTGTAAATAGCGGTTTCTCAATCGTTTCAGATTGTTGAGTCTCTGTTGCTTGTGCAGCGGTTGCAAATAAAAGTGTTGCAACCAACACGGGTACCCGTAGACATTTATGATTCATTTATCTCCTTTACATAGCGAACAATTTTCTTAATCAATTCCTAAAACTTTAAATTGTAAATACCAGACACTGATCGATACGATATATCCTGCCAATACCGTCCAGGAAAGTTTCATGTGGGAGGAAAAGGTATAGATGCCGTGCATTCTCCCCATCACTCCGACTCCCGCCGCACTTCCGAAACTGATAAGCGATCCTCCGACACCAGCTGTCAGTGTCACGAGCATCCATTGGGTGTAATCGATCGGCGGGTTGGCTTTAAGCACCGCAGACATGACCGGGACATTATCGATAACGGCAGAGACGAATCCGAGTCCGATATTGACGTAGGTTGGATCGACGACTTCGTACAATTTGGTAATGTATCCCAAGAACCCTGCGAAATAGAGAGCACCGACCGCCGCTAGGATTCCGAAGAAAAAGAGGAGGGTATTGTTCTCGATTTTACTGATCGATTTAAAAATATTGACGTCTTGTTTGTGACGTCGTTTCAGTGTGTACATATAGAGCTGTAAAACGGAAAGGCCAAAGAGCATTCCCCACATCGGAGGAAGCTGCATCACCTGTTTACATAAGACTGAGATGGCGATGGTCGCGATTCCGATAAATACGATGACTTTTCCACCTTTGAGGATCTCAATCTTATCCGCGATTTCAGGGTCACCTTCTTTGTTCGGATCCTCATCCGGTACATAACGTACCAGAAGATAAGCGGTTACGAGCCATCCCAGAAATGCCGCAGGGAAAAGATAGAGAAAATCGGCAAACTCCCCTTTTTGGGCAGTCCATGCCATCAGGGTGGTGATATCTCCAAACGGGCTCCATGCTCCGCCGGCATTGGAGGCGACGACAACATTGATAGCGCTGGGGACTAAAAAAGCTTTGTTTTGTTTTTCTATCGTGATGAGGACGGTTGAGAGAATCAAAGCGGTAGTCAGATTGTCCGCAATCGGAGAGATAAAAAATGCGAGGATTCCCGTAATCCAAAAGAGTTCGCGGTAACTGTATCCTTTGGCGATCAGCTTTCCTTTGAGTGCATTAAATACTCCTCTCTCGATGAGTGCTTCGACAAAGGTCATCGCTACATACAAGAAAAAGAAGATCTCTGCGATTTCATAGACGAGATGGGTGATCTCGCTTTTGAACGGGATGAAATTCAGTCCGTAGAAAGCATAAAAGGCTCCGATGAGGATATACATGAAGGTTCCGATGAACAGTGCAGGTTTGGCTTTGTCAATATGGTATTTGTCTTCCATCGCGATAAAATAATATCCGGCGATAAAAATAAGAAGCAACATCCATCCAAACGGATGGGTCGAGAGATCGATCCCGTCTAGCGGTATGTTTGTCGTCATTCATTTCCCCTGTTCGATTGAAACCAATGGCTCTATCTTGAGTTAAAGATTAAGCAAATCTGAATAAGCATGCTCCCCCTAGTATAGTCAACAAGGGTAAACAAAAGTTTACAAATTCAGTTTGCGAGAAGTGATTTAATGAAAAATAGATTATAAAATCTTATTTTATTGAGTCAAAAGAACGACCGGGAACAGAGTAAAAAAGTCAATCCGAGAAAACGCCGAAAGGGTCATTATTCGGTATTGTTGCGGGGTCAAGCGTTATCGAATCAATAATAATTGATTCTCGCTGATGAGGGGGGAGACGGAGCTTCAGACGCTCGAGAGCCTGTGTTTCATTATCCGCATCGATCGGATAAAGGCGGCTTTTTCCGTCAAGCCGAATATCGACCAGATAACGCATTCGAATCCTTGAGAAGATAGAGCTGCCCGTAACAGTCGCAAAATTTCTTGCATCCGCACGAATAATAGATATTTTTACCCGTATCGAGGGAATAGCTTCCAAAATTCGTTTTGATAACGTCTCCCTGGACTCTTTCTATCGTAATCGTTTTGACGAGACATCCATCCATCGGGTCAAGGCGGTGAAATTTTTCTCTTGCCGTATGAACCCACAAAATGGGGGAGGGCATGGAAAGGGAGAGGACTTTTTGTGCATCCCACTCTCGGATGGCACCTAAACTCTCGAGTTCTGGATCGCTGATATTGCGATAAGGACGCATAAGGACTCCCAATAGACTTTAGAAATCAATATGCATATTTAGTTCTTATATGATTAAAACAAGTATTTGCAGCTTTTTGGGGTTTCTCGGGAGGGAATCGCTATCTTGTGCTATTACGGTGAGCAATATCGAGGGTGCTATAAGATATGAATACCCAAATCATCGGTTTGCTGCAGGGCATTTTGCGCTCGAGAGATGATAGCGGATATTGATTCATCCGGTAGCTGGACGGTCGTCCCTACCCGCATACTGATCGTACTGAGGTTTTGAAAAGGCTCTTCCCGCATAACGGTGAGCAGTTTGCGGCTGAACTTTCCGGCATTCTCCGAAGAATCAACGAGGTACGCCAAGAGGAAAACTTTTTTGCCCCAACGCACCAGCATGTCGCTTTGGCGGATATTCGATTTGATGCTGGAACTGAAATCATGTAAATATTTCTCTGCTTCGCTGTCGGAAGACATGAGCTGGACCATGGTAATACCGATCAGTTTTTTATTGAAGATTGCCGCGTCATAAAAACTTTTCGAGGTATGATTGAAATACTCTTTATCATAGGCTCCGCTCTCTTTATCGATACTGACATCATTTTCGATCATGATCCTCTTGATTAGGTCCTGGGAAATATCGGTAAAGGTGACAATGGTATAGTCAGGGATAGGCTTTTCGACGGAGACCGAAAATGCATGAGGATCGATGCGGTAGTTGAGCATACTGATGATCCGGTCATTTTCCGGGAGTTCCATAATCGAGGTTGTCCAGTCCTCCGGATCTTTTGCTTTTCCGGCGTGGAAGTAGCTGTCATGCGGAACAAAACGGTTCACCAATGAACCAAATTCGCGCAGAAAATTCTTGACGCTGGTAACATTGGCAAAATCGAGAAAAGACTGGTTAAAAAGTATTGGTGTATTGTTGTGCATTAAAACAATGAGATTTTTCTGAGTATTGATTGCCGCGAGAAAAAGTTGGATACATACATGATCTTGATCTAACATATTTGATTCTTCTTGAGAAATCTCCATTTAATTCACCTTCACCTAATGTGCTGTAATCATATCATATCGTAAGGTTATTCGGAAATATTCGTGGGTAAAATGGCCTTATCCGGCCATTTTTTCATTTGTGTAAGAATAGGTTGAAGAAATAGAACGAAGACGTTCCGCTGCTTTCGTGAAAACATCAATCGTGTAGTCGATCTCATCGGCAGTCGTAAAACGGCTGAGACTGAGACGGATAGCCGTGTGTGCAAGCTCGGGATCTTCGCCGATAGCACTCATAACCGGATTCGCTTCGAGAGATTCGGATGCACAGGCACTTCCCGTAGATGCGGCGATACCGGCACGGTTAAGGTCCCATAGCATCGATTCCCCTTCGATTCCGCGAAGCGAGATGAGGATGGTATTGGGAGTGCGGCGTGCACGGTCACCGACGACGATCGTGTCCGGAAGCTGTGAAATCGCATCTTCGAGGCGGTCACGCAATGCACGTACATCGCTGTTCATTTTGTCCAAATGGCCGACCGACTGTTTCATCGCCAAGCCCATACCGATGATATAGGCGACGTTCAGGGTTCCGGCACGACGACCCCCCATTTGTTCTCCGCCATGTAGGAGGTTCGGGAGTTCAGAACCTTTTTTGACGTACAGCCCGCCGATCCCTTTCGGACCGTGGAATTTATGGGCGGAGAAGGTGAGATAATCGATCGGTGTTTTCGTAAGATCGACTTTGACTTTACCGATTGCCTGAACCGCGTCGGTGTGGAATAAAATTCCTTTTTCCTGAGCGATTGCGGCCACTTCTTCGACCGGAAAAATCATTCCCGTTTCATTGTTCGCCCACATCATGGAGATAAGGATCGTTTTATCGGTGATCGCCGCTGCGATACGATCAGCGCTTACATATCCGTACTGGTCAACATCGACGAAGGTGATCTCTGCACCGTTCTCTTCGAGAAAGTGGAGGGTTTCAAGTACCGAAGGATGCTCGACTGCCGAAGCGATAATATGGTTTTTACTCGGATCGCGGAGGATATGTTTGAAAAAGATCCCTTTGAGTACGGTATTGTTGCTCTCCGTCGCACATGAGGTGATGAGGATATCATCGGCATCGGGTGCATTGAGGGCGTCATACATATACCCCATCGCTTCGTTCAGATACGGGCGGACTTCGATCCCGTATTGGTGCAATGAGTTCGGGTTGCCGTAAAGCTCTTCGAAAAAAGGCTGCATTTTTACTTTTACGATAGGGTCTAGTTTTGTGGTAGCGTTGTTATCCAGATAAACACGTTTCATATTTTGTCCTTATGATGTCGTTATTAGGAGAACTAATGCAAGAATCGTTCGAGGAGGGGAGATTTAGAAGTGAGAAATCATAAGAAATATGGCACCGTTCGCCCTGAGCTTGTCGAAGGGTGTGCAATTCATGGTTCGACAAGCTCACCACGAACGGAAACGTAAGTTATCTAAGAAGTCTAATGTATCAGTTATCCGTAAGCCGTATTACATATAATGTTTAGATAATAATTAGATTTGGGATAAATATGCAAAAAGTACTGGTATTTATTGTATTTATAATTTTAATTGTTGGTTGTTCAACGCATGTATATTTCAAATTTCCTCAAAACGAAGATCTAAATATAAGAATCTATTCTTACGATAAAAATATTACAGTACAAGAATGCTCTATTAAGCCACACAGCGAAAAATTTAACAAAATTGAAAAACTATTAAATAATAATACAGAAGAATGGTCTACTGAATTTGCTTCAATATTACCACATACGGTTGTGTCAAATTCCAAATTTACCGTAATCTTTTCAGGAACAAGAATGATAGTTAATAAAAATAAATCTCAATATTCACACGCTATAAAAAGCAGTGACTATGTTTTTTTGAATTGTGATTAGAAAAGAGAGAAAATAGCTCAGGCTACTTATTGTCATTAAGTATTTGCTCAATAGTCTCTTTTAACATTTGAATATCGTTTTGACATACATCGAACACCGCTTCAGCATTGAGATCAAAATAGTGATGGCTGATGATATCACGCATTCCTTTGACCGACTTCCAATCGACGGCAGGATAATTGGGTAGTAGTTTTTTATCAGTGAGTTTGTCGACGTTTTTCAGGCTTTCGCCGATAGCGATTAACTGCATACAGATGGAATCCAGTTTTTCAAGACCTGCTTCATCTTTTAAAAAATCATCGGAAGTTTTGATAGGTTCGAAGCGTTTGAGGATACGTTCGGCGGCACTGGCAATCTGTGTCAATGTTTCAATCAGCAGAGCCTTTTCAGGCATAGACTGCTTCTTTTTGAATCCGCTCTTTTAGAAAAGTATTCATACTATCGCGGTAGCTGACCAGATCGACATGCGTATGCATCAACTCTTCGAGATCGAGGCGGATACGGGAGAGTTTGAAAAGATTGGGGTGTTTTGTCTCAATGACAACGTCGACATCACTCTGTTCTGTCGCTTCATTTCGTGCTACAGAACCGAATATACCTATTCGCATAATCCCGAATTCATCGGCATGCTCACGCTTATATGATTGTAGTACTTCGAGGGCTTCTTTTCGTTTCATGCAGTGATTATAACCTAACTGACATCCTCTAGGCAATAGGATGTCAATTTATCAATTACGCTTCCGCGCTCTCTTCTTTATAAACATAGATAGGTTCGTTGGTCGGATCTTCGATCACCGCTTCGGTAATCGTAAGGCTTTGCAAATTCTTTTTCGACGGGCAGCTAAACTGCAGCGGCAGCATCGCTTCTTCGATGATGCTGCGCAGACCGCGCGCTCCGACACCTCGGTCGATCGCTTTTTGGGCGACGGCTTCGAGGGCTTTGGGTTCGAAGTTGAGTTCGATGCCGTCCATGTCAAACAAGGCTTGGAACTGTTTGATGAGGGCGTTGTCCGGCTCTTGGAGGATTTGAACCATCTGCTCTTTGGTCAGTTCGCGCAGCTGTGCGATGACCGGGATACGTCCGATAAATTCGGGGATGATTCCGTAATGAACCAATGCTTTGGCATCGATTTTTTTCTCTTTGGTTTCCCCTTTTTCCGTCGTTTTGCTAAATCCTACTTTGTTCGATTTTTTCGAATGAGAGTCAGGAACGAGACCGACAAAAGCTCCTCCGCAGACGAAGAGAACATGCGAGGTGTTGAACAGTACCGTTTCGGTCGTAGAGTTTTTGCGGCTCCCTTTGACCGGTACATAGACTTCGGCACCTTCTAATATTTTGAGAAGACCTTGCTGTACCCCTTCACCCGAAACGTCACGGCCCATTGTTGAGCTTTCGCCTTTTCGGGCGATTTTATCGATCTCATCGATATAGATGATCCCGCGCTGAGCGAGCTCGATGTCATAGTTGGCAGCGGCCAGGAGACGTGAGAGGATACTCTCGACATCTTCGCCGACGTAGCCCGCTTCGGTCAGTGCTGTCGCATCGGCAACGGCAAAGGGAACCTGCATGATTTTCGAGAGCGATTTGGCTAAAAGCGTTTTCCCGCTTCCCGTAGGCCCGACGAGGAGAATATTGGACTTTTCGAGCTCAACGTTGTTATAGACGGGGTTTTCGATCCGTTTGTAGTGGTTGTAGAGGGCAACGGCGAGCACTTTTTTTGCTTCCAGCTGACCGATAATGTATTTGTCGAGAAATTCGACGATTTTTTCCGGTACCGGAAGCTGTTGCTGCATCGCGGAACGTTGCTCAAAACGAACCTCTTTTTGCAAAATGGAAGAACAGGTGGTGATACACTCGTTACAAATATGGGTTGTCTCCGAAGAGAACATTTTTTTGACTTCGCTTTGTTTACGGCCGCAAAATGAACAGGTTTTTTCGGTACTCATCATACATCCTTCGAAGTGAATTTTTTGAGAATCTCATCCGCTAGACCGAACTCGATCGCCTCTTTGGCTTCCATATAGTTGTCACGGTCGGACTCTTTTTCGATCACTTTGGCACTTTTGCCGGTTGCATCCGCCAAAATAGCGTAAAGACGTCGTTTGAGATTGAGGATATGTTTGGTGTGGATCTCAATGTCGCTCGCTTGACCCGAATATCCGCCGAGAGGCTGATGGATCATCACTTCGGCGTTGGGAAGCATATAGCGATGCCCTTTTTCTCCGCAGGTGAAGAGTACAGCCGCCATCGAAGCGACGAGCCCCATTGCATAGGTATACACCGGGGCATTAATGAGCTGCATCGTATCGAGGATCGCAAGACCCGCCATGACCGATCCGCCGGGCGAACTGATATACATGTGGATCGGCTCTTCCGAATCCATAGCTTCGAGATAAAGCAGTTGGGAGACAATGACCCCCATCATATGATCATCGACCGCTTCGGTAATAACGATCACACGATCTCCTAAAAGTTTTGAAAACAGATCAAAATAACGCTCTCCGCGAGGCGAAATATCTTTAACGGTAGGTATCATTGGCATTGAAAACTCCTTAGACAAATGCTTTGATAAATTCAGAAAGTGACATCGGAATCACTTCGATATTATGTTTTTCGACAAACTTTTTCTCTTTTTTCCCCAACTCTTTGTCGGTAACGACATAGCCGCCTTCCAAATCAAGACTTAGTTCGTTGGCGACCATCCGATCGGTATCATGCCCGAAAGATGTCCCCAAAAAGAGGTATTTTTTAGCTTTACGATACGTTTTGAGCACTTTCGGGAGAGCAAATCCGCCCATCGCCTCGGTGAGCCAATCGACGTAATCGGCATCGGAGATGACGAATGTCGGATTCGGGAGCGGCGATCCCATCGGTTTAAAGAGGATCTTTTCGGCATTGTCGAGGACTTCATCCTCTACGAGAAAATATTTTTGGTTTTCGACATCATATTCGTACACTTCATAACGGTTCAAATGACCCATAATCCGTGATTTTCCGATAATCAGACAGTGCGGTGTAAAGGCTAATAGTTCTTGAAATTTGGTATCGCGATTCGTATCGACGATATAACGCGGCATCATGTCAACAATCGCTTTGTGAAGCGGTGTCGGATCGAAAGGTTTGGTATAGATATGGTTGATGAGCTGTGTCATATACTCGACACCCCGACGCTGTTCCAAATGCATTGCGGCACGGGAATATTCAAACATCAGACGCGGAGTCATTGCCCGACCGTTGTTCATCGCAAGAATCAGCGAATCACTGTCGTACGGTACCACTTCTCCCTCTTTGGTCGTAATCCCTTCAAATACCCCCAACCCGAAGTAGGGGATAGTCGTCTGGTTGCGCAACTCTTTTTTAATTGTCTCTATCATTGTTTCCATCGTGATCCCTTTTGGAACTTTTGCTAGAAGATTGCATTTTGCGTTCTTGAATAAAATAGGAGAAAAATTATCTTATTTTGTATGATTTTGGCACGAGTGAAGAAAAATGGGACAAAAATGTTTAAGAAAACGCTCAATCATCTCCAATATTGATGAAGGCTGAGGGCTACGATATTGTCGTAATTGTGTTAAGAAAGGTAGAGGTATTCGAGTCCTTTCTCACGTGTGAAGAAAAAAAGTCTTATTCGTTATCATAATAATATGTCAGGACGGAAAATATGGTGTAATCTATTTTTAAAGAGAGGAGAGGGATGAACGGATAAACTTATCCGTGACACCCTTTTCCGGTATAGCAGTTGTTTGCAGCGGCGATTTTGACCACAATTTTATCGATATTGAACGGTTCATCGAGGCTATTAGGGATTTCATTGTAAAAAACAGCTCCGTCTTTGGAAATAACAAAAAGCGCTTTCGTCAATTCGCCGCCGAGTTCTCCCGGCGCGAGGCGAATCCCGTAGTAATCTCCGAACATTTCATCGGTATCGATTCCGACAAGCCATTCCTCAGAGTTTGGGATATCGGTTTTTGTATTTGCGGTAACGAGGGCTTTGGTGATACCGCCCAGTGCGTTGAGAGAGAGGAGGGAATCGATCTCTTTCATCTGGGCAAGGAGCGTATCATCGATGAACGGAGCCGAGATGACAAGCTGGGTAAAACCGTTTTGCCCTCCGATAGTAAAAGTTTCGTCGGAATAGTTTTTGAGGGCTACTTTTTCGGAAGCATAGCCGATATCGAGCGGCATATCTTCGAGGTGTAGGGTGGATGTATTGTAGTTGATCTTCAAAACGGACTCCTGTGATGGACTATCGATTAGTGAAATGCATATAATGTTCTTGCAGTTACTGAGAAAATCGTAATCAATTGTGATAGGATTTCATAAATTTTTTCGATATGGGTTGATAATAATGGGTGATATGATTACTTGGATTGTAGAGACGGTTGCGGCATTGGGGTATGCCGGCATTTTTATCATGATGTTTTTGGAGAGCAGCTTTTTCCCGTTTCCCAGCGAAGTGGTGATGATTCCTGCCGGATATTTAGCTTCCAAAGGGGAGATGAATCTCTATGGCGCTATTTTATCGGGCATTGCGGGAAGTCTGAGCGGGGCATTGTTTAATTATTACTTGGCACTCAAACTCGGGCGGGAATTTATTTTGAAATACGGTAAATATGTCCTTTTTCGGGAAGAGAGCCTCCAAAAAATGGACGATTTTTTCGCCAAACACGGACATATTTCAACCTTTAGCGGCCGTTTGATCCCTGCCGTGCGCCAATATATTTCCTTACCTGCAGGACTGGCACGGATGGATATTGTGGCGTTTAGTGTCTATACGGCATTAGGTGCCGGAATATGGGTGATTATTCTGGCCGTTTTGGGGTATGTGATCGGCGGAAATCAGGCATTGCTGGAAGAGTATCTGCATACGATCGTTATCGCTTTGGTGATAAGTGTCCTTTTGCTGATTACGATTTATGTGCGATTAAAAGTCAAAAAAGAGATTATTTCACAGTAGCCGATTATGCGGGGTGAATGTACCGCAGGTGCTCGGCGATTTCGGTGCCGATGAGAAAATGGTTGATCGCTTCTTCGGCGGTTTTGACAAATGGGGGGACTTTATGGATCTTAATCCCCACGTTGCGCATGGTGTAGAGCGTATTGAGACAGTATTGATCGACGAGCAGATAATCGCATTTCCCGAGGACTTCGAGGAGGGCATAATGCTCACTGATATGGTGAGGATCTTGTGCTATATCTCCCTCACATGAACAAGATTTCATTTTGGGATCACGGACCATTTCCCCTGCATGTTTTTCCCAGGGGTTCAGGCGGGTGTCGATATAGCGGTAGCGGATATCTTTACGGTTACCGGATACCTCATAGAGGGCGAACATGGTGGCCGAACAGGGATTGTAGTGGTATACACGCATCATCGCATCCATCGGTATCGCTACAATCATACAGGCTCCTTTTCGTAATTTAATCGAAATGCAAGTTCTGTTCATAGATATCCGTCAGACGCATATAGAATCTTTATTGCATGAAATATTCATAGATTTAAGGTTCACTCACTAAAATAAGTCAATATAAAGATTTTTGAGCCGGAGTTTCGATGCAGTTGATCACCCACCGATATGATACGGTCGAGAATCTTCAGATATGTGTGGAGAGTATTCTGCCGCACAAAGGTACCGTTTTTATCCAGCTTTTCAGCGGTGTCATGGATAAATCAACGATCCAGCCGATTCTTGACGTTCTTGTATCAAAGCTTCCTGATGCTCTCTTGATCGGTGCAACGACTGCCGGAGAGATTATGGACGGGACGATGAGTTCCGGCCAGATCATTCTCTCTTTCTCTTTATTTGACGCTACTCTCATCAAAACCTATTATTATCCCCATTCCGATTATCCGCAGGGGCTGTGTGCGGCCCAAGAGGTCATTACCGATCGCACAAAAGCCTGTATCATATTCAGTGAAGGACTTAAAAGCGATTCGGAGTCATTTTTGGACGGATTCAGCTCTGTCAATAATGATGTTGTTATCGCCGGGGGAAATGCCGGAGATGATCTGACCTTTACCCGTACCTATGTTTTTAAAGATAACACGATATACGATGAGGGAGTCGTTATCGCGGTACTTGACAGCGATGTGTTAAAGATTCACCGCAATTATTCGCTCAATTGGACGATGATCGGCAAAGATATGACGATCACGCGTGCAGATAAAAATGTTATCTATGAGATTGACGGCAGAGAGATACGGGAATTGTATTCTCACTATTTGGGAGAGGAAACCATTACTGAGATTCCTGCCAGCGCGATTGAATTTCCGTTGATAAAGGTCGAAGACGGTGTAGAGATCGCCAGATCGATGATTGGACAAACCGATGATGGCGGATTTGTGTATGCCGGACATTTCCATAACGGAGAAAAAGTCCGTTTTGCGATCGGAAACATCGAAGAGATTCTTGACCGTGCTGTCGATATGTCTGAATCCGTTGCCGCGTATCCTGTCGAAGCGACTTATATTTACTCTTGTTCGGTCCGAAAGCTTTTTTTAAAAGAACAGCTTAATTATGAGTTCGGATTGCTCAATGAGGTCGCCCCTACGGCAGGTTTTTTTACGTACGGCGAGTTTTATCACTCAAATTCCGGCAATCAGCTGCTCAACATTACGACGACGACCCTGTCGTTGAGCGAGTCTGAAAAGCATCCCTTGCCTCAAAAGAGTGAATCACCCCATCGCAATCATCATACGATGCTCAAAGCACTCACCCATTTGGTGGATGAGACACAGCATGAACTGAATGATTACATCAAGATACTTGATCAATACAAAATGGTGCTTGACCAAAGTTCCATTGTCTCGAAAACCGATGCAAATGGGGTCATAACGTATGTCAATGATGTTTTTTGCGAAATATCGGGGTATTCGCGTGAAGAGCTGATTGGGCAAAACCATAATATGGTTCGCCATCCCGATACCGATCCTGAGATATTTGCCGATCTTTGGAGAACGATCAAGGGAGGAAATGTCTGGAAAGAGACATTTCGCAACCTTTCCAAAACGGGGAAAGAATATTACGTTAAAACGGTTATTGCCCCGATATTCGACGATAGCGGAAAAGTTGTAGAGTTTATCGCGGCACGTGTCGATGTGACGGAGCTGATTAACAAAGACCTTATTATCCAGCGTCAGCTGATCGACCCTCTCAGCGGGTTAAAAAACCGGACGGCGCTGTTAACCGATTTGGAAACCGGATCAGCTGAAATCACTTTAATATTGCTTAATATTGATAGATTTTCAACGATAAACGACTATTTCGGCTATTCCATCGGGGATGAATTGCTCAAAGCATTTGCCAGACGGCTGGAAATAACGGTAGAGCATGAGTTTCTTTACCGTATCAGCGGTGATGAGTTTGCCATTATCTGCATTGACCGGCCGTTTGATGATATCCTGAGAGATTATGTCGTCGAACACATCAACAAACTTGAAAATTTTAAATACCAAATCGGAGGGCATGAACTCTCAGTGAGTGTCTCCGGCGGAATCGCCCATGCAACGTATTCGGACGTTTATAATCTTGCACATATGGCACTGAAAGAGGCCAAAGAACAGCGGGCGAAATTGATTTTTTTCAATGACAACACTGCGTTGACGGAAAAAACACGCAACAATATCTGGATGATCAATAAAATAAAATCGGCGATTGAAGAGGACCGGATCGTTCCGTTTTTTCAGGGAATCGTTGATAATCAAACCCGCAAGATCGTTAAGTATGAATCTCTTATCCGTCTCATCGAGACGGACGGTACCGTGTTGAGTCCTTATTGGTTTTTGGAACATGCCAAAAAATCAAAACTCTATGATAAATTAACCCGTATTATGATCGCCAAAACCTTTGCGGTATTTGAAAATCTTGACTATGAATTTTCGCTGAACTTGACATTGGCGGATATTATGTCGGATGAAACACGAGCGTTTTTGTATCGTATGCTTGAAACTTCAGCAGCATCGAACCGAGCGGTTTTTGAAATTGTTGAATCGGAGGGGATCGAAAGTTTCGAAGAAGTTACCGATTTCATCAAGACGGTAAAACAATACGGCTGTAAAATAGCGATTGACGATTTCGGTACGGGCTATTCCAATTTCAATTATTTGAGCAAACTGGATGTTGATTTCATTAAAATTGACGGTTCTTTGATTAAAAATATCAACGTTGATGAGGATCATCTTTTTACGGTTGAGAGTATTCTCTTTTTTGCCCGAAAAAAAGGGATACAGACTATCGCTGAATTTGTCGAAGATGAAGCGATTTTTGATCGTCTTTTAGATCTTGGCGTCCACTATTCTCAAGGCTACCTCTTTTCGATCCCTGCGGCGGACATTCAGCGCTGAGAGCATTGATTTTTCCATTGCCTGTCGCATCGCGGCAAAGCCTCTTTTTTCCCGTTTTTTGAATATTTTTAGAGTTTAACGAATCGGTAAATGTTAGTTATAATATTTCAGTATTAATTTTATTTTATCAACTTGACTGAGGAATAATTATCTATGTATATGGACAACTTAATTAAACTTATTTTTACCCATACACCGGATATGCTGTGGGCAAAAGACCTCACGGGAAAATATATCTTTGCCAATAAAGCTATTTGCGAAAATCTTTTGATGGCGACGGATACTGAAGAGCCTATCGGTAAAACAGACGTCTTTTTTGCACAGCGCGAACGGGCAAAACATCCTGAAAACGCTCAATGGCATACCTTCGGGGAACTCTGTTTCGACTCTGATAAGGAGACCTTGAAATCGATGAAGACGATGCGCTTTGAAGAGTATGGAAACATTCGAGGTGAACTGATTTATTTAGAAGTTCACAAAGCCCCTTTTTTCGATAATGACGGAAACCTTTTGGGTGTGATCGGCAGCGGCCGCGATATAACGATGCAAAAAAAACTCGAACGCGACCTGCAAATTACGAACCATTTAATCGAAAGCGGCCCGGTCGTTGTCTTCGAATGGAGTGGAGAAGAGGGATGGCCGATCAACTTTGTTTCGACGAATGTCGAAAATGTACTGGGGCTGAGCTATGATAAACTGATCAACCGTTCCGCGAAGTTTGCAGACTTTGTCCATCCCGAAGATATTCCTAACGTAGAGCAGGAAGTCAAAAAATATCTGGAAGAATCGGCGACGAAGTTTGTGCAGGAATATCGGCTGATTAAAGAAGATGGCGAAGTCATCTGGATTAAAGACTATACGATTGTTGAATATGATGAAGAAAACTCATCCACGATCATCAAGGGATATATTTTTGATAATACTACGCAAAAAATAGCAGATGACAGAGTCCAATATCTGTATTATCATGATCAGCTTACGGAACTTCCGAATCGGCAAAAACTTATTTTGGATATTGAAAATCACCCTCCCAAAGCATGTGCTATTTTTAATATCGACAGTTTTCGGGAAATCAACGATTTTTTCGGCATTGCCATCGGTGATAAGATTCTGATAGATTTGGCACTGGAAGCAAAAAAAATGGAAATTAACGTCTACCGGATCGGCGGAGATGAATTTGCCGTTTTGTTTTATGAAGATTATACGCAGCATACATTGGAAGAGAAGATTACACAAATGCTTCTTCAGCTGCACGATATGACATTTATGGTGTCCGGAGAGATTATCAACGTCCATATGAATGTCGGGGCGGCATTAGGCTCTGAAAAGATCCTGACACGGGCGGATATCGCACTGCATAAAGCCAAGGAAAATAAACTCGCCATCGGAATTTATAAAGAGAAAGAGAATATTGAGGAGATTTATAAAAAGAACATCAATATGGCGGCAGCGCTTCATAAAGCATTGATTGAGGGACGGGTGGTCTGTTATTATCAGCCGATTGTCGATATTGCGACGCATAAGACGGTGAAATACGAAGTGCTGGTGAGAATGATCGATGATCAGGGAAATATTATACTTCCGCTCGAATTCCTGCATATTGCCAAAAAAACAAAACTTTATTCCAAAATTACCCATGAAGTTGTTCATCAAGCATGCCGGTATTTTGCAACAAGAAGTGAAGAATTTTCGATAAACCTTTCGATTGACGATATCAACGACCCATACACTGTTCAGGAAATTATTACCAAGATTATTGATACGGGTACTGCTGATCGGGTCGTGTTTGAAATCCTGGAAACGGAAGGGATTGAAAATTATGCTTCCGTTTCCAGATTTATAAAACAGGTCAAAGCACTTGGAGCAAAGATAGCCATCGATGATTTCGGGACAGGATATTCAAATTTTGAACATATTCTGCAGCTAAATGTCGATTACATTAAAATCGACGGTTCCCTTATCCGAACGATCAATGAAAACAGCCGCCACCGTCTGATTGTTGAGACGATAGTCGAATTTTCCAAAAAAATCGGTGCGAAGACGATAGCAGAATTTGTTACGGACGAAAAAGTTTATGAGGTAGTAAAAGAGCTTGGAATCGATTATTCGCAAGGCTATTTTACCGGTAAACCTGAGCCGAAACAGGGTATTGCTTCCACATAACGGCACGATGATTTGTAACTCATCAGTCCCTGATGAGTACAGGTTTGCAAACCAAATCAAGGCTGCCCCACTTCTCTCTCGCCGGCAGACATTCATCACTGACCCTTACATTATTTTTCTCCACGTACATCGTCATCGTGACAAAAACGTCTTCTTTTGTCTCAAACTCCACCGTTCACCTGCTACAAACTACTAGAACACCTTTTGCACAATCCTTTAACAAGAATGGTTGGTGCTAGATGAGGCAAGATCATTAAAAGTCTAACATTGAATTAAAGGAGATACTATGAGCTGTTCATCTACCGGAACTGAAGCTTTTATGCCTGATGACATCAAGGAAAAGATCCATAATCATCCATGCTACTCAGAGGGCGCACACCACCACTATGCCCGTATTCACGTCGCGGTTGCCCCGGCGTGCAATATCCAATGCAATTACTGTAACCGCAAATACGACTGTTCGAATGAAAGTCGTCCGGGGGTAACGTCGGAACGACTGACTCCTGAAGAAGCGGCGAAAAAAGTCCTTCTCGTCGGCGGCGAAGTACAACGTATGAGTGTACTCGGTATTGCCGGTCCAGGCGATGCGTTAGCTAATCCGAAGAAAACATTTGAAACTTTCGGAATGGTTCGCGAATTCGCACCCGATCTTAAACTCTGTCTCTCAACGAACGGTTTGGAATTGCCGAACTATATCGACGAGATGGTTGATTATAACATCGATCACATTACCGTCACGATCAACAGTGTCGATGAGACCGGTGAGATCGGAAGTAAAATCTATCCGTGGATTTTCCATAATAACAAGCGTATTTATGGAAAAGAGGCGGCACAAATCCTCCTTGAGAACCAGCTCGAAGGGATGAAGAAATGTGTTGAGAAAGGGATTCTGATCAAAGCAAACTCGGTTTTGATCCCGGGTATCAATGATAAACATCTCCCTGAAGTTTCCAAAAAACTCAAAGAGATCGGCGTTTTCTTGCATAACATTATGCCAATTCTCTCTGAACCGGAATTCGGGACTAAATTTGCCCTTGACGGTGTACCGAGTGCAACCGATCAGGAACAAATGGCGGTTCAGGAAGCCTGCGGAATGGACATGAAATTAATGCAGCACTGCCGTCAATGCCGCGCGGATGCCGTCGGGCTTATCGGTGAAGACCGTGGGGCTGAATTTACGAAAGATACGTTTGCCGGTCTTAGTTTTGATGAGCTTCAAATCAAATACGATCTCGAAGCACGTCAAGCAGCGCAAGCGAAAATCGAAGAGTTCCGATTCTTCCTCGATCAGGCGAATGACCGTGTACGCAAAGAGAAAGAAGAACTCAGTTCTAATGGTGTAACGATCCTTGTTGCCGTAACGACAGCGGGTGAGGGGATGATTAACCAACACTTCGGAAGCGTTAAAGAATTTTTGATTTACGAGGCAGGAGACAAAGGTATCCGTTTCATTCACCATCGTAAAGTCGAAGCGGAATATTGTGCAGGACCGGATGGTACAAATCCGCTGGCTCCGATCTTAGAGAAACTCAAAGATGTACAATTGATCCTTACGGCTAAAATCGGCGGATGTCCTCAAGATGATCTTAAAGCTGCCGGAATTATCGCCGATCAAAGTTATGCTTATGAGCCGATCGAGATTTCAGTACTCAAAGCATCACGTAAATATTTCGGTATGGATGAAAACGCAGAAGTGAACTAGTTGATTTGCCGCGACTTGAGCAAAGCCCAAGTCGCTTTCGCTCGCCGCTAAGGCACTGAAGCTAGCCCTATTTGGGCAGAAAGGGAAAATCGTGGCTCTTATAAACGACACCACATTACGCGACGGGGAACAAGCTCCCTATGTCGCGTTCAATACGGAAGAAAAGCTTCATATCGCAACAATGCTTGACGCATGCGGTGCGGATGAACTCGAAATCGGTATTGCCGCAATGGGTGTCAAAGAGCGCGAGGACATAAAAGAACTTTTGGCACTGGGGCTGAAGGCTCGCATGATGACGTGGAACCGAATGAAAATGGAAGATCTGGATGCTTCTTTATCGTGCGGTATCAAAGCGGTTGACCTTTCTATCCCTATTTCGGATATTCTGATCGACGTGAAATTCGGCGGAAGCAAAGCTAAAGTCCTCAGTGAACTCGAACGTGTTGTTACAGCCGCTTCGCGAGAAGGGTTGTTCGTATGCATCGGCGGAGAAGACAGCTCCCGAGGGAGTCATGAATTTATCCGTGATGTAATGGAACTTGCCCGTGAATGCGGAGCGGAGCGATTTCGCTACTGCGATACGATCGGTGTTATGAAACCGACCCAAACCTATACGACCATAAAATCCTTGTGTGACTTAAATCTCCTCCCGATTGAAATGCACACACACAACGATTTTGGACTTGCCAATGCGAATGCCCTCAGCGGTATAGACGCAGGGGCAGTCAGTATGAACACAACCGTCATCGGATTAGGAGAACGTGCGGGAAATGCTTCGTTTGAGCAGATTCTCATGGCACTTAAACATCTCTACGGTGAAGCACGTCCCATCGATGCACACCTAATCCGAAATTTGGTACAGAGCGTTGCGGCAGCGGCCAATATCACCCTTTCTCCGAATGCACCTGTTGTGGGTGAAAATATTTTTGCCCACGAGAGCGGCATACACGCGAGCGGGATGATGAAAGATTCTCACGCGTATGAGCCTTATGAAGCCGGGGAAGTTGGGTTGGAGAGTTCCTTCCCGATCGGGAAACACTCAGGAAGTGCGACGATAAGCTATCATTTGGCACGTGCGGGGATAATTGCCGAGAGCACCATACTGCGTGATATGCTCCCTAAGATACGTGAGATCGTCACTTCGCGCAAACGGGTGCTCGACATCAGTGAACTCAAATCGCTTTATCAGGACGCAATATGTATATAGGTTGGCTCAAATATGTGGATGTACCGGAGCTGGTGAAAATCGCGGAAGAGGTGGGTTGGCTGCTCGATGGCTACCATGTCAAACTGATGATGATGCATGCTCCGCATTTATGCTACGGAGCCTATGAAGAGGGTGTGCTGGTAGGTGCTGTGATGGCAATCGAGTTTGAACGTTCTGCCATGATAAAATATTTCATGGTCAAGCCTTCACACCAAAAACAAGGGATCGGACGACGTTTGTTCAACACGCTTTTCGGTGTCTTGAAAGATGAACACCCCTCTTTGTATCTCCATGCAAATCCTCATCTGAAAAGTTTTTTTGAAGAGAGCGGCTTTAAAAGCGTCATGGAAGTAGGGCGATTTTTAAATGTCGGAAAAGTACCGCCGTTTAGTTTTACCAATGCACAGGCGAAGGAACTTGACGGTGGAAATTTCGATGCGACGATCCGTAAAATCGATTTTGAAACTTTTGGGGAAGATCGCATGGGCTTCATGCTTGATGAGATGGAGCGTAACAGCTCATTGAAATTTGCCTTGCCTAATTCCTTTCAGCACTCCAGTGTCATCAATGCACGGGGAGTTTATCTGGGACCGTGGCAATGCCGTCCGGGCTTTGAGGATGAAGCGGAAAAAATGATGCAAGGGGTTCTCTATTTCCGCGGGTTAAAAAAAGTACTTGCGGATGTTCCCTTGGGAAATCTGAGAGCGGTAAAACTTTTTGAGCAATACCATTTCCAGCAAAAAGGGACGTTTTTGCATATGGTATACGGTGAGAACTACAACGTTAAATTCGATAATATCTACGCATTTTCATTGTGAGGAGCCGGTTATGAATCTATTGGAAAGCTGTGTGAATGAAAAATGCAGAGTCGTTTCTATAGATCTTAATGATGATCTAAAACAACACCTCTGTAACATGGGGCTGTGCCCGAATGCTACCGTGTGTGTAAAGCGTTACGGATGGTTTAAAAACAGTGTACAGGTTCAAATCGGTCAACGTCTGATCGCACTGGGAAAAGACCAAGCCCGCAACATTGAAATACGTGTGGCTTAAACTCAATAAAAAGGATGAAATATGTCGGAAATGACTGAAGCGGATCACAAAAAAGAGTTGGCAAAACTTAAACGTTTAGCCGTTGAAATTGCATCGGAAATTCATGATATTGTCGAAGATACCGTTTGGACGAATCATGTTAAAATGCCGGAACTCGCTGAAAAACTTTACACGGCAGTTGAAAAAGCAAACAGCTACAAAGCAGAGCATTCTCTGTAAAAGGAGGCTTTTATGCCTACCAAAGAAGAAATATTAGCCCTTGAAATCTGTGAGTGCGGATGCAAGAGCGTCGCCGATGCGATCAAAATTTTTCAAGAGACCGATCTCCCGTATAAAAAAGCAAAAAAACTTGTCACCGAGTGTGAAAAAAGCTGCTGTCGTGCAGCTCTTCTCAGACTTTTTGACATGACCTATTTCGGAAAATTCGATTATGACGAGATTGAGCGTCTGATACAGCTTCGACATGATAAGCTCGGCGAACTGTTAGAACGGATGAAGAATGGGCGTTGAGATTCATATACGCAATGCCTTTGCTGAAGATATCGGAGATATGGTCGGACTGCTTGGTGAACTTTTTGCGATAGAGGATGATTTTACGATTGATCCGCTAAAGCAGACGCAAGGGCTGGAACTGATGCTTCAAAAACCCGATGCCAAGATTTTGGTTGCGGTTCGCGAAAACCGGGTTGTCGGGATGATTTCGATGCAATCATTGATCTCTACGGCTATCGGAGCGCACGTGGGATTGATCGAAGATATGATCGTGTCTGCTGAGTTCAGAGGCCTGGGGATCGGAAAACGCTTGCTCGCGGCAATGATCGAAGAATCCGAACAGTTGGGATATGAGCGTCTTTCTCTCGGTACCGACAGACGCAATGAATCTGCCGTCTGCTTTTATGAGGGGATAGGATTTAAGATGAGCAATATGGGGCTGATGTACCGTTCTCTCTAAAGGGATCCATTATCCTTTGTAGACGACAACTCTGTTTTTCCCTTCTCTTTTTGCCTGATACATGGAATCATCGGCCTTTTTGACAAAAGATTCGATACTCTCTCTTCCATCATACTTCGCTACGCCGATACTAACGGTAATTTGACCGACATCTTTGAATCTGGAGTGCTCAATCTCTTTTTTAAGCCGTTCTGCCAGGGCTATTGTCCCCTCAAAGGGAGTGTCAATCTGCAGAATGACAAATTCTTCCCCGCCCCAGCGGGCGAACATATCATTGCTTCTGACCATCGTACGGACGATTTCAGAAATCTGAATAAGGACATCATCTCCTGCATTATGACCGAAAGTATCGTTGACTTTTTTGAAATCGTCGATATCAAATAGGATCAGTGCAACGGATATATTGGAATCTTGGGCATGCTCGGTCGCTAATTTGAGCCATCGATTGCATTGCAAACGGTTTGCCGCATTGGTCAGTGTGTCGGTAGAGGCAGCTTTTTCCAATTCATGCTCAAAGATGATTCGCGTGGTGATATCTTTGCCGGTTGAGATAAAACTGGTGAGTTCCTGACGCTTGTTTTTGAGCGGAACGATCGTTTTGAATTCATGGTAAAGTGTTTCGTTTTTTCGTTTATTGGTCAAAACTCCGCGATAGGTTTCCCCTGCGAGGATCGTGCCCCATAGATGTTCGTAAAAAGGAGTCTGATGTTCTCCTGAACGGAGTATGCTGGGTGTATGACCGACGACTTCATGGGCTAAATAGCCTGATTGCTGCTCGAACGCACGATTGACATATTCGATTTTCCCCTCCAGATCGGTGATAACGACGGTGTCACCGCTCTCTTCGAGTGCTTTTGAGAGTCTGAGAAGATGAAAGTCGGTTTGGTGTTTAAACACACGAAGAATCTGGGTGATCGCATAGCCCGCTACCATCGCACAGAGTGCACGGAACAGCTCGACCGGCAAAGAAGTGAACGCTTCAAACGCTTCTCCGTTTACAACGGAGGAGGGGAAAAACGTTCCGGCAGGTACAATGATCCCTGCGAGGATACCATAGAAGAAAAAAGTGCTTGCAAGGACATAGGCACACCGTTTCATGGAATCATATACGGATCCTTGGACGAGGTAAAACGGGTGATAAAAGATATAGGCTGTCATGAAAATGCCGGGAGCGCCGAGGAAGTAGCGAACCAGAATATTGACATTCTCAATCGTGAAATAGTGGAAACCTGCGAGTAAAGCAGCCGATCCTGAAATAATCAGGAGCAGAGTGATCATCGAAAATGTTTTATCCCGGATAACACGTAAGGCAAAATAGAAAAGAACGGCATACGAGAGGCTCATTGTCATTAAACTGCCGAGACTAAACAACGCTTTAGTCTCTTCTCCTCCTATCGACTTGAACATGGCAAGCCATTCGGAGATTCCGTGAAGAATCCCGAATACCCCTAAATATTTCAACTCACGGGTAAATTTGAAAATAGAATTTTCCATCGGGTAATGGAGAATACTAAAGCCAAACAGGAAGAATGCAAGTCCGTAGAAAAAATAGATGTAATCAATAAAATGAAGCATGAACTCTCATTTACTATTAAAGTAGGTATAGGTATTCTTTATACAATTATAGCAGATTAAGAGTTTGACGGGTATTTTCTAAGATACCAAGGAGGACTAGGAACTCTATCCTACCTAAGGAGAGATGCAAATCAGCCTCTCCCTCGCGTCCCATAAAAATAAGCGGTTTCTTCATTGTCGACAGGTTCCGGAATAGGCTGTTGTATCACAACAGAAGAAAGCGATGGTTTTGTCAACTCGGCAACAGTATCAAACTTTTCCAGCGGAAGACTCATGAGCTGACTCTCCAAAATACGCAATTTATGTTTCAGCTTATCCGATAAAACTACAATCTCTTCATAGTAACGCTGCGAGAGTTCGATTTCATGTTCGCTTGCTTTTGATTTGCCTCCGATCAATCCGCCTAAAAGTGACCTCTTCTTACTACTATAATAAATAGGGTAAATTTTCATGTATTTATCGTGCAGTGAGAGAAACAATATTTCAATCTCTTCGAGCACCATTCGGGACGTTCCCAATGAAAAGAGCATCGCCTCATCATAGAACCACTGTCCGAAGAGCGCATCCGTCGGATTGACTTGAATCGAATCTTCGGAAACTTCAATCCCGGAGACCAGCAGTTTAATCGTATTGACCCAGCGGATATGTGATGTCCGGGCTTGATGAAGGTTGTGAATGGATTTTTCTTTGTTGGTCATAGCCGTCCCTTTTTAATAGAAGTGTATCGGCATGGAATAATTTTAGATCAGAACCATAGCTTATTTTTTAATCAAAAGAGATCTAAACAGGTTGTCGCACCCCCTGCAAGAGTTATTCCTACAAATTTGTAACCAAAATGCTATTTTGTCGCTCTCTTGGAGTAAATGTCGTAAAAAACCATAGAACGACGCATGCATCAACCTAAGTGAAGTTCAAAAATAAGGGGATAACATGGCTGGAGCAGCTAGCTTGCGACAAATCGCGTTCTACGGAAAAGGTGGGATCGGTAAATCTACTACATCTCAAAATACATTGGCAG
>NZ_JBASYM010000032.1:0-23003 GCF_049277495.1 Sulfuricurvum sp. | reverse complement strand
GTTACAGAGACTGAAAAACGTAAACAGTTCAAAATCAGCGCTCGCAAAAAGATGTTAAAACGTTTGTATATGATGCGACGTTACGAATCTCGCCTGTAATCTCTTGCGCTTCGGCGCTTGGGTTACACCCTCTCAATTCCTTCAACTTTTTCTTCTGTAACAAAACCTTTACTAACCCTGTGATAAACTTAGTGTAATTATTTCTGCACAAGGCTTATGTCATGCTCTTTAGCGCACCTCTCAAAAACAATTCCAAAAAAATCATGCTATTAGGTTCCGGCGAGCTCGGAAAAGAAGTTGCGATTGAAGCGCAACGTCTCGGTATCGAAGTGATCGCCGTAGACCGCTATAAACATGCCCCGGCACATCTCGTCGCCAACCGTTCTCATGTGGTGAATATGCAAGATAAAGAGGCGGTGTTAAAAATCATCCGCAAAGAGAAACCCGATTATATTCTCCCTGAGATTGAAGCGATCAGCATTGATGCATTGTTCGCGGCAGAAGAAGAAGGGTTCTGCGTTATCCCCAATGCTGAAGCGGTCAATAAAACCATGAATCGCAAAAATATCCGCCGTTTTGCTGCCGAAGAGTTAGGACTTAAAACAAGCCGTTATCATTTTGTGAGTACGTATGAAGATATGTGCAGTGCGGCGGAAGATGTCGGATTCCCGTGTGTTATCAAACCGGTCATGAGTTCTTCCGGGCATGGACAAAGTGTAGCGAGAAGCCCTTTTGATCTGGAACAATCGTGGGAAATTGCCAAAGAAGCGCGCGGGGATGCAAGCGAGCTGATCGTCGAAGAGTTTATCCGTTTCGATTACGAGATTACTTTGCTAACGGCTCGTAACGGAGTCGAGACGGTATTTTGTGAGCCGATCGGACACATTCAGAAAGACGGCGACTATATCTACAGCTGGCAGCCGATGGAAATGTCCAAAAAAGCCCTCAAACGTTCTCAAAAAATAGCAAAAGCGATTACGGACGGTTTGGGCGGAAAAGGGCTGTTCGGTGTAGAACTATTTGTGAAAGGGGATGAGGTCTATTTCAGTGAAGTGAGCCCTCGTCCGCATGATACTGGGATGGTAACCTTGATTACCCAAAGCCAAAGCGAGTTTGCGCTTCACGTTCGCGCGGTACTCGGTCTTCCTCTCGGATTTACATTTTATGGTGACGGGGCAAGTGCTGCGTTCAAATCAACAGTCGAGTCGCATGAACCGGTGATCGATGTTGCCGATGAACTTTTTGATGATAACAGTTTTGTTCGTGTATTCGGCAAACCGGAAGCACATGTCGGACGACGGATGGCGGTTGTTCTCGTTTTTGATAAAGTAAAAAAAGCGCTTAAAAAAGCGGAAAAACTGATCAAAGGGATCAAAGACGCATGAATATAGTAATCCTAGATGCACTCACCTATGGTGATACTTCGTTAGCAGGTTTTAATGAGGTAGGTGATGTGACCGTCTATCCGACAACCTCTGCGGATGAAACGTGTGATCGGGTCGCTGATATCGAGGTGATCGTCACTAACAAAGTCGTTATCAGTGATGCTGTTATGGAAGCCGCACCGAAGCTCAAACTTATTTGTGTGGCGGCGACAGGGACGAACAATATTGATCATGACGCTGCTGCAAAGCGCGGTATTACCGTCAAAAATGTGGCCGGATACTCGACCGATGCGGTAGTACAGCATACGTTTTCGATGTTATTCTATCTGATGGGGCATTCTCGTTATTATGATGAATACGTCAAAAGCGGTGCATGGCAGAATGAGGCGGTCTTCGCACACATCGGTCCTTCCTTTCATGAATTGCGCGGCAAAACCTGGGGCATTATCGGACTCGGAGAGATTGGACGCAGTGTGGCACATATAGCACGTGCATTTGGGGCAAACGTCTGTTATTACTCCACTTCGGGCAAAAATGAAAACAGTGATTTTGAAAAAACAACGCTGAGCCGTTTGATTGAAAACAGCGATATCATCTCTATTCACGCACCGCTGAACCGATCGACGGAAAATCTGATCTCGCATTCTGAGTTGCTGCAGATGAAAGACGGTGCCGTTTTACTCAATCTCGGGCGCGGCGGGATCGTCGATGAAGATGCTCTCTCGGTTATTATCGATGTCAAACCGATATACGTCGGTTTGGATGTGTTAGCCAAAGAGCCGATGAAAAAACCTCATCCTCTGTTAGCCCTCAAACATCCTGAACGTCTTTATATTACCCCGCATATCGCATGGACGTCGATTGAAGCACGTGAGCGATTGATCGCTGTGACAGTCGAAAACATCAAAACATTTGTAACAGCGTAGGTAAAACCAGCGCAATCCCCAAAAAGACAACGGATGTGGTAAACACCTCCATGGTCACGGTACGGGGAATACAGTTATAGAGGGAAGCGAGATTGACATTGGCTACTGCCAGCGGAACGATCAGTTCCAAAAACAAAATCCCTTTCACCATCGGCGACATCTCAACCATTCCTAAAACTCCGAACGCGATCAGCGGTATCAGAATAAATTTGGTCCCGTTTACCCAAGCGGTAAGACGAAAATTAATCTCCCCCAATTTGGTACCGTAGAGATAAATACCAAACAGCACCAACTGCATCGTCATCGAGGCATAGGCTCCCATCATCAGCGTTTTATCCACTGCTTCGGACGGGTGATAGCCCTCGATATTGAGGGCTATTGCTACAAGCGCTGCCCAGAGTACGGGGAGTTTTAGGATATTCATTAATGAACCGCGGACACTGAACTCGCCGCGCGAATAGTAAAACACCCCGATGGTATAAACGACGAAAACATTGACTAGATTGATGAGGGTGAGGTAGGGAACACTGACTTCACCAAACATGGCAATTCCCAAGGGAATTCCGAGATTTCCGGTGTTTCCGATCAATGCCGCAACGGTTGCAACCGAACGCTCTTTGGTGTCACTGAAGAACATACGAGAGAGAGGAATCATCAGCAATAGGGAGATGAGAGTGATGGCCAGATACAAAGACGGGGCAAAAAGCAGTTCGGTATCGATCGGGCGTTTAAGAAGCCCCCAAAAGGTCAAAAATATCTGTAGAAAATAGACACTTAAGAGGGTAATCGTACGGTCGTCGATTTTTTCTTTAAATGCCCATTTGGCACTAAAACCGACACCGATAAAGAGGTAAATACCCATAATTGAGAATAAAGTTTGCATTATCTTTTTTTGATGTGTATTGTAGCGAAAAAATTAGTATGGTTTTTTGAGTCACCGCTAACACCCCATGGGGTACAATCGCGCCAATAAGGAGTCAAACAATGGCCAAAGTATTGATTATCGGCAGTGGCGGCGCAGGCCTGGTCAGTGCATTATCGGCGAGAGAAGAGGGTGCAGAGGTAACTGTCGTCTCCAAAACTCTCCCGACGCGTTCCCAGACGTCGATGGCACAAGGGGGAATGAACGCCGTTTTAAGCGGTAACGATAGCATTGCCGATCATATAGAAGATACGCTTCGTTCGTCCGCAGGACTGGGGGATGAAAAGCGGATTACGTTTATGTGCGAAAATGCACCTGAAGCGATTAGGTGGTGTAATACTATGGGTCTGCCCTTTAGCCGTGACGAAGAGGGTGAAATCGCCCGCAGACGACTCGGCGGTGCTTCGGCACCGCGCGCGTGCTATGCGCAAGATTACACGGGTTTAAAACTGCTGCATACACTCTATGACCAGTGTTTGAAAGCCGGTGTTATATTTATGAACGAGCGATTTTTACTCAACCTGATCGTCGATGAAGGGACTAACCGCGTGTTAGGGGCTACATTCTTGCACATAGAAACGGGTGATGTAGAAGAGTTTCGTGCCGATGCAGTAATTCTTGCCACAGGAGGATATGGGGCACTCTATGGCAAACACTCCACGAATTCCGTCCAAGCGACGGGAGATGGTCTCGCCGCGGCAGTACGTGCGGGAGCAAAACTTGCCGATATGGAGTTCATCCAGTTTCACCCCACGGCACTTAAAAACTCATCCATCCTTATATCCGAGAGCGCACGCGGAGCGGGCGGACATCTTTTAAATGCCAATAAAGAGCGTTTTACCGACGAGCTTGCACCGCGCGATGTTGTAGCACGTGCCATCCATGATGAGATGAGCGCAAATGGAGCGGTTTATCTGGATATCCGCCATTTAGGGGAACATTTTATTGATCATGAACTCCCGCAAGAGCGCAAGCTGGCGCAGATCTATGAAGGAATCGATCCGGTTCATGAACTTATCCCGATCAAACCTGCCGCCCATTACAGTATGGGGGGGATCGAAGTCAATGAAGCGTGCATGAGCAGTGTTTCGGGACTCTTTGCCGTGGGTGAGTGTGCTAACCATAAAACGCACGGGGCAAACCGGCTCGGGGGGAATTCGCTCCTTGAACTCGTTGTTTATGGACGCCATTGTGCAGTTGAAGCGGTTAAATTCGCCCATAAACATCCTGTTCCCGATACGGCAAACCAGCAGTTGGCCAAAGATACGAACTTTATCCGCGGGGTGATGTATTTCACGAACCAGATCGATTTCTATCAAAAGCAGGAGATGCTCGCCAATATCTTCTATAACAATGTCGGTTTGGTACGGGATGATATGGGGCTTAAAGCCGTACTCGGGGCCATCCGCCAAATGCAAAAAGAATTGCCGTTTATGGGGCCTCGTGACAAGTCGAAAATCTGCAATACCAATCTGGTCGAATTTATCGAATTCGGGAATAAGATCGAGTTGGCGGAAATGATCGTCGTAAGCGCGATCAGCCGTGTAGAGAGCCGGGGGGCGCATTATCGTATCGATGCCCCTGCGCGAAACGACCGGATGTTCGGAGCACACACAATCACATGGAAAGAGGATGGAGTGCTATGCGCGGATTTTATACAATGACGGAAGAGATAGCTGCGTTAGGTGATGACAGATCATGGGACGATGAAAAAGAGAGTGACTGGAATGGCCGCTGTGAAGATGTCAGCGAGGAAGACGATGACGAAGAAGATGAAGAACGGGAGTGGTGCGATTGATGAATATTTCAGTTAAACGTTCAAATAACGATGAAGCCCAAATCTATAACGTAGAGTTAGAAAATGTCACGCTTCTTGCGGTACTTAATCACATTAAAACCAAACTCGACCCGACTTTGACCTATTCTCATGGATGCCGAAGCGGTGTTTGCGGAAGCTGTGCGGTTCGTGTCAATGGCCGTGAACAGCTGATGTGCGAATATAAACCGGGCGAAGGAGATGTCATTGAGCCGATTCGAAACGTTCGGGTTATCCGGGATCTGGTGGTAGACTCGAGTATCGTTGAACATTTTAATCGTGCCGCTACAGCATGGAGCGAAGGTTCGCATGAGGGGAAGGTAAGCGAAGAAGATGCCAGCCGCATTGAGACCCAAAGCGATTGTATTTTGTGTACCTTATGCTACAGCGCCTGTCCCGTATATGCCGTTAATCCTGACTTCATCGGACCTTTTGCCTTGACGCGTGTTTGGCGTTATGTCAATGATGTGCGTGAAGAGAGCAGTGCTGCGAAAATCGCGAGCGTCCAAACGAACGGAATTTGGGATTGTACACTCTGCGGCGAATGTGTCCCGGTTTGTCCTCAGAATATCGCTCCGAAACAAGACATCACGATGCTGCGGATGAAAAGTGCGATGATGGGATATCAAGACCCGAATGCCGCTATGGCTTTCGGCGGCGGACTTAGTTTTTAAAACATTAAGGTTTTAGTGTGTTATACTAACTGTTATAAAATAGTTAGGAATTAGTATGGCATCAGAACACTCTCTCGATATTTCCGCAAAAATTGATTTGCAAGCATTTAAAGACGCGATAGCACAAGCAGAAAAAGAGGTAATCGGTCGTTACGATTTTAAAGGTGTCACCTATGAAATCAACTACCGTGAAAAAGAAAAACAGCTTATTCTACTCGCATCGAGCGATAATAAGCTGGACGCTCTTAAAGATGTCGTGATTGGGAAGCTGATTAAGCGGGGTCTCTCTTCCAAAGCTCTCGAAGAACTCAAAACAGAAGACGCCAGCGGCGGATCACGTAAAGCGACCTATAAAATCGTTGATACGATCGATGCAAAAGAGGCCAAAAAGATTCAGGCTGAAATCAAAAACCTGAAAACCAAAGCCTCTGTCGCCATCGAAGGAGAACACATTCGTGTCAAATCCAAACAGATTGATGAACTCCAAAAGATTATGGCAGCGATCAAAGCAATGGAGTGGGATGCCCCACTCGTATTTGATAACTTTCGCTAAGGAGACCCGATGAGCCAGAAGCGCTACAAAGCGATTGATAAACGGCTCATAACCGAGGGGTCTCAGCTCGATTTTGACCTTTTTCTGTCCAATGATACTAAAACGTCGATGAGCCTTTTTTTACAAAGCGATACGGCAGTCGATGGCAATGCCAAAGTAAAACTCCGAGAAATCGAGACACTTTATATCAGTTCAGAAGAGGAAGAACTTTATAATGCGTATGTCTCGCGGCATCTTCAAAGTATTGCCAAAAGCACGGATATACCTACCGAGCAAAAAGCACGATTAGTCTACGAAAAAGCGGCTGAAGCGATTGACTCGATGTTTAAAAATCCCGAATCATTGGAAAATGTCAAAAACGTACAGCCGGTCGTCAATAATTTTATCGAGATTATTTTGCATGACAACAGCGCTGTCGAATCCTTGATGAAAATTACGGCACATGATTACTATACCCACACCCATTCCATCAATGTCAGTATTTATACGCTGAGTCTGGGCTCTTTTTTGGGGATATCCGGAAAAGATCTGGAAGTGCTGGGGATGGCGGCGATCTTGCATGATCTCGGCAAAAGTAAAATCGATTACGAGGTTATCAACAAAAACGGAAAACTCACCGATGAGGAGTTTAACCATATGAAGGGCCATCCGGCATTTGGACATGAGATTGCCTTGAAATTAGGGATTACGGATGAACGTATTTTAAGCGGTATCCGTCATCATCATGAAAAGGTTGAAGGGGGCGGTTATCCTGATAACCTTAAAGGGGATCAAATCAGTCAGTTTGCCCGTATTATCGGGACATGTGATGTGTTCGATGCTCTTTCGACCAAACGCTCGTATAAAGATCCGATGAGTTCATTCGAGTCTCTGCTGTTGATGAAGCAGCAGATGAAGGGGCATTTGGATATGAGTATGGTGGATGCGTTTATTAAAATGTTACGAAAACAGGTTGAAGGAAAAGAATGAAAAAGATGACGATCGCCGATGCGGCAGAGTATTTCAAAGTATCCAAAGAGGCGATCCATAACCGAATCCGACGCGGCAGTCTGGATTGCATCGTTGACAATGGGGTGAAATACGTTGCCGTCGAAGCTGCAAAAAATAACGCCGTCTCTAACAGTGTGAGTGATAATCGTTATACCCAATACATTGAACAGGAAAATGAAAGACTTCGCGGCAAAGTGGACATTCTTGAAAAAGAGACGACTCGTTTACGGGATCAGCGTGAGCAGATGCTGATCGATGAACGGATCAAAGTTGAACAGATTTATAAAGAACGCGATGCCCAGTTACGCAGTGTTTTACATGTTGTCGCGACGAAGTTTCTTTCGCATGTGAATACCGATGCCGTGATGCAAGAGGGGATGGGTGACGTTATTAATGCCGATGTTGTGAATAGTGATATCGAGGAATGGATTTCACTCAAAGCATTTCTAAAATTGAAGAGGGTCAAAGATAAAGAGAAAAAACAGATAAAAAAGCGTTTTGCTGAAGCCCTGGAAGAAGAAGATGGGCGTATCAGCGTCCGTGACGAAAAGATTTTCTTGAATCCCTCTCACTACGACTACTCGGATTTGTTACGTTTCTAACCCCTTGTTTCGCACGATTGAGATTATAAAAACAGCTTTGGCAAATCGCAAATTCGCTGTTTGGGGCTAAAGGTTTGCCGCATGTTTTGCATCGCGGGACAAAGTGGCTTTGCTGGAGTGAATTTTCAATAAACCGGTTGAGTTCTCCTCTAAAAGTCCGTGCTTTCTCCGCATCGACAAAATATTCCCCCATACGATAAGACAACCAGAGATAAAGGGATATCTCCTTGATCCGATCTTCTGCTTCTTGAAGTTCTTCCATGGAGAGAGCGTAATGTCCCAAACGCTGCGGAGGGATATAGGCGATCGGTTTTTTTTGTTCCAATGCCCTGACGTAACGTTCGAATGCCGCCATCACAAGAGGTGATGAGGTCGATAACGGTGCGGTTGCAAGGGTGTATTTGGTGCGCATGTCCAGATCATAGTGATCGATGATAGCGGAAGCCTCTTGCATCGATTCGAGGTTTGCAGCCCGAAACGGCCCTTCAAATTTCATATTTTCAACGAAAAAATCAACGATATTCGAAAGAGACTTTTCTTCCAAAATGGTGGAAACGAGCATGATATGGTCAAAATTTGCCATGACATTAAACGGCAATGCGATCGGCTCGATCGGTTTGGTGAACAGTGTTGAGATAGTTTTGAGGACATCACTAGTGAGGGCGCCGACGTATCCTTTTTCGCTTAGGCCATACCGCCCCGCGCGACCTGAAATCTGACGTACTTCGGTTGCGGTGAGATTGCGCTGATTTTGGCCGTCGAATTTGTCGGCTTTTGAAAACAGCAGCGTTTTGATGGGGAGATTCAGTCCCATGCTGATCGCATCGGTGGCAACCAGAATATCGGTTTCTCCTTCGCGGAACCGGCGCGCCTCTTCACGGCGCACTTCAGGGCTTAGGTTTCCGTAAATAACACTGGTACGATAGGTTTTGGAGAGCTGCTGTTTGAGACGCAGGGCATTGGAGCGGGTAAAGGCGATGATTGCGCTTTGCGGTTCGATAGCATCGATCGGGGTGGGAGATTTGAGCAGTTCCAGAGGATTCTTGCGCTCGAATTCGATGATTTCCAGCGGTTCTCCCAGATACTCTGCCAAGGCGATGACGGCTTCGCGGGCATTGGGTGATCCGGTCATGATAACGGTTTTCGCGGGAGCCCCGATGATGGCATTGGCCCATGCCCATCCGCGGTCCCGGTCATCGATCATCTGTACCTCATCGATGACGCAGCAATCTACTTCCGTCTCGAAGTTCAGCATCTCGATCGTAGAACTGATATGGGTGGCATCTTCATCGAGAAGCTGCTCCTCTCCGGTGATAAGTGAAGCACTGACCCCTTGCTCCCGAAGCGTTTCATACCCCTCCAATGCCAGCAACCGCAAAGGGGCGAGATAGTATCCCGTCCCAGCTTTTTTGAGCTGTTGAAACGCCGTATAGGTTTTACCGCTGTTTGTCGGGCCGGTGTGGAAAATAAGACGGCGGCGAAGAGAACGGGCGAGCGGAAAGAGGTTTTTAAAATCGCGGACTGTCCGGGCGAGGAGTGCCTGGCGTTGACGTTTGAGAAGCTCGTTTGCGATGCGCTGATCGAAAGAGAAGAGGACGCGGCGAGACGTTTTGGAACTGATATGCGGAGTATGGGTGAGGTACGGGAAAAGAAGCTCATAGACTATGCCGTAAAGGGTATCATCGCTCATCTCCAAAAGTTTGGCACGCGTGTGGCATTCCTCAATCAGATGGGAAAGCTCTTCCAGAAAAGCCCTCTCTTCATGAACACTTTGCTCTTGTACCATCGCGGTGACGGTGAGTTCTTCTTCGTTCCAGATTTGGCGGCTCAGTTCGTGCGCATCGAGATGAAGGGAGAGGGTATAGCTGAGGGGTTCTTTGCGGTGAGGGAGAGTGAGCTGTTTCTCAATCTCGATCATCAAATCCTCACTCCCGACGGAGGTGAGAGGGATATGGAGATGACGCGTACAAACATCCCGTACAATCTCGCTGCTGAGAGCCCCGTAGGTTTGGACCGAAGGGGGAGCACTTTTGAGGGTGGCAATAATCTGTTCTTTCGATAAATAACGGTGCGATGAGAGATTGAGGGAGGCTAAAAACAGATTGGTTTGCTCTTGTTTTTGAGCGGTTAGTGCCGACTTGAGCTCACTGATTTCGGGCACCAAAATTTCTAAAGCTTCCTCATGGAGCCTTTTCCCATTCAGCGGAGGCGTTTTGAGGATATGGATTTTGGTAAAAGTTTCATTATCTACATGATAGGCGATAGGGGCATAATACTCTAACGTATCATCAAAATTAAATTTTCCCTCGAGCGCTTTTTCGAGTGCTTCGCGTTTGTGGGTATATCGGATATGCTCGAGTTTCGCCGCTATTTTTTCCGGAGTGATTTTACGGGTACGGATATCGATAAATGAGGCATGCAGCGCTCTGCGCTCATCGGAAGTAATGTCGAACGATTCGAGCAGTTCGTCGATTTTCTCTTCCCGCTCATGAGGCTTCTCTTTGGGTTTCGGATTAGGGTAGGTTTTCCCCTCTTGTTTGAAAAACTCGACGATCAGTGCGCGGTTTTCGCTCTCCCCCTCCGACCACAAACGGCGGAAGGTTTTAATAAGGGTTGTTTTATCGGTTGTTCCGTTAAAAACTCCCAATGTATGGGCGAGGGCGATAAGCGATTCGGTCGGAACCCTCTCTATCCCCTCGTCAAATCCTTCATCGCCGAAAAAATGGCGGATGGATTGGTTGAGTTTGATCATTTTTTTCTTTTTTTTTGCCATAGTGTAAGTGTAGCCTAAAATCCTAAGGCTAAAGCCTTTATAGCTTTGATAAACTCTCATAAAATAACCGATGGGAAAAGAATATGGTCGATCTGAATGTCGATGAATGGACGCAGGAAGAGTATTTACGGAACAAACGCGTGTTAGAAGCAGAGGGGGTTAAAGTTCTGTTGATCGATACGATTTTAAACCCGATCAGCGGTACGGAGACACTAACGTACAGTCCTCCTCTGCTGCGTTCAGAGCCTGCCGGCAGTGTGTTTGTATTTTATTGCGACAGCGGTAAATCGTCTAAAGAGCGTCTCAAAGAGTTTAGAGCTAAATTTCCCGATCATGTTTGTATCAGTTTGCGGGGTGGGAGAGGGTATTGGCGCAAGAACTTACGGGTATAACAAAAGCGTGCGAAGCGTTTGTTTGCTCAATCACAGAGGAGCGCTATTACGATGCTCACGAGGATTTGGAACAGATATGGTATCTTCGCCGTTTTGAGGATGATGATGAGATACGGCTATGGAAAGGGTTTATTAACGCGGCGGTGAGTTTTGAACTGATCGCACGGGGACGGCCGAATCCTTCGATGATAGCGTGGGGTACTTATCTTAAATACCGACCTCTGCTGGAGACCCTTGTTACTCCCCATAAAGAACTCTACGTTAAAATAACGCAAATATTAGAACGACAGCGAGGTTATTTATGTCCCAGTTCTTAGATGCAATGGCATTTCGTCATGCCTGCAAAGTGTTCGATACCGAAAAGCAAATCCCGGCTGAGGAATTCGACTCCCTTTTGGAAGTGGCCCGTACTTCCCCTTCTTCTTTTGGAATGGAGCCGTGGCGGCTGATTGTCGTCCGCAATGAGAAGCTGCGTAAAGCGCTTAAACCTTCATGCTGGAACCAAAGCCAGATTACCGATTGTTCCGAACTCATCGTTTTCACGACCGATAATAATGTCGTCCGAAGCGGAACACCCTATGTCCGCAAAATGTTTGAACGGCGCGGATTATCTGCCGAGATGGTGGACACTTATATGGGTGTGTATAAAAACTATCTCGCCGATATCGAGAACGATGAACTGTTATTGGAAAATTGGACAGCAAAGCAGTGTTATATCGCAGCGGCTAATATGATGACCTACGCGGCAACCCTCAAAATCGACAGCTGCCCGATCGAAGGGTTCGATAAAGAAGAGGTTGAAGCGATCCTCGACCTCCCGGAGGGACGATATGTCGCCCTGCTTTGTGCATTCGGATACCGCGTGAATCCTCAAAGCGAGCAAAAACGGCTTCCGATAACACAAATCGTAGAGTATCGCTAAAGGAGATCGGATGTTGACACAAGTAGAAAAATATACGGAACTGGCAGCCCAATACACAACAGAGTACGGGATTAAGATATTAGGGTCTCTCCTTATCTTTTTGATCGGGCGATGGGTTTCGGGAAAAGTCGTCGCGCTGATTAAAAAAGCGATGGACAAAGCGAAAGTCGATCCGACGCTCGTTTCGTTTGCAGTGAATGCAACTTATGTTGCGCTGATTATTCTGGTCATCATTGCGGCGATCAGCAATCTCGGTGTCGAAACGACATCGTTTGTCGCCATATTCGGTGCCGCAGGGCTTGCCATCGGTTTGGCGCTCAAAGATACCCTTTCGAATGTCGGTGCCGCCGTATTGATCATCTTTTTTCGCCCTTTTAAAGTGGGTGATTTTATCGAAGCATCAGGGGTTATGGGGAATGTGAAATCCATGAACCTTTTTTCAACGACATTGACCACCGCCGATAACCGCTCGATTATTATCCCTAACGGTGCTTTGATTGCGGGGAATATCATCAATTACACCGGCAATGAAAAACGCCGCATCGATTTGGTGTTTGATATTGACTATAAAGATGATTTAAAACTCTCCAAAGAGGTTGTACTGAATGTCCTTCTCTCTCATCCGAACGTACTTTCCGAACCTGCTCCCATTGTCGTTGTCGGAGCATTGGCAGATAACTCGGTACAGCTTTACGCCAGACCGTGGGTTCCGGTCGATCTTTACTGGGATGTAATGTTTGAAATCACCGAATCGGTCAAGCTGGCATTTGATGCCAACAATATTTCGATTCCCTTTCCTCAAATGGATCTGCATGTGCGAAGAGGGGAATTATGATTCGCTCTTTCACGTCGATCATAATCCTCACAGCAGCAGGATGGGGGGCAAATGTATGCCCGACTCCGGAGAAAGACGGGGAGATCGTTACCCACAGTGAACTCTCGTATATCAATACGAAAGGCAACACGGATACGACCTCCCTCGCCTTTGAAGGAAATGCTAAAACCACGCTGGAGAAGCATGTCTTTAGGGCTCATGCCGATGCATACCGTTCTACCAACAGCGGCAGTGTCAGCAAGAATAAGTGGTCATCGGAACTCAATTACGATTACCAGTGGGATGAAGTCTACTCGCTAAACTATATGATCGGGTACAAACAAGACAGCTTTAGCGGATTTGATTATCAGGCCTATACCGGGCCCGGTGTCGGAGCAAAAGTGATTGATTGCTCGGAACATAACCTCGATCTGCAAGCCAACCTTTTGTATGCGCAGGACAAGCCGAGCGAACTCCCATCCGAGAGTTATTTTTCGAGTAAAATAGGTGGGATCTATAAATGGCAGATTCAAGAGACATTAAAATTGATTCAAGAAGCGACGTATCGCGTTAATCTGGAAGAGACCCGGAATTACTTTTTTTACAGCAAAACAGGGATTGAAAATAAGATTAATAGCTCTCTTTCTATGGGGGTAAGCTATAAAATCGATTACGTTAATACTCCGCCCCCTCCGTCTGTTTCGACAGACCGGACATTTCTGGTCTCTTTGATTATCGATTATTAACGAGAGACTTGATTCTTAGCCGCGTAGAGCCGAAAGGCGATTCCTGCGGCGAGTGCCGCAACGGCACCTCCCGCAAACAGATAAGCGGGAGTATACTGATAGAGTACTCCTGAACCTACCGCCCCTATAAACCCACCCAAACCGTACGATATTCCAAAGAAAAACTGTTGAGAGAGCCGCCGTGCGCTGTAGAGATGAAATAAAATCGCGATGGAGGCAGAGTGGAAAAGGGCAAAACTGAAGGCGTGAAGACTTTGTGATGCAAACAGCAGAAGGGTAGAGTCGGGGAAAAGAGCCACAATACTCCATCGTAAGACGGTGATAAAAGCGGTGATCTGGAGTATAGTGAGAAGATTCCGGCGCAGCAGAGGACCTTGAAAATAGAACATGATAATCTCCGCGATGACCCCGAAACTCCAGAGCCAAACGGTGGTTTCCAAAGGGACACCGTGATCAGTGGCATAGATCGTAAAAAAGTTGTAAAACGGACCGAAACTGACCTGCATCAGAAAAAAACCGATCCACAAAGGGATATGATTAATAACGGAAAATCGGCACGATTCTTCACCCGGCAGACATTCCGAAGAGGAGGTAAGCCTTTGTCTGAATCCGATAATGGCTCCGAAGAGAAGTGTGGTCAATGCCATAGAAATTAAAAAATCGATTCCGATATAGGGGGTTGTGAGAAATTTGACCAAGACTAACGCAACCGCGATAAATCCGAATGAGCCAAAGAGGCGGATACGGCCGTAGCGCTCTTTGCCGATCCTCTCGAGCGCAATCACTTCAATGTAGGGCAATACCAGAGATATTCCGATCCCAAAGAGGATATTGACCCCCAGAAGAGGATAAAAGTGCGTGAGTGCGGGATAAAATCCTCCCGCACCCAAGGCCATTAAGAAGAGCGCGGTAAAAAAAGTCCGCTGACCCAGCCGAAATCCTTTGAGAAAGAGAAACGGCATGGCAAAGCGTACCAGCGGTGCAGAGGCCAGAACAATACCGATATGAAGCGGATCATAGCCGACCATTGCAAGAATCTTGGGGACAAAAATGACATGGACCCCTATCAGGGCAAAATAGAAGAAATAAAATGAGGCAATTAAAGCAGACACGTTTAGTGGGCGCGGATAACGGCAGTGCCGCTTAGGAGATCATGAAGGGAGCGTTTGTCTTTGCGCAATAGCCCGATAAAGAAACCGATCAGTGTAATCAGGGAGATAAAGTAACCGATAAAACGGAGGGAGAGTCTCCAATAGGATGCATTTTCAAGAGTTTTGGCATCTACCACACGTATACGGGCGAGCTTTTTCCCGGGAGTCTGGCCGCTGGCATGCCAGAACCATACATAGGTAGTGAGAAAGAGCGCTATTTGCAAGATCGAAGCGATCGGATTCGGGGGATTCGTGTGGGCTTTTGGATCATTGACAATAACATCCAAACCGCTGGCCGTATGTATCTGATCATAGCCGAAAAACATCATCATCAACAGTGAAATCGGCAAACCGATCATAAAAATATCCGTGAGAAATCCCAAAGCACGCGGCCAAAAAGGGGCGTAGTCTATTTTAATTTTAGCGGACTGGGGTTGATGCTGTCTCTTTGTTTTTAGGGTTCGCCATCTCATGGTGATATTTTAGCTAGTTACAAATTAAAGTGCACCAGTGCACTGAGCCTTCTGCTGAAGAATACTTAGCGTTAGCGTAGCTGTAGGGATTTTATTCCTATGGCGTTAAAAATTAGTGCGAGATATAACGTTATTACTGTTTGTTTACTAATTTGTTTCATAATTCAACTATCCCAATTGACAGCAGCAAGTCAAGGGAGAAGTTTTTTTCATCACTCACTCCTTAAGTTTCGAAGCATCGGCAAGACCTCCTTACTTGCCGGGTCTATCTCCCTAACAAATACGTTATCAATCAATCATTATTTGCCTCAATGAGGCAGCCGCATGTCTATTATCGGCCTGTGAAGATCAAAATTTTATTCGGATTAAATTAAAAACGGCAATAACAAAGCCGCTAACACGCAAAGCGCGTTAACGTTTGATGCCGAGAAGAGTTTCGAGAAGGGTATCGGATGTCGTAATCGTTTTGGCATTTGCCTGATATCCGCGCTGAATAATGATCAGATTGGTCAGCGATTTCGATAAATCGACATTGGACGCTTCGAGCGATGATGCTTGCATAAATCCGCGTCCAGCTGTTGCGGCTGTTCCGATAATCGGGTCCCCGGAGTTGGCCGATTGCAAATAAACGTTCCCGCCATCACTGACAAGCCCTTCATTATTTGCAAATTTTGCCATTCCGATTTGCGCTAGACCGAAGGAGCGACCGTTAGAGAAAGATCCTACCAGTGTACCGCTTTGATCGATTCGGATTCCGACCAGGTCACCGCCGGGGAAACCGTCTTGTGAAATACCGCTGGTACCGGATGGATTGTCAAAACTGGTGATACCGTCAAATCCGTTGATCGTACCGAAATTCAAGTTAATCGACTGATTCGGTGTCGAGCCGTTGTTTCCGGTAAAATCGATGGCCGGAACACTGTATCCTGCTAACGCACCGGTTGTGTCGAACGTAATCAATCCGGCAGGATTAAGGATGTTTTCGTACGGTGCGACTCCCCCGATATCGGCGGGTTTTGGAACCGAAACGGTATAGCTCCAGGTTACACCGGCAGTGGCACTGCTGGATTGTTTGCGAAAATCGATTTTGAGGGTATGTTTACTTCCCAGTGAGTCAAAGACATCAATACTCGCAGAGTGTGTTGCCGCGTTGACGGCCTGGGATTGTTTTGCGGAAGTTGATCCGGCCACAATATTACCGCCGAGCGTTAGAAAGTTAGAGGTAAAAATATCATTTTTGACGGTGGCGGCATCGGTAATACCGGCAACATTGATACTCAGGTCGGTTGCACCCGCTGCATTGGAGATTTGAAGTTTACCTTGAGCATTGTAGGTAACCGTGGCGCCTACCGAAGTTCCCGGGTTGAGGACATTCGCCGTCGTCCAGTCGGTTATCGCAAGCTGTAAATCTTTGGTGCTGTTAAAATAATAGACATCTGCGTTGGTAGAGGCGGCGCCGCTGGTTTGCGCAGGAGGCACTGCCCCTCCGGCTACGCCGGTACCGGTAGTCGTAACATCCGCAAGCGTACTGGTATAGCGAAACTCGGCATAAGTGACCCCTCCGTCAGTACTGATAAAAATACCGTCTCCGCCGGTACCCGGAACAGTGCCGGTCGCAGAGGTAAGAGAGAAAGCCTGACCGCTGGCATTAAACATGACACCCATGTCTTCACCGTTGATCGGTACGGGCATTCCGTTCGTATTAATAGGAACCCCGGCCGCATCTGTTTCATAGGTCGGCGAATATTGAGTGATCAACGTACTGGCGCTCAGATTCGCTTTAACGACAACTTCGGAGCTCGGCTGAGCCGGTGTAGTCAGTCCCGGCGGGATTTGGATATTGCTGATCGGTGCCGTTGAATCGACAAGTCCGGTATCTAAATCGCGAGACCAGCCTTGGACGATAAAGCCGTTGTTATCGACGAAATTTCCGGCCGCATCAAATTTAAAGTCACCGGAACGGCTGTATTTATAGGTATTCCCGCCATCAGGAGAAACGATGAAAAATCCGTCCCCTTGAATAGCGACGTCGGTATTTTTATCGGTATTTTGAATGGACCCTTGTGAATGGATCCGTGTGATGGAGTTTATGCTTGTTCCCAATCCGACTTGAACGGCATTTTTTCCGCCCAGTGATCCTTGCGGAGCTGTCGCGATCTGATTCGTCTGGGCGAGTAAATCGGAAAAATTGGCACGTGAATACTTGTAACCGATCGTGTTAACGTTAGCGATGTTATTCGATTCAACGTCCATGGCAATCTGGTGTGACTGCAATCCGGTGACGCCTGCGAAAAGTGATTTCAACATGATATGTCCTTTTTATGACAAAGTAAAAATTATAAGCAAAATATGTACCAAAACCTATCGGTGCATTTGCAACGCTTTTTGAATCATCTCATCTACCGTAGTAATTGTTTTAGAATTGGCCTGATAGGCACGCTGGCTTACGATCATTTCGGTTAATCCGACATCCATCCGGACATTTGACCCTTCTAAGGCACCGCTTCGAACGGTTGCCCCCGTAATCGTGTTTCCGTTTGCGTCCGTCCAAAATAGAGGTTTGCCGCTGTTGGACGTTTCAGCATAATACGTTCCGCCGTCACGGTTCAGTCCTTGGTCGTTTTGAAAGTGGTATACCGCAATACGGCCGATAGCGCTTTGGCGGCCGTTGGAAAAATCGGCGACGATAACGCCATTGGCATTGATACCGTATTTTGTCAGCGTACCCCCCGATACTCCGTTTGAACGCGATGATCCGCTGACACCGACACCGTCGATAGAAATGACTCCGCTGTAAGCCGTTCCCAAATCTACCGCAACCGGTGTCCCGTCGTTATCCATTGAGGTGATGTTAAAGCTGCTGAGATCGCCTGCAGAACCGAAGACGGCCTGCCCGTTTTGGGTATCGTAAACGACACTTCCGTCATTGGAAGTTACCGTTGCAACCACATCCCAGGAGACTCCCTCCGAAGGCTGAACGGCACTTTGGGTAAAGGTGAGTTTGAGCCGGTTGTTTTCGTTTTTTCCACTGATGACGTCGGCACTGATCGTACGTGTCTCATTGGCAATACCGAGATTTCCGAAAAACGTTGTTTGGGTCGTTGCTTCTACCGGATAAGCAAGACGTGTCGGGAATTCAAGGAGACCTTGACTGCTGACTCCTCCCAGTTCGGCGTCGTTGGTCGGATTATTGAGGACGAATGCGCCAACGGCACCGTTGCTCTCTTGATCTCCGTAATCAAATGCGCCATTGTAGGCAAAGTTCGTGAGCATCGTTCCGGTGACAAACTGTCCATCGGCCGTCACTAGGCGATCGGTAGAGGAGTTTACGTCTCCGTTTACTTTTTGGTACGTATCAAAAGCAAAACTGCCATCACGGGTATAGGCCATTTGATTGTTCGCTGTGACACCGAACCATCCGTTTCCTTCAAGAGCGAGATCATTGAAGCGATCGGAGGGCATAAGGGAGCCTTGTGTAAATTGAAAACTGGTTGCCTGCAGTTTTGTACCATAGCCGACATCATTGGAAGTCGGGGTATTGCCGACTGTGATCACTTTACTAAAAAGGTCGGCAAACTCTGCTGATGCGCTTTTGTATGCAGTCGTGGAGATATTGGACAAATTATCTGAAATAACATCCATTCCATACTGATTGGTCTGCATTCCTGATATGGCTGCATAATATCCCTGTGTCATGATCAGCCTCCCGTAATCTCTTTAATCGTGCTAAAGTCAACATAGCTTGATCCGAGTTTAGCGTACGTTTTACCGCTGTCAAATTTGATCGATTCAATCGGATAGAGGCCGACACGGGATGTGGCTGTCGTCCCGTCCGTTTTCGTGTAGGTTGATTCTGCATAATAGATTCCGGCATCCAAAGGAACATTGTTGTTATTCGTACCATCCCAGCTGTATTGGGCGACGCCTGCATTGGTCGCACCGATCGGCATCGTTTTGAGGATATTCCCATTGACATCCATAATATTGACATTTCCGCTAGTGGCGTCATTCGGAAAGTAGATTTGGAAATCGCTGGTGGAACCTTCTTCCAAAACGATTGCATTGCTTCCCGTGTCGGCAATTTTTCCGATCGCGGAAATGCCGGAGTATTGCATGGACGAAGTGAGCGAAGCGGCTAAGGCTTCGAGCGCTTTGTTCGTATTTTCAGAGGATTCCAATGTCGCAAGCTGGGATGTCTGCGTCAATATTTTTTCACTGTCCATCGGAGAGGTCGGATCCTGGTATTTGAGCTCCAGTAAGAGGAGTTTCAAAAAGTCGTCTTTTCCTAACGTACCGTTGGGGTTGGTCGTACTGGACGACGCTGTGGTTGTAGTTGAACTGGTTACCGTATTGCCATATGCATCGATTGCCATAATAATCTCCTTGGTTTGGTTTACGCGTAATGCGGAATGATGATTTCAAGAGCACTTAAATGCTCGCCGTTTAGCTCGATATCTTTGAGCGACTCATAAGCCCTGAACCGATTTTGCTGCTGCTGCTGATTTTGCTGCTGCTGTCCCGGGTTTTGGTTTTGTCCATCCCCGCCGGACATAAAGTTCATTGTCGCGTTGCTAATACCCTGGCTTGCCAATTGGGCTTTAAGTTCCGTTGCATTGTGCGCTAAAAATGCGACGCTGTTCGTATTGGCGGATTGAATATTGACATGGACATTATTGCCGCGCTGAACCAGCGTTACTTCGACTTCCCCGAGCTTTTCAGGATTAAGGGTCATTGATAAACGGGTAAACGGAGGTTTGTAGCTATCGACTGCTTCTTTCAGATCCGTCGCAAAATAACGCATGCTTTGTGCCGCTTCTTTGGTTTTGACTTCCAATGCATCGGCTTTTGGTGCTTGGTGTGTTTTCGTCATATCGGCATCATTTTTAGTGTTGGAACCACTTTTAATCTCTTCTTCTTTTGGAGGCTCGCCTTTTAACAGGCTGATGAGTCCATCGGTTTTGGCAGATACATTTACCTTTGCCTCTGCCGGTTTGGAGGAAATATCTTTCGTTGACAGATCCGCTGCGGGTACTTCTGCCGATTTGTCAAGTGTCTGGAGAAGGGCTGAGAGAGGTTGTTTGTGCTCACTTTCTTTTCGGAGGACATCCCCTTTCATTTCTGCTTTAAATACGTCATTTTTTGAATTTGTTGCGGCAACTTCGCTTTTTGGCGCGCTTTTCGATCCGTTTTCTTTGCTTTTTATCTCACTCAGAAGTTGAGAAATGGCTTCAGATGTCGGGCTAGAAGGGGTAGCCGTGACCGGAGCTGTCGTTAACGCTTTCATCTCCAAAAGCGGCTTAGAGAGGAGTTCCGGAGTAAAAACTGTCTGTTCTGAAGGTTGGGTAAACAGAGTGGAGAGGGTAATGCTTTGAGGGTTGAGCCCCATTTTGTCCGCAAGCTGAACTAGCCCGAGCAGTGTTTTCGGAAGGGTTTTCGGATCGGCTTTGTATTCGGGTGCCTTAGATGCGATTTCATTTTTCAGATAATCTTTGGCACGGTTGATCATCGTGCGGACTTGATCACTGCTGAGGCCCTCTAAAAGCACTTTTGAAAATAGAGTATTTTCGGGAGTATTTTCCTGCGGTTGGTCATTGCCGGATAGAAGCTGTTGAAGGGAAGATTTGTCTTGCGCTTTTTTGGGATCGATAACGGTAGTGAACGATTTAGAGGAATCGGTCCGGGGATTGAGTGTTTTGGACGTTTCTGCTTTTTCATTGCTATTGGTGACAAGCGCTTTTGTTAAATCCGTTTTAGGATTATTTTTGTCTGCCGTGAGAGACAGGAGAAGCTTGGAAAACATATCATTGCTTTTGGTGCTGCTCTTTTTTTGTGTGCCGCCGAGCAACTCGATTAAGGAAGCTTGTCCTTTCGTCTCTTTGCTTTGAATGATCATAGGTGATCCTTATAGGCACACTGCAGGTGCCCTTTTATTATTTAAAGTAAATATAGAAAGCAAAAAATATTCCACTAATGAAAGTCAACAAATGGTAATAGTATTGTTGTGTCTTAACATTTCCTTAACCTTATGTGAGATATAATCCGCGAAAATCTTTGCCCTATCTAAAAGGACAGCAATGCAAAAAATTCGTAATATCGCCGTAATCGCGCACGTTGACCACGGTAAAACGACTCTAGTTGACGGATTGCTCAAGCAATCTGGAACATATGGCAGCCACGAACAAGTGAATGAAAGAGCTATGGACTCTAACGCCCTTGAAAAAGAGCGCGGGATCACCATTCTTTCTAAAAACACTGCGATTCGCTACGGCGATCACAAAATTAACGTTATCGATACTCCGGGCCACGCCGACTTCGGTGGAGAAGTTGAGCGTGTTTTGAAAATGGTTGACGGTGCGTTGATCCTTGTCGATGCGTATGAAGGTGTTATGCCTCAAACTAAATTTGTTGTTAAAAAAATGTTAGCGCTTGGACTCAAGCCAATCGTTGTTATTAACAAAATCGACAAACCTTCCGCTGATCCTGAGCGCGTAGTGGACGAAGTATTCGACCTTTTCGTAGCAATGGACGCAACGGAAGATCAGCTTGATTTCCCAATCATCTATGCAGCAGCGCGTGATGGTATGGCGAAACTAAATATGACTGACCCTGATGGCGATTTCACGTGTTTGTTCAACACCATCCTAGAAAAAGTGCCTGAACCTACCGGTGACCCTGAGAACCCGACACAATTACAAGTTTTCACATTGGACTACGATAATTATGTTGGTAAAATCGGTATTGCCCGTATCTTCAACGGACGCATTTCAAAAGGGGATAATATCCTCCTTGCAAAAGCTGACGGCGAAATGGTTAAGGGTAAAATCTCTAAACTTATCGGATTTATGGGTCTTAACCGTATGGAGATCCAAACGGCTGAAGCAGGTGACATCGTTGCCGTTGCCGGTATCGAAACGGTAGACGTAGGGGACACTATCTGTGATCCGCAAAATCCTATGCCGCTTGATCCGATGCACATCGAAGAGCCTACCTTGACCGTTGTTTTCTCGGTTAATGACTCTCCCCTTGCAGGTCAAGAGGGTAAACACGTTACGGCAAACAAAATCCGTGAGCGTCTAGAAGCGGAAATGAACACCAACGTAGCAATGCGTTACGAAACGGTTGGAGAAGGTAAATTTATCGTTTCCGGTCGTGGTGAGCTTCAAATTACGATTCTTGCTGAAAATATGCGCCGTGAAGGTTTCGAGTTCGGTATCGGACGTCCTGAAGTTATCGTAAAAGAGATCGAAGGGGTCAAATGTGAACCGTTCGAGCATCTCGTTGTTGACCTTCCGGCTGACAATGCAGGTACGATCATCGAGCGTCTTGGCCGCCGTAAAGCGGAAATGACAGCGATGGTACCGATGGGTGAGGGCTTTACACGCGTAGAGTTCGAAATTCCTGCACGTGGTTTGATCGGTTTCCGCGGCCAGTTCTTGACCGATACTAAAGGTGAGGGTGTAATGAATCACTCGTTCCTTGAGTTCCGTCCTTATACCGGAAGCGTTGAGAGCCGCCAATACGGAGCGTTGATCTCTATGGAAGACGGTGTTGCGTTGGCGTACTCATTGTTCAACCTCCAAGATCGCGGTGTCCTTTTCGTAGCTCCTCAAACGAAAGTATACAAAGGGATGATCATCGGTGAGCATAGCCGTACGAATGATCTCGATGTAAACCCGATTAAAGGAAAAGCACAATCAAACGTCCGTTCTTCTGGAGCAGACGAAGCGATTAAACTTGTTCCGCCACGCGATATGAACCTTGAGCGTGCATTAGAGTGGATCGAAGACGATGAGCTTCTCGAAGTTACACCGGTTAGTATCCGTATCCGTAAACGTTGGTTAGATCCAAGTGATCGTAAGCGTTA